>CAZOYD010000025.1:28066-29860 GCA_964583985.1 uncultured archaeon
AATGATACTGATATGATGGGAATCGTCCATTTTAAAAATTACATGGTATATTTTGATGATGGATTTGTTAATTTTATGAACAATATTTTATCTCCAAAAAGAATCGAGGATACCGTCCATGAAGGCACTGTTTTCGGAGTCAAAAAAGTGGAGATAACCTACCAAGGTTCAGCCAAGTTTGGAGATTATGTCATTGTAGAAACTCAGATTAAAAAAATAGGAACATCATCCATTACCTTTCAACATGAAATCTTTAGAGAATCGGATGAAACGCTCATTGTAAGTGTAGAATGTGTAAGGTTAGCAATGGAGCTTAACACAAATAGATTGTTAAATGTTGCAGATTTTTTTGCTAAATATCTCTGTTGATTAAATCTAAGGGAAAATGAATTCTCGAATTATTATAAATGAATTGGGATTTTCTTGGGAGGGATGAAAACTCTCCGGAGATCCGTTTTTTGAAGTTTAATCGCTAGTTCGGGACATTTTTGAGTACATACTCCACACCCTAGGCATTTTTCAATATCAATAACATAATGATCTTCTACTAATATTGGTGCACTCATCGGGCATACCTCATAACAGATTCCGCAAGCGATGCAAGATTGTTGATTTATATTAGCTATATAAGAACTCATTGTAGATGTAGGTGCTGCGCCGCGATAGAAGTTTCCAAAGCTACCGCAACAACATTGACAACAATTACAAATGGCGAGTTCTTCTAATTCTGGGTCTCCATTGGCGTGAAATGTTTTATGGACTAATCCTAATTCTTCTGCTTCTTTCAAGATTTTTAAACTTTCGTTTCGTGTAATTTCTTTTGCAAATCCGTGATCTATAACAAATCTAGCTGTTCTGCCAAAACTCAAGCAATTTTGCAATGGAGCATTTATTTTACAAGGATCTCCTAAAAGATTTTTCCTGTGGCGACAATAACAATATGAAACACTAAAAACTTCAAATTTATCAAGTATTTTTTCAATTTCTTCATTTGGTATGATTGTATCTTCAGATAACTCTAATTCCTCTCCAATTGGAATTACATGATCTATAGCGGGAGCATTTTTAAAAGCATTTACCACAATATCATAATTATTTTGAGTCATTTCGGTTGCATCATTAAAAATTTGTTCCCATATTTTTGCGATCTTTTTTTGTTTAGGTCCCGATTCTCCTCTCATTAGGGTAAATTCTAGCAACCCAGGCAAGAATGCTACAAGTCTATAAACCATTATCCCTGTTGTTCGACTTGGTATCCCTGTCAATAAACCAACATTCATAAGAGTTGCTAACGTCTCATTTAATACTATTTCATCTAAACCGGACTTTTTTTGAATTTCTTCAAAGTTGAGTGGCTTTCTAAAATTTAAAAGAAATTTTACTTGGTCCTCATTAATTAAAGTTTTCAATAAATCTATTAGATTCTCATTTATTGGTACCGGAGGACCTCCGGCTTTAAGGATCCTTCTTGCAAGTGTATACCAATTATTATCGGGCATGAGTTAATTATCACTCTTAATATTAATCAACTTTTATTTTAGGAGGTGGAACAAATACTTCTCGATTCTCTATTCTTTTTAACTGAATCGCTTCTTCTGGGCAATGATGAGCGCATAATCCGCATCCAATGCATTTCAATTCATTTACTTTTGCTATAGCATCAATCAAGTCAATAGTATGCATGGGACAAATTTCAACACATTTACCACAACCTAAGCAATTTTCTTCGTCAACTTTCGCTAAGTAATTAGTATAGCAATGGTAAGGCATAACACCACGAGAATATAATTGGAA
>CAZOYD010000025.1:29960-44423 GCA_964583985.1 uncultured archaeon
CTAAGTAATTAGTATAGCAATGGTAAGGCATAACACCACGAGAATATAATTGGAAAATTCCACAGCAGCATGAACAACAATTACAGATGGCTTCCTCATCCAATTCAGTATTTAAATGAACGTGAAATGCTTTGTGGACCAGACCTTCATCAGATGCTTTCTTTATTATTCTTTTAGCTTCTTCTTTTGATATAGGATTTGCAAACTTGTGTTCTATTGCAAATTGTGCACTCTTTCCTAAGAGGAAACAATTTTCCCTTTCATCCGTGATTTTACACGGTTGATCCAACAAATCTCGAGAATGTCGACAGTAACAATGAGCAAGAGCGATGTCATCATACTTGTCAACTATTTTTGATACTTCTTCGTGTGGTATAACCATATCAATTGGGACATCTCCAATTTCTTCTTCGACGGGAACTATTCTTACTACTGGAGGAAAATGTTCAAATTGCCTAACGAAATTATCGTAATTGTTTTGCGTTCCTTCTCTCATTTTAACAAAAATGTTTTCAAAAAGATGAGCTATTTTTTTATGTTTCTCATCAGTTTCACCTTTAAGATTAGTATATTCAAACATTCCTGGAAATGGTCCTAAGAGCCTATAAACCATCATACCGGTTCTTCTGCTTGGAAGTCCAACAATAACACCATTATCCATCAGAATTTTCAGCATGTTGTCTAATTGAGTGCTATTTAGAGTTGTATTTGACTTGATTTGATCACTGTTTAAAGAGGGTTTTTTAAACACTGACGAAATGAATTGAGCTTGTTCCTCCGTTATTATGTTCTGTATGAGTTCGATTAATTCTTCACTAATTGGCATTGGCATTTGACCTGCTTTTACGATTGTCCTAGCCACTTTATACCATATTTTATCTTGGGGTTCTGTCATATATTTCACACCATCTCTAATTTAACTCGCATTACACACGAAATCATGTAATAATTAGATAAATAATCCTAAATTATCATTAGATTTTTAATAATATAAATATGAAAATTTCAAAGAGGTTCTCTTACCAAATAATATATTTTTTCCGAATTGCACTTTACACAATTACCTTTTTTACCTATAGAAGCAGTTACATCTTCCCATTCATGATTACAATTCAAACAACCAAAACCTATGAAACTTTTTTTATAATCAACGTTACCGCCATGAATCGTAATTTTTTTCCCCTCTATCAAAGCTTGCGTCATTTTTTTATGTGCATTTTCTAGAATCCGTGAAAAAGTTGGTTGTGAGACGCCCATTGTTGAAGCTGAAGTTTGTTGAGACAGATCAAGATAATGTTTTAATCTCATTGCTTCAAATTCTGCAAGACTTAATTTAATCATTGATAGATCATCCTTAAAAGGATGGAAATAAAAGTTATTTGGGGGGTGTTTAATAAATCTCGTTTGCGTGCTACGTCCCATATTACATCAATTATTTAGCGGATAGGAAATATATTTATTTACAATTTTTATAATTATTTATTCATAATTAGAATTTTTCATTATAATAAAAAGGAATTTATCAAATAAAGATTGGAAAATTAAGTGAGTATTATGAAAATAGAATACGCGGAAAGAATTCAGACACTCCCTCGATATATTTTTGCTGAAATTGAACAGTTGAAAATGAATAAAAAGAAACAAGGCGTCGATCTCATCCCTTTAGGGATTGGAGATCCTGATTTAGAGACACCAAAGGTGATTTTGGATGAGCTCATAAAACAAGTAAAACTGCAACCGAATCAGAATTATCCCTCAAGCATGGGTGAAGCAGATTTTAGAGAAGCGATCCAGAAATGGTATGCCGTAAGATTTAATTTGGATTACAATTCCGAAACCGAGATCACGGGATTAATAGGAGGTAAAGAAGGGATTGCCAATATAGCTCGAGCATTTATCAATCCCAAAGATATCGTTTTGGTTCCAACTCCCGGATATCCCGTATATGAAAACGGAGCGACAAAATTATGCGATGGAATCCCCTATTTGATGCCATTGAATGAAGAAAATAATTTTTTGCCTGATTTAGATAGTATCGATACTAAAATTCTCAGAAAGGCTAAAATGATGTATTTAAATTACCCTAACAATCCAACAGGCGCAATTGCACCAAATTCTTTTCTGAAAAAAGCGACAGATTATGCGGAAGATTATGATTTTTTTATCGTGTATGACAATCCTTATTCAGAATTTACTTTCGATGAATATATTGCCCCTTCATTGCTTGAAATCAATAGAGATCACGTGGAAATTAATAGTGCATCTAAAATGTTTAATTGTACAGGATTTCGTTGTGCTTGGGCTGTTGGAAATGAAAAAATTATAAATGGGATACGAAAAGTGAAGTCTCAAATAGATTCAGGATGCCCGATTTTCATTCAAAAAGCAATTATTAGAGGATTGAATGATTACACTTCCAATAAAAAACCAGAAATTGTCAAAAGAACTGTTCAAGTTTATCAAGAACGGAGAAATGTTTTAGTTGATGGGTTGAATCAAATTGGATGGAAGACTGAAAAGCCCAAAGCAACATTTTATGTCTGGACACGTATTCCGAAAGAAGGCATGAATAGCATGGAATTTGTCAAGGAACTTATTAATGTAGGTGTTATTCTAACCCCTGGTACTGGTTTTGGTCAATATGGTGAAGGATACGTTCGATTTGCTTTAACACAACCAATAGAACGGATAAAAGAAGCTATCGAAAGAATTAATACTCTATTAAATTAGAAAATAAGAAATTAAAAAGAATTGTGTCATTTTGAATATTTTTGATATTTTTTCCTTAAATATGCCATTTTAGTCAGATCTTCTGATTCTATAGCTCCAGGATATTCATAATAATTATCCAAGACCATCATTACTGGGCTATTTTCAGAACTCCAATCTTTATAATAATCTAATATAACTTTTGGATCAAATCCTTCTGCATATTCCTTTTGCGTTTTTTTCACCTCCACTCTTTTTTAAATCTCACGCAGATAATTAATCCAGTTCTTTAGTCCTATTTTATATTCTGTGGGAAGTAATAATGTCAAGAGAACAAATCCTACAAGGTTATAAAAAGGAGTAAAAGAAAAGGATTCGTTCTCTCTTCATAATACTACGGGAATAATGGCTCTCTTATAGCCAATACGAGTGCATGTAGTATTATGATGTGAAATAAACATTATGTTCAAAAAGATCAAGGGAGAATTACTTTATAAATTTTATGGGAGTTTTTTCCCATTCATCAAGTTTTCCTACCCTCATAATTTCAAAATAAGGTGTAAATTCTAATTTTTACCCTAAATCCTTGATATCTTCTTTTTAAGCTAAAAAATCTAATGTGATATGTTGCATAACATTTTTGTATGAGTTTTGTCTTATAACACAAGAATAAAAAAATGAGGGTTTTAAAATGAAATCTAAAGGAACAGAAAATTCTCAAGAGAGAATTGTAAAAGCAACGGAATCTTTATGGAAATTTTTGTGGTTTTTGGTTTATATCATTTTCATTCCGACTTTAGTTGCAGTGTTGTTTTTCTTTCTTTTTGGGTTTGTTATAACTTCTATTTTCGGAGTTTCTGATTTTGTCATACCCCTCGCTCTCTCTGCTATTATGTTTCTTGTGTCAATTCTCATATTTTACAGACCCTTTGACAAATATCGGAATAAATCAATATTTCAAAACAAAATAAACAATCCAAGAGTCAGGATCCATATCTTATTCTTGATAACCTTAATTTCGCTTATATACACTCCGGTGTTTTTGTTATTTGTTCCACAATATTATCAAGATCAATTAAATTTACTACCATTGATCACCTTCGTTTTAACATATAATAGCATATATCTTTATTTTTTTTCACAACCAATAGACTTTTTCAGCATTTCTGATTCGAGCTTTAAACATTTTAATAGGTTTAAAGATACGATAAAACAACCATATAATCTTATAATCCTTATGAACTACGCAGTTCATATAGCTTTTTTATCCTTCACTTTTGAAATGCAACTATTGAATATTAACATATCTTGGTCATTTGCTTTTATTACTAACCTTTTATTTTATATAATAGCGTTAAGAACGACTAAACCATACGTTAAAAAGATTGAGTACGCAATATCTAATCAAGGTGGTTTTCTTGAGGATTTAGTCCTCTATAAACAAGCTTTCGTAAAATCCATTGTCAGAATGGATTTTCTCATATTAATTCAAATTCCTTTTGGAATTCTATCAGTTTTCTTCAGGTCGATTGGACCTAATTCATTAATTAATGCGTTCTTCATAACAATTCTTCTTCTAATCTTTAATTTTAAAATTGATATTTATCTGAAATCTTATTATTTCAATCAGTTAAATCGATTAAACCCAGAAAAGTATCCTTCTCGTGAGCTTGGAGTAAAGTGGAATTTTTTTTTAACTGTTTTAATTATGATATTGATTCCTTCTTATATCTTCTACTATTCTTTCAGTATCCCAGAAGTACTATACTTTAATTTTCTAGCTTTAGTTATTATTTTTACAATTACAAGAGTAGAAGAAAAATATAAATATCTTCCAAAAAGTTATGCTAGGCATCTGCATCTAATCAACACCATTTTCCTTTTAGCAATTATATCCTTTCAAATCCTTTCAGTTCTAGATCCTTTCATCCAATTTGCTATATTTTTAATTTCTTTGTATTTTGGTTTAGAAATCTTTACAAAATATGAATATTATAGCAAAAAGAATGTTCTAATTGTCCAAAACATCCTTGCGATTTCAGGTTTTTATTGTATCGCGTATATATTTTTCAAAGAGATAGCCTTTGGAACAACACCTATAGATAGTATTAACAATTTCATAGTACATTACATCCTTCCAGGGTTAATTGGCTCCCTATTTTCTCTATATTTACTTTATTTCCGGCATTTTTACAATAAATCGTGGAAAACTTTAAGAACAGGTTTCATAATCAATTGTTTAGCCATAATTGGACTTGCTTTTTATTTATTCAATCTAAATTTTGATTTTAACACCATGGTTGCTTATGTAATTGGTTTTTCCATTTTATATATCATTTTTTCAGGGTTTAATTACATCATACAACTTTTCACTAAGGAAAATTTAGTAAATAATATATATAATACAATTTGGTTGTTAGATTTCAGTATCTTCTCTGTACTGTTAGTTAATACGTTGAAAAGTGGAGTTACGCTTTTTACAATAATTCCCGATTTCTTTATCCTATCTATCTTGATTCTCTTCACAGTTTGGTTTGGTAAAAAAGTCGGTAGATTGAGTGAAGATACATATTTCAAACTTTTTAATTTGAATGGATTTTTGCTAATCATTGAAATTTTTATATTATCATCACAATATCTCATTGAAAAAGTCTTTTTAGATGAAATCGAATTTAAGATTTTAGCCTATTTTTTATCTACATGCATTATATCATTAATTATAAATATAGCGGCCCCTTCAAAATCACCTTTAATTAAGAAAGTAAAGGGTTTTCTTAATATTTTCACTGTCATGTTCGGATGGTTTGTCTTAGAAATGTTTTATTTCTTGACAAATTACCAAAATCTCTATTACCTTTATGGTTTAATCATTTTCTCTTCAATTGTGACCACACTTCCAATAGGGTTCTTAGTAATTGCAAAACTTATTGATAAAAAGAAATTTGTTGATTATCTATATCTCGTGTTAAATGTCATTTGTTTGACTTCGTTCTCTTTTATTATTCACTTCATATTGTTAACCAATATTGTTGATCTTTTTTTTGGAATTAATTTCATACTTTTATCATTAATCATTTGTTATATTGGAATAGGTAAGTTAGGAGTTAAATTCGGATATGTTTCTGAAGAATTTTATATAAAATTTGTAAAGTTAATGTATTATCCAATTGGTATACTACTGTTCCTCGTGTTCTTTAGCTTTACTTTATCAACCACTGGTGATAATTTTCTCTCCTTCCTAATTGCCTCGTTAATTTTATCAGCAATGACTAATTTTGCGAGTTTACGCTTTAAAACGATTAATTTAATTAACTTGCGCATCACATCATTTACGCTTTTTTTTGCTGCGATTTACGTGTCTATATTTTTATTTCAATCATTTATAATTATCCCATTTTCAACATTATCCCTTTCTGAATGGTATGTTAATCTTTATGCATCTGTAATGTCTATTCAAGTCATTTTTTACATCCCTTTCGGATATTTAGCGGCGAAAAAAGTCATAAAAAGGGAAGTATACTATAGATATAGCTATTATTCAATGTTTAGCTTGATGCTTTTATTGTTTCTCTTCATAGTATCATTCTTTTATAATTTGTTTTATTCTTCCATGGTATTTTACATTCTTGCCTTTATTGCAGATCTGATTTATATAACCATAACTCTCTATAATCATATCAAGAGAGGGTTAGCAAAAAAATACCTTCCCATAATTCACCTAACACAGAAATCTGCGATTATCCTTTATACTACGCTTTTTACTGAATTTTACTCATTTCTATTAACCATAATACTTCTGTTTTTTCCACAACCATTGCAGTTATGGCAGATGTGGTTTTCGAGTTATTTCGCATTCATTTTAATAACATTAGTGATAATGGCTTTAGCAAGTAAGTTGATTATTTTTTCTACTGATTTCAGTCGAAGAATAAACCTGATATCTTTAATCTTCACTTCAGTTACTTTTTCATACTTTATCTTAAATCTTGTAAATAGTATTTTCAATAACTTGTTTTTGCAATGGGACATTACAATAATAAGCTTTCTTACCTTTTTACTACTTCCTTTATATCATTCAATTAAAAGAAAGATGTTTCAGCGATTTCTGAGTAAAAATTATGTCTACATCAACGGAATTTTAATTTCACTTTTTATAATAGCTCTACCAGCATTGTTCGCTTATGAATTTTCTCTTTTTGAAAACTATTTACCCTATATCATCATATCTTCAATTGTATTAGTATACTGTTTTTTAAAGTATTTAGAGTACACATTTGATGAATTAAAAGTTGGTCAAGGTCGAATTATTGCTTTAAAGACTATCCAGTTGATTAGTTGGAATTTATTATCAATTATCGCATCTAATACTATCTTTATCACATTTGCTCCAATGTTTATTGATCAGTTGTTCTATATGGTGTTAATGAGCTCATTTATTACATTTTTCATAATAAATCTGAACAGCCTTACGATAATAGAAGATATAAAGCAAAGAGTCTTTGAAAACGAGGATCTTAAAATTGATTATTACAAAGTTTATAAAATCTATGAATTTTATAAAAACATTAGCTTTTTCGCATTCATTTTCTCAATATCAGGATTAATTTCTGCCTTCTTATCGCCTATTTCATATATAATTGAAGATCTGATACCATTACTATTTTTATCACCAGAAATAATTCAGTTCGAAGTGTTCTTTTTACTTACACTTTTAATTCTTTTAATCACGCAGAAAATCGAGATAGAATATCAAAAAATTAGAACTTGGATTATTTTAATTTCTTGGGTTATAATAAAGGGCACGATATGCGTGTATATGTATTTTTATTTTATAGATACTCCAATCATAGCTTGGAGTATATCAATATTGATATTCTCGGTATTAAGCCCTATTACGATGAATTTTATTAAGAATATAAGGTTAATTTTTGGCACCACAAAAAAGATTATCAAAAGCACCCTTGTAAGTTCATTTTACATTTCCTTGATCACGCTTTATCTTCTATATTTCTGGAATCTTAGGATTAGTCCTTTTTTCACAGAAAATCTACTATTATTTTGGTTTTTACTAATAAGTAATATCATTATTTACTTTGATTACGTTTTTATAAGATTGAAAGACGTTTTTGAAGCAAATTTTGAATTTAATTTATTAAAACTCTATTTCAAATCTGCACTAGTCTTATTTCTATTTATTTTCATTGATTTTTATTTAAACCTGATATTATGGTTTATTGCTGCGATTGTTTTGCTAAATCGCAGGAATCATAGTATTATTATTAGGTGGGTAATTTACATGTTGTTTACACTTTCATTATACATCTATATAACAATAGATTTTTCAATTTTGCTTACCTTAGGGGGGAGATATCTTTATATTATATTAACCGGGTCCCTTTTATCCGTGTTATTCATTTCAATTTTAACTAATTACGAGAAAGTTAATGACATAGAAAAGTTTAGTGTTTATTTAATTCTGTCGTTCCTATCATTTATAGCATGTTCGCTGATCCCTGGATTTTTCGTTATTCCTGGTTTACTCTATAACGGCACTTTTTCATTATTGATTTTCTTGGTTTTAACTGGTAATCATTATTATCAAAAGAGAGATAATAGATACAAATTATTTATCAGACCTTGTGTTGTTTTGGCAGTATTTGATTTTACTAGCTTTTTATTTTATGGAATGCTCTTCAATAACACTCCTTATAGCCCCGTATATCAACCGATTCTGAGTTTTACTTCCACTTTTAGTTTGACAGGATTTGCGTTTGTATCTCTTTATAATCAATCTCCTCAGAGGTTTAGAAAATTATCATTCTTTATCGTTTTACCCCTCTTGATTTTAAGTGTTCCCATTTTCGTATATTATTTCACTTACGCAACGTTTCCCTTACTTAGAACTTCAGTATTACCTTTAACTATTTCTTTAAACATAGGAATTTTCTTTTTCTTTATAGCAATTGGACTATATCAATGGAAATTTTCAAGAGCGATTTGGAAAACGGGATTTTGGGCCTGGATTTTATTTCCAATAATAAATTATGCTGTAATTGATCAATCTTTGGCAAATTTGAGTTTACGAACTTTAGAGCTTTTTGGTTTTATCAATATTCCTGCCTCAACCCTATTAGCGATTACAATCTGTATTATTTTATCCTTTCCGTTTTGGTATACTTGGATAAGAGCTCATTTTACTACGGTCTTGTTTGCTGCTTGGATATTAAATCTCGGTTTACTCTATTGGTTTAGCCAATCCTTATTCTTTGGAAGTGAATTATTGATAAATTCTTCATTTCTAATTTTTTCATTCATATTGCTCATGCCATTAGTTTATAAACTTAAAATTTGGAGAGTATTGATGGCGTTCTGGATCCTTTTTACAATAATTACTATTTCCTTTATTGATTTCACCTTTATATCAATGGGGTTCGATTCTACTACTGTTTTATCTATTGATATCAGTGTAATAGGTTTATCCCTTATCTTTTTATCATATTTCCCCAATATGAGGAATAAGAGGAATCTTTCATTAATCATAGCTTATTTTACATTAATAACAGGGATTTCCATAATGGTATATCAAATTATTCTCATCGCTACTGTTTTTAGAGGTGATCCAATAGGAGCTCTATATTTAACAGTGATTATAATCTCTGCTTCATCATTTTCGTCTAGAATACTAAAGATTAACAAAATTCTTATGAATTTTTTAATTTCGTGGGCGTTAGTTATTTCATTTGCTCTTATGTCTTTCCATATTTATAGTAAATTATTTCCATATGATATTGGAGCATTGTATATAGCATTAAGTGTTGGTGGTTTAACTTTTTTTATTTTTAATCGCTATAAAATGCTTTGGGGTTCTTATGAAAACTTTATGCCCGTTTCTTCCATAATTGCATTTATTGCAATTTCATTAGGAACTTCGCTTTCAATTTCATCCATATTGTTGAATTATTTAATATTAGAAAATCCTTGGTTCCTAATCATATCCGTATTCCTATTCACAAATATTATATTTCTTTCATTTAAACTAAAAATTTACCAATTTATCTTAGCTTATTTACTTCCGATCCCTATAACCTCATTAATTCTCCACTTATTAGTGCTTTTTAATCCATTGATAAATGCTCTGATTCTATCCATACTAGGTATCTTCATTTTTAGTTTCCTCAATCAATTCATGAAAGTAAATATAACTTTTAAAGCAATTTTACGTTTAATTTTATACCTTGACAGCTTTGCCCTATCACTTCTACTATCAAATATCCCAGATCCGTCATTAAATCTCTTTATTTCATTATTAATTTTATTTGTATTAACATTCTTTGAAAATCTCCTAGTGAAAAAACGTAAGTACTGGTTTAATGTTCTCTTAAACCTCGTTAGTTATGTATCTTCAACTGTGTTCTTATATTGGTATTTGAATGGTATATTTTTAGAACAGTATGATTACATGATATGGTTAAATACGTTTATTTTTATATTACTTCAAAAGTATACAGTTTATATCGCCTATACAATTTTAAAATCCTTGAATAAATATGATCTGGAAAAACTTATGCGATATAAGTCAATTTTGAATTTCATGTTATCAAATTTTCTATATATCCTTATAAGTCTTTATGGTTCTTTAAGCCTTGGCTCTATAATTCCTGCAATTTTCTCTCTAGTTGAAATCGCATCAATCTTCTTGGGTTTAACTTTATTCTGTTTATTCTATTTTATTCTTATTAGCGTTTTCAATAAAAAACTAAAAGGTAAAATTAGGAGTTTTACAAGAATGGGCTTATTTTTGGCTTTTCAAGGTAATTTATTCGGATTATGGGCTTTTAGTCTTGGTTTATCTGATCTATTTTATTTAATGTTCATATTGATTATCGAAACGATATTATTATATTACACTTTTAGCTTGATCTCTCTATCAATAAAGAAGGAGGGTAAAGAAAGGGTATTAAACTACGCTCCACCTTTAACTTACCTTTTATATGTTGAAATCTCAATATTGAGTTTTGCTTGGTTTAATATTTTAGCATTATATCAATTATATTCAAGTATCTTGACCATCTTGGTCTTTTTTATCTTGACTGTTATTGATTTGGGAGTTGTTAAAAAGGTCAATATTAAGTTGATGAAACTCAGTCATTTTTTTAGTTATACTACTTTATCTATGCTTATTTTTATTCAAGCCTTTGACTTTCTATTTGGCCAGATTAACACCATTATCTTCAACTTTATCATAATCTTTTTCCTTGCCATGCAGTTTTATACGATACGATCTCTATTTTCATTCTTAAGTCATTATCAATGGTTCAATAATATTAAAGCGTTAAGAATTAAGCAAATGATCAATAACATCTTGATAAATTCGATTTTTGTATTATTAAGTTTATTAGGCACACAGTTAGTCACAGATTATATTTTTCAATTTAATAATCTATATTTGTATTTATTATCGTTTTCTTTCTTTATTTTCTTTTTAAATGGAACCGTCAACAGAACTATTGAAAAATCTTTAAGAGTCAAATTCTTACTTGTCCCCTCCTTTATTGCCTTGCAGGTATTTTCACTTGCTTTTATGGTTAATATAATGATTTTGAGTGATATTAACCTCTACTTCTTTTGGTTGAGTTTAATTACTCTCATCGAAACCGTTTTAAGTGTTTATCCTCTAAATATTGCTAGAAAATATATGATGAATGAAGCAAGAAAATTATTAATTTCAAGATTGTTTAAAGTGGTTGACTTTTGTTTGTATCTTGAAATTACTATGTTAAGTTTTGGATTATTTTATTTCAATTTAAATCAAGATCCATTCCAGAGCTTATTATATTCCCAATTGGTATTGTTTGGACTAAGCATTTTAGAAATAGTTACTTTTAAGAGATTAAAGGAAAAATTTGGATACGTTATACATCTTCTAAGTTACCTCGTTATTTCAGCTTCATTAATCTATATAATATACTTATTATCACTATCAGAAATTTTTTACCTAATAGTTATTTTGATGCAGTTCTATTCTAATTACGTTTATTACAGAATGAAGCGTGATATAACCCCCACCAAGGCTGAAAATTACCAATATGGGGCTGTAAGGAGACAAAGAGTAATTGGAAATGCTTTCTATATTGTGTTAGTCTTTTTAGTTTCTCGATTTCTCTTAATTTTTAGTGGTTTCGATATTTTAACTTCATTTTTCTTGATTAGTTTACTACTCCATTTAATCTCCCTACTTGACAGGGCGATATTAATATTCCTTGGTCGCTTATCAATGCCACTAATTGTCATTTCACTAATATTTATCAATATTTTTTCAATTCCATCGCTATTGACATTTATTTTTAGTACAGGACTTACTTATACTTTGATTCCCTTAGTGATCCTCATCGTAGAATTAGAGTTATTCTATTTAACTAAACTTATCAGTAAATGGCAAACCTTTAGAAATCTGATTATATCCATTTTATATTTCAATATTTCATCGTGGCCTGTTTATTTTGTGAGCATTGAAGTTACACTTCAAACAATATTGATAAATTTTAACTTGATACTATTGTCTTTATTTTTATTATTCATAATGGTAAAAATTGACAAGAAAATTAATGCTTTAAGCATAAAAATGTCGAAAGGCATCATTTCTACATCATTAGTTATTCTTGGGTTTGGAATCCCAATAGATATTTTTATTCTATTACAATCATACCTCCAAGCGCAATTTCCGCTAAATGTTGCATTTTCAGCTTTTATTGGCACGATTGAGTTGGGGATCATCAAAAAACCCTATAAAAAAAAGAGAACCATCTCATTCTTCTATACGCTTTCACTTCTCATCGAATTGTTAGTTATCACTGATCAAATAAATATTCCTGCATTAGGATACAGTATATTAGTGCTTGGGACGCTTATTTATCTCTATACTTTCTTGTTAGAAGAATTGAGGGAATTTTTCAGCCATATCGTTGATTATATCTCAAAATTCTTTAAAGCTATAATTTCCTTCATTAACTCGATCTTGAATTCAATTTACAATTTCTTAAGGAGGAATTACGTCACACTTAAAATACTTTTAGCTGCTACCATCGGTAGTCTATTGGGATATGTGTCGTCTATAGTTCCTATATTTCTCCCCGTTCCTTTGAGCGTAATTAATCCTCCTCATGCGCCTTTATTTGGTTTAGCCGTATTCGGTTTAATTGTCGGACTTTTTCCTGGAACGAAATCTGAAGATCCAGATATAATCTTTAGAACACGAATGATTCGATTTAGTACAGCTTGGTTCGGAATTACAATTGTGATTGTTACACTTATATTACCTATAATTAGCGATGATATCATTCTACAAGCATTCTTAGTACTCTCATCTTTCGTGATCTTAGGCTTAATCCTTGCGATTTATGTGTGGAGGATTGAGAAAAAGCAAAAAATTTCAATTAAATGGCGATTTTATATTACCATAACATTAATAGTAATGCTAGTGATTTGGGGAATTTTGATATTTATGTTATATCTCGGTCCTTCATAAATTCATAACTTTTCTTTCTCTAATTTATACTAATATTCAGTAGAGTTAATATAATAAACGTATTAAAAGTATGGATAAATTTAAAAAAGAGTACATCTAAATAATAATAATTATAAGTTAGTTTCTTTCCAATTCTTTAGAAATTCATTGAAATCATTTTTAGAAAGCCCTAAAGAATTTTTTTCATTGGATAGCAATGAATCTTCATTTGAGTTTGGAGTTAAGCTTTTTTTGAACCCTAATGACCAATCATAATAAGAAACTGCTTTTGATGACATAATATATGATCATAAGATCAAGAAAATAAAGACGAACAGAGTGAAGATTTTCTAATAAATTTTCATAAATTACTATAAAAAAGCTCCTAAATATAATCCAATTGTGAGAACAAAAAAAGAGTCTAAAATTCGTTAAACTAATTAATTCCATTAATTGAAGTAGCTTCTTGCATTTTCTTCTCTTGAACATTTTTTTTGTGCATTATATCGATTTAATGCTGAATCATAGTTTGAATTGAAAGCAATTTGTAATTTACAAATAGGTTAAAATAGAGAATAGGGAAAATTTTTATAACAGTAAAGTGAAGTATAGTTCAACAACTTTATAAAATAATGATAAAAATGGAAACCAAAGAAGAAAAACTCAACGTCAGAGATTGGATCACTCTGAGTACTGTAATGATAGGCGCAGTATTAACCATCCTTGCGTTAATTTGGCAAAATGTCCCTAGTAATGGAATTGTAACTGTAACTTTCCTCCTAATGTTAGGGTTCATTTTCTTTGTAAATTCCGTATCAACTAACTCTAAGGCTAAATTTGAATCAAAGTTAAAGAATGTGGATAGAAAGAAAGTGAATCAATTCGTAGCGTTTGCAGAATATTCTTTTGGGCTCGGATTTACATTCGTAATAATCGCATTTGCATTCCTTGGCTACAAATACTTGTTAGACTTTGTTGGACGTAATTTAATGACATTTCTACTGCCAATCGTATTCTTGTTGACAGCTTGGATAATTATAGTTATCTATAATATTATAAATTTTTCAGGAAAAGCATTCAAAAGTTTTAGAAGTTTAAAGCGAAGTATCTGGATGCTCTTAGAGTTAATAGCTTTAGGGTTTATTGTATTAGATTTCTTTGGAATTATTATAATTCCTTAATTTTTTTTTCTTTCATTATTCTATAATTGAATAAACTCGTTTTGGTCTTCCTATCTCTCCTTGAATTAT
>CAZOYD010000026.1:0-42866 GCA_964583985.1 uncultured archaeon
TACGTTACGATATGGAAATTGATTTAATGGACGCATTTCATGGAGGAGAAAGAAGAATATCCTATAGAAATCCTGCATCGGGGAAGCAAGAAACATTAAAAGTTAACATTCCAAGAGGAGTCCAAGATCAGCAGAAATTACGTTTAAGTGGAAAAGGGATGCCCGGAACAAACGGTGGAGCTGCTGGCGATTTATATATAAATATTATTATTCGTCCTGATAATAGATTTAAACTAGAAGGTAATGATATATATATTGAACAAGAAATCCCTTTTACTACTGCCATGCTAGGTGGGAAGATCGAAGTTCCAGGAATAGAAAAATCGATAAGTGTTACCGTCCCTCCTTTGATTAAAGATAATACAATACTGAGATTAAAAAACAAGGGTTTTTATAAAATAAATTCTGAGGAAAGAGGAAACGAACTTGTAAAAATAAATATTAAAATTCCTCGGAAATTATCCAAGAAACAAAAAGAATTATTGGAACAATTGAAAGAAACTAATTTATAAAGGGGTGATCTAAAATGATGAAATTTGACAAATTTACAATAAAGGTTCAAGAAGCTTTAATGAGTGCTCGATCAATAGCTCAAAATAATGATAATCAGCAAATTGAGCCCATTCACATTATATTATCCCTCCTTGAGCAACAAGAGGGAATCACAGGTCCACTCTTACAAAAATTAGGAGTTAACCTCAATCAAATTCGAGCTGATTTTGAGAGGGAGCTAACTAAATTGGCAAAAGTTACCGGTTCTGGTGCTACTGACGTTGTCTTGAGTAACAATTCATCAAAATTATTTGATCTTGCTTGGAAGGAAGCTGAAACTTTGAAAGATCAGTTTTTAAGCACTGAACACTTGATTCTAGCGATGTCACAAATGCAATTGAACGAAATATCTCAAATTTTCAAAAAAAATGGTATTACCAAAGATAGACTAATGCAAGCTTTAAAAAGTGTGCGCGGTACACAGACAATAACTGACCAAGATCCCGAAGGAAAATACCAAGCTATAGAGAAATACAGTAGAAATCTTACTGATTTAGCTCGTCGTGGTAAGATTGATCCGGTTATTGGAAGGGATGATGAAATACGACGAGTTATGCATATTCTTTCACGAAGAACTAAAAATAATCCGGTTTTAATTGGGGAAGCAGGAGTAGGAAAGACCGCCATCGTAGAAGGTTTAGCTCAAAGAATTGCGAATGCTGACGTGCCAGATTCATTAAAGAACAAGGATTTAATAGCAATGGATTTAGCCGCAATGATTGCGGGAGCCAAATATAGAGGGGAATTTGAAGACAGGTTAAAAGCATTTCTCAAAGAAGTTGAAAAAGGTGAGGGAAAATACATTTTATTTATTGATGAGCTGCACACCCTCGTTGGGGCTGGAGCTGCGCAAGGTGCCATTGATGCATCAAACATGTTAAAACCGGCACTTGCTCGTGGAGAATTGCGTGCTATTGGAGCAACCACTTTAGATGAATATCGGAAATATATCGAAAAAGATGCAGCACTTACCAGGAGATTTCAAACTGTATTAGTATCTGAACCTTCCGTAGAAGATTCAATTGCTATATTAAGAGGCCTTAAAGAAAAATATGAAATTCATCACGGAGTTCGCATTACTGATTCTGCAATTATTGCAGCAGTAACTTTATCACATAGATATATTGCTGATAGATTCTTGCCCGATAAAGCGATTGACCTTATGGATGAAGCAGCTTCACGATTAAGAATAGAAATTGATAGCATGCCAACTGAAATCGATGAAATTGAACGAAAAATAATACAATTAGAAATTCAGAACGAAGCACTGAAAAAAGAAAGCGATATAAAAATTAAAGATAAAATGGCAAAAATAGAGGAAGAATTAAATAACTTGAAAGAGGAGAGCGATAAACTCAAAATCCAATGGAACAATGAAAAAAAAATCATATCAAGCATCAATGAAATTAAGAAAAAGATAGAGCAAACTAAAATTGAAGCAGAAAAAGCAGAAAAAAGAGGAGATTTAGGAAAAGCAGCTGAACTTACATACGGTGTATTAAATCAATTGAAAAAAGATTTAGAAAAGAACAACAATGAATTACAAGAAATACAAAAAAATAAAACAATGTTAAAGCAAGAAGTCGATGATGAAGATATCGCTAAGATAATCTCTCAATGGACGGGGATTCCAGTTTCACGAATGCTTGAAGGAGAACGGGAAAAATTATTAAAAATGGAACAGCGCTTAAGGGAAAGGGTTGTTGGTCAGGATGAAGCACTGGTCAAGATATCAAATGCTATTCGAAGAGCAAGGGCAGGAATTCAAGATCCAAATAGACCTTTGGGATCTTTTATATTTCTGGGACCTACTGGTGTAGGTAAGACTGAAACTGCCAAGGCATTAGCGGAATTTCTCTTTGATAATGAAAATGCTATAATTAGAATTGATATGTCTGAATTCATGGAAAGGCATAGTGTAGCTAGATTAATTGGAGCGCCTCCTGGATACGTTGGATATGATGAGGGAGGATACCTCACTGAAGCGGTGAGAAGAAGACCATATTCTGTCATATTATTTGATGAAATTGAAAAGGCACATCAAGATGTTTTTAATGTGTTACTCCAAATTCTTGATGACGGCCGCTTGACTGATGGTCATGGTAGAACCGTTGATTTTAAAAACACGATCATAATAATGACCAGCAATGTTGGAAGTCAATTTATCATCGATTCAAGAAGTCAAGATAATCAAAAAACACAGGAAATTATATTTAACACGTTGAAGCAGTATTTCAAGCCAGAATTCCTTAATCGGATTGATGAGATAATCATCTTCAATTTCTTGGAAAAATCTCAAATAAAGAACATAGTTAACATCCAAATTGCCAAATTAAATAAGTCCCTAGCAGAACACAAGTTAAAAATCGTCTTAACAGAAAAAGCTAAGGAATTTCTTGCCGATATTGGCTTTGATCCCGATTTTGGAGCACGACCATTGAAGCGTGCTATTCAAAATCACATCCAAAATCAATTATCCTTGAAATTATTAGAAGGAGATTTTGTAGACGGGGATTTGATTGAAGTAAATGTGAATGATAAGAAAGAAATCTCTTTCAAAAAAATAGGAAACATAGATTTCTGATTTTTCTCTATTAAAAAAGCTCATATTAGATGGCATAGCACACATTTTGGGATCATTTTTTATTAAAAAAGAAGAAAAACACTTGTTTTTTATGTATTTATTATTTCTGCTCTAAAATTCTACTTATTTCTTATTTTGAGACATTAAAAATTCAATAAATGAAATTGCTATGATGAGATCAATGCTTCCAAGTAAAACTATTAATATATTTAAGTCTCCAATAAAAGAGTAAATTAACCTCATTAGGAAAAAGGATAATTTAGCCAGACCTCCAATAAGTATCAATCCATAATTCTTTGTAATATCCTGACTCACTATTATATAACCTACTCCTAAGAGCATTATTAGAATTAAAGATAATTGTAATCAAATCATACTAGGGGGTATATCTACTCCAAAAAGGGGAAAGGATCAGTAGCAAAAATAGATATCAAAATAAAGATCACTGAATTAATGATGTTGTATAAAGCCGCAACAATAAACAATATTTTATAATATTTTTCTTTATACATCATTATTCATCTATATGTTATTGATTGATTTTAATTTGATGTGATTTTATTTAAAAACATAACAAATTGATTTTTAGATGATGAAAAGATGACTGAAGAAAAGATGTTTTTCATAGAACCCCACATTATAGATCTATCTAATGTAGAATTAAAGGGAAGAATTTTGGATGTTGGAGGTGGAGGTGAGGGAATTATTGGAATTTATAAAGGAAGCCAGGTAATTGCAATAGATCGCAAAAAAAGCGAATTAGAAGAAGCTGCTGAAGGAGATTATTTAAAGATCATTATGGATGCGAAGGATTTGCAATTTTTGGATAATACTTTCGAGACAGCAACAGCATTTTATATGTTCATGTATGTTCCAATGGAGAATCGTAGAGAAATTTTCAAAGAGATTTTTCGTGTATTGAAAAAAGGGGGAGAATTTGTTTTATGGGACATGGTTATCCCTATAAAAGGAAAAAGTAAGAAAGAATTATATGGTACAAAAGTTAAAGTAATAATTGGAGATAAAGAAATTGATACCGGATATGGCACCCATTGGAATAAAGAACAAGATCTTAAATATTTTGTTGATTTAGGCAAAACTATTGGATTTACAACCTCTTCAAGCCAAGAAGCTGAGAACAAAATCTTTATTAGATTTCAAAAGCCAAATTAATTTCTACAATCTGGATTAATCTACTAATTTTAAATTCTTATTTTGATATTATAGGGAAGGTAAATCATTCAAGAAAACAAATAAATATTTGGAACTAAATTAATTATTAATGGTATAAGGTTTTGCAATTATATTTCTATTGAATTCAATGGTCAATCGTGAGCCTTTAAGTTCGTTAATTTCAATTTTAGAACAAGACGATGATAAATTCATCCCAGTTTTAGAGAAAATCATTAAAGCTGGAATATACATTGTAAATAATGCAGAAGAACTTCATGAAGAGTTATCGGGTTATGATGATATATATCAAACCAGTATACTTGATGTAGGCTATAATTATTGGCTTGATGTATTAGAAGGTAAATTATACTATAAAAAAGGCTTCAATCCTGAAGCAACGTTCAAGGTAAGCTATACCAAGAAATTGATAATTCAAATTTTAAAAGGGGAAATTAGTGGAACTGATGCTTTCATGAAAGGTCAACTCAGGGTAGAAGGAGATCTTTCCCAAGGACTACACTATGTTAAAATTTTTAGGCTTTTTGTTAAGTATCTCAAGAAAAAAAATGGTTTAAATCGTACTGAATAATTACTCTCATATTATATAACTATTTATAGTACCGAATTTTATAACGATCATAGAATTAACACCAATACTCCAAATTTAGTGGATCACGATTAAAAACACGTTATTAACTTCCATGATAGATACAAAAGTCATTGATTTAGTTTTGAACTCATTAGAAACCTCAGAAGATATTTTTAGGAATTCCGTAGATAAATTCATTAAAGTAGGAATAAAAATTGCAAATGACTCTGAAGAAATCACGGATGAATTGAAGTTATATAATGACATGATCTTCCACTTGTACATAACAGATCTTGACCTAAATATATGGATAAAAAGTATTGATGGCATGCTCAGTTACAATAATAATCTTTATGAAATAATTCCTGATAATGTTCACGTGCTTCACTCTTTCCTATCGAAAAGAATCATCGCCAAAATATTAAGACAAGAGATGAGCGTTTCTGAAGCATACCTTAAAGGGCATATTCAATTAGAAGGTAAAATTTCTGATGCTATTATCTCAAAGAATATTCTAAACTTGTTTTTCTCGTACATTAACTACTTCATGAAACTAAATAAATAAAATTCATATTCAAACCTTAATTCATAATTCCGAATTGGGATTATTTTTCTAATTCAAAAATTATAAGACCATGACTCCAAAGCTATTCAAGAAACGCAAGGAAGAAATACTAAAGAAATTCGAAGGTCAGAAAGTTCTAAAAGCTTTTGAAAGTGCAAATTTCTTTGGATTAGAATCAAAAGGTGTAAAGCAAGTAAGGGGGAATGGTATTCTTGTTTTAACTAAAGAAAAATTATTTTTTGAAATGTGGGTAAAACCCAAAACAATAATCGAAATACCTATAAAAACAATTAAAGAAATAAATGTTGTGAAAGCACATTTATATAAAAGCAGATTTAAACCACTCTTAAAGGTCTTTTTTATCAATGGATTAGGTGAGCGTGATTCTGTTGCTTGGATGGTTAATAACCTTGAAGAGTGGAGAAATGCACTTGAAAAATTAATTTTTCACCAAAATCGATAGTAAGATTTTTTAGAAGTCAACAATAGAAATAACATAACCTTCCTGTTTTTTGGGCCTGTAATCTAGCATGGATAGGGTACCCGCCTTCGGAGTGGGATTAGCTCGTGAAAAAACATGAGTTCCCAAAGTCGCAGGTTCGAATCCTGCCAGGCTCACTTTACATAATCAGATAGTTTCTGACTTATATTTTAAGATATTATTAATAAAACATAATTATCTTTTAATTTGGATTGATTTCCAAGCATATATTCCATATTTTAGATGCACCATTTTCATAATGTGTTTTTTGTTTACAAAAAGTGTAATTTAATTAATTTAATAGTATATTAAAAAATAGTCTATTTTCCTTTTATTCTATTATATAAAGGGTAAAGGAGTGAAAAATTGTAGCAAAAGTACAAATTAAATGTGAAAACGAAAAACTTTATATATGCAAAAAATAATTAAATTATTAGTACAAAAAATAGATTTATTAACACAAATTTCGTTTTTTACCACAAATAGGAAATGATAGTTTTAGAAAACCCTTTTCAGGATTTAGTAACTGATACTAAAAACCTCGAGTTGCTTGGTTTAGGATTAGTTTCAATGACTCCGCATAAATTTAATATCATTCTCATGAAAGGGATCAATTCTTCACTGTTGAATAAGTTAATTCAAAATTATAGCGCGGCAATTATTAAAAAAGAAGAGGGAAAGCTTTTAGACTTAATTGGACCATATACTGTATATATTCATTTCTTTAAGGTAAATACAGGAACGTTATCGATATTTTACGTCAATGAGAAAGACAAACTGATCAGATATGATGATCTATGTTTACTTTCAAGTCAAATTGTCAGTAATTTTTGCTTAAATCACTCTAAATCAGATTTAAATGCAATTTGTTCGAAAGTAGTAGCAAATTTACCGAATATTTCCGTTTCTGCAATTTTTATTGTCAGCAGTGCAGGGCATTCATTATTTTCTAAGATCAAGCCCGAGAATGATTTTTTGAAAAAAAATATCATTCAAATTGGAGGATTTATTTCAGCAATGTTTACGTTTTCAAGCGAAATAATAGGAAAAGACTCAGGCGATCATCTTAGAGCAATAAATTTTGAAAATCGTCAATTTCTTGTTACCATGAAAAATGATGTCATTTTCGCGTGTTTCACCGATAAGCTTAATCCAAAAGAGATAAAGAAAAATATCGATCTAATAGTAGAGGAATTTTTTGATCGTTATGATGAGCGAGTAAAGAATTTTGATGGAGATGTAAGCATTTTTAACGAATTTGAATGCGTGATCGATAAATATTTCAAAATTTAAGGTTTAAGCCACTAAAAAAGAATTAATGACATAAATATTTAAGATTAAAATTTATATTAATTATAATCATGACGGTTCTATTTAACCCAGACTCAATCTTAAATAATTTAATAGATGAATTTGGTCCGTCATTGTATTTCGTTTTAATAGCCACGCTGAATGGTGTAGTGATGAAATCCTATATCAACGAAGAGGAATTTAACAAAGCGTCCATTTCTTTAAATATATCACAACTTTATGATTTAGCAGAAGAAACTACGGAAGCAATAGGATTACATGATCCTGATTTTAATATTATTCATTCTGATAATTATTATATTTTAACAATCAAATTACTCGAGAGATTAATCATCCTTCTCACCGTGGATCAAATAAATGTTGATGATGTGTTTTCTATAATAAACAAATCTGTAAATGTAGAACCTTGAATCCTTATTTAATAAATATTTTTAAATAACATTAATTTTACCTCATGTTCAAATATTGGTCCATTCAACTTATAATTATGGGCATATATTTTTTAGAGTAATAAATAACATTAGGATGTGAAATTAATTGAAATATGAAAAAAATCAATACTCTGAAGGTTTCAGCATATGCGGGTTGGTAATCGCAGGAATTTTTTTATATTGGGGATTTAATTCACTTTTTAACGGTTTTTGGTTTGGAATAGGTCATAATCCATTTAATCTATGGTGGTTAGGATTTATTTGGATTTTTATTGGATTAGCGATAATTTCAGGACAAATTCATGCTCTTTCGAATAGAAGCCATCTACGTGGTATTGTTAAGGGTTATTTTGATGATAATCCAAATGCTAGCGTGGAAGAAATTGCCATCGACTCTGGAATTTCGATTAAAGATACACAGGCCATCATTCTGGATTTAAAAGCACGTGGAGAATTGAGAGGCAAGTTCTCAACTAAAACGGGTCAATTGAAAACGGTTATAAAGGATGAGCAAATTGCTGAACCGCAAAAACAAGCCTTTTGTCCAAATTGTGGCACGCCTGTTAAAGAAGGAAGTGCAATATATTGCGCTTACTGTGGATCTCGGCTTTAAATTTTACTTTTTTTATTTCTTCTACATTTTTTTATTCTAAAAATTAAAAAGTCTTTTATTCAATTATTGGACTACGTAACTCATAAGTAGTAATTTTTATTCAATTTTTATAAGTATAAAATACTTCTATGGTGAATTATCATCAAATATAAAAGAAATCAATACTCTGAAGGATTTTCCATTTGTTCTTTAATTATTGCAGGTATGTTTTTCTATTGGAGTTTTACCACCCTTATCCAATGGTATTTCAATTGGTGGGGATACATATTGCTAGGAATAGGCATTGCAATTGTTGCAGGTCAAATTACTGCTTTAGCAAATCGAAGCAAGCTTAGAAATGTAGTTTCTCATGAATTCATGGTAAATCCTAATGTTTCTGTTGAAGAAATTAGTGCAATTACAGGAATTTCAGTAAAAGATATAAGAGCTATCATATTAGATCTAAAAGCGGACGGGAGATTGAGAGGAAATTTCTCAACTACGACTGGAGAAGCTAAAGCAATGGAAGTTGTTCAATCTAAACCAATAGTTGAACCAAAGCCACCAAAAGAAGAGGGAAATCTTTATTGTCCTAATTGTGGCACACCTGTATCCCGGGATTCGGCAGTTTATTGTGCTTACTGCGGTAGTAAACTATAAATTACTATTTTTTTTATCTTTTTCTTTATTTTTCATTCTTATGTAATAAGATTGAATATTGTTATAGAATACTATTTTCGCCTTTTAATGACTAAGATTAGATTTAAAAGAAGGAAATTGGTTTAATATGAAAAAATAGAAAAAATAATTGAAATTTTTTATGGTGGATATCTCAATTCGTAGATGCTTTTACCGCCATTTAATGGTCCTTTAATATATGGTTTGATGTCTTTGGAATCGCGTTGAGTGATTCCTTCAGTTGGAGGTAATTCACCGGGAGGAAATGTTTTTAGAATATCATTTACTAATTTTTCTAAGTAATCTAAGAATGCTTCCATTCCAGGTTTTCCTTTTTCAAAAGTTGCTTTACTTGGGCAGCCTACATGACCCTCGGGATATGCAGAAACTTCAATAGGTCCAAAACCTACTTGCCCATACCATCGTATTGGTTTTTGATATACATTTCCAGCTTTATCAACGTGACCTTCTGGCATCCATCCTACAACTTCATTATCTTCGCAAGCATCTATTTTTTTGAGCAATTCAGGAAACAAGGTCATTGAAAAAGAAGTCTCTGCTTCATCAGCATGGATAAAAGGAGTTTCAAATGGACCACCATGTTCTTTATCTTTACAGTATTCAGGAATGGCATGATACCAATTAACGTTACAAATAACCGCGGGTAATTGGTAATTCTTTGCCCATTCATGGATAGCGCTTGGGATGACATATTCTTGACCGTGTCCGTTTAATAATATCATCTTTCGAAAACCCATATTCCAACATCCTGCCATGATAGCCCTTAACAATCCCTTGAAAATATCTTCTGGTACTATGATAGTGCCGGGCATCCCTAAATGATGATATGGGTGACTTCCATACCATGTTGGTTGAGCTACAGTACATCCCGTTTTCTGAGCAACGAGTTCTGCCATTCTAGTTACTAAAAAAGTGTCTTCTCCTATACATGCAGCAGGCCCATGATTTTCTGTAGATCCAGTGGGGATAATAATGACATCGTTTTTAGTAACTCTTTCTTTTATTTCTTCGATTGACATGGTTTGAAGATATATCCCATCTGGTAAGTCCATATGCCCTCCAGAGGGAGGTAGATTCCATTTTGTCATTTTATCTTACACCTCTTCATATCAGTTTTTAATTATTATAGTAGTAAATTATCTCATATCTGTTAAATTTTTTTAATGATAGTAGATATTAGGTATTAGAAATGTTGCTCAGTATCGTATCCAGTTTAGATGAATCTAAAAGCAAAAAATACGATGTTATCAAAAAGTTCTCATCATTATGCCATTTTTTGAAGTCTCTGCATTATGATGGAATTGAATTGAGCTTGCTTGAACCTGAAAAGATTGATTTAGATAAGATTTTAGAAATATTGGATTCTTATCAAATGGAAATCCCTGCATTGGGAACAGGTCAAACTTTTATCCGGTTTGGTTTTTCTTTTGGGGATTTGGAGGAGTCGAATAGAAAAAAAGCAATTGAAAGAATCGCGAAATTTATCGAGTTTGGTCAAAAAACTCAATCTAAAATAATCATTGGGCTAATTCGAGGGCGTTATAAACATAATAGTAATCCCACGAGGGAAAGAATAAACATCATCTCCTCCTTGAAAGAATGTTGCCGAATGGCAGAAAACTATGATGTAGAATTAGTATTTGAACCAATTAATCGATTTGAAATTGATTCGTGCAATACGATATCTCAATCGAAGGAGTTAATAGAAGAAATTGGCTCAGATCATTTAAAATTATTAATAGATTCTTTTCATACAAATTTAGAAGAGGATCCCGTATATGTCTGGGATGAGCTAAAATCAATTTCTCATCAAATTGGCCACGTTCATCTTTCAGATACCACGAGAAGAGATCCTGGTTCGGGACATTTTGATTTCAAAACATTCTTAACGGTTCTTAAACAAGTAGGTTATGATCAATATGTTTCACTTGAAACAATTATGAAACCGTCGTTTGAAGTCGTAGCAAAGAATTCTGCTCAATATTTGAGATTAATTTTATAAAAGTATGAGTTAAAAATTTTAAGGGTGGGGATTTAATATTCCATCTGCAGAAGTATCACCATAAATTTCCTTCCCTAATTTCCTCAAACCTTCCAATCCTATGGGTTCTTCTTGGAGTCTATCAGATTCCCAAATTTTTAAACTTTGGAATTCATTTCTAATATCGTAAACATACTTTTGTTGAATGGATGAAACATTCCCGCAGAAATCACACTTTTTTGCATGCTCCTTTGGAATCAACATGTTTATGTGGGCACCCTCAAGTGTAATATACTTTTTAGTCAAATCTCGAGCTCGCTTAATTTCTTCGAAACTAGGTTTCTCTGCTATTGTGACCAATCGTAATGAACCAACAGAATGTATGAGTTCGGTTATTCTTTCCCCACGTTTTTCAAGTTCTACCATCATATCAAATATTTCCTTGCCTAATTCTTTTCTTTTTTCGATATTATCAAATGGTCTAATTAATTGACGTACTACTTTGGAAAATTTTCTTATAGCGTCTTTTATAGAATTATAGAAATTCAGTGAATATTTTAGCATGACCTTCGCTTGATCTTCAGGAATTTCAAAAAGAGCAACCATATTACCAGTTGGAGGAAAATCTGCAATAATTAAATCAAATTGTATTTCTGAAGAGTCCGATTTTTCAGCATCCAATATTTGCTGAAAGAACATGGCATTTTTTAAAGCAAGTGGTATTGATTCAGAAGTAAACATTTCATCAATTTGTTTTTCAATTTGCGGGAGTTTTCCTATTACGGGCATTTCTTTCATTAACTGTTTCATTTTTTCTATCAAATTTTTAGTATAATGTTCAGCATATTCATTAGGATCAGGTTCAATTGCCCATAAATTTGTTCTTAAAGGCGTAATTTCTTTTCCGATCTCGCAAGCAAAAAGATCAGAAAGATTATGAGCAATATCAAACGATAATATCAAAATCTTTTTATTTGGTAAAAGATCTGATAATACCACAGCAGTAGCTGCGCTGATGGAACTTTTTCCAACCCCTCCTTTGCCCCCAAATACCAAAATTTTCTCGATCATTATGAAAATTGAAAGTTAATGATTATAAACTAAAATCATATTGAGTCTAAAAAAAATTTTACTTATTTATTGGAAATTCCTTTTTTGGGAAAAATATAATTTTTACTGTCATTTCTGAATTTACCTCTTTACACTCCTTAAGGAAATAAAAGTAAATCCTCCCTAAATCCGTGTTTAACCGATATTTCTCCACTATAATTAACTTCTTTTGAAGGTGGTTTAAAATGACATTATTCCAATAAATAGTCATTGTTTTATAATTATCAATAAAATGATTAAAAAAGGGGTATTTTACATGGGTATTATCAATTATTTATTTTAGTAATAAAAAATATATGTGAGAATTCATTTAGATAATCTAACATTTAAAAAATATTTGCATTTTAAAAGTTCAAATATATCATTCAATTATTAAATCAAAATTATTAATTAAGTTCATAATCAAATCACAATACTATTTACAAATTTATAATATAGATCTGAGTCATTTTAGGCAAATTTAATTAACGATATCTATATGAAATTAGTCTTGGTTGGATGTGTATAAGTAATTATGTACATTCAAGTGTGATTTATGAAACTTAATTATATTAAGAAAAAAAAAGATGTGATTAAAATAACAAATCAAGTTGATTTCACGACTAAGTACATAATAGAGGCACACTTCAAAATATTGGGCGTTGTAGAAAAATCAGATATAAATTGCTGTCATTTCGACGCGATTATCTAATGTCGGCGCCATATTTGGTCAAACCGAGGGTCTTCTTTTAGATCTTGACTTGCGAGATCTTCAAAAATCAGGAAGAATAGGGCGTATTGAGGTCGATACTGAATCTAAGGAGGGAGTTACCGAAGGAGTTATTAAAATCCCTAGTAGCCTTACACGAAAAGAAACCGCATTATTAGCAGCAACAGTAGAGTCTGTTTCGAGAGTCGGTCCATGTGAAGCAGAAATTACTCTAATTGAAATACGAGATGTAAGAGAAACAAAAAGAAAGAAAATTATCGAAAGAGCAGCAGAACTTCTAAAGGAATGGGATCAAAATTCATTAGAACCAAGTGAAATAGAAGAGAAAATAGACGCTGATATTAAATTAGGTGAAATTATCTCATGGGGTCCAGAAAATCTTCCCGCGGGTCCAGATGTAGAATCGAATCCGGAATTAATAATTGTAGAAGGCAGAGCAGATGTTCTAAATCTACTGCGGATTGATGTGAAAAATACGATAGCTGTTCAAGGGACTCAAATACCAAAATCAATTGTTGATCTTGCAAAGACTAAAGAGTCCATAATAGCCTTTTTGGATGGAGATAGAGGTGGTACGATTATTCAAAATGAGTTAACTCAACTAATCAAGATCGATTACATTGCTCGTGCTCCTGAGGGTTATGAGGTAGAAGAATTAACTCGAAAGCAAATGATTAAATCCCTGCAAAATAAAAAACCTACAAACGCGATAGAAGAAAAAGAGATAGTTCCTGCTGAAAAGGAATATACCGGAAGGGATGCGAATCTTAAGAAATTTTTAAAGCGTACTAAATTAAAACATCACGATGAAATAATTAACATGATTAAAAACGTACCATCAGGGCAAGGTCTGGGTTTTTCCAAGAACATGGAAAAATTGTTCGAAATTCCTGTAGGTGAACTCTTTGAGAAAATTAAAGAATATAAAAACACTCAAGTTTTAATTTTAGATGGCATTTTAACTAAGAGATTGCTTTCTTCTGCTCTATCAATGAAACTTAAATTAATCGCGTGTAAAAATAAGGAAGAAGATCTCGCAATTCCTTATAACATCGTAGTTTTCTTTTTCTAATTACTTTTTTCATTTTTTTTTAAAATCAATTTTAATAGGAATGCCATTTATTAAAGGATCATAGACTGGACAATAATTCTTGAATTCTGCAATACATTCATCAAGTTCATCTTCATTATAACCTTCTTTTAAAGAAAGGTTAAATTCAATTTGAATTTGCTTTAATCTTAAAAAAAGGTTTGGTTGGTCGTGTTTTAAGACACCATTTATGATGATTTCCAAATCATCGATTTCGATGTTTCGTTTTCCTAAACAATATGCAAATGTTGATGATAAGCATCCACCTATACCAGTTAGAAGATATTCAACCGGACTCGGACCTAAATCAGTACCATGAAACGATTTTGGCTCATCTATTAAAAGGTTATCAAATTTCCGTATTTTTGCTTTAAAATGAAGGTTATTACAGTACGTTATGATAATTTTCATAAAAAGATCACTTATCTTTGGTAAAAACAAAGAATGAGAGAAATAAAATTAACTTATTCCTAAGGTGGTGTTTATTACTGTGAAAATCAGTTGAATGACATAAGATACTGCACCTAAAAGAGCCAAACCTATTGCGCAAATCTTAAAAATTGTGAAATATTCCTTTCTTGTTGGCTTATTGGCAATTTTAATTATTCTCTTTGTATTTTGGATGAAAATAACCATTCTTTCATATAAGCTAGGTTTTTTCTTCCTATCATACTCAGAGTATTTATCATATTTGGGGTAATTTTTTGACACATATAAATTAAAATTGAATATTTAAAAAACTTAACTATGGATGAATTGAACAAAGAAAGTTATCTTTACCATATTAAATGTTAAAAATAATAAGTATGATGAGGATTTTAAATTTCAAGGATACTTGAGATAAAAAAATCCTTATTAAAAGGGATTAGATCATCATAACCTTGCCCTATTCCTACAAAAATAATTGGCTTTTTAGTTTCATAAGATATGGATAATGCAGCGCCTCCTTTAGCGTCAGCATCTAATTTTGTTAAAATATTAGCGTCAATTCCTACGTGCTTATTAAATTCTTTCGCTTGATTCAAGGCGTCATTTCCTGCTAAGCTATCACCTACAAATACAATTAAGTCTGGTTCAGCAACCCTTACTATTTTTTGCATTTCTATCAGTAGATTTTTGTTCGTGACTTGTCTGCCAGCAGTATCTATTAAAACTACTTGAACATTTTTTGCCTTAGCATGTTGGATAGTATCAAATGCCACGCTAGCAGGATCAGATTTATATTCATGTTTTATCATTCTAATTCCTACTTTTTCCATATGATATGCTAGTTGTTCTATTGCAGCAGCCCTAAAGGTATCCGCTGCTGCTGCAACAGAAATGATGTCATTTTTTTTTAGAAAATGTGCAAATTTTGCAATTGTAGTTGTTTTCCCGGTACCATTTACTCCTAAAAAAAGAATAACATACGGTGAGCCTTTAGCATTTTTTGACCTTATCTCATTAATCACGTCAATGGATTTTTCAGGTGTCAAGATCTCAGTCACAATATTTGTGAGAATTTCGAAAAGGATCTTCTGTTTTGAAGAAAATACACCGACGGGTAAATCTTTAATAGAGTTCTTTATTTTTGAGCATATAATATCAGCAGTTTCTATTGCTACATCATTACTAATTAATAATAGGTTAAGTTCAGATAGCGCTGATTCAAGTTTTTCTTCAGATAAAGTTTTTTTTATAAAATTTGAAAAAACTCCCTTTAAACCCTTTTTTTTCATTGATCTATCCCAGTTTTTTTCTTTAGAATAAGAAAAAGTTCTATTTTTTTTGATTGAGAGCGCCTTGGAGAGATTCTCCCATACCTTGAAGAGCTAATTCAATAGATTGAAGTCTTTCGATTACGAATTTCATACTTTCACTATATTGATTAATAAGCTTATCAATGTATTCAATAGATTCTCCTAGACTCCTCTCGATAACAATATCTTGACCAATAAAAAGCAGAGCATTATTAGTTTCTTTGATTGAAGCTTTAATACTGACGATACCACCAATAGGAATTAAGATCTCATCATCTTCCTTAACTCCATCCATGATATTTTCAATAGTTTTCTTGCTATTTTGAAAGTTAATTATTGATGCATTCATTAATTCAAATTGATTTTGATATATATCTCGTTGTTCTTGTAAATAGCGAAATTGATTTAATTGACGCTGGAAATTTTGAGATTGTTCCATATAGACCACTTTTAAAAAACAAATTTATTGCGATAATTCTCTTATGAGATAATCATGAGATTCTTCTAACGGTATTTCGCGAATTTCTCGTATTTTGATTTGCCTACGAAGAATACCTATAGATGTAATTTGACTGAGAGCTTTTTCAAGAGCATCTTCCTTCTTCATTGCTCGAACTTCTTTTCGGAATAAATATTTCCTATAATTCTTATAGTATGTTCCAACAATTCGATAAATTTTGATCTCCGACATGATAATTCAAATCCTTAGTCGCAATGTGTGTAACCATAAAAATTAATCCAAAAATATTAAATTTTGGTTTTTTATTCTACTCTCTATTTTAAGTTATAAAAATTAAGCATTATAATCTTAAGACATTAGTTAATCGCATCATTTCAGGACCGGTACATGCTTGTCCAAATATACTATCTCTATCATTGACAACAGCTCCAGAAGATAAATAAGGTATGCCCCGATTAACGGTAGAGACATCTACTTCTTCAACCTTTAAAATGCTAGTGATTTGTTCAATTTCTGGATCACTTGTCAAAGGGTGTACTAAACAGCCATGATTATTGCAAACAGCAGTCGAGCCAGGAAGGTAATTATTGGCAAATTCAAAAACAATGGTTTCCACATTCAAAATGTCTTCAACCTCCTTTCTATAATCCTTTAAAAGAGTACTGATAATAGCTCCTTTATCATTACATAAAATTAAATTTCCAAAAGCATTATCTAGTGATTTAAATTCTCCTATTTGATAAGATGGAGTAACTTGTTTTATGTACATATTTAAATTATCTAACTCATCTTCTCTAATTATATGAGGAACTATTATTCCATATTTATTGCTAACAGTATATATACCTATCAAGTTTGAATTATTTACAGAAATAGGAAAAAAAGGTACTTCAAATGTGCTTTTAATTTTTTTTACTGCCATATTCATTAATGTGGATGGATATAGTCCATAAAGATTATTTACTGATAAATAGACTCCGACCGAATTTTTTCCAAATAGTTGGTATTTTAATATGGTCATTTTAAGCTCAACGATGTCTTGTACATAAAGTAAAAGGTTTAAAACCATAAATATTTTATTAAAAATGCGAATCTTAAATGAAGTTATTAATGAACTTGAATATTTTCTGTTCTAAGAAAAACTCCATCTATATCCTTAGTTAATCTTTATTAACAAAGTTCACTTAATTAATGTTTATGATTGATTGGATTATTACCTTTTTTTACTTTTTAAACAGCTTGGAATTTTTAACAGTGGTGCAAATTTTTGCTAAAAACTTGGTGATACTTGCTTTCTCTCGAGGATTCTATATTATTACATATTATATTACTTATTTTAAGAATTATACCAATAAAACGAATGAAAATATCCAAATGTTTTCGAATAAAGAGAAAACTTACTTTGGGATAAAACAACTCTTTATTTTTTTATTTGGGATGCTATTTTTTCCAATTTCAATATTCATCTCTTTCTATTCACTTATAATTAGTGGATATTACTTGAAAAGAATCGCAGAAGAAAAAAGAAATAGATGGATAAAAGGGTTAAGCAAATTAATTATATTGTTAACTCCAATAGTAGGAATTTTATGGTTTACATTTGTTCAGATTGATTACTATTCATTAGCTGCGGTAGGGTTTAGTTTATTAGCTTTCTTGTATTATGGTCTAAAGGTCTCAAAACTTTCACTTTCAGAATTATTGGAGAAATTTTCCAAAAGACGTTTTCAAAAACTTCCTAAAATTGTCCAATATGTCTTTCTATTAATTCTAATTGCATTTCCAACAACTTTGATAATTGGAACCGCTATATATTCTCCTCAAACCAAATTAACTTTTATGATTCCCATGAGAGATGATGTTAAATTAGCTACCGATGTCTATTTTGCACCGGGGTCTTTTGGTACTCCAAGACCAGTCATACTTATAAGAACAACTTATGGTAAAGATGGAATGGGAGATCTTTATGGCATGTTGTACCTTACCCAAAATTACCATGTGGTGATGCAAGATTGTAGAGGTACTTTTGAGTCTCCTGCAGGAAATAATTTCATACTTTTTGCTAATGATTATAAAGATGGTGTGGATACAATTAATTGGATATTACACCAATCTTGGTGTAATGGCAAAATCGCCTCTGCTGGAGCTTCTGCTCTTGGTATAAATGAATATTTTTATGCAGGAATGAATCCTGAGGGATTAGTTGCTCAATCTATAATGATAGCTACTCCAGATTTATACAAAACATCAATTTATCAAGGAGGTGCTTTTAGAGAAAGTTTATCAACAGAATGGGCTCGTCTTACCGCTCCTAATAATTATCTTTATCAACTTGAGCAATTAACGAAGCATTCACTGAAAGATAAATTTTATAACTCCACTTCGTTATTTATGGATATTGGCCCAACTTTCGAAAATGTTAGCGTTAGTGCAATTCACATTGGAGGATGGTACGACTTGTTTCAACAAGGTACTCTTGATGGTTACATAGGATATGATGATCACGGTCTTACATCCGCCCAAGGTAAACAACTCCTTATTATGGGGCCATTTACTCACGGCTTTCCCTCAGAAGGACAACAAGGTGAATTATTCTTTCCCACTAAATCTGTCAGTGCGTCTAATTTATATCTTAATTGGGAGCAACAACTATTTGATCACGCATTGCTAGGGACTCAATTTGATTGGACAGATAATAGGGTTGCATATTATATGATGGGAGATTTGAATGATTCATCTTCAGATGTAAATAATTATCGGTTTGCTAAAGACTGGCCCATCCCCTATGTAAATGATACGTGGTATTTCGATGTTGAAGGAGCATTTTTAAATAACACCTTACCATTAGCAAATTTAAATTATTCATACTTATATGATCCTCGAAATCCTGTACCTACCCTTGGAGGAACCAATTTAATTATTCCATCTGGACCATTTGACCAAAGATCGATTGAGAATAGAACTGATGTTTTGGTATTTGATAGTTCAATTTTAACTTCTCCTTATGAGACAATTGGGCATATGTGGGCTCATCTCTATGTAAAATCAAATTGTACAAATACCGATTTTACAGTAAAAATTAGTGATGTATATCCTGATGGAAAATCGATCTTAATAAGTGATGGCATAATAAATGCTGCTAGAAGAGATGGATTTAATTTTACCGCACCAGATTTAAATGGAGTCAAATTTGCAGAAGTAGATATTGATCTATGGTCCACGGCCTATAAATTTAATGCAGGACATAAAATTAGAATTGCCATATCAAGTTCAAATTATCCACGTTTTGCTGCAAATCCAAACACAGGAGCAGCACAACAAATTTATTCTTATCAATATCTCCAAAAATTCATAGCAAATAATTCTATTTTAGTAAGTCCTGATTACCCATCCCATATTATTCTACCAAGACCAATTTAATAATACTAAACTCTTTTTTTTTTTTAATGGTGAAAAAAAGGTTATTCTAACATTTTAAGAAATTGCTGTTCATTCAAAAAGATAACCCCTAAATCTTTGGCTTTTGTGAAATGTGCGCGATTAGGGTTAGATTTATTAGTAACATAATACCAAAGATCATTTGTTATATCTTCACGGATGATCCCCCCGTTTTCTATAACTTTGGATTTAGCTTTATCCACGCTAATAGTTTCCAAGTCATCAGAAATACAGAATTTTATCAATGACAAATCAGCCATAATTGATCCAACATCTCTCTATTTGTTATAAAAGATGTAAGATAATTTTCGTTTGGGATTTTAAAAATTTAAAGGCTATAAAAAATTTGTAATTTTCTCTCGTTAGAGAAAATGAAAATAAGGATTATTTATTCAGATATACAACAACTAAACCATCAATATTCTTAGTTGCTCTTACTTTAATCTTACGTGGAGGTTTCTGGATTCCTCGTGCCCATATCGCTTCGTTAACTTCTTGAGAAATCACTAATGTTTCTGGTTTAAAATGCCTTTCCATAAATTCTCTTAAAAAGCGAACTGACTTATTTGCTCGTTTATTACGAGGACCGTGTCGAGCTTTTGCTAAAGGCACTGTATAAATTCGTTCATCGATTATTTCTTCCTTGATTTCTTCTTCCTCTTCTTCTTCTTCGAGTTCTTCTTCAAAGACTTGACTAATTCCTTCTTCAGGAGTTACTTCTTCAATACTAAATTCATCGATTTCTTCAATCTCTTCATCTAATTGAGAAGATTCCTCTTCAGTTTCAGACAATTCATGTTCTAAATCATCCAAACTAATATCTTTCGCTTTCTTTTTTGCCATGTTTTTTTCACACTTTTTTTTGAGTCACATATTAAACTTGAAAAGCCATAATACGTTTCTTAATCTCTCTTTAGTCGTGAATTTCTCCATTTTCTATTTGAGTAGGGACTTGATCTGATACTATTCCCCGTTTTTCTAACAATCCATGTTGGTAATGATTGACTTTGCTTCATCTTTTTTCCTCTTCTTATTTTCGAAGGTAAGTCTTTATTCCTTGCCATCTTTATCATCTTCTGGTTTATTTTTTAATTTTATATTCTTTTTTGTTTTCCATTGAACTGAGTTGTTCTAGAATTTTTTTAAATTCTTTATCTGGTAATGGAGTAGCTCCCCTTAACCGACCAGATTGATATAATTGGATTAATTGAAGTTCTATTTGCTCAGCATATTGAGATCTTACTATGCGAATGTTCTCTAACCTTTGCCTTCCTTCTGGGCTCAAAATTTTGCGCATGATCAAATATTTCTTGCTTTCGTACTCTTTCTGTTGATTTTCAGCATACTGTTGCTGCATTGCTTGCATTTGTAGTTCCTCCAATTTTCTTCTTCTTATCTCTTCTAACTCGTTTTCGTCACTCATAGAAAAACCCCCAAATCTTTGACTTAATTATGGAATTATTTTTTTCTTAAAATTTCATATGCCAACCTTTCTAAAAGTCCGGTACCTTCAGGAGAAACAATTCTCCCCTTTTTTTCGTATTTATCAAGTAAATTTGCATCCTCTAATTGTTGGATAGCAACTCGAATTATTTTACCGCTTCCTCTAGCACTATGATTTAAGCCATGACTTTTCCTATTTTTGCCGCCATAAGATTTTCTCAAGCGATTTACTCCAATTGGTCCGAATTTCTTCACTTTTCTTAAAATTGAAGCGCATCGAACATACCAGAAATTTTCTGAATCTATAGGTGCTAATTCCTTGAAGAAGGCTGTTTTCCAATATTCTGAGCCTTCGGGAGGCTTAATTTCAGGATATTCTTTTAATTTTTCTGCTAATGTTGTGATGAGTTTATCGGGTTCTACGACATAAATGGACATGTTAATCTTTAATTTATAAGTATAATATTATTAATATAATAGATTTTAAAATGTGAATTAAATTAAAAATTTTATGGAAATTTTGCTTTTTTGGGAATATGGATTATCAAGACACATTTAAGCGAGTATTATTAGCATCACCGCATTGCAATCTAGGCAAAAAGGGCATAACTGATGAGTTTATTGACCACGTGTTAAAATTATTAAAAAGATACAAAATAATTAAGATTAAAGCCTTAAAAAGTATAGCAACTAAATCTAACATTCAACAGATAGCAAAAAAAATTTCAGAACTAACTGATTCCCGCGTTTTAGATGTTCGAGGAAAAATGATCATACTTGGGATTATAAAATCTGATTTAAAAAAGAATTGAGATATAATAGCTTCTTACAATGCCTAGAGCCAAAAAAAATAATAAAGGGCTTATCAAGCTTATAGCACGAACAAGAATGCTTTATTTGTACGAATTAGCTCATATAGTTTTCCCAAATAATAAGGAATTAGCCAATAGATACGCATATTTAGCAAGAAAATATTCTCAAAGAGCTAAAATAAAGATACCTCAAAATTGGAAAAAAAGAACTTGTCATCATTGTAAGAAATTCCTTTATCCCGGATTAAATTGCCGCACGAGACTACATTCAAAGGGTAAAGGATCTCATATATCAATGACCTGTTTAGAATGCAATCAGACTACTAGATATTACATAAAAAGTAATAGATAATATCAAGAATGATAATATATGACCCTAATCATAATTTTGGTAGAATCCGGTTTAGAGATAATTCCAAAACAAATTAGAAATCATCCAGCTGTCACAAAAAACCTAATCAAAAGGAATTTTTCTTCACAATTGTTGGATTCAGCTTTGCATCACGCAGCTATGCCAAAATTATCGAATCACGAAAGACGAGGTAGACCTGATATTGTCCATAGTTGTATATTAAATGCGTTGGGTTCGCCTGCTAACAAAAGTGGTCAATTAAAATTCTTTTTTCATACCATTCAAGATCGAATATTTAAGATTGATCCCGAAATTAGAATCTCTCGAAATTATAACAGGTTTAAAGGATTGATGACGAAACTTCTTATTGAAGGTGATATTGTGGCTAATAATATACCATTAATTACAGAAATACATCAAGGTTTACCAGAATTAGTAAATTCTTTCAGAAATGCAGAGGTCTTTTTATTTTCCAGTAGAGGAAAGTCAATATTGAATAAAACTGAATTATTTAATAATCCAAAATCTCAAAATTACGTAGCTATAGTAGGAGGATTTCAAAAAGGATATTTCTCAGAAAATATATTAAAACTTACAGAAAATTTACTATCCATTTCTCAATACTCATTAGATGCTTGGATTGTAATTGGCAGGATCACCACTTATTATGAAATTACTAAGGAAATTTCATAGTATTCTATTAGTTGAGACAATAGTAATATGAGAAACTTTTTTTTAAATCACACATATATCTCAATTGTCTATTTTTTGCGTTCTTAGTATAGTGGTAGAATCGTGGCCTTCCAAGCCATGGACGCGGGTTCGACTCCCGCAGGACGCATTTTATTATTTTCTCCCTTCATTTAAAAAATGAAGCTATGGATATCTACGTGAAACGATGATTTCACGAAAAATTACTTAATTTTTATAGAAAATAGAAATTACATTCTCGAATTTTCGTGATAACCTTGAAAAAAAGCGTTTTTTCAAGTCATGCATTTAAAATTCTTACACAGCTTAAAAACACGATGCCTTCCTCTTTTTTTAGATCCTCTGAAAATCGATTTATTAAAAAAATAGAGTATTTTTAATAATACGGGGATTACGAATATTACCGATATTATTAATCCGTTATAAATTATTACCAAAAGATATATAATAATAAATTTGTATGTATATTTTGAAAGAACGCCTATTGCTATATTGTTCCATTTCCATATTTTGTCACTTTTTAAAATCTTATTAGGCGTTTTTTCTCTTAAAATCCTTAATTATTGTCTGCAGTAAGCTTTTATGGAATTTTTTCCTCTATTATATTACGATTCATTAATGTAGAATAATGACCAGTAACATTAAAATAAGTTATAAGGAATTTAAGACCGCCTTAAACAAGCTAAAATATCCTGATTCTTGGTTTTGGGCTCGATATACAACCAATCCATATTCAGGGTGTGAACACGCGTGTATATATTGCGATGCGCGAAGCAATCGCTATTATTTAGAACAAGATTTTGAAAATGAGGTCATAGTAAAAACTAATTTTAATATGATTTTAGAACAAAAAATTAAAAGATCACGATCTTTACTCCCAGATGTGGTAGGTCCTGGAGGTATTAGTGATGCTTACCAACCTATAGAAACAGTAATAAAAAACACACAACAACTATTGAAGGTTTTTCAAAAATATAAATTTCCTGTAAATATAGCGACAAAATCTAAGTTAATATCACGAGATATCGATATCTTACAGAAAATAGCCGAAGACACCTGGTGTACCGTTGGATTTTCTATCACGTCCGTGGATCCCGATTTAGTTAATTTTTTGGAACCACATTCCTCTTCCACTCCGGAAAGGTTCAAGACTCTCAAATTTATAAAAGAAAACGCTCCTAATGTTCAAGTTGGCACCTATTTCATGCCTATAATCCCCTTTTTAGAAGATGATGAGGATAACCTGGAAGGTATAATAAAAGGATCGAAGAATGCCGGAGCGGATTTCATCTTATTTTCGCCAGGTTTAACATTAAGGGATTCTCAAGCGACTTTCTTCATTAACAAGCTTAAGAACAGTAAATATAAGGATGTTATAAAACCATTGTTAGATCTATTTAAAGGAAAGAATTATCCCCCTTCTTACTATGCTCGTGAAATACATTCTAAATTATATAAATTAGCTAACGATTACAGAATTCCTATCAGAATAAAAAGATGGATACCATCAGATTATCGGAAGTGGAATTATAAAGTTTCAGAACTCCTCCTCAATAAGGAGTATAATGATACAATTGCATTTGGAAAATCAAATAATAATATGAAATGGGCGGGTCTAAAATTGAATAATTTAAAGGAATCTATTCTGGATGTCTATAAAAAAGGTGCCCTTAAATCCTTAGATAATTTCAATTCTGAGGTGATTAATTTAGTCGAACCTTTCCTAAAAAATAAGAAAGATATATCAAAAAAAAGAGGAATTGAATACTTTTTATGATTGATGAGATACTTAATGAGATCAAAACGCAATTAGAAGAGAATAAACCAGCTCTTGAGCAAGAACAAAAACAGAGAATGTACAAGATAATAAATCCAGACATAGAAGATTATGAAATTTTAGGAATAAAAACTGCTAACATAGAAAAAATCGTAAAAATAGTATATGAAAAATTTGATTGTACTTATAAGGATGCAATCGAAGTCTATAGAATCCTCTCAAGATATAATATTGAAGAATTCAAATTCGCTGCTTTCTTGTTTCTCAATAAATTTAAGAGGTATTTCTCAGAAAACACTTTAGATGTTTTTTATGAAATTTTTTTTAAATATTGTCATACTTGGAGTGTATGTGATAGTACTAGTATCAGAGTGATTGGCCCTTTTTTAGCTAAGAAGGAAAATGAACTTGTAGTACGTAAGATTATAAATGAGTGGTCAGAATCCGAAAATCTTTGGATTAAGCGAGCCTCAATGGTGATTTTGCTTAAAATAGTTATGGTAAATAAAGATTTCGAGGAAGATATAGTATTTAATTTAGTGGAAAAAATGTTACATTATATCGATTGGAATTATATTGAAAAAGGAATAGGATGGCTTCTTAAAACTTGCTCAAAATATAAAACGGATATAATTATGAATTATCTAATCAAAAATAAAAAACATCTCTCAAAATTGATTTTAAGGTACGCAAGTGAAAAACTTCCCAAAGATAAAAGAACTATAGTATTGTCAATATAACAGTTTCAGTACAGTAATTGAATCGATGAATGTGGATTCAACTCTATTATTGAACGATCATTCATTTCTAAAAATTAAAAGATCTTCATAAGTCGTCCTCAATGGGCTCTAAATGCACTAATTTGATTCTATCATAAGATTAATGGAATGTGCAAGGAAATTTTGCTTTTGTTGGGATTTTTTCACTCTATCTATTTGGTATTATTCTTTTTTTTGATGTGTAAAACAAAAAATAATACGGAACTTTCCATGACCAAAAAAGATATGAATGAAATGATTTCTTGCTTTATATTAATAATATTATAAGCTATTAGAATCAAAAGAAAAAAGCTTGTCAGAATCATCCCTAATAATGGGAAAAGTGCTTTACTTTGTGTTTCCTTTTTAACCTTATAATTTGTGAAATTAATTATAAAGAAAACTTGAGCAAATATTAACCCAGCAGCGCTAGCAATTGCTAATGAGCCTCCAGTTAAAATGGTAAAAATAGCGCTAATAATACTAATAAATAGGATTGCATTATAGGGAACTTTATTTTTGCTTAGCAATGATAATTTTTGAGGAAATATTCGATCAATTCCTAATAAGTATATTAAACGAGAAGCTCCTAAAATAGTAGCATTTAAAGCGCTTGCCGTTGATAATAGCACACCAATGATGATAATTACCATTCCATATCTTCCCATAAAACTTAATGCTGCATTAGCAATGGCAATTTCAGCATTGTGAACCCCCCCTCCAATTAAACCTGAAATACCTAAAACAGCAATTGCGGTAAAACCAACGGAACAATATAAAATCATTGAAATTATAACGGACCATCGCATCATCTTCAGGCCTCCCTTGACATCTTCCATTTCATAGGGAACATAAGCAATTAGCTGAAAACCTTGATATGAAACAATAATCGAAGCACTTCCAATTAACAATCCTGTTATATCTATCTTATTTAAAGAATTAATATTGAAACCAACGTTCAAGATCATCTGTTGAGGAGATTGCAGTGCATAACTTATTCCAGCAATGCTAAATACAATCAAGATTAAAACTTTTACAATTACTAAGATATTTTGTAATCGACCAGATTCTTTGACTCCTCTTAAATTTAATAGCGTAAATAACATAAAAATTACAATGATAATAACCGAGAGCAATAGATAATTATATTCTACATTAAATAGATGAAGAAAATAGATGCTAAATGTATAAGCATATAAAGCCATTGAAGTAATGTATCCAAAGATTAATAGCAAGCCTGCGAATGGCCCTAAAATTTGCAATCTCTTATCCTTAAATGCGCCTTGAATCACAGAATACTCGCCTCCAGGACCACTCCATCTAAAGTTGAGTTTTTCGTATGAATAGACCGTGATTAAAGCTACAAATCCCGTAATTAAATAAGAAATATAGGAATATGGTCCTGTATAGATTGATATTACACCTATTACGCTAAATATTCCTCCACCGATAAGACCCCCGATCCCTATCATTAAGCAACTGAATTTGCTGAGATGTTTATGAAATATGAATTGATCTTTTAAATATATGTTAGATTCGTGCATAATGAAAGAATTAGGGGTTAAATTCCTTAAACGTACATTACTAATTTAAAGTTTATAATATGTCCCAAATTAAATACTTTATCTTAATAATTGATAATCATATTAGTATGAATAAAAGCTGTCAGTCCGTCGATTTGGACGAATAAATTATCAGTAGGATTGAGAAGAAATTAAAAAGTCAATTTTTATTTCCGTTACTTCAATTTGATTTTCAATTAACAAAATTGAGTAGTTTCATCAATTCCTTATTTTTCTGCCTGAGAGAGCTCCATCGCGCTACCTTCAGTGCAATAATAACGCCAGCGAAGACTCATTGTTTTTGTGATTGGGCATTCACTACATAAACAACCTTTTTTCTCCGTTATTATTGAGCTTTTCCCCATCATGCAAAAAGCAAGATTTTTTTCACCAGTCCCTATGTAGCTTGGACATTTTCCGCAATATTCCCTACACATATATATTACTTGTTCACGGCTTTCCTTCTGCTGTTTTGGAGTCATCTTGCTATATAGCATTTTCATCTTTTCTTCATAAGTGGCATTATTGAAATTTTCTTCTGACATTAGTATTATACCAACTTTTTTTCTTTCTATTTTTCATATTATTTCATATTAAACCGTAATTATTTAATATTATGAGCTAGCAGAAAATAAGTAATACGATTTGGTAAAATTATAAATCTTTACTTTATTATTTTTTTACATCGATATCCATGATGATAATAGCAAACTTAACAAAAAATATGCTATAAAAAGGTTTGATTTGAATTTTGAATGCAGAAAATAAAATAAAGCGAGTACAGAAAAAAATCTTATTTCATGACCCTTTATGATAATGGTTTTGATAATCCCAGGATTAAAATTTTGAATTCTAAATGTAAAGTAATATTATCAAATTCTCATTTTTTTATTGAATCCTATCCAGAAAAGCCATTGATCCTTATGGAATCATGTGAATGATGACAAATTTGTGTGAAAAGAAAAAGATCTAGTAAACAATTTTAATTAGAATAAATATCGAATATCAATTATTAGTTGGTCAAAAACCTTACTACATTCGGTTATCTCCTAATTATTATGAGAGATTAAGTATCATAATTTTCTTCATGGAAATTATTTTTATTTTCTCCTTTTTCCTCATCTTCATCGTTTATTTCATTCCACTCATCATCCTCTCTTTTAGTTTTCCGTTCTTCACGATTTCTGCTCCTCTCGTTCCATTCATCCGTTTTCATCCGTTTTCTAATTTTAATTTTAATTTTTTTCATAATTTTAATCTCCTACACTTTTTTCTAAATCATAAGTTAAATCTCATTTAATCTTCTTAAACGTGCTTATTATAACTTATAAAATTTCTAAAGAAGTACTCTAATTTCTTTACCAGATTTTTGTTTTAAAAAGAAAGCTTCGAGATCATGAGATCAGTTCTCAATGTTAAGACTGAGGATTTCCAGAATTAATTGCTTAAGCAGTTCGAAGGATGATAGTTAAAAACATTTTTTACAGAAGAATTACATATCAACTCTAGTTTTGTACCTTTTTTAACTAATTAACTTTCTGGAGGTGGAGGGGGCGGGGGTGGTTTTGATTTTTCACTATTAATTTCAGATTTTTCATCTATTTCTTTTTTTTTATTATACAATAGCTTTTCAGCAAGTTGTTTAGAGATGTCATTATAAATTTTCGTATGAGGGGTAATTTTGGGTGCCGGAGGTGGAAGTGGAGATGGTTTATATACTTTCTTTGAGTTTAATTTATTTTTTGCTTGCATAAATAATGATTCTCGTCCAAAAGGCATCCCTCCTTTCTCAGATATTATTCCAAGAGTTTTAAATTGCTCTTTTTTATAATCGAGATCGTCTGTGGGATTTAAATAGAACATGCCATTTGGACAATTAATTAGTACATCCAAAGAGAGACGAATTGTGATCCCACAATTGTGACATTTACTCGTATTCAATGTTCCATCAAGGAACCTCGCGATAAGAGAACCGTCCATATCCAACATAGTATTGATGCTTGCATAATATATTATCTTGTTCTCTATTCCACATTTAGGACATTGAACGATTTTTAATGATAGTTGAGTCATTTTTTCTCTCCCAGTGAATTTTATGTAAAACTACGTTATTAATAGATAAAAGAGTTAGTATTATTTATTATTTTGAAAATAACTGGTGCAAATATTATTATTATTTGACTTATTCAATTTTATTAATTAGTTCCTTCTGTAGCCATCCATTTTAACATATGTTTCGAATTTAACAAAAATAAATGATAGTAGAATTAGAAAAAAAGGATTTTCCTAAGGTAGAGAATCTTTTTAGTGAGAGAAGTTTCATCAACAGCTTTCGGAGTCATTTAGAAAGAACTCCTGTTCCAAAACGGGTATTTGTAGATGATAAAAAAAATCCACAAACAGCAGTAATTATAATTATACCTAAATTATTCTTTGGAGGACGAGCAAACAACAAATATTTCAACAAAGAATTAAGAAAAATGCTGTATGAAGATTTAATTCCAAAATTCAAAGAAAAAGCATTTCTCGAAATTATTTGTTATTTTTCTAACAGCTGTTGGGAAGGAGCAATAAAATCGGTTCTCAACGATCATTATCATTATAATCGTTACTATTATGAAATTGAAGAGATAAAAGTGAAGAATTGGAGAAAATTAATTCCTGAAGGTTACAACGTAAAACCTATCGATCTAACTTTATTGAAGAACGATTATCTGAAAAACTTTGACTGGTTGATAGAAGAAATAGAAGAAAACTGGTTACCCCTTGAAGAAGGCTTGAAGGAAAATCGAGGATTCTATTTAATTCGAGATATGGAAGAAATAGTATCGTGGTGTACTACTGAATATTTAACCGATGATAATAAAATTGAAATTGGAATAGCAACGAGGGAGGAATATCAAAGAAGAGGTTTTGCGACAATCGTCGGTTCTGCAACCGCTGAATATTGTTTAAAAAAATACGGGTCTGTAGGATGGCATTGTGTTAATACTAATATTGGTTCTTATAAAACCGCAGAAAAGATTGGATACAAAAGGATTCGAGAATATAAAATAGCTGCTGTTTTCATCAATCAAGTTGATAATTGGGTAGTAAATGGATTTGTAAAATCCCAGGATAAAGACTATGAGTCCTCTATTAATTGGTATAAAAAAATTATCGATGCTGCAAACGATGAAACTGCAGAATATTTAGAATCATACTTTCTTCAAGGAGAATTTCCCATTGAAGGAGTATACTTCAGAATAGGTACTTTTTATTCTGCATTAGGTAATAAAAAGAAAGCAGTCGAATATTTAAGAAGAGCTATTGAAATCGGATTTAACGAGGAAAAACAACTTCTTGAGAGTAATTTGCTGAAACCATTACATGGAACAGAAGTATGGAATGAATTAATTCAACTAATGAGTAAAAATAGAAGATAAATTCAGATCTTTTTCATTTTAGTAAAATTTCTTTTTTTAATTAACTTCCTATCAATATATTTATATGACTCCTTCTCTTAGTTTTAAATATTATCAAAATAGATAATAATCTCTTTAATATGTGAAAGGACTATGGATAAAAAAGAAAGAAATAGAATAATGGGGGTGGTTACATTTTTCATAGGATTTATCATAATAATTATTGAATTACCATTTCTATTTAATTTTAGTTCATACAGTTTACTATTGGGTCTCTTTTTGGGGGATAATAATTGTTTTTTTTTAGCTCTTTTTGTTTTAGCCATTACATTGTTTTTGTATGCGTATTTCATGATAAGACCAATAAAATCTTTAAGGGGAAAAAAAAACCTCGGAATAGTTGCAATGATTTTTGGAGGTGTTTTAGTTATTTTACCCCTTATTGGAATTGCTATTGTTTTCCTACCTGATTCTTTAGAATCGTATATACCTTTTTTTTTCTTACATAATATATTAGGGGGAGTGATTCCTTATCTCGGATTACTCATACCGGGAATAATATTATTTATTCATGGATGGTATATGCGAAAAAACCTCAGAATTGAAAAAAATTCTTAATTTCTCATTTACATTAAATATGTAAATGAGGAGAAGAGGAAACACAACGTTTCGAGTCTTTTTAAATTTTAGGCTATTTTCAAAGAAAGATTTTTATGAGATTCCATACTTTTATTTCTATCTTAATTAGGAATAAAGTTAATTTTTAATTCCAAGTTGAGAAAAATACTATCTTGCCAAGGTGGCGTAGTAGTGGTCCTATATCAGGATCCTGCGAAGCCCGGGAACGCACCAGATCTATCGGAATAAACGATACAGGTGAAACTGAAGATCTGGGTACCGAGGGTTCAAATCCCTCTCTTGGCATATCTTGTTTCCTTTTTATACAAATTCTGGTTATTCTTCTTAAAATTCAGCTTTCCTCTTGAATAAAAATTTTAAAAGTTTGAGTTTAGTTTATTTATATAAGTTACGCAGTTTAAAAACAAAATAAATCAAAAAAGGGGCTTTGATTTTCTGCGGTTATCAATTTCGATAAATTGTTTAAACTCCTCGTTCTCATCGCCAATAAATTCCCAGAATTCGTCATAAATCTCTTCCATTGACATGACGTGCTTTTCATCATTCGGGGTAGGGTTATCTATTTTTTTCTTATTTGGATTTGAGAGAATCTCTTCTTTTATAATTAGATTCTTCTTTAGGAGTTTCTTTTCAGTAACTTCCTTCTTTTTTTGAGCATTATTCGGTCTGAATTCGATATAATTACCTTCGATGATAATTTCATCATAGAAATTCTCAGGTTGGGTAATCTCATTTTTTTTTTTCTTCTTTTTGTTATACATGTCATAGGCAACTTCGAAATCTACTTTTTGGTATCCTCGAATTACGAAATTTTTATCCACAAAAGCTTGAAAGTGATGTTCGCATACGAGCCCTTTTGGAATGGAGACCGTAGTTAATTGTCGAGCTTCATTAATTATGACTTTTGGAATTTTTAATTCTTTACGTGTTTTACAGACGGGACAAATAAAGGTGATAGGTGAGTATTCATTCACATCGTTCATTTGCGCTTGAATGGTTTCTTTTATGATTGCCACTTTAAATACACCCAAATATGATTAGAAAGGAAAGAATTTAAACTCCTTTAAAATTTAGGGTATTTTAGGATAATTTCGCTCAATTTAAGAATAATAGTATAGAGAAGGAGAGGGATAAAAATTAACGCAAAAATCTTTATGGATTAGAGATTTTGAGGATTTTGAGGGTCAAATGTGCGATTTAAATTATTTTCAGTTAGTACAAAATAGAAATCCAGCTTTGGAATGAGTTCTGAAGCGAATGTAAACTTGTGTGTTCCTTCAGTAAACTTTCCTAATCCTTCTGAATCGATTTTGATTAAGATATCAATTGTATCTCCGAGTGCAATGATTTTATCAGCTAATTTTCCGGCTAGAATATCATCAATTGTAAATCGAATTCCATCATGGTAGATTAAAAAATGATCTTTGATTACATGAATATCAAATTCATCCTTTGCGATGGTAATCGGTTGATCATCGAGATAAATTTTACCATAATCTGAGAGATCAAATTTCTTGATGTCAAAATCATTGCTGTTAAGACCTCCGAGTTCTATTTCTCGAGGAACTTCAATTGGCATGATTACATTAAATACTCGAATTAAAATTGAATCGGTTTTCCCATTTCCCGTTGAATCTATCGTATAAACGCATTTACTTGGAGGAAATATTTTTTTAAACAAAACTTTCAAAGCAGATATATCATAATCCATTGTTCTTCAATTTTTCCGTTATAGTGATTGTCAATCTTGCATTCTTAATTCTTAATCCTTAATTTTAGTAATGATTTGTATATTAAAAAACTTAGATATTATAATCAAGGGATTGTAATTATTTTGACACATTTACGCTCATTCATCAATTTAAACCCAGTGGTAAGTAAGTCGCTAAGTGGAATTGTTGTTGTAATTAATTCATCCACATCAATAACATGATTTGCAATCAATTCAATAGCGTCAAGAAAATCTTCCGCATATCCAATATAAGATCCTATAATTTTCCTTTGGTATCTTACAATATCGTTTGGCTTTATTTTTGCTTCAGCTCTGTAATCTTGACCAAAGCAAACAAGTTTAGCGCCCGGAGCCCAAATTGTGGTTGCCATTTCAAAAGTTTCGGCGATCCCCACCGCATCGATGATCACGTCTGCTCCTTCACCATTGGTTATATTTTGAATTTCTTGCTTTACATTTTGTGTTTTAGGGTTAATCCAGTGATCAGCACCAAGTTTTAAAGCTTTGTGTCCCCGCCACTCATCCATTTCGATGCTGATCAATCTCTTTATGGGGTGTTTACGTATTACTGATTCTATTATCAGACCCATTGGACCAGCTCCTATTATGACAACATTATCGGATTCCTTGACATCCGCAATATTGTGACAATGGACCGCACATGCTAAGGGTTCGATTAAACTTGCAGCTATCAAGTTGATAGAATCGGGAAGCTTGAATAGCGCGCTTCGTGGTAAAACACAGTATTTAGCAAAACCACCATTTTGAAATATGCCAAAAGTTGTTCCTAAAGCCATGTATTCGCATAGATTTGAGAGTCCTCTCCTGCAATTAATGCAATACCCGCATTTTTCATTTGGATCGACAACAACTTTATCCCCAATCTTAAGATCGGTGATATTTTCTCCGATTTCAATAATTTCTCCGGCGAATTCATGACCTAAAATAGTATTATCTGTAGCAGGATGGCCTCCCTTTAAAATCTTGAGATCAGTTCCACAGATACTGGATGCTTTCACTTCTATTAGCACGTGATCATCCTTTTTTATCTTAGGAATATCCACTTCTTCCAATTTAATCTCTCCGCCCGATGTTTCATCTTTATGAAATACAGCAGCAAGCATTTTATTCATGAAATTGCTCCTTCATATTTAATTTTTTTTTTAAAATCAGATCTTGTTGTTTTCAGTTAATAATTAAAAAATCTTAATTGGTAATAAAAGATTTAAATTAAATCAGATCTATTTTGAATAGATAATTTATTTATTAAAAATTTTCTAAAAAATGTGAGAAATTATGACTGAAGAAAAAGTGCAAGTATATGGTTATCGTTGGGTCGTTTTATTATTATTTATGTTAGTAAATATAATGACACAAATACTATGGATAACTTTTGCTGCTGTTACAAATGAATCAATAGTCTTTTTTGGTGTTGGTGACGAGTTATATATTTTCCTGTTATCAGCGATTTTTATGATTGTTTACATTCCAGATACCTTTTTAGCATCATGGTTAATTGATAAATATGATTTTAAAATTGGATGTGGTATAGGAGCGGTATTGATTGCTGTTTTTGGGTTTTTACGCTTTTTTGCGGGTACTGATTATATGTTGATGTTAATTTTCAGTATAGGTATAGCAATCGGTCAACCATTTATCATGAATAGCATAACTAAATTATCAGGTAATTGGTTTCCTGAAACTGAGCGAACAAGTGCAACAGGGTTTGGAACGATTTCGATGTTTATTGGAATTTTACTCGGCATGCTTTTAACACCGTTTCTTATTGTAGGTAACGATCTTAGCCCGATGTTACTCATATATGGAATTTTAAGTTTAGTAGTTGGAGCTCTATTTATAGCATTTGTAAAAAGCAGACCACCTACACCGCCTTCAATAAAACCTTATAATGAAAAAGTTCTAATGTTTGAAGGTGTGAAGAAATTATTCAAGGATAAATCTTTTCTGATTTTGGTTGTTACATTTTTCTTAGGATTGGGGATTTTTAACATGATAACTACATATATTCAAGTCATCTTGACTCCAAAAAATCCTGCATTTGATGCTACTTTTGCGGGGATCGTCGGTGGAATAATGCTATTGGGGGGAATAATTGGCGCTATAATTATTTCTGCTTTATCTGATAAATTTCAAAAGAAAGTAATTTTAATAATTATTTCAATTATAATTGCGACTATATCCTTATATGCCTTTTCATTTGTAACTGATGGGACTCTAATAATGGTATTCGCTTTCTTATTCGGTTTTGGATTACTTAGTGCCGCTCCCGTAGCATTAGAATATGCGGTAGATATTACCAAACCGGTTCCAGAAGCGAGTTCAAATGGGATATTGATGATGGTAGGGCAAATTGGAGGAATTGTTTTTATTCTAGGTTTAGCAGATTTGACATTACCAGGCGGAGATTATTTACCAGCACTGCTTTTAGAAGCAATACTAATGACCATTGCTTTAGTTTTATCCTTTTTTCTTAAAAAAGTAAAAAAGTAACTTAAAATTCTCTTTTTTTTTATATCATTCAATTTCAAATAACATCTTAATTTATATTATTTTTTTGAATATAATAACTCAAGATCAATTACTAAATAACTTATAATTATGAAAGCTGTAGAATTAAGTGCAAAATGGGATCCTAAGCCAAATTTCAAGCTTGGTTCGAAAGATATTGATGGAAAGCTTACGTATCTTGGATCTCAAGTGTGGAGAGATCCAAAAGTACGAATTGTTGATAAGGAAAAACCAAAAATTCAATCTAATGAAGTTCTTATCAAAGTTAAACGCTGTGGAATATGCGGTTCAGATGTGCATATGAATCAAACATACGATGATGGCTATATCTATTATCCGGGTCTAACAGCATTCCCAGTTACCCTTGGTCATGAATTCGCCGGAGAAATTGCTGAAGTCGGAGCTTATGCAATTAATAAGAGAACAGGAAAACGTTATGAAATTGGAGAACCAGTAACAGTAGAAGAAATGGTTTGGTGTGGTGAATGTAAGCCATGCTGTGACGGTTACCCTAATCATTGCGAGCGATTACAGGAAATAGGATTTTCGATAGACGGAGCATTTGCTGAATATATTGCCGTTCCATCAAGATTATGCTGGAGCTTGAAAAAGCTTCAAGATCGCTATGATGATATCTATAAAATTGGAAGTCTTATAGAACCAACATCTGTAGCATATAATGCCGTGATAGAAAGGGGAGGCGGTATAAGACCCGGGGAAAACGTGATTATATTAGGAGCAGGTCCAATCGGTCTAGCAGCAACTAAAATTTTAAAAACCGCTGGTGCTGCTGTTTGTATTGTATCAGAACCGGAGGAATATCGAGCGAAATTAGCTCAAAAAATGGGTGCCGATTACGTTATTAATCCAGTTAAAGAAGATTTTGTAGATAAGGTTAAAGAATATACTGATTCTGAAGGTGCCGCTTTATATCTCGAAGCAACGGGACTGCCTCAAGTAGTCACGCCAAATATTCAAAACACGATATGGGAATGCAAAGCAGTGAATAGTACTGTTGTAATCGTGGCAAGAGCTGAACAAAACATGCCTGTATGTGGGGAATATTTTCAAGTTAGGAGAGCCCGGATTGTAGGCGCGCAAGGCCATTCTGGACATGGCACTTTTCCGAATGTGATAAGTTCAATGGCTGCAGGCATGGACATGACACCATTAATCACCAAAGAAATATCATTAGAAAGAGTACCCGAATATCTGAACATCTTGCAAAAAGATAAAGAAAATTGCAAAATTTCTGTAAAATTTTAATTTATTCTTTTTCTATAATTTGAAACCTATTTAGGGATTAATTTATACGTATCATAAATTTTATATATACACTTTATTAATGCATAACGTAAATAAAAGATTTATAATGTCTCAATTAAAAAGGTTAGAGAATTAAGGTATTTGTTGAATATCGTATTTTATTTGATAAATCTGATATTTTTAAAACATACATACCAAGCAAGTTATACTTTCATATAAGATTCCAATGTTTCTATCCTTTTAGAAAAGAAACAAAGCAATTTGATTGATGATAGGTTAATAAAGTGCGTATAAAGTATAATAAATTGATCTCAATGTACAAAATTAGTCCTTATTGATTTATATAACCAACTTGGATAGAGATATATATAAAAAATTAAAACAACAAGATTGAAAAAAAATGAAAACGAAAAATTTTTTCCTCGTATTATTATACTTACTTTTTGGAGCTTCAATGGTACTTTCTATCGTGCTCCCTGCTTCTGAAAGGATGCAAATAGTTAACAATGTTGGTAATGATAACTTAACAGAACACCCAAAGGCAATGGGTTTTGATAAAAACATTGTAATCGATGGTAACCAAGATTTTGCAAATCAATTCGGGAGTACAGGTGATGGTTCATTTGGAAATCCCTTTAAGATCAAAAATCTACTTATCAATAATGCAAGCGTTAATGGAATTACTATTCAAAACACTGATGTTTACTTTATTATCGAAAACGTAACGGTGATGAATGGTGGGCTTCATCTAGGATTTTATTTATCAAACGTGACAAACGGAGAATTGAAAAATAATACGGCTTACTCTTATTATTATGGATTCGCCCTCTATGATTGCGTGAATAACACTTTAAAGGGAAATATCGCCAGTTATAACGATATTGGTGCTGGTTTCGCGTTGGATTCCTCTGAAAATAACCTTTTAATAGGAAATACAGCCTCTTTTAACACTCAAGGATTCTACCTCGGAGCTTTAGCAAATAATAATTCATTAACAGAAAATACTGCCATTTATAACGATCATATGGGTTTCTACCTCGATGGTAGCCTCGTGGATAGCCCTTCATATAATAAGTTGATAGGCAATAACGCCAGTTATAACGGACAAGATGGCTTTTACCTCGATCAATCTTTTGAAAACACGTTAACGGGCAATACAGCCAATATTAATACTGAAAATGGAATTTATCTTTGTACTTCTTACTTAAACATCTTAACGGGCAATATGGTGGAGAATAATGACGAATGTGGAATATATATTACTCGGGGTGCTAGTTTCTCGGGATTAAACATCTTAACGGGCAATATTGCCTCTAATAATAATCAATTTGGCATTAAGTTAGATTCCACAGGGGATAAATTGATAGATAATACGGCTAATAAAAATGGATATGATGGGTTCAACTTCTTTGAGGTTTATTATAGCAATTTGACCAATAACATTGCCTCGTATAATGGCGAAAATGGTTTTTTCTTCAGCCAATCTGTAGCTAATACCTTAACTGGTAATACAGCCTCTTATAATGGGTATGGATATGTGGGTTTAATGTATAGTGGTTTCGTGGTTATTTCCTACTCAGAAAATAACACCTTGACAAGCAACATTGCCACTAAAAATGCCATGGATGGATTTGGTATCCACTCAAATAACAACACAATTACAAAAAATACTGCGAATAATAACGACAATAACGGATTCTCTCTGATTCGATCCAATAATAATACCTTAGTGGGTAATACTGCTAAAAGTAATGAGCTATATGGAATATACTTACGGGAGAGCAATTTCAATATAATTAAGCAGAACTCATTATTAGGAAATTATGAAGGATGTATTAAAGAAATAGATTGCCAGATGAACATATTCTCAGATAATACATGCTCTAACAATTTAGACCCAAATCTTACAATCCTTATCTTTATCATCGTTATCAGTGCCATTGGAATTGCAGCAGTAGTGGTGGTAGTAATCGTTAAAAAGAAGCATCATTAAAAAACCCGATTAAATTAGATAATTATCGAATTAGATTTGTTTTAAAATTCTGAGCAAGGTTTTTTTTTTTATTTAAATTATCATTTGAAAACTAATTTGCTCCCAAGAACGGATGGAGGCCCTAAATTATACCTTAAACCTTCTACCTATGCAAAAGCTTATTCGAGCATTAACACCTTATTACTCAATAATTTTGCATTCTTAACATTTTTCTTTTTTAGAGATTTTTAAAGAAAATTTGACTTGGTAAAATTGGTCTTCAATGCTCTATGAAAGAAATTGATTCCAGCCATTAGTTACTTCTTCAGTGCTAACTTTATATTTCTTTTCAATCTTGCCAAAATCAAGATGGGGGATTATCCCATCATCCCATTGTTCATTAATAATTTTAACGACTTGTTTTACTAAATCCGCATTTTGTGTATAAATATCCATTTTATAAACATGATTTCCGGGAATATCCAACGTTCCGGCAATTTGATCATCTACTTCTATAAATATACCTGCTTGTGGTGAAAGCACATAAAAAGTAATTTTCCTGCCACTCCCACTACCAGATTCAGATTGTTCAGTTGAAGCATCGATGTCTATTAACCAGTTTGTTATTCTGATTATTAATTTTGGCACGTTATGGCTAAATATGTGTCCTTTCGTTTCTGTTTTAATAATGCTTCCTCCCTTCCGTTTACCGTAAAAGGTATATTTTGGTGAGTCTTTAAGCCCTAACTGTATTACTTCGTTTAGGATCTTTTTTGTTGCTTTTTTTCCTATTTTTGTTCCCCTCACATTATTATTTAAATTAATATATTTTATTAATGGAATTCATTCCTTGATGATATTTTAATCCATAAGGACTGATTTTTTACGGTAAAACAACAATATTATTTTCCCCTTTTTTTTATTATTAACAAAGAACTTTACTTATTTTACTATATGTCCAGGAAGATACTGATTATTTACAAAAATCCAGTGAAGAATCTGTAAAAATTAGAGAAAAAGAGAAAAAGAAGCGCAAGGAGGACTTGGAAATTGAAAAGAAAAGATTGGAAAAGCAACTAGAAATTGTAAAGAAAAATCTTGAAAAATAAAAAGCTATATGGATTCTTTAACTGAAATTTCAATCTCACAACAAGGATCTCCCAAAGGGATTTTCTTATTAAATTTTAGAATAAATTCTTTTTCTGGAAATGCACCCTTTAGTAAACCCTTAATAGTTGCTAGCGTAACCTTGTGACAAGGAATTGCATCTTGAGGCCATACTTTCTGAACCATTCTCCAAACTTCACAATCTAACACTCTGTGAATCATTTTGCTCTCACTAATAACTTCTATTTCTGAATTCATATTCATGAGTGTATGGTGGATCTTCATTAACTTTGGCACTGTTTGAGAGAATTTACCTTTCAGATTTGTCATTGAAGCGATTTTTTTTCCCAACCTTTCAGAAAACATCTCCCATGCTTTTACATCCAAATCTGTTGCAGTTTCTAAACCGAGTTTTTCTACTGAAGCCATAAACCACGCACCATCCAACCTAAGAAAAGAATATCTCATCAATTTTAGTAATTCTTCTAAACCTAATTCTGGATTTTCTTTCAAATTTAACACCTAATTATTATTTAAAACGATTTTATTACTTGTAAGTACGATAATTATACGAATTTTAGTTTTATTTAATTTAATTTTATATGCTTCAAATAATTAAGGGAATCACTCAAGAAATCTGTAAAAATGAGATATAATATAAAAAAATTAAATAAAAATAAATTAAGTTCCTTCCTCATAGCCATGGATGTAGTTATATTGTTCTTCGGTTAGAATGTCAATTTTAATGCCCATTGCTTGAAGTTTCAAAATTCCTACTTTATCATTAATATCGGTGGTACATCAACCATTCCTGGTTTGAGATTTTTCTTGTTTTTAACAATATACTCAGACATTAAAGCCTGAAGTCCTAATGACATATCTTTTATCTCGCTGGGATGTGCTCCTAACAGTATTTGCACGATAATTTTAAAAAAATATATGCAATTCTATTGTAAATAATAAATTTGACTTTTGAAAAATAATCACAAAGCTTATCTTATAATTTTAATTTTATTGGATTAGTTCGATATTCTTCGAATTGATTCGATATAAAATTAATAAAAAAATAGATGATTAAAAAAAAATGATTAATCCACATGAATATCTTGAAATGGGTTTTAAATTTCATGGTCATAAATGTCCTGCTATGCCATTAGGACTAAAAGCAGCGAGTATTGCGATGAATACGTTAAATGTTGAAAGATCACAGGCAGGTGAATTGTATACAATCTTAGATTTAGGTGACTTTCACTGTGCAACTTGTTTTGCAGATGGAGTTCAAATAATAACTGGTTGTACCTATGGAAAAGGAAATATCTCAAGATCATATAAAGGTAAATTTTCTCTAACTTTGATAGATCGGAAGAATGGAAGAGGTATTAAAGTAGTTCCTTCAGGTGAGTGGTTAAAACAAGCATTCCAGTCAGAATTTATGGAACAACGTAAAAAGGGAATTCCTCCTCAAAACATTTCAACTGAAATTACCAATCCACTTATTGAAAAAGTACTAAATTCTTCAAATGATCAATTCAAAGTTGAATTATTACCAAAGATAAACATTGAGATACCCCCACACATTTGGGATAAAGATCTATGTGAAGAATGTGGAGAATTAACTGTCGCCGAGTATGGACATTACATTAATGGAAAATTTTTATGTAAGGACTGTGCCAGGATGACTGATAATATTTTAGGGGGACCTCGTGGTCCTAAAATAGTATAATAAAAGCAATTTACCATTTTTTATTTTTAATTTCAATTTTGAGGTCAATCCCATGGAAATTTTATTGTATTTTGTCATTGCTATTGTAGTCTTTGCATTTACAGCAATAGTAGCTATAGCTGGTATTGGAGCAGCATTTATTTTAATCCCTTTCTTGTTTTGGATGGGATACCCATTTAATCTTGCAGCAACTATAGGAATGTTTTCAAATGTGTTAAGTACTGGTTCGCAATCATATGTGCATGCAAAAAATCATTCAATTAACTATCGCATCGCTTTACCTATGATTATTACAAGTGGAATTTTTGCGGTTATAGGAGTATTAATATCAACATTTGTGGAGGAAAAAATCTTGTTAATTTTATTTTCAATATTTCTTTTTGTAGCAGGATTATTTATTTTTTTGCGAACAATTAAAAGTAATAAAAATGAAAATTTTGAAAAAAAAGAAATTGAAAACATAAATATATTATCGGGAAATATTAAAGAAAAGAAGGAGCATATAGATCTGAATGAGAAAAATATATTTACACCTTCTAAATATATAATTTTTGGATTGATTGCTGGTATCTTAATTGGATTTATTAGTGGAATGCTAGGAGTAGGTGGAGGATCACTTATTCTACCATTGCTATTGTTTATTGGAATGGAAACAAAAAAAGCAGCTTCAACTACTTCATTTGTCGTTTTATTTTCAAGCCTCACAAGTTTTGTTTCACGTGTAATTATAACTCAAATTGATTGGGGACTCTTAATAATTGTTGGAATATTTACACTTATGGGTGGATTCACGGGCTCTAAATTGATGCATTTCAAGCTTAAACAGAAGCAAATTAAACTCGTAATAATTATAATTCTATGGGTTGTGGCAATCAAGATCCTTTTAGGGTTGTTTTAATAATTTATGTTGAAGAATTAACACGTTAGATTTTTAATAAATCAAAATAAATATAAATTCGAATTAGTTATAAAAATATGAATGAAATGACAGATAAGATTAAGAACTACATTGCTCTGAATAATATAGATGAAAGTGAAGAAGAATTTAAAACAAAAATCAAACGATGGAAGGTTGAGGTTTTAAATAATCCATCGTTTGAAGAGGAACTCAAATTTCATAAAGCCTTAGCAAACCAAGAGAGATTACTAATTTATAAACTTCTTCTTAAAAGACCAATTTGTACTTGTGTATTAAGTTTTATTTTAGGCAAATCTCAGAGTACAATAAGTAGTCATTTAAAAGTAATTGAAGATGCGGGTTTAATTATCGGAAAAAAAGAAGGATATTTTGTGCACTACTACACTCGAGAGATGTTTGCTCAAGAATTTTCATTTAATATCTGATAGATAAATCAAATGTATTGATGAAATGCAAATTAATTCAAGATATTACATTAAAAAAGAGTATAAAATACAGAAATTTTTAAAATCCGGTTCTTAATTTCAGTTAAAAGACAAATAGTAGTTAAAAAAAATAAAATAGAAATTAAGTTCCTTCTTCGTAGCCGTGGATGTACTTGTATTGTTCTTCTGTTAAAGTGTCTATCTTTATACCCATCGCTTGAAGTTTCAAAA
>CAZOYD010000027.1:0-41970 GCA_964583985.1 uncultured archaeon
CTTAAATCTAGAAGTTCCACTCTCTCCCTTTAGATCTGATTTTTCTAATACCATCTTATTTTTGCATTTTTATGATTATTTGAAATAATATTTGAAAGTATTTATATATCTAGGATAAGTAAGCCGATCGTTCAGAAACACAATCTAATATTAATAGGAACGATTTCCGCATATGCAAAATATGATTAGTTTAAAGAGCTCAAAAATGGAGAGAAAAGTGATAAATTTGATGGATATTAGTTTTGCAGAAATAGTATTTTATATCACTTTTTTTCCACACGTAGGATAAATAGATTGTCCTTCTGGGAGAATTCTTCGCCTAAATTTGTGTACTTTAAATTAACAAATCCTCATCAATGTTATTGATGAACCGAAATTCTTTTGGGGTTAATATCGCAATCCTCACTTTCCCTCCGCATTTTGGAAAATTGGAAGTGAATCTTTCTAGCCCAATAACGGCCCTAATTAAGTAATCGGTGAATTCAACACCATCTTTAAGAGAAAGAAGGCTATATGGGATCTTTCTCTTTGGAACCCCTTGAGAACTATCTGACATGCTCAAAAGCTTGTAAATTATCCATTGACCTTCTCCCGCGTAGGTAATCCCATAATTTCCTTTATCAGGCTTTGCCCTCATTTTTTTTTCTGCTTCTAAATCTCCGTTTTTATTCTTATTAAAACCAATGTAATAGATGCATGGAATTACGTTATTGCCTTCATATTCAAATCCACTAATATAAAAGAATAGGCCATAAAGTCCTTTTTTATCAAAAGATTTAAAATAATTAATTAGGATGTCTGCAATTTTCTCAATGGATCTATATTCCTCATCAGAATAATTGCTATCTGATAGAATTTCCCTTATAGTATATATATGGGTACTCAATGGTTTTTTACCAGGCATTGCATTTCCAACCTGAGACAATCCATAGTTATACTTGCCGTTTTTAGCGGAGATATTAAAAAATTTCTGACTATTTTTAAAAGAATTAATAGGATTTCCTTTTACTGAGATTGTCGATTGAGTGTCTGATCCAAGAACTATTCCTTCCGGAATATATAATATTGTGATTATTGTCATAACACAAATTCTCATTTAAACTATTTAAAGAAAAAGATCTCTTGATGAGTGGTTCTACGTCTCTAAAGCCATAAAACATTCATATTAAGGGCGGTTTCTGCATAAATTATTTTTTAAATCACTTTATTTCCACAATTATGGCAAATAATCTCCCCCTCTGATAGAAAAGCACCGCAATGCTTGCAGAAGGGCTTTTCCAATGGATCTTTCAACTCTTGCGAAGCGTGAATTTGTACTTGAGACGCAACATCTAAATCATCTGGAGGACTCGGAGGAATTCCGATATAAGGAGCTGGAAAATTATCACCTCGTCGCTTTCTAATTATATTCCCAAGAGGATTACCTCCAAGCCAAAATTCAGAAGTGATTGAAAGTATGAGAACGGAATTTGGACCTGCTTTCGTTACAAGTAAATATCCAGAGCTCCCCTTAATGTAAAGTTCGTTAAAATCACCCTTAACCATCCCCATGAGGGCTTTTTCGGATAATGATTCCAATGCAGTGGTCATAGCAGCAAGTTTCGTATCATCTACTCCTTGGGGTAATGCTGATGCAATTGACAATCCTTCAGCAGAGACTATTGCGGCAGCTTTAGCTTCGGGGATTGCTCCTAAGAGCTTTCTAATAAGATTATCCAAAAATTCAGGAGTGTTAGGATCAAAGTATTGCGCCATCATTTTTCCTCTATTTTCTGGATTTCTTTCATATCGTCATTAAAAATTAACCGATATTTGAATTTAAATATTTCAATGAAATTGAATAATAATCTTTTCTTTAGAAGAAAATGTAAGGTATTATTCTAAAGATTTAACATAAAATTTTCCTTTATATTTTTGATTACCTCGGGATGATTTTTAAACCCTTCAACCATTTTGATACGCTCGCTGTTTTTTGCGGTTATTTCGATTAAAGGGGCATCTGCAACAAAACCAACTGCTATTAAATCATCCCATTTACTTTCATCAAGATATATTCGATTGCCAAGCTCTCTTGGATAATGCACCAGCAAGTATTTTGATTCGGGGGATTTCTTGATTAGTAACAGATGTCTGGGTGTTGAGCCCGGCGTGATGAATTCGCGTGTAAACCAAGAGTTTTCTCCTAAGATCGTGGCGTAGGTATCCGCTTCATCATCGAGACCGTTAAATACCATGAAGAAATACTCGGTTTCCTTCAACTTTTCACAAGCTTCCTCAAAAGAATTGGTCTCAATTTTTTCAAAAAAAACTTCTTTTTCAACGCCCAGAATTCGTGCTATCTCCTTAATGCAAGAAAGGCAGTCCATTTCACCATCCTGAATGTCGATGTCTCTCACTTTTTCGATGTTCTCCAAGAGAAAAGCAAATTTTGCTACAATGGAATCGATGTATCTTATACCTTCTGAACCCTGAACTGTTTGGACCAAGCGATAAAACGAATGATATTGGTCCTGAAGCTTCATTTCATCAATTGTTTCCAAGAAGAGAGAAAAATATTCCAAGATAAGATCATGGACGTCTTCTTGATAGTGGACATCTCTAATGATCCTAAATATAACGTGGATGTTCTCACTAATGAGTAGAGATCGTTCTTCTTCAGTTAACAAGTCTAACATTCCTTCTTTTATGATACACGCAACAACCGTCGGGTACCCACTTTCAAACCTCTTTCCTATTTCATCTTTTAATACTCTTCTGGCAAGGGGATCTCCCACTTCTGCCAATTTTCTTAGCAAGGGAAAGGACAAGTTGCTATGTAAAATCCTGGTGTCATAGTCGTTTTCTGTCCATGCTTGCAGGTTCGAACAATGCCCCCAAAATTCACTTTCAGGATCAATTGTATATTTTACATCCTCTTGACCTTCATATGTCCACCCCAATCTATCCGCAGCTTCATCAATTGAATCAATTTCGTCATAAAATTGGACTTCATCAATCGGGATGTCGAGCATCAAGAAATTACATTGATCGAAAGGAAGGTTTTTTACAAAAATCAGAGTGCGTTTTTTTTCTTTTCCTTTTATTAATCTTATTGTCATGTAGTCATTGATTTTGAATTTTTTAATAGTTCTGGATTCATACCAAGCCTTCGAATTTTGAACATTTATCGATTCTTGGTCAAGACTGTGGTGTTTTTCCATTCCTAAAATATTTTTAATAGCATCTAATAACTCTCCAATTTCTTCTTGAGAACCAACTCCATCCTTCAAGTTAAAGTAAGCGAGCCCAGCAACTAGAGATATCCATTCAAAATAATCATCTATCAACACGTCAATGAGCTTGATGAGGATTTTTGGAGAAAGCTCTCGATCCCCTTCCAAATATTTCAAGAATTTTTCCATGATCTGTTGCATCGCAAACAATGTGTCAGAATTGTCAATTGGCTCATCAAAATATGCTGAATATTTTTTAGGAATTTTTTCTTGGAATACTTTTGATTTTTGTTGGAATTGTTGAAACAATCGGTTAAAATGTTCACTTGGAGTCATTTCAGGTAGAAGACTTGGTATCAAAACATTTATTCCCATCTTGCGATATCTTTCTGAGCGCACTAAATCTTGTTGTTTCTCACATAATTCCGAGAGATAGTAATATATCATCACGTTTGTCTCATCAATGTCAAGCGCTTTTCTAAAATGATCTAGAGCATTTTTGAGATCTCCTTCTTTTTCGTATTTTTGTCCTAACCTCATATAATGATAGGATTGGACAAATCGCTTGTTACTTTCTAATTCCCATCCGAGCAATTCCTTCATTGATTCAATGGCATCCTGTTCTTTCTCCGGAGTAGAAAGCTCACGCTTGATTGCGTAATATGCGAACGTGAAATTTAAAATTAACATTGCAGTCTCATCTTTTATCATGAGCGAAATGAGTTCCATGAAATCCTTTGGTGAGAATACATGGTCATTTTCTGATAAATTCTCCTTCAATTGGAAGAATGCAAATGCAAAGTTTTCAATTGTCCTTATTTCTTCTCGTTCCATTGTTTCTACCTCTTTTTTTTCCTTAATCACTTGTTAACCAAGGTTGTTCGTATACCTTTTCAACAGAGTGCAGGCATTCAGAACAAATGTTGATGCTACCATCCACTATAAATTCATTGGGTACTTCTAACCTTGACAGTCCTAAATTCTCAACAATGAAAGAGAACTTCTCAGGAGAAAATTGAGCGAACTCATTATTAACTCGTTGAAAATGCTCTCTCGAATATTCCGTATTACAAATATAACACTTGGAAACTGATATTTTTTCTCCTTTGAGGGAATTAAAAGTTTGAATGAAATTCATAAAAACCCCAATTACAGAAGGGGCATGATGGATTTTGTGATGCTTGGTCTCCATTTAATTTTTCACTACTTTTTAATTTTTTTTGTGTTTTTGCTATTGAATAATACTCAGATCATTCTATTTAAAGAACAATTGACCAGTTAATTTTACCCACAAGGAATAAATTTTTTAGAAAAAATAGAAAGGAAATATCGTCATTTAAATCCTACCCCGTTTTTTTGCTTAAGTGCAAATTTCTTTGTATTTTATAATAATCTTTTAAGATTTTCATTATATAACCTCGTTGTCATCTTCTTCTGATAAGGTTAACGATATTTTTAATTCCAATTCACTTATGTCTTTATCTATTTTCTTTATTCTTTCTTCTGAATATAAATATCCTTCTGATTCTTCGTTAACGATTTTTTCTAATTTTTTAATGTGACTTTTTCGCCAATCTTCAAGTTTCTGTATCGTTTTTTCCATTTCTTCGACACTTTTTGTCTCTTCTCTTTTCCAGTTTCTTATACTCTGGTATCCAGCTTTTATACCAAAATATATATCACAACTATTTTTTTCCCAACATCTTTTACAATTTCCTGATGGATGACAAGTCATTTTTATTCCTCTTAATCTTTTTAGGTTATTATATTTTAAATTGAATTTATCAAGTATATATAAAATCTGAATAATTAATCCTCAAGTTTAATGGAATTTCCTAATGTTACTAAACTTTTGAAAAGGAGGTTCCGTTTCAAGTAAAGCAACTTTAGCAAGATTATATTTTCATTTTGCTTTTTCTCCACAATTAGAACAGAAATCCCCACTTTCGACATTTTTACCACATTTTACACAGACAGTTGTTGAAGTGGAATATGGAGTATATGTTTTTGCCTTCAATTCCGTTCGGATGGTCCTTGATCTGTTCTTTTGCATGATAAATCTACCGATTCCAACTGTTATTATGATACCTAAAATTACTAAAAACCCTATCGCCATCGGAACCAAAAGGTCTGGAGGTGTATAATTTTCTATAACGATAGTAATATATCCCTCTACGCTTTCTTCTTTTAGAAAGGTAAAATCATAACTACCACTAATATATAATTTTTTTGAACCACTATCTTTAGTTTTCGAATTACACAACCATGTAGAACTGCCACTTGGGCTACGAACGACTACAGAAACTTCAAAAGCTTCGTCATAAGTTCTAAAACTCCAAGATATGTATTCGTCTTCTAATACTTTATCTACCACTATTGTATCAGAATTGGAATAGGAGTTTAGCCAAAAAAAAGTTTGTTCTATTCTATCTATCCCTTTAACGTTTGGAATGGTAAAACAGCAAATCAGACTAAATAACACCATCCATATTTTACTAGTATTTTTCAGGCTATCACCTTATTTTTCTGATTAGTCCAACCAAATATGTTTCTATTAAACCATATTCTTAAATAGCTCCTTCCCATCTAGGAAGCTTTTCCATAAAATGTTTAAACACTGGCTCATCTGCTAATGTAGTACCCTCTATTTCCTCAATTAATATTTTCATAGGGACAATATTACTCTTACGCGAAGCCATTTCTACTCCATCTATTATTAACGGTAAAAAAGCTCGAATTAATCCCACATTTTGCTCATCTGCCAAGAATTTCCTGAATAGAGTGGCATCATCCACCTGTAATTTATTCACGTTCAAACTGTTTTCCGCTACCTATTCTTAAAATGTTCTTGTCTAATTAGTGTTGTAGTTACTTATAAATAAAAATTCTTCCATGAATCTTTCAAACACAATACTTGGTTCATTTAAGCTTTGTTAAAAAATAAATCAAAAAAAACCTAATTTAAAAAACGAGTAATTTTACTATTTTTTTGTATAAATTAAGTATAAAATAATAATCCAAATTTAAATTACTGTCATGCCATCGAATTTAGATGATAATCCGAAAGTGAGTGAAGAAATTGAATTTTATATGTGTTTAAAATGTGGATTCGTATATAGTAGGAATCCAGAAGTTAAGGAAGAAGATGGGTTTTATGTATGCGAGAACTGTGGATATGTATGTAGTAGGAATTTTGATGACCATTACTTATTTAAAGATTATAATAAAACTAGTTGTTGCGATGATCCAGAAATTGAGGAAGAAGACGGATTTAATGTGTGTGTGAACTGTGGTTGTGTATTCAGCAGGATATTAGATAACTCACCACGAATCAGTGATGAGGAATTTCCCCTAGAAGAGGAGATACACGAAAAAAGGAGTAATGAAAGAGTGTATAGTCAAATAGGACCTCGCACGACTATTCGAGGAAGTCGAGATGCACGTGGGAATTTACTCAGTCCAAAATATAAATTAAAATTCAATAAACTTGCTAAAATTCACAGATCTTTAACAACGACCTATGATCGGAATTTATGGATTGCATTACCTAAATTACAGAGTTTACAGAAAAGACTCGGGATTCCAGATGCCGTTGCTGAAGATACTTTACGAATTTATAGCCAAACTGTAAAGAAAAAGTTGACAATGGGCAGAAGTATTGATTCTCTACTAGCAGCTTCCATATTTTGTGCTTTAAGAGTTAATGGAATACCTAGAACCGTCGAAGAGATAGCTAAAGTTGCTCAAATCCCCCAAAAAAAAGTCACAAAAAGCTATCGTCTAATTATGGTGGAGATCCTTCCCAATCTTAATTTAAAAGTACAACATTTCACGGCGGATAGGTACGTAGACAAATTCTATGATGAGTTGAGGTTATCAATGAAATGCAGAAATCTCTCACAGAAAGTAATAGAAAAAGCGAATCAACAAGGATTTAATTCGGCTGGAAAAGACCCAAAGGGCATTGCTGCTGCTTCTATATATATTTGTTCAAAATTATGTAATGAAACCCGCACTCAAAAAGAAATTAGTAAACTGTCCAGAGTTACAGAAGTTACTCTAAGAATGAGGGTAAAGGAGTTGATGAAATATGTCGATATTAAATAATTTATGGTAATACAAATTCAATTTATATATCCAAAGTTTTAATCCTCTAAATAAGGTCAAACTTTTGATTTAATTTTTAACTTGAAATGGTTTATGAGTCAGAATCCCGAAAAGATATTTGATAGAAATATTTTTTAAACCCTTAACGGTTTTTTTTTCATCTAGGGATGGGGGTAAAAAAGCCTCATTTTTATTCAATAACTTGTTTCTGCAAGCACTGCTTACAAGCAGTAAGCATCACGTCATCGGCTAGACGCAACAAATAAAGAACATTTCCGCACGTATTACACCGAATATCAGTCCGCCCTTGTTCTAAAACCCTCCCTACATGCTTGAAAGGTAAGAATAAATGGCGAATATGGACTTTTTGAAAGGAAATTTGGCGTAATAATTGAGAAATCTTAGCATGATGAGCTTTTTTGGAGAGCGCACGAAACAGGATCTTGCCCGTGATTGTTGCGTTGATGAAAGGACAAGAAAGGTAAACCGCCGCACCCAATACGAGCTCTTCTTTCTTATAAGTGCCTTCTTCTTTTAGCAATCTCACCATCTCGTGAATGGTTATTTTAATATCGGAAGCATAATACATGATCTCCTCGAGAAGACTTTGGTTTACTCCTGATATCTCGCTGACTTTTATCTTATTGAGCAACTCCCCAAGATAATCAAGGATTATCTTCTCGTGAATCGTTGGGGGAATTGAATTTATCTTCTCAACGAGAGCTTTTCTTAAGGGGATCTTTTCTTGAATTTCGCGTTTAATGAAGGGAAACGCATGTTTTAGCGTGATGGTATCTGGAATCCCCATGTACGGAAAAATCCTCTCTAAAAAGAATCTGTTAAGACTACTTTGTGTAATACCTACTTTTCCACAGATATCTGACATGCTGATGCCCGGAAGCTCGCACGAGATCATCGCAAGCACGCACACTACCGCTGCAATCACCTCTTCCTTTGCGTGATGTAGGAACAAATGAAAATGGTCTTGAAGTATAAATGCATTCGAATACAATTCTTCATTTGAAAGGTAAAAACTATTTAAAATGGAGATGACATACCCTTTCATGATCGATGTTTTATCCCTCTTGGTGTATTCCGGATAATATCTCGTGATCATTATCTTGAGATCCGTGGTAAAAACATTATAACTCAGTTGAAATGCATCCAAGAATTCAGGAAGGACGATTAAGGTCCCCTTGGTTTTTAAGAACATGTACAAGACAATCGGACCCGATACCTCTACCTTTTTATATTTCGAATGTATTGAGATTTTTTCTTGGATGGATAAATAAAAAGAGGTAAATTCGTCAATCATGTCATCCCTGCTTGACGTGATTGCCATTACTGGCATGCTTAAAGCTTTTAGGGATTTTACATATACCTCATGGATCGGATCCACGGTAAATTCGACGCGTATTCTTTCAATCAGATCTTGCTCGCGCTTGCTATATTCTCGATAGAATGGATTGATGACAAGCAACCCTTCTTTAAAATCACTGAAACTAATGTTGGAAACGTGTAAGAATTCGCGGACTTTAATTATCTCTCCTTTTAGTCTAAAAACCACGTACGAGACAATGGGAGTCAATAATTTCACGTTTCGAAATTTAGTCCCTTCCTTAATGCGTGAAAAACTTAAATAAAGCAGGGTTCGACATTCTTCCTTGTATTTAGCCAAGTGAGGGCGTTGTAATTCCTTGATGATTGATTGAAACTCATCGGAGAAGGGTTGAAAATAACGCCAATATAACTGGAATGCCTTCTGAGGGGTAATGGCAGGATGGAGTGACCTGCATATAGTATCAAAAGTAAGACCGTGCTCCCTTAACATTCCGATCTGAAGTACTTGTTCTTGAAAAGTTAACATTACCATCTGATTCTCATGAAAGTATTTAAACAAAAAATTGAAATATTTGGGATTTGCGTTAGCATCAAATAAATTTTCCACTTTTTTTTACCTAAAAAAACCTCAAAAATGAGATCTAACACAACAGTATTAGTGTTCCTCTGGAATCACAAAAATTAACTCATTTTTGGATTGAAAAATCTAGGACCTGAAGAAGTTTAAAATTTTATGCCTCTAAATTAATTATTCGGAGCAAAAATGCTTTGGATTTACTTAAGATGCTAAATTATGATGAAGAATTAAATAGTCATAATTATAGACAGATTGCTCATAGAATAGAACAGCTTTTTGGAATGCCATATGATGAAGCTTTTGATTTTTATTCATCCAAACTCCTTAATATATAAATATTGGAAGAAAAGATAAATTTACAGACCGATAAGATTTAAATACAAAAAAAACCAATTATTCATTGAACCATGTCACGAAAAACCGCAGAGATTTTAATGGATGATGAAGAAATGGACGTGTTTGATTTCATGCTCGAAGCGATGGGATATGATTATAGTACAATTGATGTCATAAGTGGAAAAAACCTCATCGACCGGGAAAACGTCGAGAAAAACTTTCACGTGCTCGAAAAAATGGTTCAAAATCGCTCATTTAGACGAGCCCCCTATTTTGCCATCGGATATCTCATAATGACCACGGGAGCCCTCATGCCAGAAGGTTTAAGGAGAGAAATTTTGGAAGCAGCAAGATGGGAACACGAAGAAGGGCAATGGTTGGATGCTGAATTTGCACTTAAAAGGAAGGCTTGTTTACAAGATTTTAGTGAAAAAATAAAATTATACAAACCAGGTCTGAAATTCTTCCCAACATTAATTAGATACTCTGCATTGAGAGAAATCGAAAGTACAATTCTTAATGTTGAACAACTCCAAGAAATTTCCAAATTGAACGAATTATTCAAGATTAAGTACGTTTATTTAGATGGTTGGGGATTGAAATTTATTCCAGAGGAGATTTTCGAATGCACCAATCTTAAATTTTTAAGTATGCACCATAATCAACTCATGGAGGTTCCTGAGAAAATTGGAAATTTAAAATTAATAGAAAATATAAAACTAGGTAATAATGAACTTACAGAACTTCCAGATTCCCTTGGTGGACTAATAAATTTAGAATTTTTGAGCATTACAAATAATCCCATATCTTCCTTGCCAAATACCTTGAAAAATCTAAAAAACCTGGAACATATATATGTAAGAGGGACCAAAATCACTGAAAAACCCGAAATCTTTACGGATGCTCGATTTATTGAAGGAACGATATATGTGAAAGGAATTATTAAATAAATCTAAATATAAGATGTCTAAAGCTCTTTCCCTAAAGCTATTTATATATTCTTAGATTTTTTTAGATTCTTTAATTCAGTCTTTTTCCATTAAAAATTAAGTAAAATCAAATACGTCATACAAAATCGATTTGATCGGGTATCATAAAAGAAGATTAGGAACCTTGAAATCCCCATAAAAATTTTATTAGGCAAGCTTTCCCATTCTTTTTTAATGACCCATCATTTGACTAAAATAATTAAAAAAAATTCATTATAAAATCAAAGAATGATGAAGAAAAAAGCGATCGTGCTTGGTATTTTATGTTCCTTCTTTATAATGCAAGGAATTTTTATTGTATCAATTCCAACTGTGAAAGCAGATGTAATAATTCCCCCAAATTTCTATTCAGAATTAGAGATGGATTCAGTTTATGTCTATAATGTCACCAAATATGGCGGGGATCTAAGTTGGTTAGGCTTCGATTGGGTGTCGAAATATAACACTACGACTAACGCTGGTGGTCAAATTTCTATTAATTATACGGGGTTTTATGATAAAGATCCTGCTGACGTTTATAATGCCTTTGGAAGTCCAATGCCTTATATGGATATTGAATTTATTGAAAATCAAGAAGGAGTGCTGAATTCTAATCATACTTTTTCCAATGTTTCAAATGGAGAGGTTGCATTCAATATGGCATTAGGTTATAACTCTTTTCAGTCGGGGTTCCTTATCCCTATTGATAATTTGACCTATCTGAAAGAATTAGCCCTTGCTCAAGATAGTGGATACATGCCTGGAGATATAAATGTCGAAGAATCATCTAATTTTATTTCATTCGATTTTAAGCAGGATTCAAAGTTCCAGAATACTACATTGGTATATGAAAAAAGAAGCGGTATTTTAGTATGGGGCAGAACAAAAATGGCTCCCATAACTGATCCCATTGGCTACACTCTTGAATTCTTCTTGACAAATTATTCTCTTGATTTCAATTCTGCATATACATATAACGTGTCAAGATTTGGAGAAGCAGCATTTTGGTATGATTGGGATTTTAATTACATTGATACTTGGACTACAAATCCGGGGGGATTAATAATAATAAACTTTACAGATTATTATTATAAAGACCCAAATGAACCAGTTTGGGCTTCTGATGCCTTTGCATCAAATATAAAGAGAGCCTGGCTAGATATTGAGGTATATTATGATGGATATTTCGGTCCAATTGGTCCTCAAATTAGCTTAACGAACATTTCTAATAGAGAAGCAGCTATTCAAATGGGAATGGGGTATGGAGACTTGCAATCGGGATTTTTGATACCGCTGATAAACAACATCACTTTCATAAGAGAGGCAGCATTAAATGCCGCAAATCCTGGAGAAGTTTCAGTTAAAGAAACTGAACTGACCATTAGCATCTTCTACGATCAGAGTAGTGGGTTTCAAAAAACTCACTTCATATACGAAAAGAAAACGGGACTCCTGCAATGGATTGACACAGATATAGGAAGTTACAGTTTAGAAATGACGCTAATCGGGTTTACTCCACCATCTACAACTACGAATCCACCATCAAATCCTGCAATCCCATCCTTCCTTCCAATCACTTTAGGATTAGGAATATTATTAGCATCAGCGGTGATCATCAAGAAGGTTAAAAAACAAATTAAGAAGATTTAAGTAGATTTTTTTATTTTTTTAAATTTTTTTACTCGTGAGAAGAATATGGAACAAAAGAAAAAATATTTGTTGATTGCCATAATTGGAACAACATTATTCTCATTATTAATACTGGTTAATTTCAGTCTATATAAAACTCCTGACAAGCTCGATACGGTGGAAAATATAACGCTTATCGTGGATTATAATAACAGTACCATTAAAACTCGAGCAAATTTTACGCTTACTGAAGGAAAAACTACTGCATTTGATGCTTTGAATCAGTGGTGTGAAATCCAATACGACGACTTTGGATGGGGTATTATTGTAAGGGTAATTGATGGGCTTGGGGGTAATTGGCTCTATTTTATTAATGGCATCGCTCCAGGAGTAGGTTCAGACATGTATTCTTTAAAGGATGGAGATCTTGTCAAGTGGGCGCGGAGCTAAAAGGGTAATTTATGTTTGCCTCTGAATATGTTGAAGTATGGGTTCTATATCTTTAAACGCCTTACGTGTGTGATTTTTATCTGATCTAAATGATAAAGCTTAAATTATCCACTTTTTTTCTTCATTTTAGGTCAAGAAAAATGAATATTGAAGAATTAATTGGTTTGGCTTTTGATTCTGCTAAGGAGATTGATAATATAAAAGATGGAGCAATAGGTTCGAATGGATAAGGGTTTGTTTTTAGGAAATTCGACTACTACTCTCAAGAAACTTTCCTTATATGTGAAGGAAGTAATAAATTCTGTTCTATAGGTGCTTTTAGACAAATCTATGAAAAATCTTTAGATTCTATAGAAAAAAGTAGAGCTATTAACCTTGATCAGCTTCTTAATTGCGATCCAAAGAAAGATCTATGTATCGTTGGTTCTTTAAAAACCCTGTTACCTAGTATTGACTTTGGTGGATGTGAAAGTTTATTTGAGGTACGGATGCTTGTAAAAACTCCAGAAAGTAAGATATTTCCCGCTACTCTTTACTATGGATTGTCTGGTTTAACTATTGGATCTTGGTGTCTGGGATATCGTGATTTTCTTTCAACTGATGCTCGAGATTTTCCTGATAATTTTAAAAGGGTTATTAATTCCAATCCATTCGATTTTTCAATAATTGAGATGGAGGAATTCATTGAGGGTCTTTTATTTGCTTTAAACAAGGTTCCCATATAAGATTTTGAGGGGGAGGTAGAAGATGATTTTTGTATTACTCTGATGGGTGTCAAGTTAGGGAAACCATTCATTAGAAGGTTAAAACACTATAATATTTATTGATTAGTGTTAATCTTCATTAATTCAGGTTCCATTTCTTTAAAAGCTTTACGGATTTTATGGAAATAATATCCCAATCGATAGGATTTTTTACAGTTCGTAAATAACATGAAATCATTTTCAGCGGATCCTACTAGAATTATCGTATAGCCTTTTATACCCCTAATTACAATTTCCCTTAATTCTCCCTGACCGAGTCCCACGCTAATCTTTTCTCCCAATGATATTAGAGTAGCTGGACTTGCGCTATATATATCTGCCACCACGTCGGCAGTTTCAGAGCTAGCTATCCTTAATCCTGTTTTTGAAACTAATGCAGTACCTTCTAAATCAGTGGAACTTTCTAAATTCTCTAACTTCCGCATTAAGTCTGCAAGAACTTCTGGATTAATGTTTATCTCTGATGGTTGAAAATCTTCCATAATGATAACCTCACTTAATAATATAATTAGTTATGAACATTTAAATCTTTTTTAGATTTCAAGGTAAAACTTCTGAGCTCTTTAAGAATTACCTTATCTCCCTTTTTCACTTCTATTTTATGTTGATTTTCATCACGTTCAATTCCGATAATTACAGCCCCCTTTGTACCAAAAGAACCAAGAACTTTTGTATAGGGTGGTTCAAGTTTTTTACCGATCACCTTTTTTGCACCAATTAAGCTTTGAGCCAAACCAGTGCATACTATACCTTGAGAATGATCCGGGTTTTGTATCTTGCCTATTTTTGTTTTAATTCGATATAATTTGGGGGGTTTATCATGAATTTTGATTAATTTTGCTGCACCCAAAATCCTCAGTGAGGTTGGAGGGAGATCCAATCTACTTAATAATATTCGAGATTTTTCTTTTGCAAATAATATTTTTTCATTTAACCATAAAAAAGCGGAAAAATCAAGCTTTTCTTTTGAAATCGATGTTTCTAACAATTTACCGTTCTCTTCTTTATAGGGATAAATAACCCCCGAAGTCGTAAACATCCCGATAGTAGAATGAACTTGCGTTCCAAAATGTATTTCCGGTTTAAATAAACGATTTTTATTTACCTTGATTTCGACAAGATCACAATATTCAAACGATGTGGGATCATTCGTTGCATAACAACCTCTATAGACCTTATTGATATCTATGCCTTTCACATTTATTCCCACGCGATCTCCCGCTTTAGCAGAAGTAACGTCCTTGTGAAATATTTGAATTGATTTCACCCTTCCTTCTTCATTAATTGGGAGAATGGTTAGTTTTTGATTTAGAGTTAATTTACCTTTTAATAAAGTTCCCGTGAGTATCGCGCCTCTTCCTTTTATGGAGAAGTGATGGTCAATTGGTAAAATAACATGACCTTCGATATCTCTGTTAATTTTTAATTGAGAAATTTTTGCTAAAATGCCTTTTTTTAAATCTTCAAAACCAATTTTTTGTTTTGCAGAAACCGCATAAATAGAAATATTGGGGCCATAAGATGTTGATTTGAAGAACTCTTTAATCTTTTCAATTTCCTTGTCAAGATTTCCTTTAAATAAATCAATCTTGTTTAATATTACTATTATATCCTTTATTTCCAAAGCTTCAATCATGATTACGTGTTCCCCGGTTTGAACTTGAGGTCCCTTATTAATATCAATCACAAATACGGCAATATCAATGATTTCTACTGAGGAGGCGCTAATTTTTATTAGATCTGCATGTCCAGGACCATCTACTAACGTGATTATATATTCATCTAAGATCAAACTAGTAAACCCGAGATCGATAGTAATGCCTCTTTCTTTGCTTTGCGGATGAGCATCAATGCCCGCAGTCGAAATAATTTCACTAAGTACTTCTGCGATTGCCGTTTTACCAGAATCTATATGACCAAATAAACCGATATGAATAGGAATCTTATTTTCTAAATCAAACATATTTTAATGATTAAGTCGTTATCTAGGTTTTTATATATTTATCCATAGGATGGAAGAATATTGGACTCCAATAAAATTTAATTTAATGGAGTTTAATTTATTTTATAGTAATATTTTATTTTTAAACTACAAAATCGTGAAAAAAAATGCCTTCTAAGTATTGCGTGTATTGTGGCAACCCAATTAAGGAAAGTGACAAGTTCTGCATCATATGCGGAAAGCCAATCCTACATAATCTTCCTGATTCCCAGAAACAAGAATCTAAACCAAGATATAAACCTCAACGTCAAGAAATTTTACCAAAGGAAGATACCATAATTGAATTTGAAGACGACGGTGAGGAAGAACTCGAAATCAAGGAAGATAAAAAAGAAAAAAGGAAAGAAAAAGCAAAAATCGTAGAAAAACCCCTTCCTTTTGAAGTTAAAGAGCAAATGATTCTCTACATCGAATACAATGACATTCAGCTTAATAAAGAACTTTTAATTACCAAGCTAAAGGATTTACAGAAAGAGTTAAAAGATCCTGCTTATGATTATGATGAGAAATATAAGGAATCCTTAAATGTTAAACTTGAAGCAATCAAAACCCTAATTAATGAAATGAAACAAAAAGAAAGCGAAATTAAACAAAAAATGGATGACCCCTTCATTGTTCAAAGGATTAAATCTGATACGGAAACCAAGATCTTTCAATTAAAAAACTTGACGAAAGAATTTAAATTACACAAGGTTGATAAGGATTCTTTCGAGACGTTGAGAGATAAATATAAAAAAGAAAAAGAAGAATTAGAGCAAGAACGGGAAGATCTTATATCTGGAATGAGTTTATGGATAAAAGAGCTAAAATTAGAAAAAGTAGAGGCTCAATCTCAGCGAAACCTTAATATTGGTAGATTTCATTCAAAAGAAATTACACAAGATGATTTTAATTCGAAAGATAAGGAATTAGAATTGAAAGTTAAAAAGATTGATGTTAAAATTAAAACGTTAGAAAAACTTATCAAGTGAAATAAAATAAATTTTATTTTCACTCAAATATTTAGAAATGTGATCATCATGAGAAAAAAGTTAATTGGTTTCATAATCTTATTATTTGCTCTATCGTTACTCACGATTGGTATAATGGAAGGTGAATACAACTTGATTTCATCCATATACAATCAAATGGCTTCATTACCGTAAAAATAAGCATAAAAATTACTCTTTACTCGTAATCGTACCGTTTCATTTTTCCCGCAGAAACAGCATCATCTAAAAATCCCTTCTTTTGATAAAGCTTTTCCTGTGATTTTCGATATTTATTGGACTCCTTGTAATGAGTTTTGCAAAGATATATTTTATGTTGCTTATTTTCAACATATTTCAAATCTGCTTTTTCAACATAAGATTTCCACTTGTTTTCTGATAAGGAGCGAATAGCAATTTCATTACAATTTCTAATACTACAAGTTCGCTGTTTAGTTGTGGTATTTCCAAGATCTTTATTTTCTCGTAATTCTTTTGGGAGTTTCATTTACATCATCTTTCTAAAAATTTTATTAGAATCAATAATTATTTATTTTAATTAATCACCATCTTAAAGTTTTATCTAATAGCAAATGGATTCTCGAAATTTCCGCTTTAGTGAAATAAGCATTCAAAAGAATCTATATCCATGTGATTCCCATTCGAGAATTACTTTGAATGATGAATTCTTTACTCCTTCTGCTATCTTATTTCCAATTATACCATATGAAGATAAACCATATGATCTAATTTTAATACATCGCTCAGAGCGGGGGACCCGTCACAGGGGCGAAATGTCCTTTCCTGGTGGAAAGTTCGAGTCTAATCAAGACAAATCCATGAGGGACACCGCTCTGAGAGAAACTGAAGAAGAAATTGGTGTTTTAAGAGAAAATATAAAGGTCCTAGGGTGTTTAAACGATTTTCCTACAATGACTAAATACATAATAACCCCATATGTAGGCATAATCAATAAAAATCAAGAGTTAATTAGAGATAAAAGAGAAGTACAAAAAATCTTGAAGATCCCTATTGATTTTTTTACAGATAAACAGAATTTTCGCGAACAATCAATTGATATCGAAGGTCATAAATTCCCCATATTTTACTTTAATTATACAAATCACGATGGTCATTCTTATACCATTTGGGGAGCAACGGCATTTATGATAGTGAATTTCATTGAAATCGTTTATGGTTTTACGTTATCCGAGCTTGGGCTAAAAAGATTTAAATTAGATAAAATCAAACATTTAAAGGAATATATTAAATATAGAAACCAAATCATGAAGAAATTTTGAGAGAAAAGTGTCAAAATATACTTACCTATTTGATGCGGAATTTATTCGATCTAGATTAAAAAAATTTGATTCACCCATGAGAATATCTTTAGATCACGAAAAATTCATTCATTCGGCTATAATTTTCCTAATTGTCCCTCATGGTGAACAACCGTATGATCTGATATTAATTCGTCGAACTAAACACAAAAAAGATAAACATTCCGGTGAAATGTCTTTTCCGGGAGGAAAATATGATCCCAAAAGGGATAAATCATATCAAGATACAGCAAAAAGAGAACTGATGGAAGAATTAGGAATTTCATATGATAAATTAACTATTATAGGATGTATAGATGATCATTTAACACCAAAAGGATTCATTATAACTCCATTTGTAGGATATATTAATGAGAATTTAAAAATGAAGAAACGAGAGGAAGAAGTGAAGGAGATTGTGAGCATTCCCGTCAGTTTTTTTGCTAATCGGAACAATTACAAGGAAAAAACATATTATCTAAATGAAGAGTTGATAGGTGTGGGGAAATTTAACTATAAAACAGCAGATAATAAAAAATACGTGATTTTTGGAGCCACTTCACATATTATTGTTAATTTTTTAGACACTGTATATAATTTAGGGTTGATGACACCAGGTTGTAGAAGAATAACCTGTGTGGATATAAAAGATCGAATTATTAATTAAAATTTAAGTGAAATTAAAAATGAATGAATTAATAGAACGCGCTGGTAAAATGATTGTTGAAACTTGCTCCCAATTAAAGCCTAACGAGAAAGCTACAATAATAACAGATAAAGAGACCTTCGAAATAGGCTCGATGATAAGAAAGTATTCAGAAGCAATTTCAACCAAAATCTCTTTCCACATTATTGAAGATTATGGTAAGAGACCTTTAGATTTTATACCTAAAGAGATCGAAAAGGATGTAAAAAATAGTGACGTTACGTATTATGCAGCACAATCAAAACAGGGAGAACTTCAAAAATTTAGGGGTCCAATTGTCAATTTGGCTACTCTTTCAGGAAGAGAGATACACATGCCAAATATTGATACAACCATAATGCAAACTGGAATGCAAGCAGATTATTATAAAATAGCAGGATTAACCTATTTAATAATGGGTATCGCATGTAAGTCAAAAACTGCTCAGGTAACTACACCTAATGGTACCGATTTACATGTAGTTATTTCACCTAAGTTAAAGTGGGTTCCAGATACGGGCTTGCTATGGTATAAGGGGATTTGGGGTAATCTACCGGCAGGGGAAGTATATACCTGTCCTGAGTTAATTGAAGGAATAATGGTTGTAGATGGTACTTTGGGAGATTTCTTTAATCAGAAATATGGTAACTTAGGAAAAACACCGGTAACCATTCCAATCTACAATTCAAGGGCGCAAATAGAAAAGATTACCTGTGAAAATGAAGAGTTACTCATCGATTTTAAAAATTATTTATATAACGACGAAAATGCTAACAGAGTAGGTGAATTCGCTTGTGGAACAAATATAGCTCTAAAAAGGTTAATATCTAATCTATTACAGGACGAAAAATTTCCAGGAGTACATATTGCATTTGGAAGTCCGTTTCCAAATAAAACTGGTGCAGATTGGAATTCTATTGGCCATGTGGACGGAATTATGAAAGAATGTTCTCTATGGTTTGATGATAAATTGATCCTTGATCGTGGAAAGTTTGTTGAAAACGAGATTCTAAGCATATATTAGTCTCGATTCATCTCCAATCCATCTATTTTTAATTGGAAAAATATTGGTTAATGATAAAATTCATTACAATCTAAAGATATTAACTATTAACATATAGTTTTAATAAATTGGCCCTTGACGGTTGGGGTGGTCTCTGACGCTGGGCTTCAAACCCAGTTATCCTGCGGAGGGATAGCGGTTCGATTCCGCTCGAGGGCCGCCATTTCTATAAATTTATTGTGATGATTAATGGTCAATCTGAACGAACTAATGGATTATTTTAAAAACAGCAGCATTCCTCAAAACATATTGAATAGAGGGCAACTCGTACTTAATACTTTCCTGCATCCAATTAAAGTCCTTTTTGAGCAAAAATCGGTTCCAATCATGCCTTGGAATGATGATCAAATTGAATTTTTACTCCAAATCCTTTCTCATATGGACACTGATAAGGATGACAAGGCTGCGAGGGTTGGTGAAAGGGAGGCAAGAATCGCTTCAAATTTACAACTCAAAACTTCTTCTGGGTTTTGTCATGGCATTGGTAGGAGTGGTTTTTTGACAGCTCCACAACCAAAAGCTCCCGGAGGATCGATATTATATGAAATTTCTAATTATTTAGCACGTGATTTCCTTAAAAAATTTGGTCTTCCAAATATTACTGAAGCAATCGTGCTGCCCTTGTGCACGGGAATGTCTTTGGCTTTAACATTAGCAGCTCTCAAACCCGATTGGAATAAAAATGATTTCATATTTAAAAGAACAGTAATAATTCCTCAGATTGATCATGATTCTATTTTAAAAAGTATTGAAATGGTTGGTGCCAGGGCTAAAATAGTCAAGGGTAAAATATTTGGAGATGCCGTTCAAATCCCCATTGAAGATATTAAAAAAAGTATTGATGATACCTGTTTTGCAATAATCTCTTTTACCAGTTTTTTCCCACCTAGAGAACATGATGATATCAAGGAAATCAGCAAGCTTGCTAAAGAGCATCAATTAGTACACGTGGTTATTAATGCTTATGGTGTTCAAAGTCCGGAATGGATGAAAATCATTAGAATTGGCATCGATGCCGGAAGAATTGATGCGATAATCCAATCGACTGATAAGAATGTACTTACACCAGTAGGAGGCGCGATTATAGCATCCCCATATAAAAAAAGTATTAAACAAATTAGCCAAACTTATGCAGGTCGAGCTTCAGCTTCCCCTATTGTTGATTTCCTTATCTCGATACTCTCTTTAGGTATTGATGGATATCAAAAATTGATAGAGATTCAAAAGGAAAATAGAATTATTCTCGAACAAAAATTAAATGAAGTTGCCCTTAAATATAATGAAAGAATTTTAAAAGTATTTAATCCCATTGCTATAGCAGTCACGTTAAAAAATCTTAAAAGGGAACAACACATTGCTTTGGGTGGTGCCTTATATAATTTAAGAGTAACTGGTCCTCGAGTTTATGATCCTTCTGAAAAAGTTTTTGGTACGTGTTGTGCAGATTATAGTACGCCTTATATTGTAATGAATGCAGCTATTGGTGCCACAAAAGAAGATATAATATTTGCGGTAGAACGCTTTGAAAAAGCATATTACCAAATGATGCAAAAATAGCATTTATGTCAAGTTCTTGAATATTTTATTAGACAAATCAAAAAAAAATAAAAATGAGAAGAACAATATTATAATAAAAAAAGATTTGTGATAGCATGGAAAATCGTCTTTTAACTCAATTTAATGATATTATCTCTAGTCAGTGGCAATTTAAAGAAATATATGAACCCGCTACTCCACTATCTTCTAGAGAAATTTTTGAATTGGCGTATCATACTTGTAATTCAATTACCACAAGAAATATATTCACAAAATTATCTCTAAATGAAGCAACGGGAGCTCAAGCAATCTTTTACTTAAGTAGCAAGAAATTCATAACGATTGATGGATTAGAGAATGGTTTGAAAATCAAGAAGTATTATCCTGAAGGATCTACTGGAAATAAACTAATGACTGATTTACATCCAAGCTTACAAAGAAGAAAACAAATTTTTGCGGGAAAAAATAATGACACCAAAACTCAGTTATTAAAAATGATTTTAGTAGAAAGAAAACTGGATGAGTGCGCAAACCACGTTATAATTAAAGATTATAATCGAAAAATATACTTTGCGATAGGGGATGCAAGAGAAAGCGCTGCTGTTGTACCTATCTTTATGGAAGCCGAAGGAGCGAGTTTAGTACAATTAGCATTGAACAAGTGGATGACTAAAGTACAACTATTAGATCAAGAAAAGATGTTTCCAGAAAATCTTGTTTCAGGATTACTCAAGAACCTTATGCAAATTAAGAAATGGATTTTAAACTTGATCACTTTAAATCTGGAAAAATGAAATTTTTATCTTTATCATATTCAGATTCTTAATGATTCTATGATAAGATGATTAAAAAGATAAAGAGATTGGGCCATCGGGGATTTTCGTGCTTAACCTTATAATTTAAGTCACTTCGAACCCCGGCTCTCAGGCTTTTACTGTTATGGACAATTTTTTTAGTGTATGTCCATAGGCCATTTATAAGACCTGCGCTTTTTGACCAAGCTCGAAAAACCTCGTTAACCAGGCTGAGCTAATGGCCCAAAGTATAAATTTTTTTTTTTACTAATATTATAAACTCAAAAAGCATAAAAACATAAAAATTTTTTTATTGATGTGCTCTGTTATATTTATAATTGAAACAGAAAATTATTTTTCAAATTATTTAAATACAGGTGTTTTTAATGGCAGAAATGCTTACTGATTTGCTGCAGAATATATACAAAAGAATTGCTCAATTAGGTCAAGCAATTCAAGCGTTGAATTCTTCATTAGACGGATTAAATCAAAATATTGAACAAAAAATAACAAATCTTAATTTTAAATTAGAAGAATTTACTAAAGAAATTGAAATAACAAAAAATAATCATGTAGAAGTATTAAGAGAAATTGGAGAAGGAACAAGAGATGAATTGAAGAAACTTCAAGTAGGTTTGGGTTTAGATGCACTCCAAACACTAATATCTAAATTACAAGAATTTGAAAAATTATCGGAAGAAGTGCTAAATCAAGAGACAGTAAACCTTCTTCTCTCTGAGGCTATTAATTCTGTAAAAATCTTAAAAGAACAAACACCAAGTAAATTATAATGCATATTTCAAGCGATTTAAGGTATTGAATATCATGGCAGAAAAATTATTAGAAGAAATGATAGGTAAAATTAATCAAATTACAACTTCGTTAAGTGGAACAATTGCTCAAATAAATCAAATGAGTACAGCAATTCAAACAATGTCGCAAAAATTTTCAGAAGAAACAATATCGGTCAATGAAAACATTAGGTTAATAGTTGAGGTATTGAAACAGTTCCGAATGAAATCAGGTGAAAGTATACAAGAAATTTCAAACGATTTTAATAACCAAATTAAAGAATTATATGAAAATAAATCGATTGAAGTCATTACTGATGAGGAAAAGAAAGCAATCGATATAATTAGAAAAGCAGCGAAATCTGTATCCAATAATTTATATTATGCCCAATTATTAAATGTGATTCAATCTATTCGAGAAGAAACAAACAGAATTATTAGTTATAAGGAACCTTAAATGAGTTTGATTATAATACAGTGACTTAAAATATTGTTTTTAATAAAATAACAGGAGTTAATTAAAATGCCAATTGGTAGTTTTGTGATTATTTTACCATTAGATAAGGACTATAAAGTGTTAGGTTATTACTTCAAAGATGGTAATTCTATTTTTGAGGTAACGAGTGATATTTTCCTTCGATTGAACTTGGATCATTCTAAAGATGAATATAACCTCCTTTCTTTTAAAGAAATTAAACTTTTTACATACTTGCATAAATTAAAAGGGAAGCTTGCAAGGAAGGCTTCCACTATAATTGTCGGTTTACTTTTACACGAAAATGAAGAACCTGAAAAATTTCGTATTTCTTTAAAAGAAACAGCCGAAGCCGTCGAGATTTTGGGACTGAATGTCTTAGATATACCCCAAGACAAATTTGAACGTTTATTAAAAGACATATATTTAGAACATTTAGAGCCACTTACAGATATATTAAAACCAGAAGCTTTGAAAGATAGTATAATTAATATTACTAAATTTATGTTAAGTGGAGGAAAAAAAGAAAGAGCAATAGCTCAAGATCTATTAAAACGCGTAGAAAATGGAGATCACAAAAAAATCTCGGAAAATTATGAAAGTGCAGAAAAAGCAATGGAATCTTTAGAATACGAAAAAGCAGCGAAATTATTGAGTAAAGCATCCCAAATAGCTGAAGAGTTATATGTTTTAGATATTGCTGAAGTATTAAAAGAAAAATCAAGCTTTTCATTAAAAATCCCCGATTTATCAAAAAAACGGAACAAAATTGTACAAGATGCTAGGAATAGCCTTCGAAACGAAGATTTTCATTCTGCATATGTATCCTATAAAAAAGCAAGTGAATTATCAAAAAAATTAATAGATTTTGAAAAGGAAGAGGAATACCGACTCAAGTCAAAGGCACTTGAAGAATTCTACAAAATTGATCAGAAAAAAAAATAGAAATCAAGTTGGCCAATTTTAGATTTAAATTGAATGTACAAAGAAGTGAAATTTAATTTTTTAATCTGTTTTAATAACTATAACTAATAATATTTTCGTCATATATCCTCTAAGGAAATGCTTGAAGAACATAAATCTATTATTGGGCTAATTACTGATTTTGGTCTAAGAGGGTCCCATTATATTGCTAGTATGAAAGGAGTGATTCTGAAAATAAATCAAATGGTTAAAATAATTGATATATCTCATGCGATAACTCCTTATTCAATAATTGAAGCTTCTTATATCTTAAAAACATGTTACCCCTTCTATCCTGAGGGAACCGTGTTCATTATTGTAGTAGATCCTGGTGTAGGTAGTGCAAGGGAAATATTGGCACTCAAAATAAAATCTAATCAAATTTTCATTGGACCAAACAATGGGATTTTTGGAAATGTTTTTGAGAGGGATGAGATTGCTTTATGCATCAAGATAGAAAATGAACAATATTTCATCAAACCCACGTCTAAAACATTTCAAGGACGTGATATAATGGCTCCAGTCGCAGCATATATCACTTCGGGTCTAGAATTAAGGGATCTCGGGACGGAATTTAATCTTGAAAACATTAAATCATCTTCCTTGGATTATGAAATATTAAATAAGAATAAAAAAATTAGATGTCATATCCAATATATTGATGATTTTGGCAATGGAATTACAAATTTTCCAATAACTGAAGAATTTACAAATAAATCGCTCATTTCATTAAAAGAAGGAGATATTATCACTTTAGAGTTTGAAAACCGTGAATTTCAAGGCAAATTTACCACTCATTTTAATGAAAAACCTCCAGAAACATTATTATTCCTTATAGGTTCCACAGGATATTTAGAAATTTCAATGAATCAAAAAAATGCTGCAAATCATATTGGTATTGAAGTAGGAGATTTAATTTTTATTAATTTATAATATGAGCTCTATTATGGAAAAGGAAATCTTAGCATGTATTAAGGATCAAGATATTAAATATTTGCAATCAGGGGAAATTTCAAAATATATCTTCCCCTTGGAAAGAAAAAAAGCTCATGAAGAACATATAAGTCATATAATTGTGAGGGTTTTTGCGTATTCAATTTCTCCCAAAAATGAGGTAATGTATCTCGTTCAAAAAAGAGGTGTAAAAAAATCTAGTTTTCCAGGCTATTTTACGGATTCTGCTTCAGGGCACGTGCTATATGACAAAGATCTTAGTTTAAAAGACATAGAACAGAATGCAAAAAGAGAACTTCAAGAAGAATTTGGGATACAACCGAAAAATGTTAAAAAAGCATCTTTTTATGATTTAAGGACAGAGATTTATAAGGAGACACGTGAAATATCTTACATTTTCCTCTTTCAAGTGGATTATGGGGTTGATTTTAAAGCAGACCCAATCGAACTTGATTCTGAAACAAGTAGGTTCTATTCTGAAGTTGAACTCAAACAAATTCTGAAAAAAGAGGACTCTATTGATTATTCACGAAAAATTTGGGAAGAGTTACTCACGATTGATTTGAGTGATTCATTAAAAAATAAAATCAATCTGATGAAACAAGGAGATATTGCATTATTCATCGGGAGATTTCAACCATTTCATTATGGTCATGTGTATGTAATTAATAATATATTTAAGAATTTTAAAAAAATTAAGATTGCAATTGGAAGCTCTCAATTATCAAACACGTGTATTAACCCTTTTACAAGTTCCGAGAGGAAAAAGTTTTTGATTGCTGCTTTACAGAGGAGAAATTATCCCGCTAAAAATTATGAAATATTTGAAATCCCAGATATTTTTAATGCCACTAAATGGGTCGATCATGTTGTTTCAATTGTTGGAGATTTTGATATGGTATTTTCAAATAGTGATTGGGTAAGAATTTTATTTCAACAAAAAAACATCAATATTGGCAAGAAAATTACCATTTTTAAGAAGAAATATAATGGAACCAATATAAGAAAATTAATATCTAAAAATGATAAAAACTGGAGAAATTTGGTACCAAAAGAAGTAATTAAGATAATCGAGGATTCTTCTATAGATGGACTGAATCGTATCAGAAAATTATGTAAAAAAGGGTTTTCAAATTGAGTGAAAAAAATCTCATTAAGATAGATGGCTCCACTGGAGAAGGAGGAGGATCAATTATCCGGCTAAGTGGAGGATTTTCTTCTCTATTTAACCAACCAATTCATATTTACAACATTCGTGCTAATCGTCAAAATCCTGGATTGCGCCAACAACATTTAATAGGACTTAAAACATTGGTAGAATTAACAAGTAGTGATTTGAGTCCATGTGGTGTTGGTTCTATGGACTTTACATTGATACCGGGAGCATCCATACAAAAATCAGAAATAGATGTCAACGTTAACACTGCAGCGAGTTTAGGATTGTTACTCCAACCAATTCAAATAGCTTGTCTAAATATGAAGAAATCTCAAGGTTTACTAATTAATCTGTATGGGGGCGGCACTTTTGGGAAATGGGCACCGAGTTTGAACTATCTTAAAGACGTCACTTATAATATACTTAAAAAATCAGGACTCAATATCTCTATTGACATTGAGCGTCAGGGATTTTATCCAAAAGGTGGCGCAAAAGCTCAATGCTCTTTAACCATGGAGAATGATTCAATTAAACAAATCAATATGATGAAGTTGGGCAATATTGAATTAATCAATGGTGAAATAATATTATCAAATCATTTTGAAAATAGGAGTAACATTGGAGAAAGAATTAAAAACACTATTGTTGGAGAATTAAAAAAATATCATCGCCAAGTTAATATGAATATAAATTGTAGATATGTCTCGAGTCATAGTCAAGGATTAGGGCTTCATTTGTGGGCGAATTCTGATATGAATGCAATTATATCAACTGGTACCATATTAGGAGAAAAAAATATAACTTCTGAGCAATTGGGGAAACTGGCTGTAAAAGAACTAACAAAATATACACGAAATGATATTCCTGTTGATAATTATCTTAGTGATCAATTGATTCCATTGATGGTTTATGCCGAAGGTTCCTCATGTATTAAGGTATTAGAAATCACGAGCCATGCTCAGACAAATCTAGAATTAATCAAGAAGTTCTCCAAAAGAAAATATAATATCATAAAAGAAAATGTAGGATATTATATTGAAATTGAGTAATTTAAAGAAATTTTTATATTGTAGTACTATTATATGTTTATTAAATTATTAAATTGGAGATAAGATGTCAGCTCAAAGCTATAATCGCTGTCCAAGATGTGGCAACGAAAATCGTGGTGGTAGTTATGCATGTTCCTTTTGTGGTAAACGATTAAGAATAGAAAGAATTGAAAACATCTCAATATTCAAGAGAATTGAAACCGAATGGTCAAATCCCGCACCATGGTATTTAAAAATTGTATGGCTATTTATCAAACCAAATAAAGCTTTTTGGGATATCAATCATCAAAGAAGCAAGGCACCAGGACATCTAATCATATTATTTAATGCTTTAATTTACGGTCTGATGGGATTATCATACATGTCACATTTCATTATTACTGATCCATTTCTCTTATTTCTCTATAACATATCTACCTTTTTAACATTTTTTTTGATGGGTTTAGGAATTAGTTACATTTTTGGTACCCTCTTGTTATGGCTCTTTATTAAAGGCGCCAATTCTGCTGTAGGATTTTCAAAAATTTTAGAAAGTAGGTTTGGGGGAGATATTCAGAAGGAAACATATCGTGAGGCAGAAATGAGTCCATTCAGTATTTATAAGGGAGGGACATTACAGCAACAAAAATCAAATAAATTTAAAATGATGTATTGCGCATTCACACCATTTTTACTCATCAACCTAATTGAAACTCTAATAATTTTGGTAGGCTTTCCAACTTCCTTAATAAGTATAACAGGATTTTCTCCCACAGTTTTTACAGCAATGTTCAATTCTCCAACTTGGGTTATTTTACATGTTATGGATGCTCTCACAATTGCTATTTGGATTCCAATACTAGTGACACTTGCGATTAGAGAACTCTCAAATTCATCAACAGTTCGAGTGTTAATTGCATCCCTTAGCATTGGGATAATAATAGCAATAGTAGTTTTCTTCTTACGACCTTCATTCTTACCATAAATTTATTACCATCGTTTCTTCATTTTATTTAATCACCTTTAATAACTTCATTGAAATGACACGTCGAAATGATTCTGATTTAGAATCTGAAATATATGCTCTTGTGGAGACAATTATCACTCTCCAAATGAAATATCAAAAAGGTGCTATCAGCGATGCTTTTTTTCAAAAAACCATTAACAATACTTACAAAGAATTATTAACATTTCATTTCAAGTTAAAGGAAAAGGAATCATCACTTTCAGAGATCCTTGATAATATGGATATCACGAATAAATACCAACAAGCGCTAGATATTCTGACTCAAGGGATTAAATCAAGCTCTTCAAAAGATATGACTTCATCCTCACATACGCAAAAAGGTTCTTCAGTGCTAGCGCTTCCAGTTATTACATTAGAAATCACTTCCGCTTTTATCACGCTTATGGATATCTTAAAACTAGGAAGTTTTAATGATACAAGTTTTTTAGAAGACACATTTGATAATTTAGTTGGAAACGTCAAAAAATTTCCTGGTTTAGAATCTTTTAAGTTCAAAGTTTCGCACTTGAGAGAAGATCTATTAAAACATAAAGATAAGGTTGTAAATGATGAAATCTATCGGGAAGATATTGGGAAGGAACTTTACTTGCTTTTTAAAGAATTTCATGATAAATTAAATCTTAAGACTTGATATAAAATCAAAAAATTAATTAAGTTTTCTCCATTTAAAATTACATAAACGTTTTAATAAAAGTTAATTTTAAAATCTCAAAATCAAAAAAAGGTTATTCAATTGCCAAGACCAGCTTTAAGATCAAAATCTCAAAAACGAAAAAAATTAAAAACTCCTGGACATCAAAATGTTATTCATTATTGGAGAAAAAAACCATCTAAAGCTCAATGTTCATTATGCAAGAAACCACTTCAATCTATACCACGAGTACGACAAACAAAAATGAAAAAAATCGATAAAACGGCTAGATCAGTCAATAGATTAGAAAGTGGGAGATATTGTCCGAAATGTTTGCAAAAACAGATTAAGGAATCGGTTTGGCAAGCTCCTGATTTATAAAAAATTTGCCAAAATTAACTAATATTAAATTTATCTGCTCATATCAGCTTGAGTAATAAAAAATGATTGTTACAATTTCAGGACTCCATGGAACTGGAAAATCTACTGTGGGAAAATTAGTTGCAACAGCATTAGGTTTAAAGTATTACTCTACCGGTCAAGCATTTCGAGATCTTGCGAATGAAATGAAGATGAACATTCAAGAGTTTACACGTTATGTTGAAGAACATCCAGATATTGATAAAAAATTAGATGAAAAAATTATCGAAATTGCAAAAAAAAATAACATCCTAATTGATAGTCAATTAAGTGGGCACATTCTCAGAAACGTTGCCAACTTTAAAATTCATCTAATTTGCCCTCTGGAAACAAGAGTTAAGCGAATGGCTGATAGAGATCAATCATCTTATGAATTAAAAATGAAAGAAACCCTAATTAGGGAATCATCCGAATTAGAGCGTTTCAAAAAATTGTACGCTATTAATTTAGATGATCCTAAAGAAATAAGGGAGCTTCATGATTTGGTGATAGACACTGAAAGACTTTCAATTGACGAGATTGTAAAAATAATATTATCCAAAATAACGAACTAAAATTTCTTTTTATGATGAAAAGCATAAAAAATATAATTTTAAAATTATTTCATAATTTACTTTAAGTTGTTTATTATAACTGAAAAAGATTTTAATTCTCAGTAATAATAGACGTAAGAAGTAATTTGGTGACAAATTATGAGCGTGTACGATATAGGAAGAGTATGTGTTAAAACAATGGGAAGAGAAGCAGGTAATTACTGTGTAATTGTCGACATCATCGATAAAAACTATGTTATCATTGATGGTTTAAAAGTAAGAAGAAGACGGGCTAACTTTAATCATTTAGAACCTACTGCAGATATGGTAGAAATTAAAAAAGGATCTGACCATAAAACTGTCGAAGCTGCTATTAAAAAAGCAAAATTGGATAAAAAAATGAAGGAAACATTCTCAATCCCAATAAAGTAATTAATCCGTAATTTTATGGATTCCATTTTTTTTTGCAACGGTAGCCTAGCCTGGTAAGACGCTGGATTGGAATCTTTGGAATAAACTCCAGATAACCATACATCCAGTGTGAGTGATCACTCGGGGGTTCGAAGGAACTTAAATAATAAAGTTAAGTTGACGAAAATCCCTCCCGTTGCGTTTATGTTTATAATTCTGATAAAATATAAGGCAAAATCTTTAAAATTTTGAATTACTATCATTAATCAAAATTAATGATAATTGAAAATTATGAAGAAAGTTATTGGAATTCCATCTGATGGACCAAATTTAAATGATAGTATCTCCGATCATTTTGGGCATTGCAATTTTTTTGTAGGAATTAAAATTAATGAAGATAATTCCTTTCAGAAGTTATTTGAGATTAAGAATAACGGTCATAGTGCATGCATGGAGCCTGTAATGAATTTGAAAGAGAAAGCGGTTACTGATATGATAGTAGGTGGCATCGGTGGTAGACCATATATGGGGTTTTTACAATTAAGTATACCAATGAATCAAGGTATTCCTGGAAAAAGTATTCAAGAAAACGTTGAATTATATCTTAAAGGACAATTAACAGAACTAAAAGGCTCAAGTTGTTCAGGTCATTAAATCCGACTTATTGAAGGAATAAAATTTATTTTTAAGGTTTTATTAAACATCGGGAAATTCTAAAGCTTTTGTTTTGGATCCACCCATCATTTGATCCATTCCACCAGATACTTGTGTTTGTATTCCAGCAAATCTCTGAACCAATGTATTTATTCCGAAGCTGCATAGAAAATACCACCCAGTGAAATTTATCCAACCATATGTAAATGGAATAACTCTCGTTGTCCCATAAACTAATTCCGTCCATGGATAAGCTGTATTAGTGAATGCAGCAAGCATTTGACCAATAAGAGGTACATCATTTGCATTCATGGGGGATAAAGCGACGGGGTTATTCATGAAAATGCCGCGTACTATCGTGAAGATAACGATCATGGGAAGGAACGTTATGCATGACGGTTTCAATCTCTGTAAAGACATGCGTTGCTTCGCTTGTTTAAACATTTCATCCTTCCTTTCCCACCTTTTACGCAATTTTCTATATTTCTCAGGATCGATATCAGCAATCTCAATAATTTTTGCCTTTTCTTCATCATGTGCTTTTTGCGCTACTTGTTTTCTTTGAAGTTCATCCACGTCAGTAAGCCATTTAGAAAGTCCAGTACTAATCAATGCGGTAACAATTGACAATAATAAGACAAAAATCATCGAACCTGGCGGATAGCTCATCCACTCTAAAAAGGGGTTTGATTCTTGTATAAGAGCAAGCAACATGATTAAGATAAAATAAGATGATATATGTTTTAAATTTTTCAGATTACACTGGTTTTTTCATCTGTTTTTTAAAAATTAATTAATCCAATCCCAACATCGCACGCATCCCAGGATATTGTGCTGCTGCCATCTCTTTCGCGATAGACTCGCTGTATTGATGGATAATCCCTATAGCGATGAGTAGCCCCGTACCTGAAGTCAAGGCACCTAAACTGTCTGCGAAAAAGCTCATAGTCGCTATGATGAGACCATTTAGTATTATAAGCGTTGGGATGTACCTCTTTAAAATCCTCTCGATAATCCGTTCTGATGATCTAAAACCCGGAACTTGCATTCCTGAGTCGAGAATCTGCTGTGCGATATCACGTGGTGCAAGTCCTGAGACTTCAACCCAGAGACGGCCGAGCATTATGCATAAGAATATGAATATTATGAGATATATCCCAGCTCTTACAGGGTTTTGTATGAGATCACCTAATCCTCGAGGAGGCGTGAGAAAAAATAATATTCCATAATTTGGAACGAGATAATTTCCTTGAGCTCCTGCCGATACGGGTGCATCAAATCTACCAATTAGATCTAGCCAAAATGTGAGTTCGGGAATGCTACGCAAAGCTGAATCTGGTCCCGCTAGCAATTGGCCGAAGAATAAAAAATTGGCATAGAGTGCGTTAACCAATATGACGGGAATATTAGAAACATATAATAGCTTCATGGGATACTTTCCTTTAAATCCTCTATGTCCACTATAAGCTAGAGGAATTTCAACGCGAGTGGATTCAAACCAAATGACAATAGCAAAAATTACTAATGTAGTGATCCCTCCAATGATAGACGGTGCGTTATTTTGATAAATAAGATCTGCAGTATTAATAGCTGGATCTGTAAATGATTGAATGAATGCTATTAATATTCCGCGAGCAGTACCAGTTGGACTTACGAAGCTAAATGTATTCCAAAAGATCTGACCAGCAACACCCGCAGCTATGAATAATGAAACTCCACTCCCCAAACCCCAACCTTTTTGAAGAAGTTCATCTAATAGTAGGATCACAAGTCCCGCAAAAACCAGCTGAAGAAAAACGATTACAGCTCCATTGATTCCTAATGTCGCTACATTACCGAAGGCTCCTCCAATGATATAAGCAACACTATTAAATACTGTTAACATCATCGCCATGACTTTCTGAGAGCCACTAAACATGGCTCTATCATAAGGATCTTTCATATCCACCTTAATAATTTTAGAACCCAATAATAATTGCATTATAAGACCTGCGGTCACAATAGGACCAATCCCCAATTCAGTAAGAGTCCCTCTATTGCTTGCGAGGATTACACGGAGCCAATAATAATAATCTGTCGTTTCAGCAATATTTACTCCATAAAGTGGAATGTTTGATAAAACAATATAAATTACTAATACCACAGCAGTCCAAATAAATTTCTCTTTAAAAGATACTTCCCTTTGTGGTTGTTTGATTTCAGGTAAAACCCGAACAAAAGGGCTGAAGAATTTTAGGAATTTTCCAGTCATAATTAATCCGATTTTGTATAATTTTATGCTACTTGTCAGATATATATCTTTTAAAAAACTAAAATTAAAAAAAAACTTTGGTATTTAACATTTTTTGATTCGAAATTTATTGAATTATGGGGGGTTTAATTGGTGGAAAACTCTAAAAAAATAAAAAAAATAAAAAAAAATCCTTTTAAATAATTCATGTAAAGAAGTGTTTTTCTCAGAAGAGAGGCGTCATACCCCTTTTGTTTGTTTAAAACAAACTCCCTATTCCTGTAGGTTCTTCTTCCTCTTCCTCTTCCTCTTCTTTTTTAACTTCCTTAACTTCCGCTGTAGCGGGTGCAGCACCACCAACAGGAGCTGCCATTATAGGAGCTGCAGCAGCAGAACTAATAATATCATCAATATTTGCTTCTTTTAGCCCAGCAACGAGCTTAGTAATCTGAGAATTATCGATATCTGCTCCAGCAGCTTTTAGTACTTTTTCAATGGCACTATCCGTGATACTTTTACCTGCTTTATGTAGAAGCAAGGCGGCGTATATACTTTCCATTTTACAAACCTCTTATCTCTTTATTATATTATAAATATTAATCGATTATTTTATCAAAAAAATTATTATTTTTAACCAAAAAGGCCTCCTATCCCAACTTCTTCATCTTCTTCCTCCTCCTCTTCTTTATCTTTAGAAGGTTTGGAAGAACTTTCACTCGAAGGAGTTGGAAGACCTTCACCCAAAAGCATCACGTTCAAAATCGTGGCATTTGAAACGGCTTTTCGGATATATTCATCTCTCATGTCTTCAATGTAAACGGGTGATTCAAATAAGATTCCAAGCGCTTGTCTATAAGCTTTTTGAATCATTGGCTTGAGAGTTTCTTCATCTATAACGCCAAGTTCAAGAGCTAAATGTTGAGCTGTTAAATAGGCGGATGCAATCTCCTGCTTGAATGCCTCGAAATTCATGTATATCACGTCAGCTGAGTAGATTTCTCCATCACTCCACGCATAATGAATTTTAACGACGGATTCTATAGGTGCCACACCCAACTTCTTCAAAACTGCTGCTTGCTTTACATTAACGAAATCTCCCGCTTTATGAGTTCGTGTGGCTTCACGTATCCAAATTGTATCATTTTGAATTTGTGTTGGTAATCGCAATGTCATGTTCAGTTCACTAATAACTTGCCCAGTAGGTAAACCTGTATCTCCAGCAGGAACCCAAATATCAACCGGAGTTATATCATCCGGCTTAGCTGGAATCATCCATAAATTATCAATCAAGATCTTCTTTAGTTCAAACACATCCATGTCTGTAAAGCATAGAGCTGCTTGTCCGGGAATATTATTAGCAAGTTCATCTAAATTTTCCTTTTTTGATTCATTTTTAAACCGTTCAATCGCTCTAATCTGTAAATTTTTCTTTGACATTTTAATGATAGCCTTTCCACGTATCAATTTTCGAATGTCTTGAACTTGCTTGTCATTCAAGTTGCCCACTTTTAATACCATTATGTTTTTGTACTTGTTGAATAGTTCTATCAAGGAATCAACTTCATCTAATTTCCATTGTGGAATATGCTTATTTCCAATCATTTTATCACACCTTTACTCCTTTTAAGAATTGTTCGTCAATTTTTACTGGGCGTCCCATCGTAGTTTTTAGGTACATGGATTTGATATTGTTAAATTTGTGTGGCATTTGATCTGCAATGTAATTAACAACCGTCTTAAGATTCTCAAATATTTTCTCTTGTTCCATTGATTTCTTTCCAATTTTAACTTGAACCGTAGGTTGTTTTTTTAGCTGAATCCGAATGACTTTTAAATAGCGTTCAATCGTTAATTTAAGGTCTTCTGGGGTTGAAATGATCCCGTATCCACTCGGAAATGGTTTTGGCATTTTTCCTAAAGGTCCTAAAAATCGAGCTAAATATCGTGCGACATTTGGCATCATTGTATCCTCAACAATGAAAAAATCATATTTTTTCACAAATCGTTTCTTTTCTTTCTTTTCTTCACTGTTCAATTTAACTAATCCATCAATATCGATTGTATCTAAACCTAAATTCTTCGCTTCCATTAAAATTTCATCAGAAGCAATAACGCATACATTTGGTTTATCTAATAAGAGAATATCATATGGAAGGATAATTTCCTTATCAATTCTTTGTTTTGGATCACTTAAGTTAATGTCCTTGAGATTCATTACAAAATCAATCGTCTCGTCAAATTTCCGATTTTTTTCTTTAAATCCATCTTTTTTAAATGTTGAAAACTGAATAGCCGCATTTATTGATTTCTTCAGTAATTTATCATCTACTTTCATTGTTTACATCTCCCCCGTAATTCTATCATCATAATCTCCATTTTCTATGCGTTGTTGAATCTTTCGAGGATCTTCCCCCTCTACTGTAACCCCTATTGATAAAGCAGTTCCTAACACTGATTTAATAGCTGCTTTATATGTTCGTTCTAAAAAAATCTCTTTTTTTGCTTCTACGACATTAATGATTTGATCAAGATTAATATCTCCAATCTTGCTATCTGAGCAAGAAGCACTCCCCTTTTGAGCTCCAATCTCCTTTAATAGTAATGATGCTGTCGAAGGAGTCTCTATGAAAATTTCAAATTTTTTAGTCTCAGGATCACATACAATTTTAACTGGTACAGTTAACCCCTTGAATATCATTGTCTTTTCATTGACTGTGTCGACCACATCCTTAATATATGCACCTAAATCCGAAATGATATTAGATTATGCCAGTTGGGCCGACGGCAGGACCTTTACCTTTTATTGTTAAAACGATTTGTTTTAGGAAATAGGCGGCCCGCCTGATGCTTTTGGGGTTTTAATCGAGTAGATTAATAACGTTCCCACCAGTCACGAGGGCCTTAATGGTTATTTTTCCTTTTTCACTCACATATTCTCACCGTATTCTTTTTATTATATAGATTTATTATCAAAATATATCTTTAAGGTTAAGAACGCGAATTTACTGTCTACTAGACGATTCATTTTCGATATCTATTATATATCGAAACCGCATCAACTTGCGTCCTAAGCCTTAAGAATAAAATTTTGAACTTAGTGAATAAAAAAATGAATAAGAATTAAAATATTTTTTGAATTTTGAAATAAATTCGTAATTTTAAAATCGGCAACACAAACGACGACCAAAATCTAAGTTATATTTCATGTATTCATCAGACAAAATTTTCATGACGGTTTCATTATCCAGATTTGAATGGAATTTTTGGTTGATTTGGGTTGGAATATCATCAACTTCAATTCCGGGTATTGAAATTAATCGAAAGATTTCCTGTTTCATTTCTTCAGAAATAGGATTTATCATCATGATTATATATCTACTCTAATAGAAATATCTTTCACTTATTATTTATATCCTTATATCACTACTAATTTAAAAGTACATTAAGAGGCTTAATAAAAGGGTTTGAAGTCTCTCCGCTTCCCTATTGTATACCCAATGAATCCCCCTAAGCCAAAGCATAATAATGTAGTCCCTACACTGAAAAGGATCTGATAGATATGCTCTGAATCTCTTAATGGGGCCCAAGGAGCCCCCTGAAAAATGTATGCAATTCCAAACTCTATTATCCCTCCGAATAATGCCGCTCCAGTTATAATAAAAACATATTTATAAAAAGTTCTGCTATCTAATTTTCTAATGTAGAAGATGCTGATTAAAAATACCGGGATTCCTATAGTAGTTAGGACTATGCCTATTAAAGGTATGATCCCCATGCTATAACCTATCCAACCGATCAGCGTTGTGCTTATATAAACACCAATCGCTATCCATAACCATTTCTCTACAATTGATTTTCCAAAAGCTCTTTTCTTTTTTTTCTCTCTCATGGACACCTATTTATCATCTCATAAAATACAATACATCCATATCCAGCGCTCCACGCTTCTAAATTAAGTAAGATAAAAGAGGAAGAGGATGGTAACTTCCTCTCCTTATTTAACTATAAAAAAGTTTTTTGATTTAAGATTAGTCATTCAATTTCAAAACGAGTAGGGGGTCTCCATTTTATTTTCTTGCCAATTCTGTACGTTATATAAGCTGTAATTGCATATGAAGATATTACAATTAGGAGATTAATCCTTCCCCTTATTACCGCATCTCCAATCAAAATTCGTAAGGGAGCCCAAGGAGCTTGAACAAGTACATAACCAATAATAAGCCACATAATACAACCAAAAACAAGTGTACCGCCAACTACCAAGAGTATTCTAGGTATGAACTCCACGAGTTTAGGTTTTCTAATACGACTAGCAGTATATGTTAAAAGAAAAATTGCTAAGCCCAAGATTGTTGAAAAGATAACATGTCCTAAATCGTAAATCCCGACAAAAAATAACCCCCACGATGATATCATCCATGATCCATAAGCTCCAATATAAATATAAGCCCAGTTTTTATTAAGATTCTTCGAGAAAATTTTGATTCTTTCTTTCAAGTTCCTTTTATTTGAATTCTTTTCATTATCATTCATATAATCAGCTCCTTATGACCATATCACGGACAACAACCAAAACTTTGACAAGCAATATATGTACTTCCAGTTGCAAAATTTATAGATTGTGACTAAAATGTACACGTTAGCAATATTTAATAATAATAATCTCAGTTATAACAACATTCATTGTGGGTTTTTAGTGGGATTTTCTGGAAATGGCTCTTTAGCCATATTTAGTTAGTATCAACCAAAAAATTAAAGGAGCTAAACAGAGATTAAACCTTAGATTTCTTAATTTTTAAATCTGCAGCACAATCTGCGACTAAAATTAAGGTTATATATCATTTCCAACTTAAAATTCTTTCACTTATTATTTATATCTTCTAAAATAACTTCATGTTTAATCGTGCCAATTTTTTCAATTGATGCTTCAATAATATCTCCTGGTAATATTGGGCTAATTCCACCTGGAGTTCCAGTGGCAACAATATCTCCTTTTTCAAGAGTCACGTATTTTGATATATAATCGATGATTTCAGGAATTCTGAAGATCAAATGCTTAGTGTTGGAAGATTGCTTTATAGATCCATTAACAGAAAGCTCTATTGTTAAATCATGAGGATCTCCTATCTCATTAGGGGATGCTATTTTAGGTCCAATAGGACCAAACGTGTCAAAATTTTTACTTCGATACCAGGGTAAATTTATATTTCTATCTGCTTTTTGCATGGATCTTGCGGTCATGTCAAGGAAAATCGTGTAACCTTGAATATATTCGTAGGCATTCTCGGTTTTAACATTTTTACACGTTTTTAAGATCACAAATGCTAATTCAACTTCATGATCTACGCTTCTTTTTTCTTCATCATCATACAATACTCTTGGATAGGTAATCGGTTCATTGTTGGTGATTAACGTGTTTAGGGTTTTCGCGAAAAATACGGGTTCTTTTGGCACTGGTGAACCTGTTTCTTTGATATGATCTAAATAATTCCGGCCCAAGCAAATGATTTTTGTAGGATTAATCTCTGTATTTCCAATCTTAAACACTTCCCATCTCACCTTCTAAAATAACTTTATTTGAAAGAGTACCTATTTTTTCTATCGTAGCATCTAATACATCTCCCGGTTTTATGGGACCAATTCCACTGGGAGTTCCCGTAGCGATGATATCTCCGGGTACTAACGTAAAAAATCGTGTTATGTATTCCATGAGTTCAGGGATTTTAAACAGCAAATATTTCGTATTAGAATGCTGTTTTATTTCTCCATTTAATCTTAACTCGAGATTTAAATCATGAGGATCCTTTATCTCATTCACATCTGCAATTCGGGGTCCTATAGGACCAAAACTATCAAAGGATTTTGAACGGAACCAAGGTAATTTCGAGAAAATATCTTTAATTTGCATCTTTCGAGCGGTAATGTCATTAAAAACGGTGTAACCTTGAATATGTTCATAGGAATTCGCAGCTTTAATATGTTTACAAGTTTTTGAGATAATGAATGCTAATTCCACTTCGTAATCCACGCGATTCATTTTAGGATCTTCATAAAGCATTTTTGGATAAATTATTGGTTGATCATTGCTAATAAGGCAATTTAAAGTCTTAGGAAAAAGGACTGGTTCTTTAGGTATTTCTAACTTTGTTTCTTCGATATGATCCATGTAGTTGGTACCGACACAAATGATTTTTGAAGGATTGATCTCCAATTCTCCTATCATCATCTTAAAACCGAACACCTTTTAGATATTTAATTTTTAGCAAGCTAAGATGCAAGTTATATCATTTATTAGAATCGGTTGATTATGCATATTAAAGTTGGGATGGAAATATAAATTATGGTTTTAATAAAGGATACCTCATGTCAGAAGAAAAGCATGGTGAATTCAAAAATAAGATGACTATTAGAATAGCAGTAAGTGCTATTTTAATTGCTGTTGGAGTCGTTTTGAGTTATTTAAACCCATTTGCTTATTTTACAATTGCAGGAACAAAAATAAATCCCTTTGCGCATCTGATTAATGCTTTAAGTGGAGTTTTATTAGGATTATTATTTTCCGTTGTTACTGCTCTTGGTATAGCCATCATACGATATGCAACTGCTATCGGTTCTATTCACGCATTTCATGGTGGTATTTCTGGTGCTCTCATCGTAGGTATTACGTCATACTTTATCCAAAAAAAATGGCCAAAATATGTTGAATACTCTGCGTTTACAGAGCCATTAGGCACCGTGTTCTTAGGAGGGACAATTGCTGAAATAATAATTCCCATTTATGGAATTTTCTCGATGCAAGGGTTGCTTGTATATTGGAGTTTATTCGCTTTACCATCCATAGTAGGATGCACTCTTGGTTTTATAATATTAAAAATTCTCAAAGATTCTGGATATTCACGGGAAAACTTTACAAATAATTAACATTTTAACTCTTTCCTAATAAAAATGGAAAAATTCGACTTTAAAAATTACATTGGACACCGAACATTATTATACGGAGAAACAAACACGGGAAAAACATATATCACTGCTAAATTCATTGATTTCCTTTTGGATTTCAATCTTTTTGATCCAAAAGAGATAAGTATCCTAGATTTTGCTCCTAAGTTTTTAGATGTCAATGGTTTAAAAGTTGGAGGGAAAATTCTAGATTTTTCAGAAAAAAGTATTGAATGCAATTACTTGAGACTTTATGGTGAAATAATCCCTCCTCGCTTGAATGCAAATAACAAGCAAGAATTATTTGAAAATATCTGCCACAATTATAAAATAACTACCCAAATGTTAGAATTATACAAAAGACAGCAAACAAAAGTCTTAATAATGAATGATATTTCCATTTACCTTCACATAGGTAACAAAAATACTTTACTAAATGTTATTAACAGTGCTCACACATTCTTTGGAAATTCTTATTATGGAATCAAGATTAAGAAAAGTTTCAGTGCATTATTATCACTTAAAGAAAAAAGTCGAGTTGAATTTCTTATCAATAATATTCCAAATTCCATACTCACTTCAAAATAGGTTATCATGCTGTGTTTTTCTGCAATGTTAAATGTATTTTTAAAAAAAAAGAATAAAAAATAATTATAACGGAATTTAAATTAATTTATGACAAATCTAAAAGGTAAAACAATATTCATTACAGGTGCTAGTAGAGGGATAGGAAAAGCAATTGCCTTACGGGCGGCAAGAGATGGTGCAAACATTTCTGTTGTTGCTAAAACAAAAGAACCCCATCCAAATTTACCGGGAACAGTTTACTCCGCAGTGGAAGAGATTAATTCAGTCGGTGGTCATGGACTTCCATGTATTGCTGATATTAGATACGAAGATCAAGTACAATCTGCTGTTGATGATACTATCAAAGAATTTGGGGCAATAGATATTCTAGTTAATGATGCCAGTGCTATTAGCTTGACTCCAACAATAGAAACTACAATGAAACGATTTGATCTTATGTTTTCCGTAAATGTAAGAGGAACATTTCTATGTTCAAAATTGTGCGTTCCTCATTTAAAGAAATCTGAAAATCCACATATCCTCAATTTATCACCTCCATTAAATATGGATTCCAAATGGTTCGAGCACCATGTTGCATATACGATGTCTAAATATGGGATGAGTATGTGCGTGTTAGGAATGGCAGAAGAATTCAAAAAAGATGGTATTTCGGTAAACGCTCTTTGGCCTCGTACCGCCATTGCTACTGCTGCTGTAAGAAATCTTTTAGGGGGGAAAACAAATATAAATCATTCAAGAAAACCAGAAATCGTCGCTGATGCTGCTTATATTATATTAACAAAACCAAGTAAAGAGACCACGGGAAACTTTTTTATTGATGATGAAGTTTTAGTCGAAAATGGAGTTACTGATCTTAGTAAATATTCAGTAGTACCAAATGCCAAACTAATTCCAGATTTCTTCCTATATGGTGGAGGTCAAACATAACATTATTTTTTATCTTTTTTTTTTAATCTTTAAAAATGATAAAGAAACCTTATAAAAAATGTAGATCAATAGATATATTAATAGTTTTTAAAAACACATACTGCATATTAAGATGAAATTAATTCTCTTCGGCCCCCCAGGTGCGGGAAAAGGTACGTTTTCTGGTCAAATAAAGAAGGTTTTACCCAATATAGTGCATGTAAGCACGGGTGATATTTTTCGAGAAAATTTGAAAAAGCAAACAGCTCTAGGAGTAAAAGCCAAAGAATACATGGATAAAGGAGAGCTCGTTCCAGATGAAGTAACTATAGGGATGGTAAGAGAGAGACTAAACGAGGAAGATGCAATTCAAAATGGTTTTATATTGGATGGATTCCCTCGTACTCTTCCTCAAGCTAAAACTCTCTCAGATATTTCTGATATTGATTTATTTTTACTATTAGAGGTAAGTAGAGATATTATCAAAAAAAGAATTTTGGGGAGATACTCCTG
>CAZOYD010000028.1:0-39856 GCA_964583985.1 uncultured archaeon
TCCTATAATTGGACCGGAGGATCTACTCTTAATTTTACTGAAGCTGCTCTTGGTATTTATGAGACAATCCTCGATACTACTGATTTATCTTCAAGAGGTTTATACGAGATATTAATAAGTTCATCTAAATTAGGATTCCTTGAAAGTAACCTTTCGCTGAAAATAAACCTAGGGGAAGAAACCAACCTCCAACGACTTGAATCCGAATATAATATAGAATTACATGCGAATAGCTCTATTAAGTTTAAATTTACTGATTTTGGTGGTAATGGGATTGATGGAGCAATAATTAACATTAGTATAAGTAATCCCTCACATTATTTGATTGAAAATCTTGGAAATGGGATTTATGACATTGAATTTAGTACATTATACATTGATAATATCGGAATTTACCAGCTAAACTTCAGTTTTTCAGCAACGGGATATGAACCGCAATATTATGGATACCAATTTCAGATTATTGAACAATCAGTGAATATTTCAGTTTTTCTTAATTCTGTTAACATTCAAGAAAATACTTTGCATGAAATAACTTTTTTTGATGTAATTAATGTTTCTGCTAAAGTGATGTCAAAAATAGATAAGAACTATATTTCGGACGGAATTTTTACATGGATTAGCGATTCTTATCAAAAAAATTTGACGGAATGTATGAATTATTGGTATAACTCATCGATTGAATGTCTACCAGAACATTTCGCATCGGGAATCAATTTTATTTATTTAAAATTTGAACATCCAAATTATAGAACTCAAACATTTGGTTTTGAAGTATTAGTAGAACGGATTGAATTTAATGTCGATATAATTGGGTATGGAGATATAAATCCAACCATAAATGTAGAAAAAGGAGGATTATTAGAACTTCAATTAAGATTATTAGATCTTAAAACCAATCAGACTATCGAAAATGGGACTGTTTTATACGAATGGAAATATGGAGTCGGAGAATTGGAGGAAATAACTCTTGGTATATATCAGCTTACATTAAGATTGTCTGAAAACTTACAAGGTAATTTTATATTCAATCTCATTATATCAAAAGAGGGAACAGTATATAAAACAACGCAATCTTCATTTCTATTAGTCATAGGTGAACCACAATTCCCAACCTTTCTGATATGGATTATTATTATAGTTTCAGCTCTTATCATAGGTATTTTAGGTATGTTGAGCTTGAGATCATATGTTATTCTCCCAAGAAAAAGAAGAAAAGAAGCAGACCTCCTGTCCCGAACTCAAAGATTCAAAGATATGAAAAATGTTCAAGCCATTGTTATAAGTCACAGACTTAGTGGGATACCACTCTATACAAAATCGTATTCACTTTTAGAAAAACAGAAAAAAGAACTATTTTCAGGATTTATTCAAGCTATTACAACTATAGGGGAAGAAATTGCAGGTAAAAGAATTATTGATGATGATAATGTGAAAAAAACCGCAGGAGGAATAGAAAGGTTAATTGAATTAGATTTCAAATATTTCTATTGTCTTATTTGTGATCGTGAACAAATACGAATTGTGCTAGTTTTACAAGAAAGGGCATCAAATCGTTTAAAAGGGATTATATCGAATCTTGCAACCAGTATTATCTTAAACTATTCTGATATACTTGAAGATTGGGATGGGTCAATTGAAACATTTGAAAAAGTAATCCCCTCTATTATTGATCAATATTTTAATCTATTCTATAAAGAAGGCTTTATCCTTAATAATCCGAAATACATTGCAAGTATGAGGAAGGAAACAGAATTTGACAAAATGGAAACACGGGTTTTAAATACCATTTATTCCATGGCGAAAAATAAAGCGGAATTCTTCTTGGAAGATATTATCATAACCGTTCATGAAGAGAATAAAGATTTAATCATCGATTCAATAGAAAGATTACTTGATAAGAAGATAATAATTCCTAATATAAATTAAGTTCAATCTTTATTTTCATACTTTCTTTTATTATTCATATGAGCAATTTACCAACATTTAGATTTGAATGTACCAGATGTGGAGTTTGCTGTACAGATAAGAATACAATAGTAAATTTGACTCATACCGACATATCACGTATCTCTAAAGGATTAAAATTAACTTTGGATGAATTGTTGGAAGTTATAGGGTTTTATATATTCGAAAAGAAAATCACCAAATCTGAAATATCTAAAATGGTTGTAACTCCAATCATGACTGAAAGAGGACTTTCTTTTCCAGGACTTAAAAAGAACTCCGATGGAGTGTGTTATTTCTATAATATCAATGAAAAAAAATGCCGGATTTATAAATTGAGACCGTATTTTTGCAGAACGTTTCCCTTTACATTTGCATACGGAGAGGAAATTGGAAATAACCAGCAAAATACTGTTAAGATGAGCTTATCTTATAAAGGAATTGAATATTGCCCGGGATTAGGTCATGAATATCCTGAAATTAACTATGAGAATTGGATTAAATTGGGAGTAAAGGTACTCGAAAATTTAAGAGAGAATGAAAAACTTGCTCAATCATGGAATAAAAAGTTCAAAAGGACTAAAACAAATCCTAAAGTAAAAGATTATTTGATTGAAATCCTTAAATCATAAAATCAAATACGTATTCAAACTGTAAAAGAGCAATTAATAACCAAAACGCCATTCTCAATTCAGCTTTTAAAGTCAATTTATCATTACTCCAATGAAAAGGGCTAGTTGCATCATTATTTTGAAATAAAAATGCTTTGGTAATGATCGAATTTAACATCACATTTACAGAAGGTTCTTCTTTATAATTTATATTTAACATCTTGAATATCAATAGAACCCGTGCCGTATCCGTCAAATTATCATTAATTAACCCCTCTTTAGTGATTAGTAGATTTAATTTTGCTAGATAAATTTTCTTAAACAATGTTAAATCGGTTTTATTATCTAATAATTTTATTATACTTAAGTGACATAATAGATCTAAAGGAAGTGTACCCTCATCATTATTAATTTGCCTAAAATTAATTTGCTCAGATAACAAGTGTCTTTTTTCAGTAAGAACTACACCCCACTTCTCAAGAATTCTTAAGCTCAGTAATGAAAAATAATTCAGCATTAATTTCTCAGGCAAGTAAGATTTTAGTTCATTCTCGAGGAACATCTCAATATCCAATAAATCTATAATTTCAAGATCGTTTAATAAATTCAATTCAGATAAAATTGAAAGACCGAAGAAATTGCTTAGTGGGTTCGATATATGATACTTTCCGGTACTAAAGACCTTTCCGCTTATATAACCCTCTAAAATGGTGATGATTTCTTCCGTTTTGAAGGGTAATGATAAACCATATATCTTATGGATACTAATGTAATAAAATAAACTTTCCAAATCCAAAAATTCGGGTTTTAATGCGAGAGAATCTAAATTTTTCAAGTTTATTTTCAATAAATTTTTGACCTTATTATTCAAGTCTGGAAGATTGCCGTAAAGATCAAAATAGTATTCTCCTTGTAATGATTCATATCTTTGTTCGGGTAACGATAAGAAAACACTGTTTTGCTCTTTAGAATTTTGTATGTGAGGTAGAACTGGAGTTTTTAAAACTTCAATATTTCGTTCTTTAGCATCATGCAATTTTTTAAGAATATCCATGTCTTCATTTATTTTGTCAGAATTTTCGTCAGTTCTAATTTTTAATGTAATTGGATCAATTATTTTCTCAATGCTTGGAAAAAAAGCTTGAATCTTTATTAATTCTTTTTCTTGGAAAAAGAAATTTCTCTTCAATTCATCTAACTTTAATTTAAAATTATCTGGAAGTAGATCGAAGAGATCAAGATTTTCTAATTTTTTGGTATCAATTTCAATAATGTATTCAATGATGATTTTTAAGAGGTTTGCATTAATGATATTTTGTCCGACAAACTTAAAAAGATCTTTATAATCTTTCAAATCAGTTTTGCTTGCTAGTAAGAATTCTTTAGTAAGATTATCTTTAAAATCTATTGATTTAGAATTAATACCAATGGAATTTAACGCAGAGATAATAGTTTCAACCATCATATTTATTATTTTAATATGATTTTCTTCATTATTTCGAATTATGATTAAATCAATATCGATATTTTTATGTTCAAATAAATATAAACTATAGGAGTAAAATCGTTGATAATAGTCTAAAATCTCTGCTTGAAATGATTGAGATAATTGTGTTAACAAGTTTTTAATTTCTTCCATTATTTCTCATGCCAAATTATAGATAAAAATGAATTCTGCTATAACTCGAAGGTTATGTCAATAAATTAGAAGTATTATATTTAATTTTTTATCTTAGTAATAATTAAAATAAAATGCTTAAAAACCATTTTAATCATCTAATAGATCATTATTAAATTGAGCACCTTTTAATTCAATATGACTAATTCTTGTTATAATAACTTTGCTAAGGATTATGATAATAAGAGAAAAAATCATTGGGTGCCATTGCATAATTTTTTACAGGATTTAGAATCATTAGATTATAGATTTGATGGAATTATTATTGATTTAGGATGTGGAAATGGAAGAAATTTGCCATTATTAAAAGCTTCCAATAATAGCGTACTTGGAATAGATAAATCCCTTGAATTCTTAAATATAGCTAAAAATAGAAATGATTTACAGGATCATAACATCCATTTTTTGTTAAGCGATATGTTAACACTCCCAATTCGACCAAGTTCGATCAATTCAATATTTGCGATTGCTTCTATTCATCACGTGATGGATAAATCTGATAGAAGTCGTATAATGGCATTTTGTAATTCAATCCTTAAAAGAAATGGATATATAGTAATGTCTGTATGGAGAAGGTTTCAAAAGAAATATAGAACTTATTTCTTAATTGAATTCATAAAACAAAAGTTGTCATTAAAATATAAGAAAAAGCAAGAATTACTTGGTTTACATGAATTCGGAGACATTGTAATTCCTTGGACAGTTTCAAGCACACGAATTACACATAAGAGGCATTATCATTTATTCTCGAAAAATGAACTCAAACGATTATTAAGTGAGTATAAAATTATTAGATTCCGAAAATTAGGAGGCCCCAATAGAAAGGATAATTACTTCATTTTAGCAAAAAAAAACTAATTTATTCTCCGTGGCAAATAATAGAAATAAAGCTCTTTTCCATGAAAGGTTTGAAATTCTCATAAAATTTATCAATAATTTCAGTATGAATATTGAATAGCCGCTCTGTCATGTCACAATAAAAAATTCCATGGATGCTCTTCGAAGGGTAAAATCTTTTATGCAACATTTTTGTACGTTTACCATACCAGTATGTGAATTCATGAGATAAATGCCATGTATTCTCTTTATTCAAAACTACCACACCTATACCATTATAAGTATCGATTGATCGTTGTATTTCTTTTGAGAAAAAAAAGGAACCTCGGGCTTTTTTTTCCCAAGATATATCAAGTTTAGCATTTGCTCCCCAGTACTCATCGTATTCATCATTAGAATGCATGACTACGGTTCCTTCATTCTCATTCCCTTCAAAACTAATTTCTTTAAACCACTTAGGCATGCTGTTAATTTTTACATTAGCTTCAGGTTTTTCATAGACATAATAATTGTATTCCATCTTTTTCACTCAAATTAGTAAACAAATCTCGCTGCAAAATATAAGAATATTTAGATAATATTACAAATTGCAAGGATTTGATTAAGAATAAAATTAAACTTTCTTTAAGATAAGATTCTTTCCTTCTTCTATCCACTTGATAATTTTTTCCTCAGAACATCCCTTGATTAATGAAGCTAATTCTTGAGGATTTTCTTTCAGAAGATCCTCCACACAATTTACTCCAATCTCATTAAATTTTGCCGCTCTTGCCGGACCAAGTCCAGATAATTTAACAAGTGGAGTTGCATCTGTTTCAATAGGTTTTAATTTTGTTTCTTGTTTCTTAATTCCCTTCTGAGGTTTTTCTTCTTTAATCACTTTTGATTTAGTTTCAGATTTCTTTCGTGCTGAAGTTGGTTTTTTCTTAATTTTCTTAATTTCTGGCTTAAAGGGTGTTCTCTTTTTTTCTTTTTGTACAAATGGTTCACGTTTATCCTTGGAAGCGGGAACGTTTATAGATTTGAGCAAACTAATATTATCTTCATGTGAGGAGTTCCGAAAGTAGTCTATTTTAATTTTTAATTTTTTAATCACACTTATAGAATGTCCTGATGCTTCTATTTCGGATAATGAAAATCCTTTTCCTGCTTTTAAATGAGCATCCTTTGAAGGTGACTTTACCATTGGTTTTAACGCATTTTTAGTTTCCATAATCAAAATACTATTCGATATTATTTTAAGGTATTTACATTAAGCCTTTAAACCTTTTATTTTTTTCGATTTAAACCACAAAAAGTAAAGAGAATTCATTAAATATAAAAGAAATAGACCTTCACATGGAAATTATTCCTAATTCATGTAATTTTTTTAATGAATCCAATATTTTTGTTTTAGATCTTTGCATTATCTTAGATATTTGTAAGGGTGAATTGTTGCCAGTACATATCAAAGCAACATGATATTCAAAATCGTCAATCATGCCCATTGATAAGATTTTTCCTAAGACTTCTTTTCCTTTCACGATCATTAATTTTGGAAAAACCTCGGCTACATGGCCTCCATAACATAAATTTTCAATATCGGTTATGATTGTCTTAAATGGAGTCTTATCGGTAGTTGTTCGAAAATTTTGGATATCAGATTGATGTTTTTTCCAAAACCTATTAGCAATTTTATGAATTACTTCCACTAATTTTTCTGTATCATCATCAGCATCTGAAATACTGCAAAAAAGGATTCGTGAAGGAGAATGATAATATATTAAAATTACAGAATATTCTGACTCCAACAACCTTACAAATTCTTTTTCTTTTTCTCCTTTAGCCATTGCGGCTTGAATGTTATCAATAATTGCGTTGATTTCATTAAAAAATCCTGGAATAAGATTGGCATCTACTTTATCTTTCTGAAACTCCTTAAAACTCGTATCAAGTATAGAAATGCCGTTATCTCCATCAATTAGATAAATTTTATAGATCAAAATATTAATGAGTAAAATTTCAAATCTTATCAAAATAATAATACCATCCCCTTAAGAATGTTTTCTAATCAGAAAAGTAGTCTGAAAAAATTAAAAGATGGGATCAAAATAAAAAATTCGAATCAAATTTAACTCAATTATAAATAAAGATAAAAATATAAATTTTTATAAACTTAACAAAATAAAATATCACTCATCACGATGAACAATTTTAAAAAAACTTTCCTTATACTAGCACTGTTATTGGTATCAATAGGATCACCATTTCTCTTTCAAAATAACAATGAAAGACAATTACAAGACGATAATATCAACTTATCTTCTTCAGATGGCGTATCGAACTATGAAATTCTCCAAAGCGTGACTTATGAAGTTGAAGTTAATTTTACTTTAACGCATAATTCACCAGCGAGTGGTCAATATTGGTTTCAATTTTCTCGATTTGATGATCGCCAGCCAGATTCAAGGTTAACTCATTTTGTTCCACCATATCAAGAGAGTGAATTATTATTTAGTAAAATTATTGGGTCTAGTAATACACCTTATGTCTTACAAGATCGATTTAACAATACCTATGATGTTTTTAACAATACATTAACACCAACTGAAACGATTACATTAAGTCAAAAGTATCAACTAAAATTAAACGAAATATCATTTGCTCATGTGAATGCGAGTGAAATTGGTGTCTATGATACGTCAAATGAGATGTTTGATTTGTATTGCAATCATTCTGTGTTATATTACGAAAGAAATAATACGAATCTCATTGCAACTTCATTCAGTATTGTTGATCCTGGAGACAATCCCATAACAAAAGCCACGAAAATTTGTAATTGGGTTTCAGATTACCTAACCTATGATGATACTCTCCCTGCTCAAGAAAAGGGAGCATTATGGGCATATGATAATAAACGAGGAGATTGTAGTGAATATTCTGATTTAATGATTACACTTCTAAGATGTCAAGGAATTCCAGCAAGAAAAGTTACCGGATATGTAATCTCTAATAATCCATCATTGAGACCGTATGTAGGACAGCAATGGGATTTTTATGTGAACGATCAAGAAGTAAGCACTTTCTTGGGGCATGCATGGGTGGAATATTATGTTCCTAACATCGGGTGGATTGCTAGTGATCCTACGTGGAACTCAAATGGGGATTATGCCAATAAGGTTGATTATCTACGAATTAATTTAAATGTCGGAGCGTGGTTTCCCATTCCAATGTTACCTGATGAAAGCGAGTTTCCCAATCCATGTATAGTCTATCAAACACTTTCAGATAAAACTTATCAGTATTCCGTTAAAGTTACAGTAATTAATACTAATCTTCTTCCTGATTATACATTGATTTGGATAATTATTATTAGTTCTGCTGCTGGAATTATTATAGTTGTAACTCTAATCGTAGCATCGAAGAGAAGAAAGAAGAGAGTTAAATGGACATATTAAATCAATATTTTTTATTTCTAATTCTTGATAAGAAAGAAATTAAATATAAGTTTTTATCAAATCTTTTATATTTTTAACAAAATCAGATAAATGCTTTTCAACATTTACTATACCTTGTTCTTTTTCCACGTATAAAAGAAGATAAAGATTATACTGATCGACGATTATTCTTTTAAAAATCACGTTTTTTGAATCATCAGTAATTCCAGATGATGTGAGATAGTCTTTTTTCAACAATTTAAATTCTTTAAATGTTTTAAATAATGTTTGATAATGTGGAGCAGAAATTTCAAATACTGTTTCGGAGATCTCAGATTTTGAATAACTGGATAATATAATACCATTATCATTTAGTAGCAAAATTGCCTCCGAATTTGTATTCAATGCAAACTGCTTTAGCTGGTTTAAAAATAATTCGCGATTCGGACTTAATTGACTAAGACCAAAACTATATGCCGAAATCAAGGACCAGTGATCAAAGATAGATGTGTTGAACATTTTAAAGAAAAACCCTTCAGATTGTTTTTCTATATCAATAGTTACATTCTTAATTCGCTTTTTCATGTATTTTGTATCTTTCAAGTCAGGATCATGTTTATTCAAGCAAATAACTATTGGTGGGAACTCATTTAGCTCTTTTAAATTATAAATTATTTCAGCATACATTTTTAGCGATTCTGCTATTCTTTCTTCATCTTGGATGTCAATAAAATAGAACAAAAGATCGATATTATATAGATAAAATTTACTTTCTTCGATAAATTTCTCACGATACGTTTTCTGACCTGCCAAATCCCAGATTGAAATTTGTGAATTTTGCTGTTCGAATAACTTTTCTTGCGATCGAGCAACTCCTTTAGTTGGTAAGACCTTTATAATTTCTGAATATCTCTTTTTAACTCCCAACAAGAAGCTAGTTTTTCCAGCACCATCAATCCCAGTAAATAAGATCTTAATTTGGCGTTTTATTGATAATGGATCTTCTAATTCTTCGGTAAATTCTATGAGTTCTGTTTTTAAACTTTGTATTGTTTTCTCAATTTCTGCAAAATCCTTAGTTACTTGGATTTTAGAGGCTGCTTTATCAATGATGATTCTTAAGTATTTCATGTTTTCGTAGAAGAATACTCTATTAGACTGATCAATTAAGATTGTTATTGTAGACGCTTTCGCATTTCCACGAGCTTGAGCATCAGGAATCAAAAAAAAGTATGTTAATCCATTTAATTTCAAATCTGGAAAAGGAAGTATGCCAAAATAGCTAATTTCTTCTATAGATGAGCCGTCTTGATAAATTGCATCCCCCATTAAAATTGATATCGTCTTCATGGCGATGAGTAACCGAGCTGATTCATCCATATCTCGTGGAAAATAAATTTTCGGCGTGGGACCATCATCATCAAAAATACTGAATACAATAGCTTTTATAATTTCCGGTTTTTGGTCGCTCATATTCTCTTAGCCTTATAATTATTCTCCGAGATGAATGCTATTAAATTACCGTAATTAAATGGTCTATTTAAAACCCATGTTACATCATCTAACGATTCTCTCATAAATCATATAAAAGTATGTATTATTCTAATATATCAAGGCAGAACCTATTATTAAATATTTGTTAAGCTCAATATCTTAAATCTATTTTGTTCTTTGAACCGTTTAATTCAAGGGACATATTTTAAACTCAAGATTTCAGTATTTGTGCAACTATATTTTAAAATTCTCATTAAATCCTTTTGAGTTTGAAGATTTTCTTTATGATTTCCGATTGAAATTTCCACCCTCGCATCATTTAAGATCCAAGGATGAAAAATACCTTGTTTTTTAATTATGTCGTCTAAATCAAGATTTTCCTTTGCTCTAAAATGTGAAGATGTTTGATAATTCTTTATAGCTAATTTGGGAAAGTGTTTTAAATCCAATCCTAAGAATCGTCTAATTGCTCCTTTAGACGAAGCGTCAATTAATGAATAATGTTTCCCATCATCCTTAGAACGCTCTTCACAGGAAATGTGTATCGCTTTCATTATTTTTTTTCCGAAAGAAAATGCATCATCATTCTCGTGTAATTCAAAATTCGTTATGATTTTAACAGCTTCATTTAATCCAATAAAACCAACACATAATTCTTGGTTACTAAGATCAAATAATTGGCGTTCTTCGACATAACCACCACATAATGGAAGGTGACCTGTTCTCAAACGTCGTTCTATAATTGCATGCTTTTTATCCAAAATTTTAAAACAAATATCTAAATTTGATTGAAGGTGCTCAATAAATTTCGTTTCGTCTTGATTAAGAAAAGCATATCGTGGTAAATTTAATGATATCTTTTGAAGAACTCCATGATTTAAATAAGACAAAGGATCAGTATGAATTAAATTATTGAGTATTTTGTGTCGATCTACATTAATAAATTGAGGAGTTTGATTTTTTAATACTTCCCTGCAGATTTCCTCATATTGTTGTTTGAATTCATTTAACCATTCTTTATTATAATAAATTAGGTGTTCAGGATAAGGGAAATAACAATTATTATCATCACCTTTAGTGAAAATTTGTGTGATAATATCAAATAATTTTGTGCATTCTTGTTTGTATGAACTATAATCCCCAGTTTTTATTCCACCAGGTCCAATTGCAGGTGCATCTAACATTGAAGATAAAATCCCTGTCGAGCAAGAAAGAGATGTTTTTAAGTAATTTTTTCCTGAGGACGTTGATAAATAATTAATGCTATAAACAAATCTCTTCATTGCTTCTTGTATTTCTGCATCGTCCAATCCTTGAATATATGGGGCTAAAAATAATGTAATTAATTCAAGTCCTTGATTACCGCTAAATTCTGTTTGGATCATTCCTAACCAATTGGCAAGATGATTTACTGCTTCTTTTAAATTTTTGGCTGGTTTTGATTTGCATGTATAGGTATAATTTTTAATGGGAGGTAATCCATTTTCTAAAATCAGACGAGGATCCCAATACTGATTATAAGGACGCAAGTCGAAAAATTTGAGTTGATGAATATATATATCTCCAAATAAGTGAGCTCTTGATTCCTCATCATTGAGAATTCGGAGTAGTGTATATTCTTCTGCTAATTGATTTGCAGCCCAATGATGGATTTTTTCTGGATTTATAATGTTTTTTGAATCGATTTGTTGGTTCATTTCAAGTACTTTTTCATAATCCATTAAAGGCATCCCAATACGAGTATATAATTTTCTTTCTTGCCCGTATTGATTTTCTGAAAGGATTGAACAAACGATTTCTCTGATATGAGGGCCGGATAAAAATTTCATATTAGAACTAATGATTCTTCTAACAACAAGCTCTGTGATCTTTCTAGCATTTTCTTCATCCATACCAGTTTCTTGAATAATACTTTCATTTATTTTAGAGGGTTCAAATTCGTCAACATCCCCTTTCTTGAATACTTTTGGTAGAAGATTCATTTATGTATAATTCCCTTAAATTTATTTATTTCTGAAGTATTATATCTTTTTTATATAAAAAAGAAAATTATTAATGAACTAATTAGGTTTAAGATTATATTTGGTAATTAGAATACTATTTATTGAATTAGGGTTATAAATGATAAAATTTTTCAATTTTTCATTTAATTCTTACCCTCCTTTTCTTATTTTAAGATTATAATAATATAAGTACTATGAAACTATCGTTATCTGTAAAGACCGTAAAACACTTCTTTTCTGAAATCTACAAGATCTTGAAAGGATCGGATACAAGAGTATCGAAAGTATGGATTGAATTCTCGGATATAAATTTTTTTAAAGGTAATGATGAATGTGAGATTAGAAGTTATTTAAGCAATTTTGAATCAATCGAAATTCAAAAAGGAAATTATAAAAATTATATAGTAGTTGATAAAATTCTATTTATTGTTGAAAGTATTCAAATATTAGAAAAGGATATTGATAAATTATCGATATTGGTCGATTTTAATGGATTTGAAGCATTAGTCGAGGAAATTCTTAAGAGAAATAATTATAAAACAGTTAAAAATTATAGATTTTCTGATAGATCGAATTACAAAACAAAAACAGCTCAGAAAAGGTATGAAATTGATGTTATTGGCATATCTAAAAATCTTATTTTACTTATCGATGCAAAACAATGGAAAAATAAAGATTCATTTGCTGCGATGAATAAAGCTGCCAATCACCAATATCAAAGAGCTATTGCATTACAGTCAAATCCCGAAGTTTTTTCTAGCATGGTTCAAGCCGTTTTGGGGATTTCAGATAATATTGAAGATAAACTCCCATTTATTCTCGTTCCTGTGATGGTGAGCCTTGAACATAACCATATTAAATTTAATGAAAATGATGTACCATTGGTCTCTATTTTTCAACTTAATTCGTTCTTACAAGAATTAATAATTAATATGACTTATATTAAAACCATTAAAATAAACAAGTTATTCATTCAGAAACAATTATCTGATTTTTATTCAATCTGTTAATCCTAAATATTGTTTGACTTGTTTCTTTACAATATTCGCAGCAAAATAAATAATCCCACTCTTAATGCGAGGATTGGAAAATAAGATTAAAAGCATGTCTTGAGTAATTGGAGCTAAATCCAATACACCTTGACTCCCTCTAACTGAAATATTGAGTAATTTACCAGCATTTAATCCTTCTATGATATCATTTCCAATCATTGATAGATTTTGACCGATTACCCCAAAAAGTGTATCAGATATGCGAGAAGAGATTGCCGATGCAAGAATAGTTCCTTCTGATTTAATAATTGCTGATGCTTCAATATTCAAATCTATCTTTAAGAGATTACTTAATATTTCATTCATGCTTGTTGGGGGTATTGATTCTTTTTCTACTTGAATTTCTTCTTTTTTTTCTAGTTTATCACGCGATGTTCCTTTAATACTTATTTTTTCTGAAAGAAACTTTAAAACTTTCGACATGTCTTGCTCTAATTGTTTTTGACGGATAACTGAATCATCAATTGGGCTCTCTTCTTCTAATACAGTTGATTTGGCTGTAATTTTTGGTTTTTCTAAAGCAGATTTTGCTTTTCCTCGGGCAAAAGAACCATACACATCTTTTTGTGCTATAATTGAACCCTTATAAGGACCAGGAGTAATCTCTTTTAATATTTCTCTTTCATATTCTTCCTTTTCGATAAAATCATCAAAATTTTCTCCTGATTCCTTTTTTTTTATAATTTCCTCGCTCATCTCTTGATTACTCGGTAAAGCTCTCACTTTAGGTATCTCTTGAAGTTCAAATGATTTTGGTTGGGTCTTGGAGTTATCTGGAGGTTTTTCTTTTGATTTTTGTTGAGGTTTAAATGAAGCTTGTTTGTCTTTTTTTACTGGTTGTTTTTTAGTTTCTATTTTAACACGAGGAGCTTTTGTTGCAACTGGTAATAATGCCCCACACTTACGGCAAATATGTCCTTTAGCTTCATTGTTTGTTGCTCCACAATTACTACATATTATCAATGAGATCTCCTTAATTTTTTCTTCTCAAAAATGAATTTGTATTGAAATACATTTTATTTGACATAATAATAATAAAACTCTTGATTTATTAATTTTAATTAATAAGAAAAATAAGAATTATCTTTGGTCCTTTAAAACTCAATCATAACTAATTCTTTAAAATTTCTTTTAGGAGATTAGCAAATGAATCAAAATCTTCCTCATTGATGGTAGGATCTTGCTTGAGCATAAGTAAATAATAAGGTGGGCTATCTTCTTTTAACTTTAATTGCTTGAATACAAAATTCTTCCCAAATCGTTGAACAATCATCTTATTTTCTTCTTTTTCACGTCCGGGTAAAACTTGAGTGAACTGAAAGCTATCGTTTAACGTGAGAAAATAAGGGGTGGATGCGGATAATAGATTTTTGACTTCCTCATTTTTATAAAAACTTCCTATGATTAAAGAATTATCATCAATCATAACCACTCCTTCAGAATCTACTTTTCGAGCAAACTCATCAATAGTTTTCTCGATTAACTGAGATTTAGGATATAGATTTAATAAGATTTCAGACATCGCTTTAATTATACTAGAAAGGTTATAGATTGATGTATCATAGAAGAATATTTGCTTGTAATTCGCAGCTTTCTTGATTTTCTCCCTTAAATCTACTTTCATTGTCTGCATTTCATTAATAGCATTCCTTAAGAGGGCAGGATCACATTTATGGAAAAATATGTAAATGGGGGGCTCGATTTCAAGTTTATTTAATTGCCCCACGACATCAGCTAAATAACTAATTGATTCAGGAATCCTAGATTGATTTTGAATGTCGATAACATAAATTAAAATTTCCGTTCCATCAAAATATTTTCCTGGATTTTTAAGATAAGAAATTCTATATGAAATTTGACCTCCTAAATCCCATTCTGCTATATCTTTTCCCAAAAATTCAAAAATTCTACGTTGAGCACCGCGAGTAGGTTTAAGCAATGCAATTTTTGAAAATTCTCTTTGAATTGCAAGTATGATTGTGCTTTTACCAGCCGTATCCAAACCAGTAAAAAGGATTTTGTGAGGCTCTTCTTTTTCTTGTTTTTTTGATAGCTTTTCTTTTGATAAGTATTGAATATCCAAAAATAATCTCACCTAAATTAAATGAAAAAAATTCTTTAATATATTCTTTAGTAAATTTAAATATCATTCGATTGTATAAAAATTCTTTTGTAGGTAAGTCTTAAAGTCATGATAATTGCTTAATTCTAAAGACTTTTTTGATTCCTTTTTTTTTTGAATGCATTCCAATGAATTGGGTATCATTGGGCGTTCATGTGTTAATTTAGTGATTTGATTGGGAAATTTTGCGGGATCAGCGGTTTCAAAATTTATTGATTTAATATTTTTTTCCATTGGAAATTCATTCTGATATCTCAATAATGCTGCCCATCCAACAGCGCCATGAGGATCGATAAGCAATTTAAATTCTTTATAGAAGTCAATGATCGTTTTTTTCGTGATTTCATCTGTAATAGAATAAGATCGAATTTCCTCCCGAATTTTTTCCATGTTGGGCTCTTTTCTCAAATTTCCTTGCTCATCAATATGCCCGTTATAAAGATCAATTAATCGAGCCAAGTTTGAGGGGTGCCCTACATTCATTGCATTTGATATGCATATTTTTGACGGTTGCACTTTTTCATAATATCCGGTAGCTAAAAATTTGGGAAATTCATCATTTTCATTTACGGCAGAAATGAACTTCTTCACGGGTAATCCCATTCTCTTTGCGATTAGTCCTCCCGTGAGATTCCCAAAATTACCGGATGGTACAGAAAAAATAACCTCCTCATTTTCATGTTCGATGATATCAGAATAACTTTTAAAATAATATACAGCTTGTGGCAACAATCGACCAATATTAATTGAATTAGCAGAGGTCAGATTTAAATGTGATAGACCGGAATCTGAAAACGCGTTTTTTGCAAATCTTTGGCAATCATCAAATTTTCCATTAATCGCAATCGCTGTGATATTTCCTCCTAAAGTTGTCATTTGCTTGCGTTGTAAGGTGCTAATCTCCTTTTTTGGATAGAGAATTACTACATCAACATTTTGTTTGTTAAAAAAGGCTTGAGCTACAGCACCACCAGTATCACCAGAAGTCGCCGTTATAATCACAATTTTTTTATTCTCTTCAATTAAAAATTGTTCCATAAAACTCGCTAACATTCTTGCTCCAACATCCTTAAAACTGCAAGTTGGACCCTTATCTAAATAGCAGAGATAATTATTTTCTATTATTAAATTTATGGGAATTGGAAAATCAAGACTTTTATTAATAATGTTTTTTAGGTCTTTTTCTTGCATCTCTTCTTCTAAAAATGGATAGAGAATTTCAAATGCGTTTTCTTTAAAATTTAATGACTTAAATTCAAAAATTTCATCTTGAGAAATAAGAGGGATCTTGTCAAACATGTAAAGACCATTATCGGGAGCTTGCCCTTTCAAAACCGCTTCCTTAAAACTCACGTTAGAAGAACGTTTATTTGTAGAATATAACATCTTTATTATTAAATATTTTTTATTGGATTAAATTTATTTTGTGCAAAGATTTCATTCAATTTATCAATAACCGCTTGAGGAGTATCGGCACCATAAATTTTATCAGTTCTCCTATCATCCAGTTGTTGTCCCGCCATTTTTGATGACCATCCTTCAACACAAGTAAGACCAATTATTGGTTTTTCATAGATCCATGCAAAACAAATTTCTGATAATGTTCCTGCTTTACCTGCTATTGCCACACACGCGTCTCCACTCAAAACAACTACCACATTACGCGCTTGAGAAAATGGGATCGGTATAACAATGTCCACGTATTTATTTGCCTTATTTTTGTCTATAAAAGGGATAAGTCCTATTGTTAGCCCTCCTTCTTCTTTTACTCCAAAACAAACCGCTTCCATTACACCTGAAAGTCCTCCACATGATACCGCATATTTATTTCGAGCAAGTAATCGCCCTAATTCGACAGCAACTTGCCTTGTTTGTTCATCGATTTCGCTTGCTCCAATTACGGCTATTGTTCCCTTAAATTTATCTTTGAAATTAAAACTCATGGCTTTTTAAAATCCTTTTTTTTATAATTTGTAATATTCTGGGAGTCTTTTTATTTGTTTAGAATATTTTTATCCAAAAAAAGATGTATTTTTGTATTGACATTATTGATCATTAGATTGTTGAATAATGTTGATCAAAATGATCGAAAACAAAAATTTATATGGTAGGAATCTAATATTTATATATGGAAACAAAACATCGATTAAAACCAAGTATTTTTATAGCACCCCCTCGGGACGACACTACTGTTTATTGCCCGGATTGTGGATATGCAATGGAGAAAATCCCTCATACACCTAAAAATAAAAAACCAATTTATCAATGTCCTAGATGTAATATATTTATTCCGGAACAAGTTTATGGCCTCTTAGATTTTAAATAAAGACTAATAAAGAGAATTAAATTTCCTTATGGAGCATATTGGGGTTTTTTTAGCTTCCTTCTTATTAATTAAATCTAGCCCTAAAGATAAATGAAATTTTGCAATCCATAATATATAATTTATTTTAAAATAAGATTTCGTCTTGTTTCACATTACCAATTTGTTTGAGGAATATCTCATTCTTTCTTGAATAATAAATATTAAATCATTCATTATTGCAGAAGCAGCTTCGGCACCTCCTGCACCCCTTCCAGATAATACAATTTTACCGGCATTCTTAGTTTCTAATTCAATAATATTTAAAGAATCATTGACGTTAAAATAAGAACTTTTATTAACAGGGTGAGGTTTTACAAATAAATGTCCATTTTTCGCAAATGATAATTGTTTGATAACTTGATTATTTAATTTTGCTAATTCAATATCATATTTATTGATATTTTCAATTCCCTTGATATTTACATCCTTAATAGTTAAGCCATAATCTAACAGTTCATCTGCGAGAATAACTAATTTACCAGCAGCGTCGTAACCACTAATATCTAGATTTGGATTAGATTCTGCATAACCCAGATCTTGTGCTTCTTTCAAAGCCTGTTCAAAACGACATCCATGATTGAACATTTTGCTGAGGATATAGTTTGAAGTCCCATTTAATATCGCAGTTATTCCGATTATTTTACTACCTTGTAAATTTCTTTTTATCGATAATATGGGAACGCAACTTGCTACTGTAGCCTCGTATCTGATTAGCTGCATTCGATCTTGTGCTATTTTTTTAATATTTTTATAATCAAGATAAAGTGGAGCTTTATTAGACGTTATAACATCCATCTTATTATTAAGAGCTTTTATAATATGTGATCTTGCTGGTTCTCCATTATCTGGAATTGTGGGAGTAGTTTCAATCATTATATTAAGATTTAGTTTATCAATATAATCTAGAGCGCGATATCCAGATTTCCAATTTACAAGAGTCCGAAATTCTTTCCCTAATTTTAATAACCTATCTAAATTTATCCCATTTTCGTCTAAAATCGCACCATCATTTTCAAAAATTCCTAAAACTTTAATATCAATCTTAAATCTACTGATAATAATTGGGTTTATCTCATTTAATAATTGGAGAAAAGCAGTTCCAACATTTCCTTTACCAATTAATCCGATATTAAAATTCATGTTAAAGAAATTATGGCTCAATTCGAGTTCTGGATAAATATCAGAAGATACCTTATATTTTTTTCTTATGAATTTTTTGATATCTCCAAAAAGACGACAATCTAGTTAGGTGTTATGGATCAATATTAAAATCTATATCCCCGAGGGAGGATTATAACGTAAAAACTCGGGAATTCGCTCACCACATTCAGGACAAAAAGTTAACCCTTCATCGATGGTTTTACGGCATTTTGGACAATTTATTTTTCCAGCAATTGTTGATACTACATGTTCATATCCATCTGGTTTAGTAGCTTCCTTTTTTATTCCTATTTTCACTCCTTTAGATTTTTTAAATAAGATAACTAATGAAAGGATAATTATTATTGCAAGGAAGGAGAATAGTGGAATTACTCCTAAACCATATATAATTTCAAAATTTTCATTGTAAGAAAATGCTCCTGTGATATTAAGAGAAAATTGATAAATTCCAGGTAATGTAGTTATCAATGGAATTAGTTGCAAATAAAAGATTTGAGATAAGTTATTTCCAGTTAATGATAATGAATGATTTTCAATACTAAAAAATTGAGGTCCTATAGATTCGCTAAAAAAGCATTGAATTTGTCCAGTTTGGTTCACACTAATATTTAATTGAAGTTGAGGATAAAGCCAAACCAAGGAAGGTAAGAATGTATCGATTGTAAAATTATGAAAACCTTGAGAAGAATGTATTATTGTTTGTTCTTCTTGTGATGAAGAGTAATTTGAGCTTCTCATAAATTGAAAGGATGGTAATGAAATAAAAGAAATAATAAATAGAACACTGAGAAAGATATTTTGCGTGTACCGAGCCATGATGATTTCCCTATCTGATTTATAAGATACTAAAATTTGATTACATCAAGTGATTTCTTTCCATCACTTATTTTCAATAAATGCTCATCCTTAATAATTTTTCCAATGATGGTAGCGGTTAAATTATGTTTATCAAAGATCGTGAGGATCTCTTTGCTGTTATCTTCTGGAGCAGTTAATATATATGAGGTGGTTAGATACATTTTAATAAATTTTTCCAGATCATAACCATTTTTAGTTAAAAATGGTGGGATTGTTATTTGATTTATGTTAATTATAGCTCCAAGATTAGAATATTTGATAAGTTGTAATATAGTTCCAAATATTCCCGCATTGGAGATATCTTTAGCAGAATTAGCTAAATGTTTTTGTGCAATTATGTTCATTGATTTTCTTCTGAATAAAACCTCTTCAGATTGTTTAAATGTAACGGTATCCCAATAATATTTACCCACGTCCGGGATTTTACCCTTAAAATCTACTGCTAATATGATATCATCTTCGTATTTCGCGTTTTTCGCTGATAAATAATCACTTTTTTTTATTTCACCAATCATTGTGGAACTGAGTTCATTGTAACTACTATTTGGGTTAGTATGCCCTCGCACGATAGGAACGCGAAATTTTTGAGAACCCACCAAGGCTCCTTTAAATATTTTTTCACCGATGTGCTTATTTGTAAAAGACACTATCAAACTTGCTGCCAAGGGAGTTCCCCCACAACAATAAATATCATCTATCCCTACCAATATTGAGCTAAATCCCGCTCCAAATGGATTTTTTAAAATATACTCCGTTTTTATCCTATCTGTAGTCATTAGGATTAAATTTTCATCATTTAGAATAGATGCTGAATCTTCTCCTATATCTGAAAGGATTCTTTTGCTCTTGTATGATTCAGATTGAATTAATTGAATAAATGGATTGATCTCTCTTTTTTCAATAATATTTTTATTTTCTATAATTGCTGTGGCAATTTTTTTTAGCATTATATAAATCGAGTATAAAATTTAATATGTATTATTGAATCCTATTAATATATCTGATAACAAAACTTATAATTAAGCTTTAGGTAATGGAAGAATTAATAAAGTCCTCAATTTTTAATGGATTAGTATTCGCAGTCTATGATAAATTTGGTCCACAACCCATTTACATGTTTCCTAATCCTATTAGGAGAACTTTTCAAGATGATGTAAATCATGAATCTCAAAAAGATTTACTTGAATTAACAATGAGAGATTATACTCAAATATCAATAAAAAATCTCTCTCTCTTGATAGGGGATGGTTCTATTTTTGAGAATCCTAAAATACAGGAATTTAAACATCATGCAATCATTCCATTTCCTGATTTTCACTCTACATCTTTAACATATTTCCATTTCGTTGAAATCGAACAATCTGAAAAACCCATAGCTACAGCATTTTCCCTATTAATAGATGAAAATCGTAGAAGCTTTCTGTATAATAATATGGATCGTTTACAACATATAATTATAGATTTTTTTTTGAAATTTGATAAAGAATTATTTGGTAATTTAAAAACTCAAGAAGAAGTAGAATCTTTCTTTGAATCCCTTTTAAACCAAATGATGGAAATACAACAATCACCCTCTACCTCATTTTCAGCTCAAAGAAAAATGAAGATTTTATTTTCTGGATTGGATGATTCTGGGAAATCTTCCTTTCTTCTTTCCGTTGATAGAAAATATTCGAAATTAATTGGGGTAAAACCTTCTTTAGGAGCAAAAGTTAGTTCAATTGAAGCATTGGGGGCAACAATTTTTTTATGGGATCTCGGAGGGCAACTCAGTCTGAGACAAAAGTACTTGAATAAAGCTCATATATATCTTTACGAAGCAGACCTTTTATTTTATTTCATTGACGTCAGAAATCAGAAGAGGTTCAAAGAGAGTTTGGAATATTTAAAAAATATTAAAGATGTATTGGCTAAATTTGAACAAAAGACTCCGATTATCTATGTTTTCTCAAAATCAGATCCCGATATTTTAAATTCAAGGAAAATTCAAAATAATATCAGTACTCTTACAAAAGCTATTGTTTCGGAGGGAAAAGCAGAAATATTTTTGACTAGTATATTTGATCCATTCTCAATTTTAAGAGCTTTTAGTTCTGGCATCGCGAAATTAAGCCCAAATCGTGATTTAATAGAACATAATCTCAACCTCTTTTTAAAAGATACTAAAATATATTTAGCTTTATTGATGAGTGGCGATGGGTTAATTATTGCAGAAGTTTATACACCTAAAGCATCTAAAATCACTAAAATAAATGAACCTCAAGAACTTTTAAACGTATTTGAACTCACTGGACCACAATTTGCCATCCTCTTTAAAATTTTCTCAAAATATAGATCTATTCCTCAGAATGAAGCTATTTTTAAAGTAGCAAACTCTGTAATTTTGGTTAGAAAGGTAAAAATTTCAAATTTTGAAATGTTCATTTTATTGTTAGTGGATGATGAATCCGAAAAAGAAAATATCAATCTTAAATTACCGAAATTCATCGAAATTACAGCAGATTTGTTATTAACTTATATTTCTTAGAAAATTTTTGTTAAAGGTGTCTTTTCAGAGATTTTTTTCCTTAGAATTCTTTTTCTATAATATGAATTAATTCCGGCAATTAAGGAGATTGCAGGAACCACACATTTGGCGAATTTTATGGGGCCAAATAGCACAAAATCACTTCCTGCATTAACACAATAACCCATCTGAGCTGCAATTGCACCACATCGAGAAATTTCCCCAAATTTTTTCCCAAAACGCCAACCATAAATTGCGTTGGCTGGGGCGAATCCTACAGGATAACCTAATTCTTTTTTTACCATTCCAACAGTTTCAATATTAATTCCAATAGAAGGTAAATCTAATACTGCGGTATCAATAATTATATTCTTAATATTTGCTTTTTGAGCTTTTGGAATTAAAACGTTTTTTAAAAAATCTAATTTTTGCTTAGGAAAAATGCTCGTTGAACCAAAAGTTAATAGAACTGCGTATTTTACTCCAATTTCTTTGAGTTTTTCTAACGTAGTGTCACTAGTGGAATCATCGATGCTATTGAGGATTGCCCTATCTAACAAACCTATTTCTTTTAATTGTTCCATAGCAGGAATGCGGGAGTTATCATTTAATCCATCTACCAAGAAAGGAAAATCGACTTTATCAGCAATAAATTCACATTCCTTAACGAGAGCTTCTGTATATCCTCCCACAACATCAATGATTCCTTGCATGTTTGTTTCATCGATAATCTCGCAATATTCGTTCAATTCTTTTTCAGCAAGATTTTTATCGATTTGGCCCGTTTTCTCATCTAATAACGCCGCGTGGTTAGCATAAAATACCGTGCCAATCATAACGGGAGGATTCTCTCCTGGCTGACCACCTAATTTAACGGCTCCAATTTCTACTACTACTTGTTCTTTTTCAAAGTTTAGCATGATTATGTATATTAAAAGAATACAATCTTTTTATTTTTTTAATTTTTATTCACAGATTCAATGTTCTTTTTCTTTAAGGATTTAAATTTCTTGTTAATTAGCGTTCCAGCATAAATAATACTAATAATGAATTCAGGAATCCATTTATGAAGTAATAAAATTATAATAGCTGCTATAAACGAACTTGCAGCACTAATAGAAACGTGAATGCTATCCCATGGATATCCTATATAATAGAGATAAATCTGAATTATCATTCGTATGATATTAACAACATAAAATATTGCTGCAGACACAATAAGAGATTTAGTTTTACGCCACACTATGTCCTTTGTGGTCCGAGGATCCTTTGAATGTGGAATAAATATCAATAGCCCCGCAAATACACAAATTGCTTGAACTCCTGTACAAAAAGTTTCAAAATATATGTTAGATTGACCTGGAACACCAAAACTCCAATGAAAATTTCCAATTGGTAAATAATTGGCCGTTGCTCCCATGTTAAAAAATAAGTTTAAAAAAAATACGGTTTGCTTAATCACGAGTTCGTGAAGCCAGTAATTCGCTTCATTATCAAAAAATAGATATATCAGATAGGCTGATAGTGGTGTTCCAATTGCAAATAATATTAATGAAAAATTCGAAAATACATATTTCTTATTCTCAAATTCGATTACAGGACGGGTATAAATTGGTTCAACAATTATTTCATCACCTTTGCGACTATCTTTATCAAATTTATCGACAATAATAACATTTAAAAGAACCAGTAAAGGGATCATAACAACTCCAAAATTATTTCTACTTAAGGATTCCATCAGTGGAATTGTGAATCCGATGGAATAAGCAAATGAGAGGTTTAACCCGCTGATAAATATCATATTGAATCCCTTGCGAGATAAAGCTTTAATATTTGTAAATTTAAACAAGATTATTTCTTGGATCAATAAAAAGCTTATTGAAAGCATAGAAAAAAGCAATATCATACTTATATCATTGAAAGGGGTCAATCGCCCGAAGAAAAATACGCATACTAATAAGACTGACAAAACCAAACTGATGAAATACTTATTTCTTAGCATAGATTTGATGTTAATCACCGTGATTATTTTGTAAAATTTGAAATGGTTAAAATATATTAAGGTTTTCTACTTAGTCAAGAGATTGTTCTATTGCATTTAACAGAAACTCGCCCTTTTCTTGTATTTCTTCTCTTGTGCTGGTAACATGTATTCCATAAGCAGAACCAAGTCCCGCATCAGAAACGCCAACACTTATATTTATCGCTCTATTGAGTAATTCATCAGTTTGAGGTAGCATTCCTTTCTTATATTCAATTTCGGAATTATAATACGGGCATGTGAAGGGACATCCCTCGTCAGTGACCGTCATTTTTTGTAGAAAATGCTCCATATTATTATAAACATGCCAACCCGATTTTGAAATTGTCGTGGTTTCAAGTTTGTTAGCTAATTTTTCAGCAGATTCTGCGGTAGGCATGAAAAATGTCAATAGAGTTCCAACATCTCCATATTTATCTAAAATATGGCGAAATTCGATTTCTTTGTTTGTTGAGATTATAGATTTCAAAATATGTTTATTTTCTTTCAATTTATTTCTAATATAATCTAATTTCTTTAATTGAGCTTGAGCAACTGCAGCAGTCAATTCGTTCATCCTAAAATTCAAACCAAGAACAGATCGTTTTCCCTGTTCAACACCTTGACGTAAAGGTAAATGTCCTTGATCGTGAATTGCAAATGCTCGCTTATAGAGATCCTCATCATCGGTTACAACCATCCCCCCATCTCCTGCAGAAATAGTTTTATACACATTCAAGCTAAAAGCGCCCATTTGACCAAACGTACCTACAGATTTATTCTCATATTTAGCGCCCATACTCTGAGCACAATCTTCAAGTAATAACAGATTATTGTTCTCTGCAATCTTAACCATCTCATTTAAATGACCGGGATTTCCAAGCATGTGAACTAACATTATTGCTTTTGTTTTGGGTGTTATTTTTTTTATAACGTCTTGAGGATCCAAAGTTAAAGTCTTATCCACCTCTGCAAGAATTGGAATAGCTCTTGAAAAAATAATAGAGGTGATACTTGCAATAAAAGTATATCCCGGGACGATGACTTCATTTCCCGGACCTATTCCTAAAGACCACAAGGCAGTTAATAATGCTGTAGTTCCAGAAGTAACTGCTAAGCCGTATTTTGAACCTATCTTATTCGCAAACTCTCTTTCTAAATTCCACACCTTAGCTTTAAATCGTGGATTAGAAAGATCGCCATATCTAAATAAATAACCTGCTTCAATAACTTCCATGAGAGCTTTTTTCTCTTCTTCACCAATTAAATCCATACCAGGACCGGGCAAAAAATCACAACCTTATAATATTTTTTATGTGAGATCAATAATTAAAAGAAATTTTAATAGTTTTCAAATCAAAAAAAATTCTATCCTCTAAAACAGATTATTTAATATTATTAGAATAAAACAATGTTAAGGTTTTAGAATTGAGGGGAATTTCAGTTTTTTATATTATTTATAATTGAATCTAATCCTTTGAAATTTTTGTTAGGACGGATATCATCTCATCAAGAAAGCTATTGTAGTCAATGATCCTTTATAATTCTACTTGGATCGTCAAATCCAGCTTTGGATTCGCTCACTTCAGAGGTCAATTAATACTTTAATTGTTTATTGCTCAAGTATCCAGCTTACGTCATATCTAGGCAATTGGGAGTGGTGTTTCTCATCATTCTCTCGTTTCTCTTCTGCTGTCAGTACAGAAAAGTGTCCTTTTATGCCCAGTGCTTCACAACCTATTTCCCAATTCGCACACCAAATACCCAGCGCTACAGGTGCGTAAAAGTGTGATTCTATATTCTGATAAAAATCAAATCTCACCAGACGAGATTCGTCTTCATTGCTATTTTCTTGCTTTTCACCATTTCGATCGAGTACGCCTATACAACGTGTTGTTTGTGAATTGAACGAAGATGGTGCCCATTGACATATTTCATAACATCGTCCAAAGCGTTTGAACGGCTTTATGCTTACATTCAAAGGTTCCTTAAATTGGGAATCACTAAAAAAAAGCGAACTCAATGGTATGCGACGATGAAAGAGGAAATTTATGAAACGGACTAACAAGGGGATATAATTGGATTTATACCCCACAGCACAAACACAAATGATATGATCCTCCGTTGGATTGTAATGATCACCTAAGTGTGAGATAATACTCTTATGATCTGCACCCGGTCCGATCCAACAAGTAGCCAAGCCCATAAGTGTTGCATGCATAACGATTTTCTGTAGGCATCGACCCACATCGATAACAGCAAGACGAGAATACTCACTCGGAGCTATTGCTACGAGGAACTCTTGAGCTCCTACTACTGGCCAAACCGTAAGAGATGCATCGACATATTCAATACGAATGGGATGTTTGCCTATCAAGGCACAATTGGGTAATCCACTTGATGATTGTACATATTCTATTAGCTCACTATGATGTTCGAGTGTTATTTTTCGATTTTGGAATGATCGACAAGAGCGTCTTAATCGCATCAAATCAAATATATTCATTTCATCATTGCGTTTATGAGGAAGGGATTCCTTTGGATGTAATTTTAGTTTCACAGTACAAATATCAAATACAGATATCGCTAATAAAAGTAATCCTATAAAAAAAGGAAAATATGCCACTACTTTGGGTCCTAATAACCAAAATAATGTAGCGATAATCAGAAATATTGATGCTAATATTAGTGTTGGTATGTATTGAAGCCAACCGGTGAATTGAAGACGAACCTTAACACGTTTCAAAAAAGAAAATGCCATTATATCAATTAATTAACTTACAGATTAAAAACTTTTTCAGTCTCAATCATATATATTATAGCTTGCTTTTCGTCCTCACCTGTTAAATCTATTATGGATCTTGGTATAAATTTTCACTTAAAACATAATTCATTAATATTTCTAAACTCCCATATTACGAATTGTTAAAAGATTTTTATTATTTAGAAGATATTCATCATTATGAATAGCGATGAAAACGGAATTTCATTAGAGGGAAAAATGGATGATTGGGGTCCTTTCGGTAACTCAGAAGGAAAATGGCTTCTATTTTCTATGGGAAATCCAGAAGAGGGGCATAGCTATGCTCTACCGCGTAACATGGATGATTTAGGTGCTCAACGAATAACACATCTTATTTCATGTAAGACTGGAGGAAGATATGTTGCTCATATTCCATGGTCCACAGATACTGCAGGTTTAATTGCTAAAGATTGGTCTCCTAAAACTATTCCGCCAAGAGAACTTATTAATCGACTAGTTAAATTTCTTCAATATCATATTCAACTCTATGAAGAAATGGGTTTTGACACTTCAAGGGTTTTCATTTATTCTTTCCATGGAGGTAATAATCCAATCGCAGGTTTTATTCAAGAAATAAAAGAAAAACTCAATCTTAATAAATTGATAATAACCAGAACTGATAATGTTGCTGGTGATATTGCTGATATTGTGCTCGAAAAGTTACATTTTCTATCAATAGAACTCTCTAAAGATAATATAGACGCTAAAAAACTTATGAGAAAGCTTATAAAAATTGTAACCACTTTAGATCATGCCGGACACTGTGAACATTCAATTGGAGCCGCTATTGGAGTATTAGATGAAGAAAAATTAGTGTTAATGAATAGAGAATTAGAAGATGACTTTGAAAAAGCTCTTAAGAAATGGCCAACATTAGCGGGTTTAGGTGGTCTTATCATGTATGGAAAAAAATATGCTGAAGTACTTGGAACTAAAGATAATGATATTCATGGACACTGGAAATGCCTCAATACTCTTCGCAGATTAGATAATGGAAAAATTGTGACAATTAAAGAGGTTGGCGTAATTCTTATAGAAACCATCGTAAATTATTATTCTCAAATTATTAAGGAAAACACGCTATAAGAAATAAAATGAATGAATTTATTGAAATGATAATCAATGTTACTGCAGATTTTTTTTTAGAGATCTTATTATATACATAAAAAATAGCATTTTTTTTGAATTGAGATTCAATTTATTTACAAACACGTTAACATTTATATACTCTTATCTCACAATTTATTCTATTTAAAAAAAATGGAGATATTTATGGAAGAAATAACACATAGCAAGTTAAACATGAGTTCATATGGATTCGGGAAATTTGTCAATGAATTTTTTGTCATGGCATTTGGCTCTTTAGTCTTTTTCTTTTACGAGACTGAAATTGGGCTACCTTCAATATACGCAATGACCGGATACATAATTTTCGCTATTTGGAACGCTATTAATGACCCATTTATAGGATATCTGACAGATCGTCCATTCAAATTCACGAAAAAATGGGGAAGACGATTTCCATGGGTTTTTATTGGAGGAGTACCTTGGATTTTAAGTTATATTTTAATTTTCATGCCTCCAGCTGTTAATCCAAACGAAGGAGCATGGATCATTTTTGCGTGGTTAGTATTCACCACGTGTTTATATGATACATTTGCCTCACTTTTCAATGTTAGTTTTTATGCTATATTTCCCGATAAATTTCGTTCTGGGAACGAACGGCGTAAAGCTTCAACCATTAGCACCATGATTGCGGCATGTGGAACTGCTTTAGGCGCTATAGTACCCCCAATTTTTTACAATTTTAACGATCCACAATCTTACATAGTACAGGCAATCGCTGTAATAATCATATGTATGGTTGCCTTATTACTAGCAATTCCTGGAAGCCGAGAAGACCAAGCTAGCATAGATTGTTATTTGAGCAACTGTGAAAAAGGAATGGAAAAAGAACCATTTTTTAAAGAATTTATATCCCTTTTAAAGCACAAAAATTTCTTAGCTTATATTATTACTTTTACTCTTTACCAATCACTAGTATCATTAATGACTGGTTCCATCCCTTATGTTGCCCAATTTGTATTAGAAGTGGAGGAGAAGGATATCACATTGATGATGGCAGCATTAATATTAGGAATGCTTATATCGATGCCAATTTGGTCCCATTTTGCGAATAAGACTAATAATGATCGAAAAACAATGTTAATTGCCACAATTTATCTCACCATTGTAACAGGCATTCTATTCTTTATTAACGATTATTGGGTATTAATGATTGGAATTTTCATCTGGGGCACGGGAGAAGGAGGATTTTGGGTCATGATGGGGCCTATTTTGGCAAATACCATAGATGAATCAATCGTGGATACAAAACAGCGAAAAGAAGGTATTTATAATGGTGTTCAGACTTTTGTTAGTCGTGCTGCATTAGTTATCCAAGCCGTGAGTTTTTCTGTGGTCCATATTTTGACAGGGTTTAATCAAAATCCAGATGCGACCTCACAAACACCGCTTGCGAACCTTGGCATTCAAATACATTTTGCGTTGATTCCAGCGATATTAATCTTTATTGGAGTAATTGTATTCTGGAAATTTTATAAATTGACGCCAGATATAGTTGATAGGAATCGAGAGATTATAATCGAAGAAAAACTATAGGTAATTAATTTCAAAATTCTTTTTTTTGTTATTTTTTTTAAAGAAAGATAAATTTTTTTTTAATATTAAATTTTAAAGATCAGAATACCAAATTTAAATTAAGTGAGAGAATACAAATGTCTGAGGAAAATCTAAACAATAATAAGGACGAGCAAAAAGAAGAAAAAGTAAAACTTGAAGAAGAAAAAAAAGGAGTAACTGAAGAGGAAAAAGAAATTCATGAAGAAAAGAAAGTAGTAGGAGAAGAGGAAAAAGCAAAATTTACATTCAAATGCACGAGATGTGAACGATGCTGCTTAGAAAGGGGACCAATTCCGATTACTTTTTGGGATTTAGAAATGTGGGCTCGTAATGGGGTCGTCGCGAATTTCATGCCCTATCTTGATATCTACAATAAACCTGATGGTGGTTTAGACTTAGTTTTAAAACCATTGCCTCCTCCTCCTAAAGAAGGAGAGGAAGCACCTAAAAGAGATCCTTTTGAAAGTGTTCCAATTGAAGATCTTTTAACAGTAAAATGTCCTTTATACAATGAAGAAAATAAGAAATGTTTGATATACGATAATAGGCCTCTTTCTTGCCGTGTTTATCCATTAGAGTTTGATGGGAAAAATTATACTATTGTGGATGTTGATTGTCCCGGTATAGGTGAAGAAGGCATGACAAAGGAAGAATTAAAAGAAATGCGTGACACCGCTAAAACGATGTTTTATGAATTAACCCGCATGAGAATTGCTTTACCCGTTTTAAGTCAGATGATATCTCAAAAAGTCATGATGGATTTGATGCGACAAAATATGGAAGCAATGAGTAAAATGACTGATGAAGATCGAGCCAAGTTAGATGAAATTTTCCAAAAGAACAAAGAAACTTCTGAACCCTAAATTTTTTTTATCATTCTATTTTAAAATCCCACAATCATTTTAAACCATAGTAATAATGGATTACAATAAAGATTATTAGTTAATATTGTAATATTTAAAATGAGATGGATCAAATAACAATTAAAAATTCAATTATTACGTTGAAACAAGGAGATATTACGGATTTAGAGGTTGATGTGATCGTTAATGCGGCTAATGCTCAGCTCATTCTTGGAGGAGGAGTAGCAGGGGCGATTAGAAAAAAAGGAGGTCCAAAAATCCAAGAAGAATGTAACAAAATCGGAAGTATTTTTGTAGGTGGAGCGGTTATAACCACAGGAGGAAATTTAAAGGCAAAACATGTCATTCACGCCGTGGGACCACGAATGGGAGAAGGAGATGAAGATCAAAAGCTTAAAAATGCCACTTTAAATAGTCTAAAATTAATGGATGAAAATAAATTATTTTCCATTGCTTTTCCCGCAATTTCCACGGGAATTTTTGGCTATCCAATTGAAAAATGTGCTAAAATAATGATTTCAACGACAAAAGAATATTTGGAAAGCAATACGTGTATAAGAGAAGTAATCTTCTGCTTATATTCCTCATCCGATTTCGAAGTGTTTGAAAAAGCTTTATATTAATGCGTAATAAAAGGGGAAAATATGGTATGATTTTTGAAATCTCGATAATTTTCCATTATTATAATCTGTAGATTTCAGAGTTCGTTATTTGACTTTTTATTTTTTTGAATAAATCAGACCTAATTATCTACATTTATAAGTCAATTTGCTTACCTTTTTTTTCAGTGCAAAATTAATTAATTAGAAAGAGATTTCGATAGGATTATAATTATCAAACTTGCGAAAACACAATGAAAAATCAAGAATATCAGTATGTTAAATTTTTTGATGACTTAAGAGTCAATGATGTATCGTTAGTGGGTGGAAAAAATGCATCACTTGGCGAATTACTGAGCTTTGGAATCCCTGTACCCCTTGGATTTGCTGTTACTGCCAAAGCATATGATTACATTTTAGAAACAAATTATTTTAGAATTAAGGAGGAAGAGATCACCTTAAAAGAATACATTAATCGAGAAATCAAGAAAATTGCTATAGAATTGAAAAACGAAGATATTAAGTCAATAAGCAAGGTTGATAAAATTTGTGCCGATATAAGATACGTAATCGAATCAGCCTCCATACCTGACAGCGTGAAAGACGAGATTTTAGAAGCTTATGCTAAATTATTGGAAAGAATTGGAAATGAAACAACATTTGCTATAAGAAGTTCTGCTACCGCTGAAGATTTACCAGACGCTTCTTTTGCCGGGCAACAAGATACTCATTTAAATATTTCGGGAGAAAAGCAAATTTTAGAATATATTCTTAAAGACATGGCTTCAGTATTTACTACAAGGGCAACAATGTATCGAGAAAGGGCGGGATTTGATCATTTTGCTGTAAAATTGAGCGTAGGAGTTCAAGAAATTGCTGGAGGTTTAGAAGGAGTTAAAGCTTCTGGAGTCATGTTTACTGAAGATCCTGATTCAGGTAATCCCAATGTCATCGTAATAAGAGCAACATGGGGTCTTGGTGAGTTAATTGTTCAAGGAATCGAAAAGGGTGATGAATTTATCGTTTTTAAACATGCTTCTAAATTAAGAATTATCAATCGCAGTCTGGTTAAGAAAGAAAAGAAAATGATATTTGATAAGAATAAGGGAGGGACAATCACAATATTCGTGGATGAAAATGAACAGAGAAAATTCTGTTTGGATGATAATCAAGTCATAATCCTAGCTGAATATGCAACAAAAATCCGTGAACATTATGCTCGTAACATGGATGTTGAATGGGCCTTGGGATATGATGGTAAAATTTATATCGTCCAAGCAAGACCAGAAACGGTACATTCTCAAAAAGGAGATATTGAAGAAATTTTTTATCTATTAGAAGATCCTAAAGTTTTAATCAATAATGGATATTTAATAGAAAATACTGGAACGGCAATAGGACGAAGGATTGGATATGGAAAAATTAAAGTTATTGAATCAATTAACGACGCATATCTATTAGAGGAGGGGGATATACTCATAACTGAAGAAACTAATCCGGATTGGACGTCCTACATGGAAAATTTAGGAGGTGTAGTAACTGAAAGAGGAGGTCCAACATGCCATGCCGCAATAGTATCAAGAGAATTAAATATTGCTTCAATAGTAGGAGCTGATAATATTATTGAAAAAATTAAAGAAAAGAAACGCCAACAAGATTTAGATTATATTACTATCGATTGCAGTACGGGGGAACCAAGATTGTGGATAAAAGAAGTGGAGTATGATTTTGATACTATTGAATTTGCCCAATTACCTAAAACTAGAACACAAGTATTAGTTAATTTAGGAATCCCTAAGGGAGCATTAAGTTCTGGCAAATATCCTGACGGCACTGGATTAGCACGATTAGAATTTATTATTAATGATGAAATTCAAATTCACCCCAATGCTTTAATTGACTACGAAGCACTGTTAATGCGTTATGATATCTTGTTAGAACATCGTAAGCGAATTGAATCAATAAAAAAAAGTGATTTGTATCATAAAGATCCATTTAGTGTTGAAATCAAACGTTTAAAAGATACAATTGATAAAATAGATGAATTAACAATCGGATATGAAGATAAAGAAGAATTTTATGTTGAACAACTCGCTGAAGGTATAGCAACTATTGCCGCTGGAGTTTGGAAAATACTCCCTAATGGTGAAATCGCCCCATGTGTCGTACGTTTATCAGATTTTAAGACTAATGAATATCAAAATTTATTAGGTGGGTGGATCTATGAAACTGTTGAAAATAATCCGATGCTAGGCTTTAGAGGATGCTCTCGTTATACTCATAATGATTTTCAGAATGCCTTCTTGCTAGAATTGCGAGCAATTGCAAAAGCTCGTGAATGGGGACTCAATAATATAATACCAATGCTTCCATTTTGTCGATCCCCCGAAGAATGTAAGAAGATTATCGATCTCATGGAAAATGAAGGATTAATTAGAGGACAAGATTCCTTAAAAGTATTTGTCATGGCAGAAATTCCTTCTAATATTATCTGTGCAGATCTTTTCTGTGAATATGTCGATGGCTTTTCAATAGGGAGTAATGATTTGACAATGTTAACTTATGGTGTTGATCGGGATGAAGCAAAGTTAATTCCAATTGCAAAAAAAAATTCTTATAATACCAATAGTGTAGCTATACGACGATCAATTAGTCATTTAATAAAAATAGCACATGATTTTGGTAAAAAAGTGGGGATTTGTGGGCAAGCACCGAGTGATGATCCCGAATTTTTAAGGTTTTTGGTACAAGAAGGAATAGATTCTATTTCTCTCAATTTTGACACTTTTGCTCAAGGTAGAATTAATACCTGGCGTACTGAAATCATCGAAACAAAATTAACTGCCGAGAATAAATTGAAAATTTACGAATTTATTGATCAATGCGATAAGCTAATTGAAAAGATTCGGGTACCCAGAGGAACGCTTAGAAACATGTTGAGAAAGCTAAAAGATAAGAGTCCTCCTAATTTAAAAAATATAACAGGACAATTTGACACAATTTTTGAAAATGTGAATACCATGTCGCGTAACTTCATAATGGAGCTTAATAAAGAAAACCCAATGGATTTCAATACACTCTTCCAAATTAATCATTCAAAAATAAAAGAGTATGAAGAATTACTTCCAAAATTGATGAAAGCTATTAGAGAGTTCGGAATTTTCTAAATACTATCAGAGATTATTCATATTCACGAAACCTACAAAAGAAAGAATGAAAAAATCGTAATAATCTAATCCTTGATCTTTTCCAATATTGACATGATTCGATAAATGGTCGTTCTCGAATGAAAAGGAATGTTAGCATCCATGGTAAGGTCATCCACTAAATAAATAACATTTGCTGCGAGGATTGCATCAGTCGCATCCTCATCCTCACGCGAAAGTTCATCAATACCTTTTTGGGCAACGCGTTTGATATTTCTTGGTACCGCACGATCTTGAATCATTGCCTCTAACAAAATCTTAACTTGATCAAATGCTTCCTTGGTTTCCTCGGGAGAAGGCACTTCTAAAACACCTTTTAATTGTATAAGGAGATATTATTTCACAGTAGTAAATTATTCTTCAATTTTATATTTTGTGAAGAGTTAAGTATTTTTAATATTGTTTAATTATATTACTTGCGAGAGTTAATTGTTTTAGCTATAACTTATTTTTATTAATTGCGTTTTTAACTTGCGTCAATTCAGCGGGAAAGTGGTCTAGATTGGTGTGATTCTAGGTTCGGAACCTAGAGGTCGGGGGTTCAAATCCCCTCTTTCCCATCCTCATATTATTAAATAGCCAAAAAGATTTTTTTGATGAGTTCTTGGGATTGGAATGACTTATTGGCAATTTTATTCGAAGATTAATATAAAAGGGGCATAAAAGGATAAAAAATCATTGGAGATCCTGTTAAAACTTATAAGAAAAAATATATGAGAGCTGCTGATTTGCTCTATACCATCCCACTTCTGGTTGTTTCTCTTTTTTATTTGTAAAAACCGCTTTTTTACTATTTATAATGAATATTCTTAAATAATAATAAAAAAAATTAATCTATATATTGTTATAATAAAACAATATTAATTTTAACATGATAAAGTGTGATTAATAATATGGCAAAATTTGACCAAATAATGAAAGTTTTAGCGATTTTAGGCGGTCTAATAGCTCTGATAGTAGGACTTTTAGATCTTGTCGGTTTGAATTACGGTTTAGGAGCATCTTGGGCCGTTCCTTATCTTTTTCCTATAGTCGCAATAATTCTTGGTATCGTGGTACTTCTAAGTGCTTTTAAAGGAAGCCCAGTCCCTTTTACTGCAGTATGGTTATTAGTTTTAGGTATTTTAATTCTAATCTTCGGAAGCTGGTTAGCAGCAGTTTTAGTGATTATTGCTGGAATTTTAGGTTTTCTTAATTAAAACATAATAATTCAAACATTATTTTTTTTTACTTTATTTCTCCAATAACTATAGAACAACATTTAAATTATTCTTTTATTCTTTGCCCAACTTAACCAGATAAGAGAACGCTTTAGGAATTTCTATTATTAGCAAGAAAACTGATAACATTTAACTTAAATTTAAAAATTTTAAAAATTTATTTTATACCATAGATTAAAAAAAAATATACGGAAGAAGCAGCAAATGATTGAAGATTTTATTGATTGTATCTGGATATTAGAAATTGAATCTGGAATCGTTATTTATGAAGAAATTTATAAAGATGTAACAAAACAAGGAATATCAACAGATCTAATTTTAAATTTTCTTTCAGCCTTAGTTAGTTTTGCCGATGAAGTGTTTGCAGATGAGCTAAAATATATAAAGCTATCAAATCATAAGATCTTTTTTAATTTTTTAAAGCATATCATGTTGGTAATATCGATAACTGACAAGATTTCTATTGAGGAAACGGAATTAAGCGTTTTAATTGATAGAATCGGTAAAAAATTTGAATCAAAGTTTGAGTACTTATATCACAATGAATTTTGGTATGTAAATATCGAGGTGTTTAATTCTTTTTCCAAAGATTTAAGAGAGTTCATTAATAGAGAACCAGAACCAATCAAAATAGTACATAGTATTAATTTTTCTGAAAAAATAAAAAAATTGAATGAATTAATTGATAATGAAACAAATAAATATTTAAACAGAAAGCAAAAACTCGAGAAAGTTTATGAAGAGAGGGTAGAGAAATTAGAATCTAAAAAGAAAAACACCTCTTAAATGAATAACCAAATAACTTATTATTAGCTAGTTTTATATTTTTGGAAGTCAAGTATAATAAGACAGATTCAATTAATGCTTAATAGCGAACAAATTGAACTTATTCAGAAGGTTTTGGAAATTATTATTGATGATCTAAATATTAAAAATATAACTCCTCTCAATGGAGATTCAAAAACGCTCATTATTGTCCAACAAAAAAGAATATTTGTCCCAGAATTGATTGAAAGGCTACAAGAAATAAGGGTTTGGTAAAAAATGTGGAATTAATGATATTTTCCCTTTAAACTCAACCATCCCAGAATTGACTTAAAAAATTTGACGAAAGATAAGATCGAGTTCCCAATAGAATTGCACTATCAGAGAAAATCAAATTAAGCAAAAATATATAAAAAAAAAAAATTAAATGTTTATATTGTGATTATAATATCACGAACCATAAAACTAAAGCAATAATTCCCAGAACCAAACCGCCCAAACCATAGCTTTTTGAACTATCGTATGCTATTCCAATGATACCGGCAATTATAGCAAGGGCGACTAGTATGTAAAAGAGGATATCTGCATAAGGAAAAGAGAATGCAAACTTCATCCACAATTCCAATATTATTGCTAGAATTCCCATAAGTAAAGCAAAAGTTCCTGCTGATCTTGACACTTTTAACGCCTTTTTTTTATTTTAGAATTTTTAATTGACACTAAATATGTGTAAATTACTTTATGATTTACCTTTATTTAAAACTATACCTAATAAATAATTAAAAAGTTATAATAATTGGAATTTAGCCCTCCTTTCCCATTTAAATTACCAAAATTACGACACCCTATAATTTTTAATCATATTTTGCATTTTTTAATTCCTCAACAACGCTTTCGACTTTTGTTCCACAGAAATGGCAAATTTCTTCATACCAGGTAAACATGTTACCACATTTTTTACAGGTAAAACGAACCTTATGATGCGCTAACCACTCCGTTACCTTGTTCTCTTTTAATAAATTTCGATCTTGCAAAGCAAGTGTAAAGTGGGGATGATGGTCAGAAGGATCTCTTTCAGGAATTTTCTGACATAAATAATCTTCACACGTAAAACAATAATTTACTTGTTTTTCTTTGGCACATGAGCGAATTTCACATTTCGCACAATTCGGATAAACATGATCAGATTTACAACCGTGACATTCCAAGTCCATTCCCTTACTCATTGTTTTCCATGGTTCTGGAATAGATTCTGGACGATTTTGCACGTGTGCTAATCGAATTATGCAACTGCCATAATATATTCCGCAATAAGCATTAAAAATATCTTTCATTGGGTTGATCCCTTTTTAATATCTAGTATTCGACATAGAATAGTATCTAATTAAGAGGATTTTACTTATTTACATTTTTAATCTGCATTTTCCTCGATATTTGACTAAAATTTTTAGATCATTCAATATCAAATACAGAAAGAAAAGAACTGGGAAAATTTGAGAAAGCAAATCATGAAATCTTTTATCCAATAACAGAATTATGGATGATTTGTATTGATCGTGGAGATGAAAGAATTGATGAAAAAGATATTAAAAATTAATGAATTTGATTAACTTCTGCTCTTATCTCTGGAAATTTATTCCCTTTTATAAAAATACGAATACCAAGAATGATTAAAATTAATCCGACCACAGCTATGGCTACAGTTATAAATCCATATTGATACCACCAATTTGTCCAATATTCTTCTGGACTTAATGGAATATAAAATCCAATTGGTCCTACATAATTAAATAAAATTGAGAAGATGGTATTTCCTATTAACAGATACCCTCCAAAGATTATTAAAATGACCCCATTAATTTTTTTATTCAAGACTCACTCTTTTTTTACATTTTTATCAATTAATTGAAGTGATTATTTATCAATTTATAAATTTATTCTAAATGGGTAAATCAAAGAAAAAAAGTATAACCCATTTAATTTTCGTGAAAGCAGAGTTTCACGATCTTGTGATTTACCTTTTCAAAGTCCTCCTTTTTGAAATGCAGACATATAAAAACCCATAATATATCAATAATATAACTTAATTATTATCCCAATTAATAATTAACCCGATTATCTAATAACATAATATATTTATATAACCAGCAATGAGCGGCGAATTAATTCATTCAATTATTTATACTGAGTTTGATGATGAGATAGGTCCTAATCCATTGTTTTATCTTCCAAAAGAATTACCTGAGCACATACGGATGCTTGTTGGAATAAAAACAATAACAATTCTCTCAGGAGATCATGGATTTATCCCTGAATCGCTCATGATCATTCCTTTCCCCTCATTAAAATTAAAAGGAATCATAAAATATATAGAGAGACGGGATCCAGAGAGGAGAGGTAATGTCGCTCAATCTGCAATTACTTTTTTATTCAAGGAAATAGATGACATAATTTTTTATCGCTATATCGATTATTTAGACGCTCCATTTAATGAGACGGCTCGAATTATCGGTGATCTCATATCTCAAAACGCTCCGCATGATGCGATTATTCAAGAATTAAACCATTTACGAGATAATATCCATTCCATACTCATCCAACTTAAAGTTAAAGAAAATATTCAAGTTTCTTCCAAACCATTTCCCGAAATATTAAACAAAGGGGAAAATATCATCGAGTTCAAAATCAAGTTATCAATTTGTGGAGATCCAGGTGTTGGAAAAACAAGCACTATTGTAAGATTTACTGATAATGCTTATAGTAGGCGTTATCTTCCCACGATGGGCGTATCAATTAGCGACAAATCATTTAGACTTAAGAATAACGTGGTTGAATTAGTTTTATGGGATATTGCAGGGCAAGCTAAATTTCAAACGATGCGCAGGCATTTTTACCAAGGAAGTGAAGCAGTCGTCTTGGTTTTTGATCTTACAAATCCCAAAAGCTTCTCAAGCATTAGTGATTGGTATACTGATATCCAAAGGAATATTTCTAATGAGGTGAAACCTTTAGGTTACCTTTTCGGAAATAAATGTGACATGATAGAGGAGCGGAAAATCAATAAAGAAGATGCCATAAAACTCGCAAGTAATTTAAATTTAAATTATATCGAGACTTCGGCACTAACTGGGGAAAACATTGAATATGCATTTTTTCAGATTGCTGAAAAAGTTGTAAATTCCATAAGAGAACCAATGTACAATTAACTTAACTTTAAATTTACCACACTTTTCTTAATAAATTACATTAAAGATTGAAAAAGGAGAATTAAATAATGGATATCGAGCAAGCAATATATGAGAGGAGAACAATCAGGAGATTTAAGCAAATGCCCATTCCTATAGAAATTTTAAAAAAGTTAATAGATTTAGCACGAGTAGCTCCAATGGCAAAAAATGTTCAAGCCTTGGAATTTGTTATTGTTCAAAATGCCGAACATGTAAAAAAAATATTTTCCTTTATTAGGTTTGCGGGATCTTTACCTGAAAATGAACGAAAACCAGAACCTGGAAGAGAACCAACAGCATACATTATTGTAATGATCAATACCGATATAAAACAAGAATACTTCGATTTTGATGTGGGAGCCGCAGTAGAAAACATGTTGCTTGGTGCGGTTAAATATAATATAGGATGTTGTTGGATGGG
>CAZOYD010000029.1:0-39773 GCA_964583985.1 uncultured archaeon
CAAACCAGAACCATAAAATTATAATCAATAAGCACATTTTCTTAAGTATCCTATTCTGATGTTGATATAATGCCCGATTTTTTAATTATTAGTAGCACAGAAGACTTAGCATCAATGAATATACGTGAAAGATTATTAACTTCTTCTCAATATCATTTCCACAAGATTGATTCCACGTGGCACGATAATTTAATTTATGAATTTATAGCTTTTGATGAACAAGAAGAACGAAATTCACAAATTGAAGGAAACAGAATCTATTTAGGTCTAACTAATACTTCTTTGATACATTTAAATGATCTCAAGTTAGCTGAAACCATATTTAATTTTGATTACGTGATATTTGCAAGTCGTCATAGATCGCAAACATCCCGACCCGCATTACTAGTCCATTCTACGGGAAATTGGGGGAATGAGACTGAATATGGAGGGAATCCTAAAGATCTATCAATTACTAGTGCTTTACTGCGTAAAGCAGGTTATATATCATTAATTTTCAATTCTCAAAAAATAAAATTAGAAAAATTTGCGATTGATGTTGAGGTAACTCATCATGGTCCAAGCGTCTTACCTAAACCCTTAATTTTTATGGAGTTAGGAAGTAGTGAGGCGGAATGGAACGATATTGTTGCGGCTAAAGTGGTCGCTAATAGCATAATCGAGACAATCTTGAGATTTCTAGATTACAATGTGAATAAGGATCATGAAATTGGGTTAGGTTTTGGAGGAACTCATTATGCTCCCAATTTCAGCAGGCTAGAGCAAGCAAACAACATTGCTTTTTCATTTATATGTCCAAAGTATTTTATAAAAGATTTGGATAATTCCATGATCAATCAAATGATTAAAAACACGATTGAAAAGATAAATTATTTTGTTATAGATTGGAAAGGAACTAATTCAGAAGAAAAACAACATTTGCTTCATATTTTGAACGAATTCGACATCCCTATTAGAAAAACTAAAGATTATAAATAATGGGAATATCATGCTTTAATTTCATTATAATAATTTATCAGCTTATCGAATACTTGATGAGATGCAACGTAACCCTGTGTTGCTGCTGTTTCTAATATCTTATTTAAAGCTTCAATTTTTTCACCCTTAGTATTGCTAACGGTCAAGTTTAATTCTCGAATATTATAAAAACTTCTCCAAATTCCAGTTGGCCAATCTATCAAAGGACGAAGAAGCATGTTGTACTTTTCTTCTCCCTCCTTACTTAATTTTAATTCTTTCATGATTTCATAGTAAATGGATTTTCCCTTTTTTTGACCCTTGATAAATCCATCCTTTTCGATTTGGTTCAGATATTTTATTATATCAGTAATGGTTAAGTTAATTTTAATTTTTTTCATGTTATCCATTATTTCAGAGTCCTTTAAACCCTTTAATTTAATCATCAAGTAATTTCTAGCTAATATAGTATATTTTAATGGAACTGTTTCATGATCTAACATATTATATTGCACCAGATTTCCCAACAATGTGAATGCCACGAGATATTTAAGTAATAATCCATCTGACTCTGAAAAACTCTCTTTAAATAACTCGGAGTCATCGAAAAAATGATTATATAGCGCTTCTAACAATGTTTTGATAGAATGGAAGCAATCTTCGAAAGCTAATTTGGTCGTGTTTAAGATTTGGATTCTATATTTATTGTCTTTCAAAAATTTTTCTTTTTCAATATTAATTGGACGAATGAGGTGTGGATTTGGGTTGAATTGAGTAAAGATTAAATCCCATTCTTTTTTAAACCGAAATGATTGAGTTTTTGAGATCACTGATAATTTGTAAATAACTTCATATAATTTTTCTAAAAACTGATCTTCTTTTACATCGGTCATTCAGTTTTACCTTAAACTTAGAATCACATTCATATGATGACGAATAATATTAATTAACTTTCCAAATTTATTAAATTTTCATTCAATGTTAACATAAAAAATTAATATCTTAATATGAAAAATCGATTTTTTCTTAATTCGGGTTAATTCAAATCCTTTTAAGTTGTTTTACCTTATATTATATTGATTATAATACTATGGGATGATTAATTTGAAAATTGAACATGTTGCTATAGGATCCAATTCAGAAGTTAAGAGTGACAAATTTTATGTTGGCTTGCTCAAATTCCAAAAAGTCAAATCTTTCATCGTTCCTAAAAAATTGATGAACCAATTTTTCGATGTAGATAAGGATCAACAAATAATTCGCTACTCTAATGAAGATGTGGATTTAGAGGTTTTTATCGTCAATGAGGATGATAAATCAATTGATAAATTTACCCATACCTGTCTAGTCATAGAAGATCGAGATAAATTAGTAGATGAGGCAAGAAAAATGGATTTTGAAGTAATTAAGGTACCTCGAGAAGGTAGCGATAATTATTACTTATTTATTAAGGATGATTTTGGTAATTTATTTGAGATTAAATCACCGTAAACTTTTTTACTATGAATATCCATAAAAGCATTAGTGCTACATTCAGGACATTTATAGTAGAGTAATAGAAATGGCTAAATCATACAAATTGAAGTTGATGTTGCTTGGGAGCTCGGGTTCTGGTAAGACTTCATTCATAAATGGAAATAATGATGATGATTGGCCCATTGGCATTTCGTTTACATTAGTGGAATGTTATGCAAATGAGAATGATATCTATAAATTTTTAATATGGGATCTGAAGGATCGCGCTCATTATCGCTTTATGTTTAAAGATTTTTGTCGAGGTGCATTTGTAGGTTTACTCTGTTTTGACTTGTCAAATAGACAATCATTCCTTGCATTAAATTATTGGATAAATTTACTAAGAGAGGGATCCGGTAATATACCAATAATATTGATCGGTACTAAACGAGATTTAGAGAATCGTGAAGTAAAGGATCAAGAAATTTTAGATTTAATTAAAGATAAGAACTTGGATACTATTTTTTTTACTTCCATATATGAAGAAAATGATGCTAAACAAGAAATTTTTAGATATATTGTACAGAAACTCGATCAAGATTATCCACTTTCTAACTTTTCAATATTACCCAGAGAATTGGAAGATGATCAATTCAAACAATTTCTAACGGAATTCTCAATTTGTCCTATTTGTAAATCAGAATTACATTATAAAACGCTAAAAGCTATATTTTTTAGTGAAAATGCGGATTCCATAAAAATTAAAAACCAATTATTAAATCTTTTAGAAGAAATTACCAATTATAACGTTCTTCAATATAAAAACATTAAACTTGGCATTCCTTGTTGTAAATGTTATAAAAAAATATTTGAAACCGAATAAATTAGTTGCAATGAAAATCTCCGATTATTACCTCTTTTTTCGAAAAGTAAAGATAAGTACAAGCAAAAATGGAAAAGCTGTAATGAGCATGATTATACCCAGTAGGATTTGATTGATGAGAAAACCAAGGAAAGCATAATCATAAGCGATGAATAAGAGAATACAAGGAGGAATTAGATCAAGCCAGTAACTTCGCCTTAAACTTGTCCTTCTTTTTATTATCATCCATAAAGCGAGTGAAACTGTAAGGATCTCCCAAATGATTACAATTACAACTGGTAGATTGTATATAAAAGGTATGAAAGTTATCAAACCCATTACCATTAAAAAAGTTAAAGCGAGTGGAACGACTGCTAATAAAGTGTAAATTTTACGTTTCTTTGAGCCGTGATTATCAATTTCGCTAATTGTAAGCAATTCTAATTGGTGTTCTACTTTATTCCAATTCATGCTATAAGATAGCAAATATGCAATGGGAATAAAAAACCAGCCGATAAAGTTAAAACTTGGAATACCAAAGAAGGACCCGCCATGCACCCATGTCCATAAACCTAATTCAACTGCTATAGGATCCATGCCCCAATCCAAGCTCAGGGCAATCAAAGTGGTGATTAGGATGCGCATCCACAATTGAACATCTAATTTTTCGGCGATAATCATCGCACTATAAATGATTCCAACCCATGCTAGTGGAATTGATAGAGGAACAACGTTTAGAATCATGATTACTTCGGGGGCGTAAAAATGATGTCCTGACATGATCCCTATATATTCCAACAACACTCCATAAATAAATAAGGAAATTAACATTAACACTCTCTGGATCCAATTTTTCTTTCCGTCTATCAATGCATGAATCATTGCTAAAGTAAATAAAATAACTCCGATCATGCTTGGCAGTAGTTCTAAATATGAAATTTTAAATTCGCCTAAATTTTATTTTTTGAATATGTAATGATGCATCATTTAACTTAAAAACTTTTAATTTTATAAAATACCAGAAGCTTTTATTATATCCAAGTGATCAAAAGCTAATTTCAAATCTAGTATTTTATCGAGTGGTATTATTTCGAGAGTTTTTGCATCATCCTTTGCCAGTGGTTTCTCATTTTCAGAAACAGGAACGCACTTAAAAGCGATAGAGATATTATGGCCCCTTGGATCTCGTTTAGGATCTGAAAAAACACCAATCAAATTAAGAATTTTCACATTAATGTTTGTTTCTTCAAAAGCTTCTCTTATACATGCTCGTTCTACTGTTTCACCCACATCTACAAATCCCCCGGGTAACGCAAGTTCTCCTTTAAAAGGAGGATTTTTTCTGCGAATTAGAACAATTGAATTTCGTGGAAATAATATAAGAGCATCAACTGCTACTAATGGAGTTATTGGCTTTGCTATAACTAATCATCTCTTTTTAATTTCATCACTCATCCCATACCGAGGAATGTAATAAGTGTTCAATACGCGTACGACGCGGTCTGACAAATTTCGTACGAGATTCTCTTCTTTCAAGAAGGAGGTGTCTTTCTAAATTAGAAGAGTTAACCATATAAACCTCTAAATCCCCTTCATCAAGATAGATATGATTAAAGCTCGGAAGATCATCTGCTCTGACTTTTAAAGAAGTAGAGGTCCCACAATATAGAAAAGTAGTGGGTCCAATTATCCAACCGTGGTGAACGTGACGATGTCCCATTAAAACCAAATCAATTTCAAAGAGTTGAGTAAATTCTAATATTTCTCCTGCATCTTTAACGATTGTAAATTTTTGTCCAGATAAAGGAACGGGAATTAAATGATGATGAAGGGCTAATACCCTATTCTCAAGGTTTTTATCAAATTGTCTTCCCGCCCAATCAAGTTGTTCATCACCAATTTCTCCATGAGCGATATCATCTCTGGCGGAGCATAGTCCTACAACAATAGTATCCTTATTCTCAATTATTAGCCTAGAACGACGCGGACCAATAATTTTCTCGAAATAAATTAAACCTGAATTTTTTGCATCATGATTACCTGGTACTGCTAAAAATTGGGTGGAATTCCTTATTCTTTGAATATAAGGAAGAACTTCACGATATTCCGTAATTCTTCCTTTATGAATAATATCCCCAGTACATACAACAACATCAGGAGATGTATCTTCAATATAGGCAATTATATTTTCCATTAATTCTGGAATGAATTCCGAACCAAAATGTAGGTCAGATATGTGGATAATTTCAACCATGATTCACGCCAAATGATTCATTAATTTATGTTATAGATATCTTAATATTTGAAACGACCAAATCTTCACAAAAGGAAGATCTAAATAAATAATATTAAGCTCTAAATTTAAAATGTTTGTAGTTTTAAAAAGTAAACATAATTTGGCTTAATTTCTTATATAAATATAAATACATAATCCAGTTAAAGAATTAATAATTCTTTTCTTAAATATTTATCAATCGTGCTAATTTCTAATGTGCTATCTTTAATAAATCCTTGTCCATAATCAGAACCACCACCACCTTTACCATTGAATTTTTCGGTGCAGGATTTGATGAATTTACCCATATTAAAGACTTGATCAGTATTAGCATTTTTACCTAACATGCCCATTAATGTAATGCCTTCTTCTGTTTTATCAATTAAAAAAGTTATTAAATCATCTTCTTTATTTACTACTTTGACACTAAGATTTTTTAGATCTTTTTGAGTTAGGTTTTCTACCGAATTGATTATGACTCTATAATTTTGTAATTTGATAGCATTTTTTAATAAATTTTCAATTGAAGAATCATGCAAAAGAGCAGTAATTTCATTTAATTTTTCTACCGCATTATTCCATTCATCGTATAATTTTTCTACTTTTTGGAAAATCAATTCATTTTTGGTATCTAACACTTCAGAAATACGCGTTAAGATATCTCCATCTTGCTTCTCTTGAGAACTTAAGATGGTATCTTCTTTTTCATATTCACCATTTTTCAGAGATTTATGCACTTTTTTCCATTTACCTAACAACTCTTGAATTCTCGAGATTAATTGATTGGATTGGACACCAAGTAATTTTTCTAATTTATGCACTATAACTTCTTGTTCTTTTTCTAGTTCGTTGGATGCTTTACCCGCTGTGAAAGTTATTCTCACCACTCCGTCTTGGATTTTTTGAGATTTAAGAATCTTAATTCTTCCTACTTCGGATGTGTTATTCAAATGAGTTCCTCCACAAGCTTCGACATCAACTCCAGGGATCTCTACAATCCTTATATTTTTACCAGGTACTGCTCCCCCTTGGTAGATTGTCATTCCATATTTTTGTTCCGCTTCTGATCGAGGCATAAACGATAGTTTTAGATCAATTGCTTGGTTTACTATTTCATTCGCTTGCTTCTCTATTTCCTTTAGCTTAACATCGGGAATATTTTCATAGTGAGTTATATCTAAATGAGATTTTTTAAATGTTTTTTTCGCACCTGCTTGATTGACATGTTCTCCTAATACATGACGGGCAGCGGCGTTAACAATATGGGTTGCTGTATGGTGTTGTGATAGTTGTGTCCTCCATTCTTTATCAACCTCAATTTTAACGGTATCTCCTTCTTTAAATTTGGGTTTTTTAGATAAAACATGAATGATATAATTACCTTGCTTAAACACGTTATCAAATTTTTGATTGTTTATGGATCCAATATCATGTAACTGCCCTCCTGAAGTGGGGTATGCGACTGATTGGTCGAGAATTACCATGTTATTGATAATTTTCAAAACTTTTGCGTTGTTTGAAGTGTTAGTATAATCGTAATAGTAGAGAGATTTAGTTTCTGGAATCCCCTTTATATCTAACTCAAGTTCTTTGTCCGTGGCGTGAATTTGTTCTTGTTTTTCGTGTCTTTCTACCACCAAACTATAAAAATTATCAGGAATTTTTATATTGCGACCAAACTTTTTCGCAGTTTCTTTCACCATTTCAGGATTTATACCTCTGGAATCGTATATTTCTATTAAAGTCGCTGTTGAAATATCTCCTTCAGAAAGTAATTTTTCTAAAATTTTGCTGGCTTTTTTTTTTGTTTTATAAAACTTTTCTTTTTCCACCTTTAAAATTTCTCGAATATCATCCAAATGTTCAGAAACTTCGGGAAATAATTCCTTCAATTCTTCCGCATGCCACTCGCAAACGTCGGCAAGATTAATATCCCAATCAAATTTGTCGATAAAACTAATGGCTCTTCTAAAAATTGCTCTTAGATTGTAACCACCTCCTACATTAGAAGGAAGCATGCCATCATTTATTGCAAACAATAAGCTCCTTGCATGATCTGCTATTGAGTAGATAGCAGTCATGGGCATGATTTTCTCTCTCAATTCTTTTACTGGGATCAATAATTCCTTGGCTACCCTCTCCCAGGCGGCTTCCATATCATCAACTTCGTCCATGTTCAAGTAAGCGGAATATTTTGAAAATTTATTGTACAAATCGAAATCCAGATTTATGGTAGTAATTTCCCTTAATTTTTTTAAAACGCGAGGAAATGTTGCTTCATAGATATTTGGAGTACCTTGTGAAAACCACGCCACCCTCTCTTGTCCAAGACCCATATCTAAAACTTTTAGACTTAAATCTCGAGGTCCGTCAGGAGTTTGTTCGAACATTGTATAGACTTGATTGAATAATTCTACCCCCCTACTAAAAAATTCAAGACTACAACCAAAAGAACCTCCGCCCGCCCATGAATCTTCGTGAATCGTTATTTCTTCTTTTGAAAGACCTACCCCAATAGTTATAAAGTCGTGTATGTCTAAAAAAAGTTGTCCTTGATTCCATTCTTGTGGTGTGCCGAAAAAATGCTGTCCTATCATTATGAAGCCCGAATTATGTGAACTAGTGAGCCCTACGTTTTCAATATCATTAAATCTCAAACAAAATTGAGGGATTATTAATTTTTTTGCAGGAGGTTCTACCTCACCGGTAATTACATAAGGTTGGAACGCTGATATAGAAGCGATGGTGAATTCAGATGTAGGATTCCATCGTGCCACGCAAGGGTATCTCTTTATTGGTATATATCCCCTAGGTTCCAAAATTTCGACAATTTTTTTCCAGACTCCTATATATGATAGTTTAACTTTTATAGGATTGTTCTCAGTTACTTGAAATCCACCTGAACAAACAGGATCTCCACAAAAAGTTCTTTCTTTTAGCACGGTCCAGAAATATGTACCACAACATTCACATTGTTTTCTAAAATAGCCTAATTTCTCCAATTCTTTTGTCGGAAAATATTTATCCGGATCCTTAGAAGCAATTTTTTTAAATTCCCGTTTAAGCTCCTTATCTGTTTTGCAATCCTTTAACTGAATTACTATTTCCTTAGAAATCATGACACTTTAATTTAGGTAATAATGAATTATTACAGAATATAATGATTCGATTCCTAAAACAATTATGATTTTATAAAATATATAATTCTACTTAAAGCCTAAGATTAGGACTTAAATAATGAAATCATTCATTATCTTTAAAGTAATAAAAGGAATTATTTTGACTGTTTTGTAAGGATTTTTATTTATGAATCCCTTATTGATCCTTAACATTTCTAATCCAAATTTAAAAAATAGGTTAAAGGGTGAAAATTACATGGTTAAAATCATGGTGGTGGCTAAGTATCCTCCTCATAAAACAAGTGAAATAATAAAACATTACACGGCTTTAGGTAAACCATCTTATCCCGATTATTTAAAGAAAGTGGAACATTGGGCTGCACAGGTTACTGGTGATAAATATAAAACTTACGCAGTATATGAATGTCCTGATGACAAGATTGTTGGGGGTATGACTGCTCTTTCTAAAAGATTTAATTATTATGCTTTGATAAAAGGATATACATATAAAATTGAGTTTCTAATGGAAGCTGATGAAGCGATAAAGATAATGTCAGCAAAATAAAATGAAAATTAATGATATTAAGAATAAAAATTATTTTTTTTTCCTATTTTCATATATGGTAATTATATTTGAATAAAAATAGTAAATTTCAAGTTATCACTTCTAAATGAGTTGATACTTCACTATTGTTTATCTTAAATGTCCACATATCTCTGTTGTCATCTAGCTTATTAAAAATTGCGTCCGCTTGAACGGATTTTTGGATGTAATCTTGATACTTCGAAATCGCTTCTAAAATTTCATCGTCTTCAGCAATAAAGTATAGATTTATTCTATTATTCGTCGATAGATTTATTTTCTTCCTATAATTATTAATATTTCGTATCAAGTTTCTAGCTATTCCTTCTAATTTCAGTTCTTTCGTGATTTCTGTATCCAATTCTATGGATAATTCGGTCACATCTTCATTTTCAACAATGATTTCTTTCACATTTAATGCATTTGTAATTATCTCCAAAAATTCCTCTTTTAAACTTACTCCTTTCAGTGTTATCTTTTTTAATACTTGTCGCAATGGCATCTTGGCGTTTTCTCTTAATTCCAAAGATTTTTGAACAATTTCCTGTGTTAAATTCATTTTATCACGTAAGTTTGGATAGAAAAGATTTTGATCGACGCCTGGCCATAGATCCAAATGTACCGATTCGTATTTTGCGAGATTTTTTTCCCTTAATTTCTGATAAATCATTTCAGAAATGAAGGGGGTAAATGGAGCCAAAATTTTTGATAAATTATGAAGTACGTACGTCAAAGTATTCATAGCGCCTAATTTTTCTTTTAATTGATCGCTTTTAAATCTATTTCTGCTATTTTTGATGTACCACGTTGATAAATCTTCAACAAAATTAATAATTAATTTGCTTGCCTCTGCCGTCTCATAATCATCTAATTGGTGAGTCACTTCTAATGCAAGATTATTTACTAAATCTACAATCCATTTATCTAAAACATTTTCCGGTTTGGGTTTTTCTATAGATACACTGTTGATTTCAAACAAGGAATAGAAATTAAGAACATTTAATAATAACAAATTAAATCTCCGATAAAGTTGTTTAACTATTTCTTCTTTAAAGTTTAAATCCTTTGCTCGCATTAATTGAGATGCTAATAAATACATCCTTAAGGCATCAGCGCCATAAGATTCTATTATCAAAGATGGATCGGGGTAATTTTTTTTTGATTTTGACATTTTGGTACCATCTTCGGCAAGGATATTCCCATTTACTACTATATTTTTAAACGGAATTTCATCAAATATAAGAATAGAGATTACGTGCATGTAGTAAAACCAAGCTCTTACTTGTCCGATATATTCAGAAACAAAATCACTAGGAAAATTGTGTTTAAACCAATCCACATTCTCAAAAGGATAATGCTTTGCAGCATATGGCATTGAACCTGATTCGAGCCAACAGTCAAACACTTCAGGTATTCGATTCATTACATTTCCACATTCAGAGCACTTTAAATGTATATCATCTACGATGTGTCTATGCAGGTCTAAATTATCAGGAACTGCTTCGATAGCGAATTCTTGGAGTTCTTTCACAGAACCTATCACTTTAATTGCATGACATTGCTCGCATTCCCATATTGGCATGGCAGTAGCCCAAAATCGATTTCTCGAAATACACCAATCAGGAGCATTTTCTAATATGTATTGATACCTTTTGGAAATATCTTTAGGATACCAATTGATTTTTTCATTTGTTTTAAGAAGCTTCGATTTTATTTTTTGAATGTTTATGAACCAAGCATCAAGAGCGTTATATATCAAAGGTGTATCGCATCTATAACAAAATGGATAAGAATGCTTGTAGTCCTCTGTCAAATATGAAAGATTTCTACTATTCAAGTCTTTTAAGACTTCTTTATCAACATTCTTAAACCATAATCCCCTCCATTCTTCTGGACCATCAGCTAGTTTTCCGTGTTCATCAATATGTTGAATTATTGGCATATCATACTTGTTAATCATTTCATAATCAAATTCTCCATAAATTGCCATATGTACTATTCCCGTGCCTTCATCTGACAAGACTTCTTCACCTCCATCGATGACAAAATGACCTAATTTTTCAGTCTCGGCAGAAACTTGGTATAATGGTTCGTATTGTCTATTTATTAATTCGGTTCCTTTAAATTCATCCACAATTTCATAATTCTCACTTATTATATCTAATCGAGTTTTACTCAAAATCAAAAATTCTTTTCCTACCTTGATTTTTACATAGTCAAGTTTGCCATTTACTGCCAAAGCGACATTTCCAATTAACGTCCATGGTGTTGTGCTCCAAGCAAGCAAAAATGTATCTGAAGTACCCTTTAATTTGAATTTCACTATTACTGATTCCTCAATAACGTCTTTATAGCTATTATCCATGGAAATTTCAGAATTTGAGAGGGGTGTTTCACATCTTGGACAATATAGAAGAATCTTTTTACCTTTATACACGTGACCTTCATCATATATCTTCTTAAATATGAACCAAATAGTTTCCATGTACGAATTATCCATTGTTTTATAAGCATTATCAAATTCAATCCATTTCCCCATCCGTTCGACCGTGTTTTTCCATTCATTCGTATACCAAAGAACTTTCGATCTGCAGAATTCGTTGAATTCACATAAACCCATTTCATATATTTCGTTCTTTTGTTTTAAATTTAAAGCTTGTTCGCAAATACTCTCAATAGGAAGTCCATGACAATCCCAACCCCATCTTCTTTCGCAGCGATGATTTTTCATCGTCCAGTACCTTGGAAATACGTCTTTTGTGACAAAACTTAAAATATGTCCGTAATGGGGTAAGCCCGTGGCAAATGGAGGTCCATCGTAAAATACATATGGATTAGTGCTTGGTCTAGATTCAACACTTTTTTCAAAAATTTTATTTTCTTTCCAAAACTGGATTATTTCTTCTTCTTTTTTAACATATGACATGTAATCTACCATATTTTGATATTTTATCTTTTTGAAATTTTATTTATTATTTACTATAAGTTCTATTTTTTATTTATGAAACAGGATGTGGATAATTTCTTTCGAAATTCGTTTCATAAAGAAAAGAATTTTATCTAATAATAATTTCGGATATGATCTCTATGAAATTTGATTTTATACCTAAAAATTTAGATTTTTCATTCATAACATCCACATCCGTAATTGTATTTAAAATAAAGTAAAGAGTTTATAAAAATATAACGGAACTTTGGGTCGAATCAAAACTCAACTGAGTTTTATAAGTCACTTAAATTCTAAATATTGAAGGCGTGAGTATCCCTTTTTTATGAAATCATAATCAAGGAGCTCTATTTTTTCCGGAACTATTTTTAAAATTAGGTTTCTTTTTCCTCGTACTATTTTTTGAGCTTTTTCAAAATATTCATCTCCTTCTCTCAAAAATATCAATCTCTCTTTACCAGAAGCAGTAATTTGCATTCCTTGGATTTTCCCGGTATCCATGGGTGTATAGATTCCAATACTCACATTCGGGTTTTCTTCGATATTTCTAACCTTCCTCCCTGGAGCAGGTCCCACGTAAATATTGAAATTATCTTGAGATTTATCCATGTAAAAATCCATTGGAGTGGCACGAGGTATGTTGTCCGAACATGTGCATAAAACAATAATTTTCCTTTTCTCTAAAAAATTCCGGATTTCTTTTTTTAGCTCATCTTCAGGCATCCTAATAGACATTATTATTCATATTCCTCTTATTTAATATTAAAAAAAGGTGATAGATACATAAATGTTGATATAAGCAAGTAGTGTTAAATTCCAATTTTATTTTAAAGATGGTTTAAATTAGATTGGGGAAATTCAGAATTATCAGCTGCAGCTTGAACATATGGTGAGATTGGTCCTCGACCTAACGCCATAATTCTAATTTTTGATCCAAGAGTTGGATTCAGTGAAGTACCAAATTTAAGAGACGCTTTTTCAGGAATTTCGTTTGAAATGGCTGAGATTATTTTATCTATTTTTGATAAAGCTAATCTATGATTTCCAGATACAGATACAATACAATTATCGACTTTTTTAGGATCAGTTTCTAATAAAGGGTTATTCAATGCGAGCCTTGCTTTTTGAATCAAATCTGTTTCTTCTCCTAATGATTCTGTAATTCCTATCAATCCAGATGGAATTTCTCCTTGTTTTTCAAGAACTCTCTTTACATCAGCATAATCGATATTAATCAAACCGCAATTGTTAATCAAACTGAGAATCTCTCTCATGCATCTTATTAATACTTCATCCATTATTTTAAAACCGGTAAGTATGGGAAGTTTTTGGTTAAATCTCAAGAGATTATCATTAGGTATAGGAATTAGTGTGTCAACGTTTTTCATAAGATTAGCTAATCCTGTTTTTGCTCTAGTAAGTCTTTCTTTCCCTTCTGAGGAAAAAGGAATTGAACAGAATGCAACTACGATAGCATTATTTTTTTTTGCTTCTCTCGCGATTATTGGAGCAGCTCCTGTACCCGTACCTCCTCCTAAACCAAAAGTTATGAAAACCACGTCAGTATTCAATGCTTCCGATATTCTATCAGCATCTTCTTCGGCTGCTTCAGTTCCAATAGTGGGATCATTTCCTGAACCCAATCCATTACATTTATCTTTTCCAATTAATAATTTTTGTTTAGCATTCGAGTAATACAAATCATGAGCATCGGTGTTAATGTTTAGCGTTTGTATTCCAGAAATTCCATCATCACTCATTCGTGAAACCGTATTATTACCTGCTCCACCAACTCCAACTACTAGAGATTTTATATTTATTACTTTTAATAATTTTGATAAATATTCATCATTATCGAAATTTGAACCTCGGTTTAAACTTTGATTTTGCTTGGCAATCTCATTAAAACGAGACCGGACTGAAATCCTAGATTCAGCGATATCACTCAAATTAAACTTTTTATCTGTCAATTTGGCAGCATTCCATTAGTATAAATTGATCTATAATATGAGTATTATATCTGAATAATATAAGGAAGTAATACGGTTGTAATATCTTCTTAATATATCATGTGATTTTCGAAGGTAATCATAATTATTCTCTTTATTCGCTTAAATATTACGACATATAATCATAGAATTAAATTTATAAGATTGAATTTTCATTATCTTCTTACGAGGATCTTTTGAATATAGAAACAGAATATAATAAGGAAAGTGGTAGTCAGTCAATCGCTTCAGATTCAATTGATAATCCAATAAAAGTTAGAGCTATTATTAGCTGTCCTACTTGTACATATAATAAAAAATTCAAAAATCAATTCTCTCGTGGAGATTTAGAGCTTATGGTAGTTACACTAAAAATCTTCGATTGGATGGTCTGTAACAAGTGTGGAGAATTATTGAATTTAACTTTAGAATTTGATATTTAATCAATTTCGAGTTTAATATGGCCATAAGTTCCCCCTCCTCCTGGTGCATATTCAATCTCTTCATTTCTCATTGCTTTTATAACCGTTGCTAATTCACTATTTGCCTGTGCAATATTTTCTATTGGTTCATCTAATAACAATGAAAATTCTGTTCCAAATTTAGTAATTAGTGATTCATAAAGATTTATAATTGTTTTACTTGTTGAACTTTTAACTTTTTTTAAGGATCGAAGAATATCAAATAAGGGCATAGCATTAATATATGGAGGTCGATGAGGAGGATGTATTGGTTCTTTTTGCGTAGAAATCACTTCAATTCGCTCGCTTACACCTAACTTGATCTTGTAGCTTTTTTTAGTTTCAGTTTTACAAGCGGGACAGGTTTTTTTTTCTTTTGAAACATCAATAATATATTCATTCTTGACCTTTTGTGGGTTTTGTACAGAGTAGGTGATGAAATCATCTGTAACAATATAATCATTAAGGAAAAGATCATTTTTATTGGTTGATTGTGTAAATAGAATTCTTCTCCTGCATTTATTACAAAACATTTGATAATACTTACCTAGTTTAGGATGCAATCCAACATTTAATACTATTTTTCTGTCATTTTTCCTCAAGAGTGCTAAACAAATTTCATCAAAAGATGGAGCATCAATTTCAAACTTATTAAATTCTCTACCTAAGGATCGATATCCTTCTGAATGTGCATCACTGTTACTTAGAAAACTAATATTATTTAAGGAATTCAAGCGGTCTGCTAAATCAGTATTTGCAGATAAACCTAATTCTAAAAAGGAAACTTTCTTCCAAGCATCTTGGTAACATTCTTGAATTGTTTTATATCGATTTTGTCGAAAAATAGCTTTAAATGGGGTAAAAGCATGAGCAGGCCCAAGCATTGCTCCCGAATCATCAATTTTGTCCACTAATGCTGGGGGAGATAAATTTACTCTTGGCCGTCCGCCCCATTCGCCATAAATATTTTTTGAATGTGGAGCCAAGATTTTTTGAACTTCGAGCACACTTTGAAAATCAGGGAAGAGAATAACATGGTGAATATTTTCTTCATCTTCTATTTCAGATTGCAATATAAAAGATGTACCCTTATAAGAAAAGGAATTATCTTTATTTTTGCTGAGGTTTTCTTCCATATATTTGAACCAATCAGGTTGCAATATATCCCCAGTTCCGAGGATGTGTAATCCTTTTTTTCGGCTTGTTTCAATCATCGTGTCTAAATTTAATGATTTGGAAACAGCAATGGAGTGAGGAGAGTGGATGTGGAGATCAGCATTAAAGAATTCCATATTATTTTAAAAATGCAATAGCATTTAAAGTTTAATCTAAAGTAAAAAATATCCTTAAGTTTCTTTTCTACAATCTTTTAAACTTTTATTAGATTCAGTTAAGTAGGTTTTTATGTCATTATCTAATGGATCCAACTCATATACTCTCTTAAAATAAGTTAACCCTTTCTCATAATCCATATATTTATCACAATAGATTTTTCCTAATTTTTTTAAGGAGGTAATATTATCAGCATCAATTTCTAGGGCTTTTTCATAAAATTCAATTGCCGATTCGTAATCCTCTAAAGCATAGTAACTAAAGCCAATATTGTCATATAAAACAGGATCATCGTGTTCATATGCAATTGCTTCTTCATAAGCAGAAATTGATTCTTGATATTGCTCATTGAAAGTATAAGCTAAACCTAAATTATTCCAAGCTTCGACGTACTGGGGATTAATCTTAATTGCTTGTTGATATGATTCAATTGCCAAAATAAAGTTTGATTGCTCATATGCGACATCTCCTAATTCACACCATAATTCAGCATTTTGGGGATCTATTTCTATTGCTTTTTTATAGTAAAAAATCGCCTTTTCATAATTTTTATTGTCATAATAGACGAGAGCTAAATTGCTAAATAGCATAAATTCATCAGGATTAATTTTGATTGCTTTTTCATAACATTCTATTGCTTTTTCATAATTTTCTAAATCTCTATATATGAGAGCTATGTTGTTCCATATGTCTGTATAACTAGGTTCATACTCTAGGGCTTTCATGTATTTTTCTATCGCTTTTTCAAATTCTCCTTTGTCTTCATAAGCAAAACCCATGTTATAAAAAGCGATTCCATCTTCGGGATCGAGCTCAATCGCTCGTTGAAAACATTCAATTGCTTTATCATTCTCCCCTTTCATTGAATAAGCAAGCCCAAGATTATTCCAAACTTCTGGAAAATCAGGATTCAATTTTATGGCTTTATTATATGATTCTAATGCACTATTGATATCATTAGAGTCATAATATGCATCTCCTAAATTGATCCAACCATCTGCGTCATTAGGATCCAACTCGACATGCTTTTTAAATCGTTCAATCATCAACAGATCCAATAATGATTGGTACCTATTATTTTTTTTCTTGCTAGTCAGTGATGATCATTTTATCAAGAGTTTGATCAATCAACAATACTCGATAAAATTCTGAATCTCGATAGGTCACTTTTTCGAGTTTTCCTTGAACCATCACTTTTTCTCCATTTTTAGCTTGTTCACAAAAACGCCCTCTATATGAATTAATTTGAGTGATAGCGTTGATCTGATTATTAATGCTTGCGTCACTCTCCAAAACTTTAGAGCATTTGATTTTATATGAACAGGGAGTAAAAATGGAATCAATTGAATCTACTATTTCAGCTAAAAGAGATATTCGCCCCATATTTTTATATTGATAATCGTAATAAGTCCCTTCCCAATCTTTCGGGCTTTTTATATAACGAATGAAAAAGTCTATGCCTTGAAATTTTCCTTGATGAAGTTTTCGTTGTTCGCTTTTTAGAAAGTCCTGAAATAATATATCTGAACCTCCTACCCGCCATTCGTAGTGTTTCTGATATTCATTTAAATTATATTTTCTGATTTGTTTGTTGTTTTTGAATAGATTTTGTAGCTTTTCTTGAAATTGTAAGCTTGCTTGAGTTCCATATAAAATAAGATCAATATCAGATTTTTTCGTATTCAAACCGATCATTGGAGAACCAGTTATTCCAATTTGGTTTTCAGGAATGCTTCCAATCTCAATAAATAATTTACACAAATATTTTGATACTTTTTCAATCTTGGTTAAATTATGTTTAGATTTAATGATGTGATAAAAATTTCTTGGAGAATATATCATTTTGATATCTTCATTTTTTACTCCTTGAAGGTTCATGTCCATTTCTTGGGAGAAAAATGAATATTGAGGATATTTCTCATTAATAATTGAGTATCTTCGTTGAAGATCATAAATTTTAGTGTATTTAAGCCCATCCTTGACACGATCTCCCTCAATATCAGGAATAAATCTTAAAAAACAAATTTTTCGATCATTAGGATGATGCAAACCTTTCACATCAAAAAAAAGATGATGTCTCTTGGTTTCTATATAATCACCTTCAATTCCTATTGGAATCTCCATAAAAATCTCCATAATTCTTTTTAATTCAATATTTAGAAGGCTTTTTGGATTTTATTTTTGTTTTTGGTATACTCTTTGCCCTCATCAGAGATTTTTCAAACTCTTTTTTTTCACTCAGAAAGCGAGATTTATCACTTTCAAGTTTTTCTCTTTCCCTTTTTATATCATTCTTTTCATCATGTATTTTAGATTTTTCTCTGGCTAAGGATCTTTCGGTATCTCTAATTTCAGCCGCAACTTTTGCTCTTTCGTTTTCCAAGCTTTTTATCTCTGAATTTAACCGTTTAATTTTATCTTCTAGATTATTTACCTTATTCTGGTTGGAATAATATTGATTTTCGTATTTTGGAATCTTATTTTCAAGTTCTTTAATTTTTGAGTCAAAATACGTCTTTTTTCTTTCTAACGACTTTATTTCTTCTTTAGATTTGTTTTTCTCTTTGTCAAGTGACTCCCGTTTTTTTTGAACATCTCGATTTAAAGATTTTAATTCAGTTTTTTTGATACGATCTTTTTCTCTTTCTTCGAGTAACTTCTTTTTTTCATCTTTAATCCTGTTTTTTTCATCGGTAATATTTCTATTCAGATCGTTAATTTCTTTATTAAGATTATCTCTAATTCTTGTTAAATCCTTTATTTCATTCCTCAAATCCATTAATTTATCTTCTAAATCATTGATTGTTCTTTCAATAGCGCTTTCTCTTCTTTCCATACCAGGAATTTTAGTTTTGATTTGTTGCAAGCGCTCTTCTGCTTTTTCTTTTTCTTTCCTTAAGGCTTGTTTTTCTTGATCAATATTATCTTTAATTCTTTCCAAATTTTGTTTGTATTGTTTCCCTTTTTCAATCTCGTTATTGATGTTTTCCAAATCCTTTTTTAGTTTTTCATTTTGTTCAATGAGATTTCTAAGCTCGATTTCTTTTTCTTTTCTCTTCTTTTCAATACTTTCAATATTGTCGTCATAATCTTGAAATTTTTTTACAACCTTTTCCCATTCCTCTTTTTCTCTGTTTAATTTAATTCTCTCTTCTTTTATTTTCCTAAGTAATTTTGGGTCCGACACTACCCCTAGGTCCTCATCCGGAGTTTTTTCTCGAATTTGTTGTTTGGGAATAGGTTTTTCATCCATTTTTCTTGCACAGTTTTAATATATATATTATTGTTATATAAAGACAAATTCTAAAGTGTTTGCTATTTATATATTATAAATTCCATTAATTTCTTAAAGTGTAATATTCTAAGAATTTGGTGTTTAAAAAATGGATTTTGATGACGAATTTGACGAGGAATTTGATGAAGAATTTGATGAGGATTTCGATGAAGATCTAGACGAAGATTTAAAGGATGATTCAGAAAATTTATCTGAGCCTGCTACTAGCTCAATCACGGATGAAGAACCTAAATCTAAAGTTCCAAATCAAATTCCAGAAGGAGAAAAAATATCAATCTTTTTTATGTCAACAATAGGTCCTGGAGAGAAAAAACAAAAATTATTGGTAAATACAGGAAATACTGTAGGAGCAATCAAAGAGACAGTAGCTAATTTATTTGGATTAGATCCAAATGATTTTCATTTATCTACTGGCGGAATCACTCTGGATGAACCGTCTACACTGAGCGATTATGGTATTAGGGATGGAGATGACATTTTATTGATTCCAGCAAGTACTGCAGGACTATATTTAATAAAATCATAATTTATTTTCTTTCTTTTCTTGATGGGATAATAGCTATTTCATCGTCATCATCAATATCATATTGTTTTACTTGAGATTTTTCATCTAATAAGATACCTCCAGATGATAGTACGAAATCCTCTTGAAGATAATCGAACAATATTCCAATTCTGTCTTTAAGCTCTGCTATGAAATCGGATTTTTCGATAATTATAATTTTTGTTTTCTGCCCCGGTTCAAGAAGAGATCTAATGTAAACCCTTAGTTTGTGTTCTAATCCAAAAGGAGTTAATGAAGGAGAATATATGATTTGTTCGTCAGATTCCTGTTGAGATTTAAGCATGTTATCAATTAAATCTTTTCTTTCAGAAGCTTCAAAATAGAGCATTTCTCTAAGAAAAAAGATCTTATCCATTTTTGATAATTTTAAATTATCTATCTTATATAATTCTTCTTTATCAAATTCCGTGAAAATAAACTCATCGATTCTCGAAATTTCTTCATAAGATTCATCAGAATTGGCGTAGTGATCAATTAAAGGCATCGCTTCAAAATAGTCCTCAATAAGCTCTGGGGGTATATTATCATTTATTTTCTTTTTTAGAGAGTATTTATCTTTTGTAGAATTAATCTCCGTTACATTGGTATTAGACTGAATAATAGTATATATTGTACTAGATGATAAAACAGATACGCTAGATATTGCTATAATCATAAAAATAGAAAAATTTTCAATTTTTAAAAGGAAGAAAAACAAGTATATAAATGCAAAAACAACATAAAAAGCAATAGTCCAATATACTCGAGTATTTTTCTTCATATTTTTAAGATAGTATATTTTCTAATTTTCTAATATATAATTCAAAATATAAATTCAATTGGAATAACTGTGAATTTTTCATCTTTTTTCACCAAAAATTAACTCTTTTAGTTCATAATACTTTTTATGATCCAATTTGAATAGCAGTCTTTTTTTATTGCTTTCAAATTGAACTAATTGTAAATCATGTAAAATTTCTAAATATTTTTTAACAGTATTATAATTTTTCTTGAGATTATTTGAGATATCTGATACTTTTAGGGATTCAGTTTGATCTATCATAAATTCAATTATTTTTTGTACAATCTCTTGTTTTAAATAAAAATATGACTCATCTAATTCTGGATTTGAATCATAGATGAAAACAATCCTTTGATTTTCAATTTCTCTTGATCGCGTGAATTGGAACTTTTCTAAACAGGATAGGTGCCAGAGAGCTTGATTGCTTCCAATGTTAATAGCTCTCATAATTTCATTGATATTTGATGGATTTTTTTTAATATAATTAAAAATTTCATTTCTAATGGGATGCTCAATTATATTATTTTTCATTAATTTAGTTCCAGGAATTAACCGTCGTTTTTTGATAAGATCTTTAATAGTCTTTTCAATTTTATTTTTATTTAAATAAGGTTTAGCTCTTGTCCTATTATTAATATAAACAACTATGTCTTCAATTGAAAAGAATGGTTTCTTCTTTAAATAATCTTTAATTAAGCCTAAGATAAGAGGCTCAACCTCTTCTGGAGTGCTCATAAGTATATTTCTGAATAACGTCCAAATTTCTTAATTCGATTGATATATCTTCTCTCTAAATGATAATTTTATAGAATATATATTAATAGAATGTCATGGAATTTATAAGTATAATATAAAAGCTTACGAAAGCAATAATTTATGCTAAATTAACTAATTATGGAAACTTCAAAATCATTCCAATTGGTTTTATAATACCATTTTAGCATGTTATTATTAAGTTTTAAAAACCTTTAAAAAAAAATATATGGAGTGATTTAAATGAGCTTTGATAATAACGATTTTGATGAGGAATTAGAACCAGTTAAGTCTAAAACCCCGTCAAGTAAAGTACCCTCGACAGGAAAAAAGGTGACTCTATATTTCATGTCTACCATTGGTCCTGGTGAAAAGAAAGAGAAACTTACAGTAAATGACGCTAATCAAATAGGTGATATCAAACAAACATTAGGAAATCTATTTGGGCTTAATCCAGATGAATTCCATCTCTCTTCAGGTGGAAGAACAATGGATGAAAGTAATCAATTAAAAGATTATAATGTAAGTGATGGCGACGATATTCTATTAATCCCTGCGAGTACAGCGGGATACTTTTAAATAATTCTTTTCATACAATATTATATATGGTAAGGGCTTTAAGCCCTTCAATTTTTTTTATTTTTTTGATTAAAATTAATGGTGATATTAGTGAAAAAAGAATCAGATTTTTTTGCAAAAGGAATGTCGGCAGAAGAAAGAGATTTATATGATCGTCAATTTCGCCTTGAAGGATGGTCTCAAAAATTAATTAAAAACTCTAGAGTACTAATTGCTGGAGTAGGAGGATTAGGGTGTGAAATTGCTAAGAACTTAGCCATGTTAGGTGTTGGTCATATAGATCTTGTTGATTTAGATATAATCGAACATTCGAACTTTAACCGACAGCTTCTTTTTATTGGGGCAAAATTAGGAGAACCTAAAGCTATCGCAGCCGCCAAAAAATTACTTGAAATTAATCCTAACATCACCGTAAAAGGATATCATACATCCTTAGAAAGATTAAATCCCTCCCTATATCATGAAGCAGATGTCATTATTGGGGGTCTTGATTCAATGAATGCGCGATTAAACTTGAACACTCAATGTGTACGATTTAGAAAACCTTTAGTAGATGGAGGGGTATCTGGTTATCATGGTCATATTTATACCATCTTTCCTTATCGAAATGCTTGCTATGAATGTAATCCACTACCGGTATTAGAGAATGATGAAATGGCAGCTTGTACTGTAGTTGGGATCCCTCGAAAAAGGATTCATTGCTTATTTAAAGGAGATATGGCTTTTAAAGAGAAATTTGATAGGGATCCTAGTCCCAAAGATATAAATGATATAAAATATATTCAGAAAGTCACAAATGAATTAGTAAATCAACATAATTTCCATCCCGAATTTACTGAAGATGATATCGTAAAAATTATTGATCGTCATGATCCTGGTATCATTACAATTAATTCAGTTATTTCTGCATTAGAATCTCATGAGGCAGTGAAGATAATTCACTGGAATAATGGACATAAAGGATTAGGAGAACCTATTACAAATTATGTTATTTTTAATGCAATGACAATGAAATTTTATCATATTGAAAAGAGGAGAAATCCAGATTGTGCTCAATGTGGAAAAAATGTAAGGAGAGTTGTAATAAATATAAGGCCTAGCTCCCCTTGTGCAAATATAATAAAAACATTAGAGAAAAATGGATTTCAACTAGATCCTGAGCTAGAACCTTTGATAACCTTACTAGATTTCAATGATATCATAATAGTAGATCTAGAAGAGAGTGTTAAAGAAAATAATCTTAGAAATTATGAATTTTTAACGATTGCGGGATTTAAAGGGGGCGAAGTTTATGTTACCCTCAAATTAAAATAAAAAATTATAATAAAAATTAAAAAATATAAAAATTAAAATAAAATACGGGGTTAAAAAAATGAGTATAAGAAGTAGTCGGGTTTCCCGAGATTTCGCGGGTTTAAAAAAAATGGCACAAAATGGAACTATTGTTCAATTAAAACCTTTTAATCCAAAAAATAAGAGTATTGATCACTTAGCGATTACAATAAAAGGGCCGAAAGGGACGGCTTATGCAGGAGGTTTATTTAAGTTGGAAATGAAATTTCCTGCGCAATATCCTGGACAACCACCTTTTGTAAGATTGCATACACCGATATGGCACCCTAATTTTTGGCCAAAACCGAGTGAATACAAGGGACAAAGAAATATTTGTTTAGCTTTAGTTGATCCTTCATTAGTTGGCAAAAAAGGAGGATGGAGTCCTTCAAAAACAGCTGTAACCATTGTACAAGCAATTATTGCCATGTTAAATACTCGAGGAAAATATGTTAATCCGACTGATGTTTTTAATAAAAAAGCAGCAATAGAAATGATGAAAAATCAAAAATTATTTGAGAAAAAAGTTAAAACTTTGGTAAAGAAATACGCTAACGAAAAGTGGTGAGTCTAAGATGAAGATTGATGACAAAAACAGTGAAACAATTCGGGATACGATTAAACAAAAAATAAAGGAAAAAATCAAGAAAGAAATACTTGAAGAAGTATATACCGAGCTACAACTCGAAGAATTACAAGAAGAAATAACTGCTGAAATTTTTGATGCAAAACCTTTAGGGCATTCAAAAGATATAAAAACATACTTAGAACCTATTCCAATGGAACCTGTAATAACTATAGCTAAAAATGAAAGAATTGAAGCAAAAATACAAATAACTGTAAAAGCTATCCTTAAAATTTCAAGCCATTCGTTGAAATATGCGAATTCTAAAATTAGGAAAGAGAACTGGGTTGAGGTAATAGGATTACTCTCTGGTAGATATGACAATGGAATACTTTATTTAGAAGATGCGTATCCAATGGGTCATGGTACTGCAGTTTATGCTGAAATTAAAGATTATAATAACTTTACAAGAGCATATGAAGACATTGTAAAAAATAAGCAATTTATCTGTGGATGGTATCATTCGCATCCCTCATATGGATGTTTCATGTCTAAAGAAGACTTAGGAACTCAAAGGCGATATCAGAAATTTTGGGATAAATCAGTTGCCCTTGTAATTGATCCATATCAAATTAACGGAAAATCTATCGGCTTTGAGATCTATCGTGCAAATTTTAATACAAAAAAATGGTTTTCCGTGCCATTTGATATCAAAGGAAGTTTAGATGTAAGGATGCTACCCGAAATATTAGAATTCATGAATCCTATTATTGAAGGTAAACCTGCCTACTTAGAATATGATGAGTGAAGAAAAATTTTAATTGGTGAGATTAAACGATGGTAAAAAAAAAACAGAAAGCGTTAGTAATTATTCTCATTGTTTTTTCTGTAATAGGTATGATTCATGGTTTAATTTCAGCTTCATTAAATAATTTTTTAACTTGGCTATTAATTGGATTGTGGTTAATATTTACAATAAAAATTTATAATAATATCAAACGACACCGTGAGTTTAATTCCCCCCATAATACGGCTTTTTTCGTGATCATTCCTTTATTAATAGGAGTATTTTATTCTATCTGGGGATCATATACAGGAATTTTAGGCGAAAACTTGATATTAGGTTCTAATTTCTATTTTAGTTTATGGAGTCTCATATTTGGTTTGCCTTTTGTAATTTATGGTTCACACTCAATCTATCGATGTTTTAAAAAATATAATGTAATCTATTTTGGAACCAAGTCAGTGAAAGCGAAGGGGTTAGGCTATTTTTTGTCAATTTCAGTTATTATTGCCATCATTTCTTATTGGATTGCTTTTTATAATGTGAGTGAGTTTTATTCACCATTAACACCACTCCGTTTTTCATTGGATCTTAACCTTTTGCTCCTACTCATTATTACTATTTTCAACCTAATCATTTTTGGCTTTATAAGTAACCGTTCCAATATACCAGAATTAACACGTGATTATATCGCACAACGTACTAGGCGAATTAATAACTTAACTACCCCATCAACACAAAATAACAGTACTCGTACAAGAACTCAAACAATTCAAACACCAACAAGAACAACCAGAACAACACGCACAACCACCACAAGACCCCGATCTATAAATGCACCTACATCTAGTTCTCGATCAACGAAAACGCAAACAACTAAATCAGTTCGATCTCAAAGAACAATAAATGCCCCTAAAATTCGGGATTTTAGCAAATTTAAACCCAAAGGTTCGTTAATCTCAGAAGACGACTTCAAGTGTATATTCTGCTTTAAACTACCTAAACTTCCAGAGGATAAAAATAAAGGAATCGTAATCTGTCCAAACTGCAGATATCCTGCTCATGCTGACGAATTTATAGCTTGGATGAAAACTTCAAATCTTTGTTCTCGTTGCAGTGCTCCCATTCCGTCAGGTTTTAGACGAAATCCTCGGATTATCACTACAAAAAATTATATTGCTATCTACAGACATTTTCTAAAATAATTTACTTAAAAGATTTTTTTTTAAGCTAAGCTTGAACCAATATAAGAGTTTTATAGATGATTTAGAGAAACTCACAAATTAATTCATAGTCAAAAAATGTATTGTAAAATAATATAAGATTTCAATTCGAGTTCTCTAAGTTATAAGCCCAAAAAACCCTTCAATAGTCCTTTCGAAAAATCTTTAACAAATCCTTTTGCTGCATCTTTTGATATTGATGTAATAAAACTATCTCTCTGTGTTTTACCTAATCTATAAGTTTGCCATTGTGGTTCAATTCTTGAGTAATTAGATAAATAGGAAGCCTTAAGAAATTTCTCAATTGCAATATCATCCTTTGAGCGAATTACACATTCGATAGCTTCAAGTTTCTTTCCTAATGTTAAATTTATAGAAGCTTTTAAACCCCAAGCTAAGCTTAAATCTGGGTCAATTTCGATAGCTTTATTAGCACAGCTCAAAGCAATATCCACATAGCTCTGGGTTTTATCATATGAATATAGAATAGTATATGCAAACCCTAAAAAACATAACGCATCTTGATGTTTTGGATTAATAATAAGTACTTTTTCAAAATAATGAATAGCATTTTTACAATTGAAGATGTTAAGTTCAATATCAATAGTTAAATCTATAGGTGACGGCTCTTTTACCTGATTAATTGATAAAATACCAAGATAGTAATGAGAATATAGATCATCTTCATTTAGCAAAATGGCTTTTTTCAATTGTACTTCAGCATCTAGAAAGTTCTTCTGAAAAAAATAAACTCTACCAAGGTAATAACTTACTGATTTATAATCAAGTTGTACTTGGATAACTCTTTTAAACCAAGATTCGGCTTCTATATAACTTTGTTTTTTGTAATGTAATATACCAAGATAATACCAAGCGTCAATATATCCATTATCCAAACCAAGAACTTGATTAAATTGTAGCTCAGCATCTTCATATCTCTTCATTTCTAAGTATGTACGGCCTAGAGCGTGAACTGAACGGATATAATTCACATCAATTTCAAGTGCTTTTTTGTACTGTTGTTCAGCATTAACGTAATTTCTTTGCACAAAATAAAGATTTGCAAGATTATATCGCGCATATTTATTATTTGGATCTAATTGTAGAGTTTTTATGAAACAGCGCTCTGCATCATTATACTTTTTTTGTTCTTGGTATGCACGACTGAGATAATATTGTGCATCAACATGATTTTCATCTAATTCTAGCACTTTTTTAAAAATGGTTTCAGCATCAACATAATTTCGTTCGTCAAGACTTTTCGATCCAAGTTTGTATAATTCATTTACTTGGTTTTCCATAATTAAACCATCTCAATTAAAAGATAAGAGATTCTAAGATGTACTTAAGTACTTATAATTTAATAATTTTGTTAGGATTAATAGGAAGAAATTTCGAAAAAATCAAGTAAAATGTTTAGAATGGGAATAAATACATCGAAATCTTCTAATTTACAGTAAAAGGCGACTCAATTTAATTTGCTTGCTCATAGTTTTGCTAAAGGTAGGATTATTTTTTGTCTTTTTCGACATAATATTGGTAGATTATTATTATTGAATTTCTAAAAAATATTTTATATGCAACCAAGTCTTTTTCAAATTAATAATTAAACATTTTCTAAGTGAAAAACATCCCTAAATTCAAAAAAGATTTGCAAAACTCTGGTTCTGCCATATCCATTGGAATTGACAAGGTTGGTATTATTGGAGTCGACAAGAAAGTTGAAATTGTTCAAAAGAATAAACGCTACTCTTTCTACCCTAAAATCTCAGCATTAATATCGCTCCCACCAAATCAGAGAGGGATACACATGAGCCGTAGCAGTGAAACCATAGAAGAAGTTATCAATGAAAGTGTATACAAGCCAGCTTCTACAATTGAAATGGTATCAGATAGAATAGCAAGAAAGTTATTCAAGGAGCATCCATATACAACGAAAATCGAAGTCAAACTTGAGGGCAAGATGATTATCCAATTAAAGGAAAACAATCATCGAGTAATCCAGAAAACTTATGATGTAAGTTCACTGGTGTATGGAACTAGAACCGAGTTGGGTGAAGAAGAATTTAATTATTTTATTGGTGCTAAGGCAATGGGCATGTCATGCTGTCCCTGTGCCATCGATCTCAGTAAAGAATACGCTGAATCGGTCATGAAAAACAGGGAGGATATCAACATCTCAAATGAAGATATTAACACGCTCTTAAACATTTTACCCTTTTCATCTCATAATCAGAGAACTATAGGTTCTATAACAGTTCAGATTAAAGATATCGACAAGCAACAAATTGACGTTCTTGACATTATCGATGTTATTGAGGAGTCAATGAGTGGGAGGATTCAAAGTGTTTTAAAGCGACCAGATGAAGCGCAATTAGTACGAACTGCCCATCTTAATCCCCTATTTGCCGAAGATATCGTGAGAGGGATGGCAAAAAATTTCTACGCTAAAGGATTTCCGGATCTAGGTGAAGGAGAGATCATTTTTCAAGTAGAAAGTTTTGAGTCTATCCATCCCTATAATGTATATTGCGAGTTAAAAATGAATTATTCCGAGCTCGAAAAAATGATGAAATGAGCTTTTTGAATTAATATTTACTTTTATGAAAAGAGATTCATTTTTTAAATTTCTTTAACTTCTAACTTATTAGCCCCAAAAGTTTATTTTTTAATTAAAGTCCCAAAAATGAAATTTGGAAAGCAATATGAGTGAAAACGTAATTAAATGCGATTATGGACTCATAGGAGATGACTTGGAATTAAAAAAAGATATAGAAATAAAGACTAATAAAGAGGGGAGAATATCACAGCTATCATTTAGCACTCCTGAGAATAAATTGAAGCTGGAAGATTCTCAAACCATTCTCATGATACCGGGGTTAATCAATTCTCACATACATGTTGGAGATAGCTTTGCTAAAGAAAAAGGGTATAATAAGAATTTAGCTGAAGTTGTTGCACCTCCTGATGGCATTAAGCATTTACTTTTAAGGGAGACTCCAATGAATGTAAAAAGCCAAGGCATTCTGAAAACTGCCGAAGATTTATTACACAATGGAATAACTTGCTTTATGGATTTTCGAGAACATGGTTTGGAAGGTATTAACTTATTGAAAAAGGTTTTATTAAATTTTCCCATTGATTATTTCTTATTCGGTCGATTTGATGATAAAGAACAGGTATGCCCTGTCTATGATCTCGCCGATGGAATTGGTTTGGTTACTTATAACCAAGTAACTCCTTCAATTCAAGAGGAGTTAAAGATTTGCAAAAAAAGTGGGAAAAAAAAGATCGCTTGTCATTGTGGCGAGAATACAAGGGATATTGCTTTAATAGAAAGGATCATTGATGAAGGATTAGTTGATATTCTTGTACATGGAACTCAATTTATTGAAGAAGATTTGGTAAAAATCAAAGATCACGATCTTTCACTAATAATATGTCCTCGTTGTAATGGATATTTTGGTGTTGGATTTCCTCCAATTTCACCAATTTTGAAGTTAAAAATGCAAATTTCTATTGGTAGTGATAATGTAATGGCAAATAGTCCGGATTTATTTGAAGAACTAAGATATCTATATAGAGTTTCGAGGGTTATTGATAAAACCCAATTATTAGAGCCAAAAACTCTGTTAAGCATGATCACAATCAATGCTGCTAAAATTTTTGAATTAGAAAATGACATTGGAAGTATTAAAAAAGGCAAATATGCTAATTTTTTTACAGTAAATCTTAATGATCCTAACTTACATGTATATCCACTAGAAATTCAAGATATATATCGACTAATTGTGCAACGAATTAAATCATCTAACATATTAAAAACATATTATAGAGGTAACGCTGTTTTTGAACGAAATTAAAAAACCTTATATTATATTAAGTGCCGCAATGACGATAGATGGAAAGATTGCTTCTAAAGATGGTGATACGGATATATCAGATGAACATGATTGGAAAGAAGTTCACAAATTAAGATCTGAAGTTGATGGGATATGTGTTGGTAAGGGTACAATTATTAAAGATAATCCAAAACTACACATAAAATACCATGATCATAATGGATATTATAGGATAATTATTGATAGCAACTTAAGCACACCCATTAATTCAAATGTAATTGAATTCAATCCAAAATTATATCCAACGATCATATGCACTACTGAAAATGTTGATGAGGAAAGCGTTAAATTATTTGAATCAAAAGGGATAAAAATAATAAAATCTGGAAAGAATTCAAGAGTGAATATTGTAAAACTCATTCCCAAACTCTATAATATGGGCATTAAGTCAATATTACTAGAAGGGGGTGGTACACTCAATTGGGCATTTATTAAACATGATCTTATCGATGAAATAAGATTAACAATTGCACCTTGGATTGTTGGTGGCAAAAATGCAATAAGTTTAGTTGAGGGAGAAGGGTTTTCAAAAATGGTAGAAAGTGCCAAATTTTCACTAGTCAAGGTTAAAGAAAGAAATAATTATGTAGTTATATATTATGAGAAAGCAGCAAGATGATAAAAGAAAAAACTATTTCAGAATATAAGGATTTATCATTAAAAAAATTAAAATTGAAGGTTTCTGAAATCCAGAACTTGAAATCTTCCGAGGAACGAAATGTGATTTCATTTTCTAAAAATTTTACTTTATCTCTTTCTAATTATTGCCAAAATCAGTGTGGATATTGTTATTATAATCAACACATTCCCAAGTCTGACAAAGATGAAAATGTAGCTTTAATTAAAAGTGAGAAAATTGAGGAACTTATAAATCAAGGGGTTAAATACCATTGCAAGGAAGCCTTATTGATGTCAGGTGAAAATCCTGAGAAATTTGAAATCGTTCAAAAAGAACTGAAAGAGAGGAATTTTGAAAATTTTATTGATTTTATCATCCAACTTAGCAAGTTATTATTAGATAATAACGTTTTTCCACACACTAACATAGGAGTAATCCCTTATGAAGATTTAATGGAGTTAAAGAAATATAATGCCAGCATGGGATTAATGTTAGAAAGTACATGTCAACAATTAAATCAAATAGGAGGAGTGCATGAGCATTCTCCAAATAAAGCCCCGGCAATCAGAATTAATCACATTAAGAATGCGGGTAAATTAAAAATTCCTTTTACAACTGGACTCCTAATTGGAATAGGAGAAAGTTTTGAGGATAGAGTTAATTCGCTATATACAATAAAAGATATTCATCTTGAATTTGGACATATTCAGGAAGTGATAATACAAAATTTCGTTTATAAAAAAGGGATTCCTTATGTCCCAAACAAGCATTTAAAGATTGATGAGCTATTAAGAATTACTGGAGTAGCACGATTAGTATTTGGGAATGAAATACCAATCCAAGTTCCTCCTAATCTAATTAAAGGTTATGAGAAGGAATTTATAGATATGGGAATCGATGATTTTGGAGGAATATCGCCTTTAACTATGGATTATATTAATCCAGCCCAGCCTTGGCCCAATATAGAAGAATTATACCAAATTTGTTCTAAAAATGGTTTTCATTTAAAAGAAAGACTTCCTATTTATGATAAATTTATCAATAAGGAAGGATTTATTTCAGAAAATATTAAAAAAATACTTCGAGTAATTAATTAGATGTCCGACACGTGTTGTATTGATCAAATAAACTCCGATATTAAAAAGATTTTGAGAAAGTCGCTAAATTCTGAAGAAATTGATAAAGAAGAAGCACTTAAATTATTAAAAGTGACAGGAAAAGAATTCTTTGCTCTTCAACAAGTTGCTGATCAATTATGTCATGAAAAAAAAGAAGATCTTGTGACATTTATTATAAATCGAAATATCAATTTTACAAATGTTTGTTATCAATCTTGTAAATTTTGCTCTTTCAGCGTTTCTGCTAACGATAAAAATGCATTCTTATTAACACCTGATGTTATTAAAAATAAAGTAGAAGAAGCAAAAAAAGCGAACTGTAGTGAAGTTTGTATTCAAGGAGGAATCAATCCTGAAGTAAATTTTCAATATTACATTGATTTACTCAAATCTGTAAAAGAAATCGATCCTAAGATCCATATACATGCATTTTCTCCACAAGAAGTGTGGTTCATGTCAAAATTATATAAATCTTCAGTTGATGATGTTTTAAAAGAACTAAAAAAAGCAGGACTTGATTCAATGCCAGGCACTGCAGCAGAAATTCTTGTTGATAAAATAAGAAAAGAAATTTGTCCAAATAAAATTTCAACAGATCAATGGATTACAATAATAAAGCAAGCTCACGATGAAAATATTCCAACTACATCTACGATGATGTATGGTCACATTGAAGGATTGAAAGATCGAATTGACCATTTGGACATATTAAGAGAAATTCAAAAGGGTACAAAGGGAATAACAGAATTTGTCCCTTTACCATTTATTAAAGATAATCCGTTTCTTTCAAAGCAAACTAAATACGCATTACAATGGAATCATGGAATTGATGATCTACGTTTATTTTGCGTAGCTCGAATTTATTTTAATAATTATATTGATAACATTCAATGTTCATGGGTGAAATTAGGTCCTAAATTTGCACAAATATCACTTAATTATGGAGTTAACGATTTTTCGGGCACTTTAATGGAAGAAAATATCTCAAAAAGCGCTGGTGCGGAATTTGGAGAATATTTATCCCCTCAAGAAATTATTGATATAATTAAATCTGCAGGAAAAATACCTGCTCAACGAGATACAACATATCATATTTTGAAACGTTTTTAGGATTTCATAATGAAAGGCAAAAAAACTATTATTAATAATTTAAAAATGCAAGCGGAGCGATTCTTCACGAAATTTTTAATTAAATGAGTAATTTCTATAAATTAAAATTCTATTAATTAGGGAATTGAGAAAAATGATAACTCTTATAGCTACGATAAAAATAAAGGAAGGAAAAATAGATGATGCAATCGAATTATTAAAAGAAATAGCTCCTAAAATTAAAGAAGCAGAATCTGGTTGCATCGAATACTTACCTCATACGGTAAAAGGTTCCAATAATACTATAATCTTTTATGAAAAATACAAGGATAGCGAAGCATTGAAAAAACATAATGCGAACATCCCCAAATCCTTAGCGAAGTTATTACCTCTGTTAGAACCAGGAATGGACGTTAAAACATGCTTTGAAATATTATAATTTTTTTTATTTTAAACATCCTGAACATATGGTTTACCCATTTTTAAACAGTATTCCGCTTTACTTAGTTCTCTTCCAATATAATTGAGATGTTCCAAGTTTGTTGTTAGTTCTAAAAATATTATTTTTTTAGATAATGATTCTGCGTTATTACCTATAAGAATATTTATTAGTTTATCGTCAACTGAATACTGCATTACATAAATTTGTTTAGAATAATGATCTACGTATAGTTTAAAGTAGCAATTTTCATCAGGAATGTAATCCAAATTAAGATCTGTTACATAAATTGGATTTTGGAAATTCAGATCGGGTAAAGGCTGATTTATTTTTCCTTTCGATTTGAATATTTGAATTCCTTGGTTAATTGGGGGTGTATTTCTTTGTTTGGCAAGGTAATTTAGTTCAATACATTTTTTAAGTTCTGCCACACCTCCCATCATTTTATTGCTATGTTCCACTGTAAAAAGGATACCCATATCTAATTCAATCGCGATGCTTGCTAATAATCCATTAATACCCACTGAGTCGATGTCCATTAATTCGACTACGTTTGATATACCAAAGAACAATGGTAATTCGAGAGATTTATATTCTGGTTTAGAAGTCTCCTTTTTGTAGAGGAAATAGGTTTCTAAAGAATTGCATATACCCGGTGTTATTGGTGTTTCTAGCAATGGATCAGCAATTAATTTTTTAAATCCATAACCTAATAGTATTTTGGTTAATTCAAGTAAATTTTTAACTCTCGAATCTGGATCTTTAGGAAAATAACCTTCATTAATTCGTGTTGGAAGTAACACAATAGGAATCGTCTTTGGAATATCTAAAAATTCTTCAAAATTGCCTAAATCCAAGCTTAAAATCAGATCGATGTCATTATCAATCGCAGAAAAAATTTCATCAGAAGCCATAGAATCAATGCTAATAAGAACATCATGATTCCTCCTGATGAGTTGAATGATTTCTTTAATTCTGGTTGGATCGGGTTTATTCGCGATGCATCCGATATCAATTATATCCGCACCCGAATTGATATAATGTTTCACTTTTTTAAGAATTTCATCATCATTCTTTTTCGTACAATTTACGATTTCGGCAATAATGGGAGGTGGAAGTCCTTGCCCAATAATAAGATCAGATCTTTTTGAATTTATGTAATATGTGTTAAAACCAAGATTTTCTTTAGCATTTTTATATTTCTCATCAATTATTTGTTTTAATTTTACTTCCCCAGAAATTTCAATTATTCTGTTAGCAGGGACTGTATTTGAAAGCATTAGATTATCTAAATTGTTTAATATTACTGGCAAATCAGAAGCAAATTCAGGTCCTTTCTTGATATCAATGGAAAATTCTTGTTCTATTCCCGATGAATCCCATTGGACAAATCCAGGTAATAAAATTAGATCATAATCTGAAAGATTAAGTTTTGCTAATATATTTCTTGTAATTTGTTGAGTAAGAAAAGCTGAAATAGAAATAGGAGCTTTTTCCACCGAGATTTGATGCTTTTTAATCGAACTCACAATCTCTAAAATAATTGGAAAACTTTCTTGTCCAGTTATTATGAGTATATTAATTTATATCACTCAATACGTTATTTCTATCAAATGGAATAAATATGTCGTCTAAAATCGATCCCGATGATTCGGTAATTTTTAGATTCGATACAATTGGTTCAAATTCACCTTTTAATAACCCATTAGCAATAAATGCCGCCCCTTGTGCAGCGCGTTTAGAGAGATGGCTGTAGGATTTCATTAATCTTACTGGAGCAATTTCTTTTAAATCAGAAATAATTGTTTCTTTAATAGGTATTACTTCTGCTCCTCGACCAGCTAATAATATTTCTTTAATTTTATCTTTCTCTGAAAAAGATGATGTAATTCCATATACTGCTTTATTAACGCTTGAAAAATAAGCATTTAGAGCCATCTTAGTTCTTTCATCCTTTTGTGCTAGTAATGTTATTTCTTCCAGGCTTAAATCCTCGTAACCAGCAATAAATGAGACCCCACCCCGATAGATATCTTTTTTTCTTATATCTTTAATAAGATATGCTAATTCACCATCAAGGCTGCCACAAGCTCTAAATCCCATAATATTTGAACCACCTATCCCATCTATAATTTGTCCATTTTCTATTGCTAATACTGCTGTAAAACCATGACCAATTTCCACCATTATAAAATTCGCGTTTATTGGGCTGAAATTTAATCTTTCAATCTGATCTCTTATGCCTGTTACTGCCGTACAGAGTTTATCAGCAGTTCCCATATCAATTTTATTTACTTTTCTGTATCTTGGAATAGTAGGTAAGTGTTTAACTCCTGGAACTATAACTCCGGGTAAATTTTCTTTTTGAAATAATTTTAAGACTTTACTTAATCCAAGCAGCTGACTTTTTTCTTCTAAATTAGACTTCAATGAAGTTAAAAACAGATCCTCTTCTGTTAATTCATTAACTTTTTTTAACGGAAGTCCAAAACCGCTTGGAGCTACGATTAAGTCAATTTTTTCAATTGTTTTTATTATTGTTATTGCTTTTTCAGGACTATTTATTATCTCTTTTGATGGGATTGAAGCATCTAAAATAATTTCCTTTCCATTCAAACCAAAGAAATCCCAACTCAATGATCCAGGATCTACGCCAATAACGGTTAGAGGTGCCATCTTTTTTAAAAAAAATATCGAATGTAAACTATTGAAATAATTAATTTCTATTTTTGCTAATTATGAAATTGTAATAATCCATTTTATTTATATTAAAAATAATATTTTTAATTGATGAATAGAAGATGGTCAATCTTCAAGATTATAATTTAGAACAAGATTGTCTCTATGAGGTTCTGGCATGCACTATTTCAAAAAAGGATGAAATTATATATCCAAATACTGCTTCTATGGGCATAAGAATACTTAATGATAAATCGATCAAAATACACCCATATCATAATACTCAAACTCATAAAAATATAAAAGAATTTAGAGTATTATCTCTCAATTTCATTGATGATGTGGCTCTTTTTGCCCAAACTTCCTTAAAAGAATTTAAAGTGGATTTTAGTGGTATTCCCATTGAAGATTATTTCTATTACAGTTACCATCATAAAGGAAACAGCTTTAAAATCCCCTATTTAAGGCAAGCTTGGATGGTATTAATCTGTAATGTAGTGAAAGAAACTCAAATTGTGAAACAAGATAATTTTGGGAATATAGATTTGACCGAATTTGAATTACAAATAGTTCATTCTACCAAATTAAGAGAATCATTCAAATTATACAATAGAGCAGAGAATCTTGCATTGGAATGTATCATCCTTGCGACCAGATTGAAGATTGCTAAAGAAAATGACGATAATGCAGTATATTTAAAAATTGAAGCTCAAATTCATAAGTATTTTGATATGATCTCGAAATTTGGAAGAAATTTGAGTGTTTTAAGAGCATTGGATAGTGTAAAAGAGTATATTAAATCGTTATAGCATTCTTACAATTCTTCGATTTTTTCTATAAACATTAATGGATATTGTAATTTTTCAATCCATTCAATTTTAGCCACTACTCGAATCGATTTATATTCAATAATTACAGTAACTTTAATTTTTTCACCACTTATCTCATCATAATCAAGCTCTGTAGATTTATCTCCCACAATTTTATCTTTTATAATATTTAATTTCACTGATTTTACATACGGTTGACAAGTTATTGAAGCCTCGAATCCTTTTTCAATTGATTCTATTATTTTCTGATCAGAAGAAATTGGAACACCACTTAATAAATGATATAGTGCTCCTAATTTGATACCAATTTCAAAAGTAGCTCGCTCTCTATCACTTAAATCGGGAGAAAAATATTCACTTTCATCATGATCTTTCATTCTTTATCATCCAAAAATTCGATTTTAGCTCCAGTATTGTTTGGTTTACAAATATAAATATGGCCCCCAATATTTTTTAATCTTTTTTGCACTTCCTTCAGTAAACTTGCAGTAGTATCTTCATTTTCTGTAATTCCTATAACACTTGGACCAAAAGATGACATCCCATAAGCTTTTAAGCCATAATCATCGAAAAATTTTAATAAGTCCTTGACGATTTGATGTTGTAAACTAATTTCAACTTTTTTAAATCCTATATTTTGAATACGCTTTAAGCCTTCTCCAAAACAATCAAGATTATTTTTTATCAAACCAGGTATTAATTTCATTAAAATTTGATGTGAAACTTCGTTTACTTCCTCCTTAGGAATGGGAGCATGAGATTGGAATATGCTAATTTCTTCATCTCCATAAGCTCCCTTTTTTACATTTGGTATGACTAATAAAAAACTCCAATTTTTTGGAATAGGGTATCTCAATAGGGTGATTGCGGGATCGGCATTTACTGATGCCGAAGAAGGGAGAAATGTTTCTTTTTCTTTTCCCTTACCGAAATCATGTCCCGCATCTAATATAAATCCTCCCTCTTCAAAACCTCGCCATCCAATACCGGAAGTACCGCCTCTCTCAACTAATTTAGTTAGATCACTCAAGGATAGATCTGATAAATTTTTCAATTTTGTTATTGCAGTGGCGATTGCTAAAGATAATTGGGTTTTCGACCCAAGGCCTACGTGAGAGGGATAGTATTGTTTCAAATGAAAATGAAAATTTTTATTATTTACATTAAATGCTTTGAAAATTTTAGAAGCTTTTTCATTAATAACTTCTATTGATTCACGATAATATTTATGAGCTTCAATCTTAAATTCTTGAGCATTATTCGAGGCTTCAAATACAACATTTGGACGATTTAACATAAGTCCAATTCCTCCATCAACTCTTCCCGTATACCCATTTTCATCAATTAAGGAAAGATGAATCCGACAAGGAGTTGTAATTCTGATTCTCATTTTAATAAAGCACTCTAAATTCAAAACTAATATTATGAATAATCAAACTAATATAAATATACTATAATTAAGATTGAGGTGAAAACTTCTTTTCTATATTTTTTAGGTAATTATGCCAATTTAAATCGAAAAGAACAAAACAATTAAAAAAGGGATTTATTATATTATATTTTGGAGTTGAATGGATTTGATTTTTTTACGTTATTGTTAAATTTAGTTGTGCGCCATAAAAATTAAATAATATAAATTCACGTTTAAAAACCGTGGGAACAAAATGGTAAATATCCTAATTGTAGAAGATGATCATTCTTTACGTTTATTATATGAGAAAGCTTTAATTTTAAAAGGGTATAATGTGATTGGTTCGGCGAAAGATGGTGAAGAAGCTGTAAACCTTTATAAAAATTTCAAAAACAAGCCTGACATTATTTTAATGGATCATAGAATGCCCGTTAAGAATGGTATCGAAGCTACAAAGGAGATATTGGCAAATTCTAATGAGACGAAACCAAAAATCATATTTGCAAGTGCTGATAAGACAATTAAACAGATAGCTTTATCTATAGGAGCTACCAGTTTTAAAGATAAACCATTTACATTGGAGAGATTATTTAAAAACATAAATAAAGCATTGAGTATAGAACATTCGGATCTTATTCAGTAGCATATCAGATTCATGATTTTACTTTTTCTACTTGCTTTTCTAGTATAATTAATGATAAATAAACGAAATTTATAATAACGGAATTGGATGAATTATATTTGAATAAACTTATTAAATAAAAAAAGAAGTGATAGAAAATTAGTCAGATTCAAATAACATTACCTAATGACCCCGAAAATTATATCCAAACGATATTAGATGTATTGAAAAATGAGTTAAAAATCAAAAATATTATATTAATAAAAGGAGTAGATAATTCACTCATTATAATTAGAAGTAATAGAATGATGGTACCAGAAATAGTTAAGAATCTAAATAAGAATGGAGTCGGAACAATTCATGGAATAATTGATATTTTATCACTTAAGGCATCAATTCCAGAAATCACTTTAAATGAAGAAGAACAGGAAAAAAAGATTCTAACGCAAAGAGTTACAATTGAGGAGATTAAGAAAAATTTAGAAGACACTTCGACATTCAGTCCTGATTTTTTTGTCTTTGTATTTTTATCCGCGTTAGTTGCCGGAGTAGGATTAATCTTAAATTCTGGAATTATACTTATCGCTTCTATGATTTTATCTCCGTTAATGAGTCCGATTTTGGGAGTTTCTTTCGGGATAGCAATTAAGGAATTCAAAATGGTAAAGATTGGATTTTTAGAACAGATTTTAGGTTTACTTATTTCAATTGGTACTGGTATGCTAATAGGTGTATTAGGGTTGGTCTTTCTAACACCTCCAACTATTACGGCACAAATGGTTGGGAGAGGATATCCTAATTTATTTGATTTAATTGTAGCAATCTGTGCGGGTATTGCTGTCGGAATTGGAATCACTGGAAGTATCAAAACTTCATTAATTGGAGTAGCCATTGCCGTTGCATTAATGCCTCCTGTTGTGAATATAGGTCTTGCTATCATGTATAATGATCCCCAGCTTTCTTTGGGAAGTTTTATCCTATTGCTCATGAATATAATAGCTATTAATATTTGCGCATTGATTGTATTTAAGCTAAAAAGGATAACGACTTTACCAAAAGCTTATATTTTTTGGGAAGGAACTAAAGAAATACCTGATTAAATATATACTATTAGAGAGATTTTCTAATTTTTTAAGAGATTCGTTCCGTAAGCTTGAGATCTTTATGAAAGATTAACAATCCACATTTGAAGATTATTGATGATCTAA
>CAZOYD010000030.1:0-39678 GCA_964583985.1 uncultured archaeon
TTTCATTATTTTTCCTGTTCTTAGGAACGCGCTACTCTTCAAAGAAATTTCTAAAAAAATAGCCTATTATTTTTCCTCTCTTTTTCTCAATCTAGGAAACATTTGAATTCCACATCAAAAAGATTATCCACGAGTCAAGAAATCCACCATGCTCACATCTCTAAAAAAATTCCCATCTTATTACAATTTATGATCATACCTAAATAGGAAAATTATATTAATAGTATAACAAAAAATAAATGTCATCTATCACATGATGACTGTTATAATTTAAAGAATGGATTAGAGTCGTTAATGTCCATTTCCTAGGAAGAGATTTTTAACGTTTCAGATACGTTTCGTTGAGTATAAGGGTAATATTAGTATTCGAGGTATAGCAGCATGACTTCCGTGTTAATTGTTGAAGATGACATATCCTTACAACATCTTTATGAAATGATGTTAAAAGTATTTGGATTTGAGATTTTGGGCAAGGCTAACAATGGAAAGGAAGCGATCGATTTTTTTATATCTTTAAAACAAAAACCCGATGTTATATTAATGGATCATAGAATGCCCATAAAAAATGGAATTGACACAACAAAAGAAATTCTTGAAAAAAGTTCACAAACTAAAATTATCTTCATCAGTGCTGATAAATCCGTTAAAAATGAAGCTTTATCGATAGGAGCGGTTCAATTCATTGAAAAACCATTCAGTATTAATAAATTGCATGAGGAAATTCATAAAATAGTACAAAATTCTTAAAAAGATCGAATACTTCGATTCTCAAGCTCAATTTAATCACTTAGCAGTATTTCTCATAAATGATCTTATATAAATGTCATCTACATTAGAATTATAAATGACAATAATAATACTACTATTTTTTGACAAAGAAAATTTAAAATTTAGTCATTAATTTAGCAATTCAATACATTAACATGTAAAAAATTCAAAACTATTAAGATTAGCTAAAAGGTTAGATAAAATGAGCTATAAATTACCTACAGAAAAAGATCTTGAAGCAATGATCGGTATTGTCGGAAAAGAATATGCTTCTAACAATAAAGCCATTATGGCTTCATACTTGACAAAAGCCGTCATGGGCTTAGAGTCTCAAATTCCGGATATCGTCGTGCGACCAAAATATGTTGAAGAAATCCGAAAGATTCTGATATACTGCTCTCAAGAAAAAATAGCTGTCAGTCCTTTATCTGGAGGATTATCTGGCGGATTTGCGTGTCCCACGGTTAAACCTGGGGGCGTCCTTCTTGACTTAGGGCGCATGGATAGAATCATTGAAATCGATGAAAAAAACCGATACGCTATAATTGAACCTGGTGTAACCAATGGATCACTTTGGGCTTATATGGAGAAATATCATCCTGACTGGGCACCTCCTATCGCTGATGGGGCACCTCCTGCAGCAACCGTAATGGGAGATGCCATCGATCGTGGATTCTCACTTTATACATCCAGTGTCGGTCCTCAAGGTGATAATTTCATGGCTGGTGAAATCGTGTTCCCTAATGGAGACGTAGTCCGAACTGGATCTTGGGCGCTCCCATTTGCGAAACCTTTCTACAAATATGGTTTGGGACCAGATATGTGGAGTTATTTGATGGGATCTCAAGGTACAATGGGCGTGGTCACTAAAGCAGCTGTTAAGATTTATCCACATCCTAAATTCAAAACAGTAATCGCTTGGGGCATGAGCAACCCTCAAGATATGCAAGATTTGACGCTTGAAGTCGGCATGCAAGAATTTGGTATAGCACATAATACAGTAATGGTTCAGGGAGGGAATTATCCTCTTATTATGACCAGATGGCCTAAAGATAAAATACCACAGGATTATTCATTCTTTAAAGAACAGGGTATTCCAGAATGGTGGATGAATTGGGAATGTTGGGCCCAGAGTCAGGAAGAATTGGACTTTGTCACTAACAAGATTAATAAAATGGCAGAAGATTTTAAAGCAAATAGAGCGAAAGATGGCGATGCCATGAAACCGTGGGTACTCCATCCAAAACAGATAGCGAGCAGGCTTAAGAAACCAAATAAAATTGCGGTTCCTTATTCAATGTGGGAAGCAGGATTCTTATTTATCACGTGGTATACTCCATGGAACGAATGTGCTCACTTCGCGGAGATGTATAATACTGCGATGGAAAAGCATGGATTCCCACCAGTCATGTGGATTGCTAGCATAGAGAGATGTCGTCAGGCAATATGCATGCCCATTGTGTGCTTCGATAGTACTAAACCGGAAGATTTTGAGCGCGTTCAAGCATTAAATCTCGAAACTACTGAATATGGACTAAAGCAAGGTTGGTTAAATTACAGACCAGACCCTTATATCCACGTACAAGCTTATTATCAAGCTGGAATGTATTGGAAATATTTACGGGCATTTAAAAAACTCGTAGATCCAAATGGAATTTGTCACCCTGGAAGACTCGGTCTTCCATAACCAAAGGAGGTAAAAAAAATGGCAAAAACAGGAATGGAAAGATTAGAAGAATTAAAGCCAGAAATATATAAGTGCATTCATTGCAAAGCATGTCGATTCGCTTATTCAGGAGAGCCAAGTAGAAAGGGTATTGGTGAACATACTGGAAAGACCGGAAAATCAATCCTTTATGAAGGAATGGTGGATTCATGCCCTGCAGGAATAGAATATGGTTGGGAAGCTTTCTGGAATGCAGGAAAAGTATGGATTGCACGTTCAATCCTCTCTGGAGATTTAGAGTTTACCGAGGAAGTTAGAGACGTTATCATGCCTTGCATTACTTGCGGACAATGTTCTGCCCAATGTGAAAATAAGATTCCCACCGTTGACATCATAGAAGCTTTGAGGGCTGCTTTGGTAGAGGCAGGAGTTCCAATGATAGATAAACATCAATTAGTAGATAGGTTAGTAAAGGAACTCAATAACCCATACGGCGGGAAAGCAGATGAACGATTCAAATGGGCTAAAGATGCGGGCTTAGGGAAGTACGTGAATAATAAGGAGGCAAAGATCGGATATTATGTTGGATGTACTGCCAGTTATCGACAAGTTGAAGTAGCGATAGCAACAGCTAAACTTTTTGATCAATTAGGAATGAATTTTACGTTAATTGAAGAAGAAGTTTGTTGTGGTAGTCCATTTTTCAGAGTCGGCGCAGTTGATACAGCACAAGAGCTAATGAACAAAAATCTTGAAAATTTCAAGCATTTAGAAAAAGTGTATTTCTCCTGTGCAGGATGTTACAGGACTTTTACCATAGATTATCCAAAATGGATGCCTGCGGGTGAAAAACTCCCATTTAAAACGCAGCATGCTTTTGAGTTAATCTCAAGCTTGATTTCAATTCCAAAGAAGAAAAGAGAAATACCTGCTGAAATTGACGCCCTCAAGAAAAAGCTGAAAGATAAACCTGATAAACGAATAGAAGGTCAGATCAAGCGCTTAGAAGCAGAATACTCAAAAATTAAGGAGTTTAAAGGCGAGATCAAATTTAAACCTAACAAGGAACTCAAGGGAAAAGTCGTTACGTACCATGACCCCTGCCATACCGGCCGTCACTTTGCGATCGATATGGAACAAGAAATGATCAAGGAATCCAAGAATCTCATGTTTGATATGCGCTTGATCAACCAGAAGATTGAAGAATGGTTTGAAATCCCACGTGTAATTCTCAAAAAGCTTGAGGAAGACGTTGGCATTAAATTCGTTGAAATGTACCGGATCAAATTAAATAGCATGTGCTGTGGAGCAGGTGGTGGTGTGAGAGCGGGTTATCCAGAATTTTCACTTAGAACTGCCAGCTTGCGATGTGATGAAGCAAACGCCGTAAATGCCGATATTTTGACAACCGAATGCCCATTTTGCTGGCGTAATTTAACAGATGCAAATGAGCAATACCATCATGGAATGATTGTCATGGGTGTTCTCGAAATGATTTCGAAGTACAATCTCTTGGATATTATTGAAAAACCAGAATTTTAATTAATTCTTATTTTTTTATTTCTATTTTTAATGATTTTCAAATCACGCAAAATGATCAGTTAATCATATTCATGAAAGATCACGGAGTTCGAATTTTATGATTTAGTCAAGAATGTTAACTATCGCCGCATGATAATCAATCTAGATTGTTGCTTTAATGGAAATTTTTTGAACCAAAACGCGAATATCGGAGCAAGCTGGTATGATATCCCTGATTGCCTTTTTGTAACAGCCTCCTCTAACGTTTTTTCTTGGTATTGGATAAATAACAAGAATGGTGATGGATTTGCGGGTTCTTGGTTTTTTCACCAATTTTGGGAACAGCTTGATCAAAATCAAACGATCAATAATACTTTCACCTTTGCGATAAATTTCATTCCATTCAATCGTGGTGTTCCATTATTGATTTCTCAAATGCCATTGATGTTCGATAACATGGGCATAAATATTACTTGGAGTTTCAATAGCGATCCTCCACTCTAACCCATTTTTTTTATCTATCTATTTTTAGCATTACAGAATTAATTTACAAATACTTTCTTATTACCTAATGATAAAAAATATATGCTTAAATTTTCATTAATATTAAAAACATCTCATGGGTTTCGTTTTTTGACAACTATGGAAGATAAAGCAGCGTATCCATACATAACGGAGTTTAAAAAAGAACCATATAAATCATATGTTCTAATTCAAAATCGGAAGATCAGAAGTTTTTATCTTAAGGAATACGATAAAATTAAAGAATTATATCGTAATTTTCAGAAACTTCTGATTCAAGAGCAAGATCTAAATTTAGAGTATTTATATTGGTTTTTATTAGGAAGGAAATTTTTAAAAGAACCGCAAGATGATCAAAAAGAAGAATTTTATAATTTTATCAAAAAATGTGAATTTGAGATCCTGGAAAAAGATCAAATTGGATTTAAGGCGAAACCGAGTTCAGAAATGTTGCCCGATGTGTGGTCAACATACTATGCGATATCTTGTTTAAATCTCCTAGGATTATTAAAAGAGAAATTAATTTCCGAGACAGGAGAATCGGATTTCTTGAGAAAAATCAAGAACTTCGTGTTTGACCATAAGAAACAAGATAAATTCTATCATTGTCTTGAAAAAGAGTGCAGCATCAGGAAAATGCCACTTTCGGCAAAGACATTGTATTTTGTTCTCGAAATGTTCATAATGCTCGGAATCGATGTGAGGGTGTATAAAGAGCAATTCCGAAATTATTTATCTGATAGGCATAAAAATTCCTCAATTGTTTTTAAATTACTTGATATGAAATATTTAGACCTTGAATCTGATATAAAAGATAAGGAGATTCAATTTCTTCTTCAAAATCAAAAGAATAATGGTGGCTTTGGTTTTAATGATGTTGATAATGATCTTGATGATACTTTTTGGATTGTCAACGTGTTAGAAAGCTATTCATGGTTAATGGATTATAATCCTGTTGGTATTTATTCATTCATTAACCAAAAATTGAATCAAATTTTAGATCCGAATAATCTCATCATCAATATAGAGCAATTATCTAATTTATCAAGATTAATAATTTTACTAGGCTTGATCTGGAAGAAATTTATCGAATATATTGAACGCGTTTTATTTAGGGAACTCGAAAGGAACAAGTATATTGATATACATCAGATTGAGAAAAGTTTCGCTCTTTTTCATGGGATTGATGAAATTGTTTTATACATTAATCTTAGCTATTCGTTTAATCTGAAAATTATTGACAATAAGAAAGAATTTAAATCCTTCATATCAGAGATTGATGAAAAAAAAGCGTTCTTCTTGGAGGAATTTTATACTCAATTAGGAGAGAAAAGCATAATTTCATTAACAGAAATTCTCAAAAAACAAAAAAGTAAATTTCCTCATGCTTCTTTAAAATTAAGGGAAGAAATTTTCCCTCTAATTAATAAAATGATGGAGAAAAAATTTTTTAAGGGAAATATCCGAACTAAAAGAGGATTCTCCCTTAAAACAAAATATTATTTCTTTTTAGAATTGTTCTTGGATAAAATTATCATTGCAAATACAGAAATTAATACTGAACGAATTTTTGAAGAAAAGGTTAGATTAGAGGAAATTAAGAACGACATTTTTAACATGACTCTAAATTTGAAAAATGCTACAATACAAATAAAAGATGAAATAGAATCTTATCTTCTAATCGATGAAATTAACTATGCAAAAGAGAGATTAAAGTTTTTATTACGGAATGCTTTGATGGAAGCCGATTTTCTAAATGAAAATATTGAAAATTCATTTAATGAAGATTTAGTATATATTAATGTTCAAGCCGCATTAAAAAATGAAATCTTAGTATGGAATAAACTCTATTCTGCCCTTCAAAAACGACTCATAGAAATCGAAAAATATCTTTTGGAAAAAATTCAAGTAAAAGTAGAATTAAGGAATTTTACCGTCCTATTAGAAAATTTGGAGGATAAAATTTTTGAACTACATGATTATATCAATAGGGATATAAATTCATTTCGAATGAGTATCCCAGAACTTTTCGAGGAGGGATATGATGATGAAAAATTCAATCTAATTACAACCCATTTGAGTAAACTATCTCAAAATGTCAATAAATACGACCAAATAATCTATAAAATCTCTCAACAAATTTCTTCAAAAGATAAGAAAATTGTAAACAAACATAAAAAAGTAATAGATAATTGGATTAAAATTAAGACCGAATTCGATTCTCAATTTACATATTATACTACAGGTTTCCAGTTTTTTAATGAAAATCAATTTTTAATTAAAGAAGTTGTAAAGGAAATTCAATTTGGAATTCAACAAATTGAAGATGATGCGGCTAATTTAGTTAAAAACAATCAGTTTAAGGAAGCTTTTGATATAATTAAACAACAAGCGGATTTGCTTCTCGCACAAAAAAGAGTAGAGCTAAAAACGATTGGAATGAATCTTAAAAATGAAATCAAAAATAAGCAGAAACTTTTTGCTCTATACAAACACCTTCAAGAGAGTTTAGAGAGAGCGGATGAAAATATTATAGAACTAATAGCAAAACAAGGACAAACCATTAAAAATAAAGTCATGGAAGAACGCAACCGTATCAAACTTGAGAACTTGGATAATTTTGTCATCACAGAAATGCAAGAGTATAAATCTAGATTAGAAACATATAAAATGACATTAGATCAGATGAAAAAAAAGAAAATCTCAGATGTGTTAGATGGATTTGATAATATATCTTCTGATTTTGATAATACAGATAAAAAGTTTAAAAAAAAACTTGGAACTCTTCTAAATCTTATCAATGATTTTGATGAGAACTCAATAACAATTATTCAATGGAATCAATTCAAGGAATATTTAACTAATGAAATAACTAAATTAAAAGAAGAATATACAAATGAGATAATATCGGATGAGATAATTTTACTTACAAAAGAAGCCAGCTCTGATAAAATAGATATTAAGAGATTAGCAGATAATTTAAACCTTAAATGTAAGGCTCTTATACCTCGGATTAAAGATCTTATAGAAATTTCTAAAGTACAAGGGGAACTTTTTGAAGATAAAAAAGAATTATTAGTGCATACAAGGGATTATTATAAAAATAAAGAACTTACAAATTTTGTAGAGAATAAACTTTTAAAACAAGTTCAAGAGACTATCGGAAAATTCTTAGCATTATATGAGTCTTGCATGAAAAATAAAACGCTTGGTGTAAATATTTTTGAAATACAAAATAGAATTGATGACTTAAGGAATTTTGATGTGAAATTCAATAAGGAATATGAGATTAAAGTTAATGAATTGATGTTAGATAAAGAAAGAATGGAAAATATCAACACAAAAAAGCGATTAGCAGAGATTATTGAGGTATATAAACAAAGTATATCAAATATTGAAGAAAACTTAAAATCTTTCGTTGATATGAAAAAATTTATTGATCGCGAATATGAATCTCTCAAGTTTAATCTAGATAAAAATTTTTCTAATTTTTTTGAGGAATCGGAAAAAAAAGAATCTTATATTAAAACAGTTGAATTCCTAAAGAATAAGACGTTGAAATTTGAAGAATATAATAAAAATGTACACGTAAAAATTGAACGAACCTTACAAAGCATTCTAAACAAATCATCTGAAATACAGAAATTTGAAACTGAAATAAGGGAATATAATGTTAAGAAAAAAATCGAATTTAAATCATTGTATGATAAAAAGATTTTAAAAATCCAAGAAGGAATTGAAATGATTAAATTTGAATCGTATCGTACTGAATTGTCAGGAGCGATGAATAAGACTAAAATTCATTTAAGCCAATTATTAGGAATGTTATTAGCAAGAGTTGAGGATTATATTGAAACGGAACAATTCAAAAAGGCTTATAGCAAGATAAAATTGAGAGAGAAAGATATCGAATCTGAAATTAAAGAAAGTCATAAAAAGATCAAAAACATAGTAAGGGAATTTGACAGGTTATCAAATAATTTTGAAACGAAAAATAAGCATATAATAAGGGATTTTGAAATCTTCATTAATGAGTTCCAAGATATATTAATTGAAAAGGTAAAATCATCTGAGGAGCAAATTCTCAAAGCATATGTTCAAATGGCAATAAAAGCAATGGCTCATCAAGTTTTAACATTGAATTTCCTTCAAAATGAGTTAAAGATAAAAAAACAAGTAATTCAGAAGCATCTAATATCATTAATTAGTGGGGATCAATTATCGGGTAAATATGATCCTCTTTTAGGTATTTATTATGAAGATCCCGAAACTCTAAAAGAATTGGATGAAAAAGAACTTGAAGTCATGACCAAGATGAATTTTCGCATCCATAGAATAATTAAGCGTTTAAAAGTGTTTGGTAGTCAATATGGGAGTGTTTTTGCAATTTTTTCCCCATTGCTTGCTGTGGTTTATTATATATTTATGCTCTCAGGCCAAAATCCAATCACGATACTCATTTCTGGATTCTTTATAGGCATTTTACTCATCTATATCCTTTTTAAAAAGAGGAAGGAGGATAAATTGTAGTATTTTTTATTCTTAGTCACATTCCATTAAAAATACAACTTGATCCTTCTCTTTCTTAATATATCCTAGCTTACAAGCTTGATAAAAATGAGTATGAAATTTTTGTTCTGTAATTTCCTCTTCTTTAGCTAATTCTTGAAATTCAGAATAGTTAATTTTCCCTTTTATATTATAAATCTTAGCTAAATTTACAAGAGTTTTCAAATTCTTGTTAAGATAGTTCTTACTTTTGCTTTTAACTTGCATATCTGTCTTATTTCCTTTCAAATTTGATACTTTTTTTTTTAGCTTGGTTCTATCTAATTTAACGAGATCTGAATAAAATGTTACTCCAAATTGCTTATATTTTCTATACAAATCACTCCTTTCAAATTCATCTATTTCATTAATAATATCCTCTATGGTTTTATCCGTTAAAGTTGCTTTTTCTTTTTCTCTTCTCTCCTTATAGTTTGTTAGAGAAAAAAACTTATTACTCTTTGTTAAGGATTTATTGAAATCAATAGGTTCTCTCTTGAGATCTGTCCAAAGTTCTAGTTGTTCGGGATCTAACAATATTCTATTCATGGTACTCTCTTTGCGTAATGCTACTCCATAATATGGAATATCAACTGTACTCCGAGTGAGCATGATGTAGCATCTTCCTGGTGAATGCCTGCCAGTACGTCCTCTCCTCTGTATTAATCTGATTTCTGATGGAACAGGTTCATAAAAAATTATTGCGTCTATATTTGGAATGTCAAGACCTTCTTCTGCCACACTAGTTGCAACTAATACATTTATTAATCCCTCTCGAAACTGATCGATTATATCCATTTGTTTATTTTGAGAAAATCCATAATCTTCTGTTTTGGTAGATTGACCGATAAATTTTTCAACTATTAATTCTCCTTTAAATCTTTCATTCAATATGTGTTTAAGTTTCTCAGCCATTTCTCGATATTGAGTAAAAATTATTATCCTATCATTTTTGTATTCTCCATGTTCCTCATCTACAATTGAAATAACCTTATCGATTTTAGGATGATGAAGAAATTCATTTTCGTCTTGATTTAATTTCTCTACGATAAATTTGCAATGTTCCGAGTTTATGATCCTTTTTGCCGAGAGAATTTCTTGCTCAGCTTTCCAATTTAAACGATCTAAAAATGATTTGAAAAGAGAAATATTCTGAGTTTCTACTAAATCTTTTCCATGAAGTAATGAAATGCAACTAGAGCAATATGAAAAAATACTTTGAATATTCAAGTCATTTTCTTTCACAATATCGATGATTTTTGGTGATTTATAGTATAATGCTTCAAGATACTCTTCCTCACTCATTTCAAACGTATTACCATTTTCATATTTTAAAGAAATTGTTATGTCTCTTGATATTGCTAAAAATTCAAGTTTTGAATAATATGGTTTATTTGGAGGAATTAATTTCCGCTCGATGAAGAATTTAAGATAATTTTCAAATAAATTATACCATACTGCGCTAAGTTCAAGAAATTTTAGGGGTAGATCAACGTATTCAAGGAATGTATCGATGTCGTATGTATATTTCATTACATCCTCATTAGAATATGTTTTAAACACAACCTTTTCAATGAACAGATTGTCACATAATTGTTGAATATGACAATAATCTTTTCCTGGTGAAGCAGTCAATCCCAGAATTAAAGGATCTTGACAAGTATTGATATATTCAGGAGCAAGGTAATTATAAGCATAATTTCCTTTCGTTCGATGAGCTTCATCGAATATCAATAAGGATACATGTTCTAGACTATATCTTCCCCTCTCTACATCGTTTTTTATTACTTGCGGAGTGGAAATGATGATTTGTGAAGATAAAAACAAATCAATTCTTCGTTCTGGGCTGATTTTACCCGTAAAAAAAACTACAGCTTCCTCATTAACAGCTAAAAATCTTAAGCAAGATTTAAAATGTTGTGTTACTAATGGTCTAGTAGGAGCAAGGATGATGATACGTGCTTTGGGATATTTTTCAAGTGCCTTCCTTATCAATAATATAGCGATTATCGTTTTCCCTAGTCCTGTGGGTAAAACTACTAATGAATTTTTATTATTACATTGATTTACGATATTTTCTTGATATTGTCGATAGAGTAAGCGGTTCTCTTTTAAAAAAGCACCGTTAAAATACTCTACCTTATCAGATGTCATGTGCAAGATATTATTTCATGGTGTAGCTTTTAAATTCCATAAGTCTAAAGAATTATTAAAATTCAAGCGGTGCTATTAAATCAGAATATTTATTAACACGATTAAATTCTTGATTTCTTTATTTATAACTGAAAATATTTTTTCAATATTTAAATGATAATTTTAAACTCGAGAAGGATTAAAGTATATAAATCATCAAGTTGAGAATTAAATAACATTTTTTTTGTTTTAATACATGATCATATATAATTATGACTGAACAAAACAATAGATTAATTGAGGAAAAAGTACCAACACGCTCCAAATTAGCATTTGGAGGAGCTGTTTTTGCCAGTGGAATACTTTCAGGTTTAGGGTTAGGACCAATAACCTATTATTACAATATAACATTAGGTTTAAACGGATATTTAGTGGGTTTAGCTTGGATAATATTTATCATATGGAACTCATTAAACGATCCATTATTTGGATTTTTGGAAGATCGAACTAAATCAAAGAAATATGGACGAAGAATTCCATACATTCGATTTGGAGCGCCAGTTTATTCGATATTGTTTTTGTTTTGTTGGTTTCCGCTCGTTGATATCAACAATGAGATAGCCCTGTTTTTCAATTTTCTAATTATTCTTTTTGCTTTTGATACGATCTTTACCATAATTGGTCTTATCACGTATTCTCTACCAGCAGAAATGGCAATATCGTCGAAATCTCGGGCAGGAATTATGGTTTTCAGCTCAATCTTTAGTGGTTTAGCGCTTCTAATAACTTTTTTACTACCTACTCTCTTGTTAACAGGTGAATCTTCTCCACCTGTTGAAGTTTTCTTGACAACCATGGTAATTATCGGCATAATCTGTGGCATTATTTTGTTTATTAGTAGTTATTTCCTAAAGGAAAATAAATACACACAGCTTGAAGAACCGTTAGGGTATTGGAAAAGTTTGATTGAAACTTTTAAAAATAAATCTTTTTTGATTTTTGAAGCTTCAAATTTCTGTTTCACGATTGCACAATACATTCTTACAACTTCCGTATTCTATTACATTGGTTTCGTTTTAAGGGCTGAGGGAATATTATCAATGTTGCCGCTATTAATCTTTTTTGTCGTAATTTTTGCGTTCACTGTTGTCTACAACAAAATTTTGGGTAAATACGATTTAAAAAAAGTATTCTTTCTGATCTTGTTAATGACAGGGTTAAGTTTCATTGTATTCTTCTTCATAGGATGGGATTTTACTACTGCAATTCTCGGATTGATTCTTTTAGGAATTGGTTTTTCAGGATATTTTATGACCGGACAATTAATGATAGCTGATGTTATTGATTACGATGAGATACGTACGAAAAAGCGTCGCGAAACGAGTTATTCTGGTGTCAACGCGTTATTAACTAAGCCTGCTGTATCAATTGCTCCTTGGCTTTTCTTGACAATCATCGCATTCTTTGGTTTTGATAATGAAGCACCAACTCAAACGCCATTCGCTCAATTAGGTATAATGATTGGTTTTACAATAATACCTGCGATTTTTATTCTTCTTGCTGCTCTTTTTATTACATTTTTCCCTTTAAGTGGTCCAAAATGGAAAGAACAGAAGAGAGAGATCCAAAGAATTCACGCTGAGAAAGAAAAAGCTTATTTAAAGTATCTAAATGAGGAAGGTAAGATTTAGGGAGAAATTATTACCTTTTTTTTATTTTTTTTTAACATTACTTATAGAGAAGTTTTTTAACTTTCAAACCGAGGGATCCATTGTTTTTCAGCATCAAACAGATCATCTACCATTTCTCTGATTTCTTTTGGTGAGCACACACTTGCAGTATTAGGATCAAGCAAAACGGCATGATATACTTTTTCTCTATCTAATTCAAGAGCTCCTTCTACAGCAGCTTTTTGAACCATGATGTTTGAATTACATAACGCTTGACAAACAGTCGGTAATGCAAGACCTCCTTGGGGATGAATTCCACGATTATCGGCATAAGTATGTACCTCAACACAGCAATTTTTCGGTAAATTTGTGATTAGCCCTCCATCTTTATTAATGACATTTCCATGGAATTTAAAGGGCTGATTTGTTTCCATTGATCCTATTATGTGTGAAATATATTCATCTGAGGGATTGTTTTTTAATTTTAATTTACTTCTTTTTATCTTTTTTTCTATACTAGATTCTTGCAATCCAGCTTGTGCACTATCTAGATCATATGTAAATCCATGCGTTAACATGCCGTATTTTTCTCCCGGAGTTTTATACATTTCTAATAATTCTTCTCTTTTTCTATAATATGGAACGTATTCGCTAAGATGACGTGTTTCTTCAGTCATAAAGAAACCTGTCGCCTCCATCATATCCCATCGCACGCGTTCATTTTTAATCATCTCGGGATTTTCCCTGTATTTTTGATAAAGTAATGGATACGCATTTTTCCATTCTGCATTCGGATCTTTGAGTTCCTTATACAAAATTTGGAGAAACCACGCCATGTGATTGATTCCATAACAAGTAAAGGTAAAATTTTCCGGTTTAGCTCCAATCCACTGACGTAAAACCCCCGCAGTATGCTGCACTCCGTGACAGAGTCCAACTGTCGAATCAGGCACGATTGTATTGCAAAACCAAGTATTCATCGCCATTGGATTGGCATAATTCAATAAAATAGGTTTTAAGCCATCATTATCACAATTATATCCTACTTCTTGCATTAAAATAACTATCTCCTTTAACACGGAAGATGCACGAAGAAACCGAAACACTCCACCAGGTCCAATAGTGTCACCAACACATTGAGTTACTCCATATTTTAATGGAATATCCAAATCAAATTTATACGCTTCCAATCCTCCAACATGAATTGAACAAATGACATATTTTGCATCTTTTATTGCTGTTTTCAAATCCGTGGACTTTTCAAAATGAACATGTTCCAGTTTCTCTGGATATAACTCTTTATATTTTATCATTAGACGATACATTAAATCCAAACGAATAGGATCTATATCTTCCAAACAAATTGTTATATCTTGCGTGAGAAGAGGATGCGTGATGATATCTGTAAGAACATTCTGCCCAAATACAACGCTTCCAGCGCCTATAAACGCAATTTTCATTAATTTCCCCTTTTTTAAAACTTTAAATGTATTTAATCTGAATTATAGAAATAAATTAAAGCCATTAATTATATTTTATCGGAAGGAAAAAATTTGATGACTCTATCTTCTTCAATACGTCTCACTTGATTATCCTTCTCTAACATTTTTAGAGTCAAGCATACCCATCCCCGAGCTATCTCACGCAACATCCGTTTTTCATTGGGATATATAATTTGAATAATTTCAGAAGGAGAAATTCCCATTTCTGAATGCTCCTGAACAATTTGCATCAATTGACGTGTTCTATCTTCTCGGTGATTTAAGATTTCTTCAATTCTTTCTTTCGGATTTTCGATTACATCACCATGAGCGGGTAATATTACCTTGAGGTTTGGTAGTGAATGAATGATTTCAAGTGAATGCACGTATTCTTTAATATCACAATTTGGTGGTCCAAGCCAAGTAGTTATGGATTTCAAGATGTTATCTCCGGATAATAAAATGCCTTTTTTTTCATTATATAATGATACGTGATCAATGGCATGACCGGGTGTAGGAAATAGGTGCCATTCTTCACCATTACTTTCAATTGTGCAATCTTCTTCGATAAGTTCATCGGGTTTGCTAAGGTATGAGAGTCCATAGATACGCTTATATAAGAAACGCATAAAAACCAATTCAAAAAAATCCCGGAGTCTCTTACTCAAGCCTTTCTTTAAGATAAAATAATCATTATATCCATCAGCGCTGAAGGATTTCATAAAACCCTTTTTATTTTTAACAATCTCAGCCATTTTTTTAGTTAGAAGTATCTTTGCACCGGTTTTCTTTCTGATTTGCATTAAACCAGAGAAATGATCCGGGTGACAGTGACTAGGAATGACACGGGTGATTGAAAATTCTTGATCCCGTGATTTAAAATAATTTGCTACTAGTTCCACTTCTTTTATAAAATGCTTGATTGCTCCCTTATTTCCAAATCCAGCATCAAAAATCAACCCATCTTTACCAGCAATAATGTAAATATTTATAGTGGGTTTGATGTTTCCAAATGACCCCCTTTCTCTAATGAGAAAAATATTCGGATAGATCTCTTTCATGTTCACTAATCATTTACAGGTTTTTATTAGATATTAATTTCAAGTTTCTCTTGTCTTTTCTTCTCAATTCTATTCGCATTCTTTAAAACAAAGTAGCTAATTAGCGTTCCTACCATAAAAGGGATTAGTATTTGAAGCCAAATGAGGTTAATTGGCAGGAGATAAGTAGGAGGTTCGTGTTGGGGGTTAGATGGAAGAGTTCTTAGATAATATGAAAAGGCGGAGGTAATCCACGTAAATGCCCACGCGATAAATGTTGCGATACCTAACCATTTTCCTTTTCTATAGACTGAAGGCTTTTTAAAATAGGAAATATAGGTTTTCCATATAATTATAACCATCACCGCAAAACTGGGCCATACATGAATAAAAAAACTCGGATCTGATCCTTCAAAGGGAGGAATGTTAAAAAAGATGGCTCCTATAAATCCTGTAAGTCCCGCAAATAGTCCAAGAAAATATAGTGTTGTTGCAAACCCACCAAAAGCACGATGAGACCGAAATAAGATATCATTTGTTTTAATCATCGAGATTTTTTTACGATATATTGCACCGTATGCGCCAGTGAATACTTGGACTGTTGCACATAAACATCCTAACATCGTAATAATCGTATTAAATTCTGCGACACTATATGTTGATCCAACCAACAACTTTCAACTCGGTGATTATTCCTTTACTTAATTAATTTGATATTACTTAAGATTAAAATTTTATCATGAAGAAATAGATTTTTTTTTGATATTTACTTAATCCATATTAAATGAAAAAAACTGTGTTAAAAAAGTTTCCTACAATAGCTTGTTGTGGTATTGATTGTGGATTATGCCCAACATATTATACAAAAGGACCATCTAAATGTCCCGGTTGCGGTGGTCCCAACTTTTCCAGCAAACACCCTTCTTGCTCTATTTTGACTTGCTGTACAAAAAATTATGGTTTTGAAACCTGCGCTGACTGTAATTTATATCCTTGTGAAAAATTAAATAACTGGGACAAAATTGATTCGTTTGTTACTCATAAAGCAAGTCTCCAAAATTTGTATGATATCAAGCAAAATGGAATGAAAAATTTCATTGAACAACAAAAATCAAGAATTAAAATATTGGAGATTTTACTAAATTCATTTAATGATGGAAGATCAAAAAAAAATTTCTGTATTGCAACAGCTTTATTATCACTAGATGACTTAAACGACTGTATTAATAAAATCATAATATTAATGGAAGAGCAGGATATCGGTCATAATAACATTAAATCTAAAGCGAATTTAATGAGGGATTTGTTGACTAACTATGCGCAGAATAATAATTTAGAATTAGAATTACGCACATATTCAAAAAAATAATTCATATTCCTTTTTTCATCAGCTACAATGCTTTTCCATTTCCAAATAATAATTAATTGAGCCAAGGAAATAAGATCTGGTTAATACGGAGGGTTCCCATTACAGATATGACCCATCCAATCAATATTGAAATAAAGAACAAGTACCAAGCTACCTTTGATATTCTTTGATGGTAATAGTGAATTCTTGTTCTTTTTGAAAAACCAGAAATTCCTCCCAGCACGAGAATTGAAATCGTTATCAATCCAAATATCCCGTGAATTGAATAAAAAACACCCCCTTTAAGAATTATAGTGATATAAACCCAATACATAAAAGAAATAAGTGAAAAGGAGATAAATGAAAGAGAAAAAATTAAGTGAAACTGTCTGTTCAAAAATTCGGGGAGTGTTTTATAGCGATCAGATTGAGGAATGGATTTTTGGCCAGAAATGTAAGCTAAGCCTCCCAAAATAAATGCAAAGCAAAATAGATATGCATGTGTTATCCAGAATGTGAAATTTGTTCGCATCGCATTATCACTCCATCCCCTTGATTCCCAAAATCCAATATAATCATATTCTACTGCCTCAATTTTAACAATCCATTTAACCCATTTATATCCATAATGATCCGGACAGACTAATCGTATTGGAAAACCATGAGCAGGAGGTAAATCCACTCCATTCATTTTAAATGCTAGAAGAATGTTATCTGCTGAAGCTTCAATGATATTTAATGAGTCAGAATAAGAATCAGCCGCATAAAATAATAAATCTTTTGCGGTTATTAATAATCCAGCCATTTCTAGAACATCCACTAAAGGTATTCCTTCCCATTCTGCCGTACCAAAAGGTCCATCAACACATTCTAAAGTTGCGACTAATTTTACAGATTCCATCTGTGTAAGATTTTCATAATTAAATATTAATTCATTCTCGACAGCTCCAGTAATTGTAAGTTTCCAATCATCTTTTTCGATCTTTGGAATTTCTCCGATTTCCAATTCAAAAAAAGTTTCATTCGGTGTGATAATGGCTCTCGATAAATGAATTAAACCTACCGAAATTAAAGGAATTGTTAGGAGGAAAATTAACCCAATAAAATATAATATAGGTTGTCTCATTATCTCGGATCGATATAAATTATCAATTTAAAATTATAACAATTGAAGAAAATAATGAATTTAAAGGTCTTTATTATTATTATAAGGTTGTCAATCCTCGAGGAAGATCTATATAGTTATTCAGTTGGAATGCATTTTGTGTTCCTTTTTTTTAAACCTCTTTTTATCACTTATATTTTTAAAAATATGCTTTTTATTCTCTTTAACATCGATTTTTCAGCACCATATGACAGTCCTACTAATCCAGACTTACCTCCAGCAACAACAATAACAACTTGAAATTGATTTTCGTTAATCTGTTCAATAATTATCGTCACCGCTAAATTAGATTCAATTCTAAAGTAGAATTTTTCAGCAATAAGAACAATTACCTTACCATCCTTATCCTTATATCGGGATAAATTATCTACTTCACGGTTAATGCCTGCTATTATATCATCTAAATTTACATTGTTAATCATGAATTTATCATTTTCCATTTTTAGCGACCCCTTGTTTGGATTAATGTACTTATTTGATAATATTTAGTATTATCACTCGATCTTTAAAATTTTACAAATAATTTTTTTTTTATGTTTAATAGAAAAATCCTTATTTAGCATATTTAAGTAGTAGAATCGTTAACTATTCTTATTTCTCGGTTACTTTGCTTTCTTATTTCTAATATATAACTATATTTTAATAGACAGAACATAGTTTTTTTGTTACTTTCTTCCGTTTGGGTATTTAAATTTCAAACCTAAATTTCATTAAAAATAAGAAAATAGAAAAATAATTTACAAGATAAAAATAGAAAAAAAAAAATTAAAATTCTCCCATTGGATTATTTGAAGTATTTAATCGCTAAGAGAATGTCGTCCTTTGTTATCTTCTTTCTTTTTGCATGTTTGGTTAGTCCTAATGCGGTTTTGGTGATTTTTTCAGCAGATTGACTCATCCAATCAACTAATTCATCAACTGCATCTCGAGCTACGATTAATGCACCGTTGTGTTTCATTAACCGTCTAATAGGACTCCAACTAATATATTCAGCCATACTGATCATTTTCCTCCACAATTATAATTTTTAATAATTTTGTTGTTATATAAGCTATGATCAACCATTTATTTAAAGATACTGTTTCTTGAAATAATCTGAAACGAAAGAAGTGAAAAAAATCTGTCGATAAAATTCAAATTTGATTAATTGGTTCATTTAGAGCAAGTTTAAATCTTTTTACCATATTTAATATTTCTTTAAAATTTGCGGCGTTTAAAAGAAAAAAATTAAAATTTGAAATAACAGACTTAAACCCTCAGAATTTTAAAACGTTAGCAGCTAAAAAATAAAAAAATGAAATGAAAGGTATTCACTAGTATACAAAATAATTTATAATAAACAATAAAAATAAAATTAAAAAAAAAATTCTCCCATTGGATTATTTGAAGTATTTAATCGCTAAGAGAATGTCGTCCTTTGTTATCTTCTTTCTTTTTGCATGTTTGGTTAGTCCTAATGCGGTTTTGGTGATTTTTTCAGCAGATTGACTCATCCAATCAACTAATTCATCAACTGCATCTCTAGCAACGATTATTGCACCATTGTGTTTCATTAACCGTCTAATAGGACTCCAACTTATATATTCAGCCATATTGATCGTTTTCCTCCACAATTATATTTTTAGATAATATTTTGTTGAAATTAATTATTTTTTAAGAGTTTGTTATATAGTTATACATCTTTTCGATATTTAAAGATTTTGGTAATTTCAGAAAATTTGGAAGAAAAAAAGTGAAAAGAATTTACGACAAAATTCCGATCCATATAATGGATCAATCTGGTGTAAGTTAGGGTATTTTAACCGAATTCTTAATTCTATCAAAATTTGAATCTCAAATGATCAATAATTTGAGGAAAATATTATTTATAATAAATTATGAAAAAAAATCAAGAGATAGATGAATTTTTATCAAATTGTGAAGTGTTGAAAATGGATATTTCGTACTGAGTAGACCGAAAAAAATTTCTTAAAATAATTATTTTTAACGCCAGATATTTTAAATCCAGCGAAATATAATAAGATCGGATTGATATCTTAAGGAAAGAAAGAGAAATTGGGTGATTAAATTCACATTTCAGAGGTTGAGACACGATTGGTTTTTCGGGATCTTACTCCTAAAACAACAAATAATAACACGTGAAGGATTGACCCAAATAAAATTCCATAAAATAGTTCAATAATACTTGCCATGGCAGTCAATCCCAAACCTATTAATACATACAATCCTAGTGGAATATTTACTATTAAGCTGACGATCAATCCTGGATTATATCGCCTGAATCGAATGCTTGCAATAACATGAACAAATCCGTTAAAAGCAACAAGAGTCATTAGTATCACCGGAAATATGATTGAAATGTTGCCTAAAACAATTAAGACCGGTGTTAGTATCCAGATTAACCCTATATTTATAATCAAAATCATTTTATCGGTCAAAACTTCGCGAGTGTTTTCTCCTCGAAGAAATATCTTGTTCATCTCCTCTTTGAATCCTCCAGGATACACGTATTCCTCGAATTGGTGGATCATGTAGAGGGGTAAGCTAAGCCAATACAACCATTCGAAACTCCCAATTGGTGCTTTTGAATTTAAGAATAGCAAGAGGAGGATAAAAATTGCTGCAATAAGTCCCGCTTTAGCCCAATATTCATAAAATAATTTCTGTTCACTCATGATATATTTTATATTCTACATTCTTTTAAAGTTTAATGGGAGGTTGATTTAAAGCCCATTTCATGATTATCAATATGAGTTTGTAGAAGTATTAAGTTAGAATTACATTTACTTCCATACAATTTGTGAGTTGTTGCACTGGAGGCAAGTAATTGCGACACCCTTTTGTGGCATGTATGATAGCGGAGCTCCACAATATTCACATTCGAGATTGCGAATTTGGTCTATTGAATCAATTATCCCATCGATTAACATTTGACTTGCGAATTCGTTTGCAACCTTGGAAAGAAGAGATATGAGGAGATGTGGATTTTTAGCGATTGCGATCCATTCTATCTTGTTTTGAACTATTTGTCCAATTATCAATACTTCATCACTTGAAACTAGGTCTACGCCAAAATACCATGCTACTCGATTTTCCTTATTCATTGTGATTAGTTGAAAGTTTTGATTTTGTATGTTTTGACATAATTTGGAAAAAAAGAAGTCGGGATCAAATTGAGTTTTTATTCCAACCCCGATACTCTTAATGGCTCTTACGTTTTCAAGTGATTTGGAGAATGGAGAGATTTGGGAGCTTGGGACGATGCATTTTTCTATGGAAAGAGGAGTTAACATGATTAGGATTGGCTTTGAATCTAATGCGCGGACAAAATCTTTATTATTTACAAAAGTCACGTAAGATCTAATTTCTCCTTCTCTTTCAAGATCCAAGGGAGATAAAAATATATTGACTTGATGATGGGATTCTGGAGTGATTTCTTCAAACTGAATCCTTACTTGCTTTTGCTCATCTTCTTCTGGGTTGAGAGGATCTAATATCATGTGGGGAGGATCACTTCTGATAAGATCTAAGAAAGCGGGAAATCTAATTTTGGTTTTTACTTCTTTTATTGGTGCTTTACTTTGATTGGCAATTAGCGTGGAATATCGATACATGCTTCCAAATGGTTTTAATTCATGGATGAGCTTAACTTTATCTTCTTGATCTATTTGTTCAAGAGAAATAACTCGTTTTAGCAGTCCTTTTGGACTCTTTTCATCCCGAAATGATACAAGATCGCTGATTTTTTCATCAGCGGGGTTTTTCTTGTCATTCATATAATTTCTTCCGATTCACGCGAAAAATCGATTTTTATCGTTATAATATTGATATGAATGTATTGATTTTTAATTTTTTATTTTATATCATCTTTTTTTATAAATGATCACTAATACTAGGTGATAGAAATGGAAATTTTGAAAGATTTGGATGCAATGTTTGAAAGTGATACAATAAAACCAACTTTCGATCACGTTCATATCTTGCTTTCTTTATTAATATTTGAAAATCATCCACAAGGAATTGGTCGATATCGTTTAAAAGAAGAATTACTCATAGGCATGGGAACTGCAAGATCGTTGATCACTCGCTTGAAGGATAGAGTGGATTTCATTAGAGTTTCAGGAGGAAAAGACCAAAATGATCGACCTACAAAACGATTAGGGCATGTTTTGACAGAAAAAGGAACAGCATTTCTTGAAAGAGTTAAGAAGAAAATCCCCCTATTAAAAAGGGGTGATTTAAAAGTATTAAAAGATATAATTATCGAAGCGGACAGTAATTATCCTTATATTTGTGTTGTAAAACAAGGAGAGGCTAAAATTAAATATGGTATGGAACAACGAGATGCAGCAATCAAGGTGAATGGCTCAGGTGCTACGTGTCTTGTTTATGATGGAAGCCATTTTGTATTTCCGGCATCTTCAAGCGTGAATGATCAAGATTTCATTGAGAAAGCAAATAAAAACATTGAAGATTATTTTAAAAATCTGATTTTTTCATCAAACAACACTTTAGAAAGAGGAGATGTGTTTATTATTGGTTTAGGGAATGAACCAAATAAAGCGAGATTAGCTTCCTTAAATGCAGCACTTACGTTAATTTGATGTTATAAAGATGGAGAGATATGAAGAAACAGAACGACATACAATTATTATTAGATCCGGAGACCCTTTTAGACCTAATAAAGTGTGTAGAAAATGCCTTCCCAAGTGAAGCGTGTGGTTTAATTTTTGGAAATATTTTAGAAATACCAAATGAACAACAAGAAGATGATTACTATTATCAATATGTTTGCAGAAATTTTCATTGTATCTCCCCTGATAAGAGTTCTTCAGTATCTTTTTTGATCACAAATGAGGAACTCTTACACGATATAATATTTAATGAAACGCAAGCACTCGCTGATAATAATGAAATGAGATTAATCAGCGTTTTTCATTCTCATCCAAAAGGAACCAGCCCTAGTTTAACTGATATGGATCAAATGAAATATCTGGATTATTTCAGTTCAATAAATCATAATTATGGAAATAAAGCATTTAAGCATTTAATTTGGGTTATTATGGACGCGGTTAATCACAATTTGGATGGATATATTTATTTTGAAAGGGAAATCCAGCAAGTTAAAATTTTATCGAGCAAAATTTAGGAGTAATTTTATTGAACTTGCTTGAATCCGTTTTTATCAATCGTACAGATTTGAATTTTATGACCTGAAGCGGAATCTCTTTCTTTTGAACTTGATATCGCTGTTTTAATTAATTCAATTCCTTGAGCTATAGTTAGGTCAGGTTTCCAATCAGCTTCCAAAACTCCAAGAGAAAAGGGTGAACCACTTCCAAAGGATAGGAATTTGTCTTCTTCATAAAATGTACCGAGCAAATCTATCCCATATAATTCTCCTTTATTCTTTTTCAAGGAAAATCCCCCAACTATCATCATTGCTAGGTAATATGATCGACCACTAAATAATATATTTCGAGTCACGTTAGCAATATATCTGGGTTCAGGCACTTCTTCTAATTCTACTTGTTTTAGCATGGAAAATGATTTTAATTGATTAACAATGTACTGACAATCAGCAACTCCCCCTGAAATTGTAGCACAAGTGAAATCATTAATTTGGAATAGTTTTTGAGCGGTCTTCGAAGCTACGTTATAACCTGCTGTGGCTTGGCTTTCTGTTCCTACCACGACAGCATCTTTAACTATCATTCCAACAGTGGTTGTACTTGTTTTAATCACGTGTTGTATGGTTTCTTCATCAACTTTTAGATTCTTTGCAATTTTTTCCATCATTTTCCCAAACAGACCTTTTTCATGTAAATAGATATCAATTATTAAGATAATAAATTATTTTCTCTATATTTATTTTTCTTTTAAAAATTATAAATAAATAACTATTTCAGCAAACAGCAAAATTTTAAAGATATCCTCCTTTTTAATAATTTAATATCATCTTTTTGAGGTGTTTACATTAGCTAGATCACAAGCCAGAAGCAAGCGCAAATTCACCGGAAAAAAATATAAACGGTTTCATAAAAAAAGGAAGAGAGAACTCGAACGACCTCCGATAGAGACTGAAGTTGGTCAAGAAAAAAAGAAGAAACAAAGAACAATGGGAGGTAATTTTAAGCTTAAGTTATTCTCGGCGACACATATCAATGTTACGGACTTAAAATCAAATAAAACGTCAAAAGTTAAGATCTTGAAATTTGATTCCAATGAATCTTCCAAAGATTTAAATCGGCGTCATATCATCACCAAGGGAGCAATAGTAGAGACTGAGCTCGGTAAGGCTAAGGTAACTAGTAGACCGGGACAACACGGCGTGATGAATGGCGTCTTAATTTAACAAATTTTCATAAATTAAATCTTAGACTTGTAATAAATTAAACCATCTAAGACGCGTTCATCAGAATATTTTTGAAGATTTTGGATGGAAAGCCACCATAAATCATTTTCCCATTCATATTTATCACTTTTTACTTTCTTTTCAGGAAAGAATTCTGTAGATTCATCCATCACTACTGATATTAAGAATGTAACTGATACATCATTCCAACCTGTCAAAATTGCTAATAATTGATTGCATTTTCGATAATTTAGAGGAGCTTCTTCGTAAATTTCTCTCATTAATGAATCCTTTGGAGGAGTGGTTAAATCATCTTTTTCTAACATTCCTCCTGGAATTGTTAACGCCCCCGGATAATATTCTTGAGCCATGGTCCTCTGCCCTACTAAAATGTAATCTTTGCGTGGAGAAAAAACTAAACATTGCATTCCTAACATCCCAATACCTTTATCAACGGCTATTTTATTCTGCGCCATGTAAATAACAGTTGAGAATTTTATCGTCCCAACTCCTAATATCAATTGCTCATTTTCAATTTTAAAATCATAAAGATATAATAAAGTACCATCGTAATCATTTGGAAATTTCTTTGCATGATTTTCCCAATAATCTATTCTTTTTTCATCCAAATTAGAATTTAGTTTATACTCTGGATAATTTGTAATACCCCAACTTATATAATCAAGATCAAGAGATCCTTCCCATCTTATTTTAATTTCTCGCATTTTCAATTTTAGAGATAGTTTTCCGGGTATAATGAGAATACATAATGCGATTCCAAGAATCATTCTTGAATTTTTATGTTGCGAATGTTCGCTTTTTTCCCATCAATAATTTCAGTATTCTTACTTTCACAATGCTTGCATTGAAATAGTTGGAGCCCTGTTAAATAGGATTCCTCACTGAGTGAAACAGTAGATGTTTTCCCACATTCTCTACATCTTATATGTCCGGGTATAATTTCAATAACCAATTCTGCACCTTCAGCTATTGACCCTGTCGTCGCCATTTTAAAAGATTGTTTTAATAATTCCGGAACTATTAAAGTTAATTCACCAATTTCAAGATAAACTTCGGTGATTTTATTCGAATTATATTTTAACGCTGTAGCTTCAGCTATTTTAAAGATCTGATAAGCAAATGAGAATTCGTGCATAATAAAAACGATATGTTTATTTCTTAGATTGGGATTGTTTTAATTCTTTAGCGATTTCTATCAATACAGTTGATTTCTTTTTTCCTTTAACATCGACTGCAATTCTTCCAGAATCATCCCACCACGTTCTAGGATACTTATAACCAGTTTCTAATTGAGTATTATATCCTAATTTACGAGCAGAATTATTTAAATCTTTTGCAGTCACTCGATCAATTGCGTATTTTATAGGCACGCGTCTTCCTTGAGCTCGCGTTCTTTTGGAATCAAAATATTGTGGCCAAAAGAGAATAAATGGTTTTCGAGCACGCATTAATGTTATCCTACAATTATTAAATTTATTAAGAATAAAAACCCTCGAAACAATATAAAAATTATTAGAATGATTAATAAGATAATTAAAAATAAATACCATTTAGAATTTCATAAAACAGCCCCCTTTTCAAAGGAAATAAATTAACCTAAAATAGAGTTATTTAGCCCGTTCATCAATATCTATTGGGAGGGTGGTCTAGCTTGGTATGATACAACAACTCAAGCATCTTGGGTAATATTAAATTGGCTGGGGGCCAAGTGGTCGAGGGTTCGAATCCCTCTCCTCCCACTTATTTTTCAAATAAATTTTATAATATAACGTGAATTATAATTATCAAATTTTTAATATTAAAGAGAAAGAATAATGATATTATTACATAATCCTCAAGCAACTCAAGATGCTTTAAATATATTGAGAAGGGGAGATCTTTTTGATTTAAGTGTCATATTCATGCTTGTAGTAGTGCTCTATATTTATTTCAGTGAAGTTAAAAATAAAAATTGGGGAGCCATCACTGCTGGTTTATCATTATATACAATTCATTGGTTTGTTGAAATCATCAACAGCTTGGTTCAGACATTTTCGGGTCATGCATTGTGGACCGTTCCCGCGGGAACGTCCTTCTTAATCTTGATTGGTTTAGGAATAGAATTAAATTTAATGTTTGCTATCGTTGGGATCGCTCAGAGCAAATTATTACCCGATAATCCAAAAGAAATCATGTTCTCAATTGGGAGAATAGCTGTTCCAAAACCACTTGCTATTGCTATAGGTAATGCTTTAATAGCATCGATAATAGAGATATTCCTCACTTATACACGAACGTTTGTATGGGTGTGGGAATGGTGGAATGCAATAACAGTATTTATTTTTGTATACATTCCTTTCTTTGTAGTTTCTGCCTATTCTTATTATTGGAAACCTAAAACGCAGAAATCATTCTTAATATCCATGGGAATCATTGATGTGACCTTACTAATTGTCTTTGGCAGCTTACACATGATTTAATTTTTAAAATCTTTTCTTTTTCTTTTTAAATAACCATAATAAATTAGTTTTAGGTATAATTATTTATATTTGAATATTCTATGTTTATATTATATTTACAAGAAAAGAGATCGATCCAACATGAGCGAAGCGGAAGCAGCAGATAAGGGAATGCGCGTATTAGCAGTTTTTGGTGGACTTGTGGCAATTATAGAGGCCGTATTGCAATTTATAGGTGCCGGTTTAATGCCTTATGGTTTTGGTATATTAGGAGCTGTTTTTTCGGTAGTATTTGCTATTATAGCTATTGCACTAGGAATTAAACCAATAAGTTATACTCCTTTTATAATCGCAATTTTAGGTGTACTTTTAATAGTATTTGCAAGTCTGATTGGAGGAATAATAGTTCTTCTTGCCACATTTATAGGATTTATAAGCTAAATCACAGTCTTTTTTTTATTTTCATTTTTCAATATAATTAAATGCGATTTGAAAGCAAAGAGAGCGCTATTTTTATCGCCCCTATTATCTCAGATATGTTGCCAACTCTTGAAGTGTCAATTATTAACTTTTCTAAACCTAAATATAACGCGCCATAAGCCTTTCCACCTCCAAGATGCACCAGAGTGCGATAAATTAGATTTCCTGAGATTCCATCTGGAGCAAATATTAGATTTGATTTATTTTCTATGGCTTTTTCAATCAAAATCTCGGCATTAAACATTTGAATTTCAGGGTCTTTTTCTTGAAAGAATGATACTATTTTTTCAGCTATTTCAAGTGATTTATCAACGAGGATATCGCGTCCTTTGTCTTCTTTTCTACCACCACTTAAAATGCTTACTTTAGGCGTTATTCCAACAAAAAGGAAAAATTTTAACGCACTTTCAATAAAGTCAATCTTGCTTTTGTAATCTCCATATTCATCAATTCCTACGGGGGCAAAGAAAAACTGATGTCCTTTATAGGTTTCTAATAAAGCCAATCGATTTATTTTTGTTATTTTGAAAAGATTTCTAATATTTTCAAGGAACTTATTTGAACTCAAACTTCCGCGTATAGCTGTATCAATCAGATCATCCTTTAAATATTTTAATATTTCATACTCAGGCACATCACTCTTAATCAGATGAATTTTTGTTTTAGATTTATCCAATTCAATATTTTGAGAGAGAATGTTAAAATCGTTATCACTAATAAATAAATATATCTTAGTTTCATATTTACTTTGAAAATTTGTTATCGCAGAGGCAATTTTAAGGTTTTGCTCCTTAGATTTCCCTAATCCAATCCCAATTTTTGCTTCCTTTTTTAGCTCAATAGAATTAAAATACTTCATAATATCAAACTGATTTGAGTAATTATGTGCCCATACTATATATAATAAAAACGAGTAAAATTGTTAAAGCGTCGTATAATCCATGCATCGTCATAACAGCAATTAGATTTTCTTTTCTCCAATAATATATGATACCTAATAATAATGAGATCGCAATATAAGGAACGAAGGAAATAAAAAAAGCTACAATAAAAGAAAGTGAAAAAATTGGATAAACCAAAAAGATGGATAATAAATGGATAAAAGCAAAAATTATGGCCGTAATAATAATACCCCATTTTACTCCTACGCGCCTGACTAATCCTTTCTGCATAAAACCTCTAAATAAAATTTCTTCAGTCGTACCAACTATGAATATCATGGTGATCATTAATAATACTAAACTAAATAAATTAGAAGTGAAAAAAGATATATCAATTTCAGAACCGATACTTGTAATATCCCTCACAATTTCTATACCATAAATCAATTCAAGAATTGTTTCAATAAAGATTGAAACAAAAAACACTAATAGAATTCCAATAATAGAAAACATTATGCCAATCAAGATTTCCTTCCAAAAATTTACTCCTTTTGTTGTAAAGCCTAATAAAGCAAACCTATTTTTTATCGAAGGATTTTTTAAATATTTCCTTACTATGATTAATGGAAGAATGATTAAAATCAGCTCTGCTAACGAAGTTACGCTTAGAAAATAGGGATTTGTAAGGTTATTCATTAGTTCTTCTAATGACGGAGAGAATATTAGAAAAAAAATCATAACTATTACCGCTAAGAGATTCATTATGAAAACACTAGCTATGGGTATCCCTATAGAAGTAAAAACTTTCCACAATTTCTTGTCTTTGGTGTTTAAAATATCCTCATCTGATAATTTATTAATATCATGCATCCGTATCTGATCTGAGTATGATAAGGGTTTAGGTTGAGATGCTTGTTCTATAAATTTTAGGGGTAATTGTTTATGTTCTTTTAAATATACTAAATCTAAGCCACAAGATGTACAAAACCTCAATTCTTTTAAAGTTGGAAGCTTTACTCCACAAAAGGGACAAAAAGCCCATTCTAATTTGAAGCTACTAGAATCACTATTATTATCATTCATTGATAATCTTGCTGAAGAATATAATTTATTATGGTTGAAAAGATAACGAGATTTTTAGTATTTTCGCATGATGATTTAATGTGTAAAATAACAATAGAGAGACTTTTTATCTTTCTTAACTGGATTTACAAATCCAAATCGTTCAAATTGTATGGTTTTATTTAAGGGGATCTCCTTCAAGTTAATTTCTCCAACTCCTTTTGAAATTAATCCATCTGGTTTTAGGATTGTAACTTCTATATTTTCATCACTTGGGACCCATTGAATAATCGAATAATCTCTATTTAATTCCGCGCTATGATATGAAGCAATTATTTTGTTATTAGCCTTGTCTATTTTTTGAATCTTGATATTCATAAGATCTTTCAAACGGACTATTTGGTTAAATTCTAATCGATCTTTATCAGATTTGGAGATATAAATGTTTGAGATCCTATTTTTAACGCTTAATTGTATAGCTCGCTTTCCTTTTTCTGGTTTTGAAGGTAAAAGCAAGGGTTCAGCTATATATTGCTCTTTTGGAACCTCATTTATTTCAACTCGTGTTGGATCTTCGACATAAAAATATCGATTAGATTGGTCATCAATAATATTTTTATTATTTGCATATAACCAATTAACTGAAAATGAAATTCCTGTTAATGACATTCCTAAATCCAATAATGAAATTCTTAAAGCTTCTGGTCGGATACCTCTTTTTTTTAATGATTGCATACTCCACGTTCTAGGATCATCCCAACCTTGAAAATCACCGCTTTGAACCTTGTTTCTTGCCTCTGTTTTGCTTAATTTCATGTCAGGAAATTTTAATCTTCCATAATGCATGAATTCTACTTTTGGCCATTCAAAATGCTTCCAAATAAAAGTTTCAATAAAGTCCTCCTTGACTAAATCCGCTCCTCTTAGTATATGTGTAGCTCCTATAAGATGATCATCAATAGCCCATGAAAATTCTAGCATTGGCCATACTACATATTTCGTTCCAACTCTAGGATGGTCTGCTTCAGAAATTCTCATTATTATTTGATCGCGCAAGGCAGGATCTTTTTGATCCATTCCCGTTTTTAATCTCACCACTGCTGTGGTTTCACGATATTTCCCTTGAAGCATCTTCTCCCATTCAATTAGATTCGTTTCAATTTGACTATTTCTGTGAGGACATTCTTTTTGAGTTAGTTTATATTTATCCTTGAATTCTTTAGCATCACAAAAACAAACGTAAGCTATTCCATCTTCAATAAGTTTTTTACAATACTCATAAAAAATTTCAAGTCTATCGCTTTTATAGTATATTTTTGAATAGTTTACACCTAACCATTTCAATCCTTCTTCAATCAGTTCGTATGACTCTGGAATGACGTATTTAGCTTTTGGACTGGATAACTGAGATTTAGAGCTTCCAATTGTATCATCAAAAAATAAAATCAATTCTCCATTATATCGCTTTACATATTCATCATTCAAAATTACCATTCTTGCATTACCAATGTGTAATGCTCCACTTGGATATGGCGCAAGTCGCATTACGATCTTCTCATATTTTTCAATATTAGGTAATTCGGGTAAATCTTTCTCTTCTCTCGTGGATTCTTTTTTTTGTAATGCATCTGGATCAAGTTCTAATAATTTGTTTCTTTGTTGATCAACATTTAATTTTATAATTGCTTCTATGGCGTTTTCCAATAATGGAGTAATGATTGTTGTTTGAGTTCTTAAATCTTTTCGTTCTCGCATTATTTTACCCATTATTGCCTTTTTATTTGGGATTCCACCGAATTTAACTGCATTATTTAGAGCTAGTTTCCAAATGAGTTGTTTTAGTTTATCTTCCTCCATAACGTAAAACCACTGTTCAAGTTTAATAAATAAATTTATTAATTAAATTCTCTAATTTCCCATATTAGTAATATCTTTCTAATGCAATTAATGATGAGTTCTAATTATTATCGCGGTTATATTTTAATTCGATTAAAACAAATTGGGATGGAATGGAATGTCGTGGATAAATTGACAAATTTAACCTCTTCAGAAACAGATGAAAATTGGAAGATTGGCTATGTGACTCCTGTATATGGAGGTTGGGATCTAGTAGTTGAATGTAAATTTCGAAAGTTGCATGAGTTAGATAAAATCATTGCTTATCTTACGACTGAAGAAGAATTGAGTTCTTGGATCGAAGAAACAACGACTTTAGTCTCGAACAATCCAGACAGCCTGTAATTATCTTTTGATACGTCCCTATATATTTTAACAAAATAATTTTTTTTAAAACTTAAAAAATTCCTAAAGCTTAATCTTGAGTAGATCAATAACATCTTCAACAGTTACATTGGATAAATCTTGAACAATTAAATCAGCATGACGGAGCTTTACATAATCATGAGTTGTAGTTAAAGCGATACATTTCATATTGGCACTTTTTGCAGCTTCAATACCTACTGGGGCATCTTCAATCACAACGCAATTTTCTGGTTTGACATATATTTCTTGAGATGCAAATAAGAACACGTCTGGAGAGGGTTTCCCGTTCTGTACATCTGCAGCAGTTATTATACTATCAAAAAATTTTTCAATTTTTAGAGATTTTAAGAGTAGGTCTACATTTTCTGGGGGTCCGCTTGATCCTACTGCTAATTTGAAATTATTTGCCTTTAAATCCTTTATTAATTCTATGACTCCAGGTAAGGGTTTGATCTTATCTTTAACTATTTCTCTATAATATGTTTCCTTTAATTGAGCCCATTTTTCAACTAAATTCGGATCTACATTTCTACCAACTAATTTTCGAGTAATGTATATACTTTGCTGACCAAAAGTGGCTTCAAAAAACTGTTTATTAAATATTAAATCAATTTCACTTGCCATTTTCACCCAACTTTCAAAATGGATTGGGCCTGTATCTACCAATACTCCGTCAACGTCAAAGATTACACCATAATTATTAAACATAGGTTTGACCTTAAATAACAATTAGATAATTATTATAGAGATGTTTAATTTTTAAAAATTATAAAATCATAACACAAGACCCGGTAGTCTAGCTAATTCTAAGAATTTATCTCGGGATCTAGAATGGATAGGGCGCTGGCTTGCGGAGCCAGATATCGAGGGTTCAAACCTTTTTGGTTTCAGCAATGAGGGAACATTTCCCCCCCGGGTCATTATTTCATCAATCTATTCGATATAATTGAAAATTTCCGAGATATTATTTATTTCTATATATTTTGGTCCAACTATTTCTTTTTCATAGGGAAAATCGTAGATTCTTTTACAAAGTATTGTTTTTAATCCAGCTCGATACCCTCCCATAATATCAGCATACTCATCTCCACAAATCAAGCAAGAATCAGGGACTTCTAATCCCATTTTCTTTATCGTATAATGAAATATTTCAGGATCGGGTTTCCTCTTTCCAAATTCAGCTGAAGTAACTACTGCTTGAAAGTATTTTCGTAGATCATATTTTTCTAACAGTTTTTCAATAGTTGCGTGATGAGGATGGTTTGAAAGCACGGCTAATTTAATTTCTTTATTTGCATTTAATTTCTTTAGAGTTTCGACTGTATTTTTAAGAGGGTACCATTCCTCTAATTCACAAGAATGGTAAATATTTGCGAGTTCTTCGTACATTTTGGGGTTTAAATTTTCAATTTTGAGTGTTTCGAGAATTTCTTTAAAAATTTCAGCAGTTTTATGTTCAATTTTTGATTTCATACTCTCTTTAAAGTATTGGGCTCGCTTATTATTGAATGATTTAATTAAAAATTCAGCATCTTGTTCACTTTTAATGATATTGGTCATTTTCAATTTATGTACAGATTTGATTAATCCTTTTTTATAACAATCAAGATATTTTTCTACTGATGCATCTTTGAATTCAAATAATGTAAATCCAAAGTCAAAAATTAATCCCTTTATTTTCAAAGATGAGTTCCTTCATATTCATTATATGGTTATAATTAAATACTTCAAATTTTAATTTATCTCTGAACATTTATGATTATTAATGAAGTAACAAGTATACAATATTTATCGTAAATCCTATATTATAGTAGAATTATGGCGCTTAATAAATGGCTCTCAGATCCAGAAATAGAAGAACAGAGAAAAAAGAAGGAAGAAATATATAATTCTTTACCAGAAGAGCAAATACAGGAATTAAAAAAAGAATCAATTCGTAAAATTAAAAGGGATAAAACAGATACTGAAGAAATTCCAAGCAAAGATTTTTCGGACAGTATTTTGAACGACGTTATTGAATTTACGAATTGGGTCGATTCTAGAACTTACCTAAAAGGGGATTTAGAAAAAATTGAAACTTGGATCAAAATATTACATAAAAAAATGGTTTCTATTAATAAGATACTGAATAAAAATAATTTTGATCTAGATCTAGCAGAAGATTTTAGAAAAATACCCGTTGATTTTATAGATGAACAAACTAGGATAGCCGTAATAAAAAAATTGCGAAATACTAAAAGAACAAATTCTGACAATTATTTCTTACGAAAGTTAAAACTGGTTGTAGAAATTAAATTAATTGAGGCTAAATATTACAAAATTTTGAAGAATATCCTAGAATAATTAAAGTTTTCAATTTCCATAAATTTTTTTATTGTAATTATATTAATGTAAAATACCAGTAGTAAAACCATTCATAAATTAACGTCAATTATGCGAATAATTTGTCCTTTAGCGGGAGTGGGAAAAGGTTTACAACCGTTTACATACTCAAAGCCAAAAGCATTTTTAAAAGTGGCGGGAAAACGATTAATAGATTTTAATCTGATAAAACTCATGAAGAGTTTCCCTAAAGGAACAAAAATTTGTTTCATTATTGGATATAAAAAAAGACAAATTAAAGAATACCTAAAGCAAAATTATTCAGAATATTTTGAGTTAGAATTTATCGAACAACAACCTTTAGGATATACTGCTGACGAACCATTTTTTCCAGGTCTTGGAGATGCTATTTTATATGCTAAAGATTTCGCTTTAAATGAGGATTTGTTTATTTTTTTAAGTGATAGAGTCCCCTTGGAAGATTATTCTTCAATCTTAATCAATTTTCATCAATGTGATTGCGATGGAATTATTAACGTCAAAAATGTTGAGGAACCACAGTATTATGGTATAGTGAAACTTAACAGTGATGGCTTTTTAACTCATGTAGTTGAAAAACCAGCGTTTTCTGAATCAAAAATCGCCGTGTCAGGAGCGTATATCATTGGGAAATCGATAAGTAATCATTTTTTTGAACTCTTAGAAATTCAAAGAAAAAAGCCTCTTGAAAATGGAGAAGTATATCAAATTACACCAATTCTTGATAAGTTAATCCAAGAAGGTGCGAAAATTAAATCAAATGCAATGACAGGAGAAGTTTTGGATTTTGGTAGACCTGATAGTCTTTTAAAAGGAAATCGATATCTCTTATCGGAATTAAAGAATCAAGATCCAATATATGAGGATTTAATAAAAAATGGCATGATTATTGACTCAAAAATCATCCCACCCGTTTATATTGGAAAGAATGCAAGAATCATAGATTCCGTAATAGGCCCAAATGTATCCTTGGGAGATGATTTAGCCCTTGAAAAATGCATCCTTTCAGAATCTGTAATCGGAGATGGGGTACAATTGAAAAAGATAATTTCCTCAAAAAGTATTATTGGAGACTATTCCATATTGGAAGATCTAATCAAAAATGGAATAACGATTGGAGATGCTTCATTTATCAAAACAAGTAATAATCGTTAAAATAAAAAAAATTAAAAATGCTATATTTTTGGTTTCTTATCTTGCCAAGGAGCGATTTCTTCAAAAGCTTTTGAAACCTGCAGAACTGTTTTTTCATCGTATCGCTTACCAACAATTTGCATTCCAATTGGCAAACCAGATTTAGACCAACCAGAGGGAATTGAGGCCGCAGGTAACCCAGTCATATTAAAAGGATATGTATATGTGATCCAATCCATAGTACTTAATGTTTTCTTACCTATTGTTGGAAAAGTTGTTCCTGATTCTAACCACCCCGGTTTGAAGGCAGTACAAGGAGTTGTGGGTGTAATTAAGATATCGTAATGCTTAAAGTATTGATACATCTCTTCATATACCCGCTTTCTTTGTTCTTTAGCTTTTCCAATGTTGATAGAATTATTATCGAGACCCAGTCTAATCGTAGATTTTAAATCTGGACTAAGATCGTCAGGTCTGTCAATATAAGCCTTTTGCAAATCGTACGCATAACCTATACTGACTAGCGTTTTAAATGCAACTCCTGGGTTCTTTAATTTTAAGTTAGTTTCTTCTACATTCCAATCATATCGTTCGAACTTTTGAACTCCAGCAAGAATACTTTCTTTGACTTCATCTTCAAGAATTTTTGCAAAACCTAAACTCATTGAATATCCAATCTTTAACTTTGAAGGTTTCTCTTCAATTATTTTCACATAATCAATGTTATCATCTGGTAAAGAATTGTTATCACCAGGATGGGCTCCTTTTATAACATTTAACATTAATGCCGCATCCTTTACATAACGAACAATCGGACCATAATGATCCATTGACCAAAATGCAATGGTATCGTGAGGGTAGCGGGGAATACGCCCAAAGGTTGGTTTTAATCCATACACACCACAACAACTACTAGGAACTCTAATTGAACCCCCTCCGTCAGATCCTAAAGCTAACGGCCCCATACCAGCTGCAACTGAAGCAGCTGCACCTCCACTTGATCCACCAGAATTTGCCTCTATATTCCAAGGAGTTTTTGTTTCTCCAAAAATCTTATTATTTGTAAGAGCAACATGACCGAATTCCGGGGTATTTGTCTTACCTAATATGACGCAACCAGCATTTTTCAATCGTTTTACGACAATTTCATCATCTTCAGGAATGAAATTTTCGTATAACAATGAACCATAGGTCGTTCTAACCCCTTTTACTAGCATTAAGTCTTTAATTGAAGTTGGAATACCGGTTAACGATCCGAGATTTTGTCCCTTTTTCACAGAGTCATCCGCTTTCTTGGCCATCTCCCTTGCCATTTCAAAAGTAAGAGTACAATATGCATTGATTATTGGATTAAGTTTTTCGATTCTTTCTATAAAAATCTCTACAATTTCACTAGAAGTCTCTTCTCCACTTTTTATCGCTTCTGCCATATCTACAGCAGACATAAAATAAATATTTTCCTTATTCATTAGCATATCTCGCAAAATTAATTTTTATTAAAGTTATATTTTATTCATATTAATAAACTATATATTTTTTACTTGAATGTATTTTTTAAAACAATATTTAATTTTCTTTATAGATTAATATTAAATTTATTTTAATTTTCAATATCTTCGATACAAGGTGAATAAAATATTTATTTATCAACTGATTTTATGAGTTATTAACCATCAAAAAATTGATTAAAATTAAGTCTCTATTGATGACTCTTGAATAAAAAACACAAACAAGTATTGGGTGTATTCTTCCTAAATTTCCTAATTATATGCATTTTTCTCAGCGCTAATGTAAAAGCCCAAGACTATAATATAGAATTAAAAGCGAATGATGAATTCGTATGGGAGATAAAAGAACTAAATATAGATAAATTTGAATCCATTTTCAATACCGAACCTAATTTTGGCGTTGGAGATCAAATAAAAATGATCATCAGAGAAGTTGATGATGTAGAGGGGCTTAGGTGGTCAATTGTTGTCGAATTTTGGGATTACGGAACTGATTGGACCGTGAGTGGAGAGATTCAATACTTGAGTATTTATAAAAGTCCTTATTCATATAATGATTTTCTCTTTGTTCCAACTCCAGTTGATAAATATTTTGAAGATGCTATGAAAACCTTATCATCAGATTATTATCTCTCGTCCGCATCAACTATTGGAAAACAAGCAATAAGTAGTACTGGAATTAATTACAGAGTAGAGAAGAATTTTGATATACATGGGATTTTATTCTCTGAAACATATTTCGATAAAGGAAGTTCCGTTGTGGTAAAGTTAGAAGGTACATTCTTTATGGTACCATTAGGATTCTCCTTTTTAGGATTTATGGCAATAGCAATAATATCGATAATAGCAATATTCTACAAAAAGAATAAAACAAGATTTTTTTAGCTAGAAATTTAAAATTTCGATGAGTTTCGAAATATTATAGCTATAATTTCATTATATTGATAAATATCAAAAATTTGAGATTGGATATAATGTCCTATATCCAAATCGTTAAAGCTTTAGGAACTCGATATCATATCTTTCCATGCTTTAAATTCATTTAAATCTAATTCTTGGATCGAGGAATCCGATTAAGAGATCAGTGATCAAATTAAAAATAATAACGGTGCAAGCAAATATAAAAATTAATGCGTTAAATACGGAATAGTCAAAACTTAAGACGGCCTGTCTAAAAAGGTACCCTATACCAATAAAATGATAGGCTACTTCCACAGCAACCATTCCACCCATAATTATTGGAAATCCCATCCCTGAAATCGTGATTACAGGAGGAATTGCAAGTTTCATGACATGTTTGTTAATTATCGTTCTATTTGAACATCCTTTAGCTTTTGCCGTTCTTATAAAATCCATTTGCAATATTTCAATAATGCTCGATCTCGTTTGCCTAATAATTGCGACCATTTGTAGAATTGTCATTGTCGATACTGGGACTATTAAATGCCATAATAAATCAATGAACAAATATGTCTCGCCTGCTAATATACTATCTATTAATGGAAATCCTGTAATGAATGTTGGATCAGGATAATATAAAGTTTTATAACCAAACAGTGGTAAAATTTTGAACGGAGTATTGACATATAACAGAACAAAAAAGATTATAATTACAAAACCGGGAATAGAGAGAATGAGATACATTAAAATTCTTATAAAATAATCACTAAAAGAATTCGCTCTTTTAGCGGTTACTTTTCCAAACATAATACCTAAAGCTATAGCAAAAAACATGCTAATAAATACAACTTCGAAAGTTCTTGGTAAATAAAAGCGGATTAAATCCCATACAGAACTATCTTTTACAATTGAATAAGAAAATCCCCAATTCCCCGAAAATAAATCACTCATATATACAAAGAATTGGTAAATAATGGGTTTATCAAGACCTAATCTAAGACGTTCCTCATAATAATCTTGCAATGTAGCTTTAGGATTTAATCGGAGCCATACAGGATCTCCTGGCAAAGCTCGTGAAATAAAGAACGTCAGTACAACAATGCATAATAATGTAACAACTGAAAGTAAAAGTCTCCGTATGAAAAATTTTAAATAACCCATTAAATTGGAAGGTTATTGAGTATTAAAAAATATTTCCAATAATGCCCTTTTTAGCAATACTTCAAACAATTGTGTAAAAATCACCTTATAAACACGTTATAAATAAAATAAATAAGATATGAGTATTTTTCTATTCTATATTACATATATAGGATACCTGAAAATAAAATGTCTCACCTTAAAAATGATAATCTCCAACTAGATCTTAAAAAGAAGGATAATAGCAATGAGAACAACATCGCTAAGATAATCCTTTTATGGATAGTCCATAATCTTAAATTCCTCTTTATACCTGGATATTATTTAGAAGATTTAGAAGAACGCAAAGTACAATATGAATTTCTATTTTATAAAAAACGCAAATATTATCGATTAAACTCCCCTTTATTTATCATTGGAATACTTATCATTATAATCCTTGTTACGATAGCAGTATTCCAAGATTGGATCTCACCTTATACTTATGAGGAAGTAACTATTTATAGTGGATTGAATTTGGAAAAATTTTTCCCCCCTTCTCCTGGACACCCTTTGGGACAAACTTTTTTGGGATATGATGTTTTAGCGAGGATTATTTTTGGAGCTAGACCCGTATTATTATTTAGTCTAGCCTCCACCTTTTTTGCAGGCTTACTAGGAATCTTCATTGGAGCTATTTCAGCATATTATGGAGGATGGTTAGATACTATAATCATGAGGAGCATGGAAATTATTTTATCTTTTCCAGGGGTTGTTTTTGCTATTATCTTTTTAACTATCTGGGGAAGAGATTTTATAATCTTAATAATTGTATATACCATCATAGGTATACCTTATTTTGCCCGTGTAATTAGAACTAGTGTTTTAAAAGAGAAAGAACTTCCTTATATTGCGTCAGGGAAAGTAGCAGGGGCAAAGAGTTTCAGGATAATATTTAGGCATATTATACCAAATTGTTCTCAACCTTTAATTGTTGCAGCTAGTTTTAATATTAGTAGGAATATATTGAGTTTAGCAGTATTAGGCTTTTTGAGACTTCAAGGCATTGGATGGATAGAATGGGGATATGATATTGCAATAGCAATAAATTTTCTTACCACCGCACCTTGGGCGATATTTTATCCATGTTTAATGATTTTGTTATCAGTTTTGAGTTTTTTACTACTTGGCGATAGTTTAAGCGTTGTTAGTTCAAAGAGATTAGAGAAACTATAATTCAGCTATTAATAATATGTTTAATAAAAGAGAAATTTTTTTGAAAGAATCAAATAAGA
>CAZOYD010000031.1:0-38683 GCA_964583985.1 uncultured archaeon
TGTCATAGCAATAGATATTTCAAACAAATCGGATCCAACCCCCATGTCAGATATTTTTGTCGATGGAGCTGACGGTGTGGGTTTAGCAATACTGGAAGATCATTTATTTACCGGAGCTTGCGCCGAAGGAATCAAGATCGTTGATATTACTACTCCATCGACATTAACATCATTTGGATATTACGATGATTATCAAGACATTTATTGTGATGGAGGATCAGATTACGCTTTATATCCAAAACTATATGATGGAGGATCTTTCGGAAATCTATTGGTTTTCGTCTCCATGGGATGTGGTTTGAACATCATTTCAATAGATGGATTCGAATTTGAATTTAGCATACCAGGATTTGAGACTTATGGCATTATCTTCTCAACATTAATAGGGATCTCTTTTATTTACTTACAATTAAAAAAGAGAGTAAAAACATCTGAATTATTTTAACTTTATTTTTAATTTTTTTTTAATGCACCTTTATAAATGCATGAATCACAGTTTGATTAGATATAATAATGAATATTAATTCGATTACATAATCTAAAATTTTTAAAAATTAGGTTGATAAAAACATGCCAAGTTTTAAAGAGACATATAATGCTATAAAAGCCGATTGGAATGCGGGGGAGAAAAACTTTAACGTGGAGTGTGAGATGCTCCCCAAAGGAATGCAATTAAAGTGCTCGATGGACACCAAGCCTTTTGAGCTCTTAATTGATGCCCCTGGAGGACTAGATGGTACCAATGAAGGACCTTCTCCATTATTAGTAATTTTGGCTTCAATTGGAGGCTGCATTATTGCAGTCACTCGTTTTTGGGCAAAAATTATGGATATTGAAATTGAAGAAATGAAAGTTTTTTCTCGAGGTCATATTAACTTAGGTGCCATATTTGGTCTTGATGATTCGAAATTAGCGGGTTATGATAAATTAGAACCCGTAGTTAGAATCAAAGCAAAGGCTTCAGATGAAAAAATCAATGAATTAATGGATAAAGTCTTTTCTCATTGTCCTATTATCTCTAATATGGGCGGGGCTTCTCCAATCACACCAAAAGTTCAAATAAAAAAATAAATTTTATTTTTTTTTATTTTTCTAATTTCTTTTTAAATTTATACTTGGTTTCTCAATTGAAGAAAAAAGAACATATTTGTCATTGGTACAATATTTGTCCAATTAAACATTTTGTTGATCAAAATAAACTTGATCGCAAATGGGTTGAAAATTATTGCTTGATAGGAAATAAAAAGTGTGTGAGATACAACTTGGAAGAAAGTGGCCAATTTCATCCTGATAACATGCTTCCAGATGGAACAATTATGGAAGACCTTTCTTAAAACATCATCATGTCTTATCTTATATATTTAATTAGGTTAATTTTGTAAAAATTTTGGTCAATTTTACAATTTGATTTTGCAATTAATCAAATTGGCTATTTTAACGGATATTTCGGTTTCCTTTTTTGCATGAATGCTGCTGAACCTTCATTCATGTCTTTAGAGCAAAAAGAAAGAACGATGGATGTATTTTCCAGTTGTAAAATTGTTTCTAAACTTGGTGAATCCATTGTTAGATTTATTGCTTGTTTCGTCATTCTCAATCCTAAAGGACTTTTCGTTAAAAGATCGGTTGCAATCTCTAGGGCAGCATCCATTAAGTTCTCTTTATTTACAACCTTTAACACGAGTCCAATCTCTTCTGCTTCCTTGCTTCCAACTTCTCTACCAGAATATAATATCTCTGATGCTCGAGAAATACCGATTAAACGTGGCAAAAAGTAGCTTCCTCCCACATCCGCACCAGTCAGACCTAAATTGATAGAGCCATTGATAAATTTCACGTCATCAGTTGCTATTCTGATATCTGAAGCCATGGCAAAACCAAAACCGCCACCAACAGCAGCACCATGAACTATTGCAATTATTGGTTGGCTTATTTTTCGCATTTTTATATATATTTGACTTATTCGCCATTGGTGATATAATTTCTTCTTTAGCGGTTCAGGAGTATTTAAGATGTAATAATTTTCATACCCCTCTGGTACTTTTTTACTATTTAAATTCAAACCTTCTTGTAAATCCGTACCAGCACAAAACGCTCTTCCATTCCCACGCATGATAATTACTCGACAATCCAAATTGGTCATTAGCGAATCAAAGAGTGAATGAAGTTCCTCTTCCATTTGAAATGAAATGGCATTTAACCTATCGGGTCTATTTAATGTTAAAATTCCAATTCCATTCTCTCGCAAGTCAAATGCAATAGTTTGATACTCCATATTTTATCACATATTAGTTAATTAAATACTAAATAAATATCATTTTATTAGGGTATTTTTAGCAATTAAGAATAATTTCTTCAGATGTTCTTCAGTTAGATGGAAATGCAATTCCCATTCATCTTCTGAAAGATAATCACTAATTGTAAAAATTGCGCCAGCGTCTACATTTAGACATTGAGCCACGGCAAACAATGATGCAGCTTCCATTTCGACAGTTAGAACACCTTCTTTTTGGTAATGGGTGACTTCTGCTTTAGTTTCTCTGTAGGGAGCATCAATTGTCCAAGTTGATCCTTTGATATAATCGAAATTTAGTTCTGAAATTGTGCTTATTATTTGATTAGTTAGAGATTCAGTGGGATAAGCATATTTTTCACTTATTAGATAATGATGCGAAACTCCTTCATCACGTATTGCTTTATCACATACAATAATGCTTCCTAATTTTAAATCTGTTTGTAGTGATCCAGCAACTCCAATTGAGATATACTTTTTTATGCCGAATGCTGTTAATTCCTCAATTAATAAACCAACTATTGGTCCTCCAATACCAAAACCCCCACATACCCCAATTTGGGTCCCTTTTTCTTCTAAAAGATAAAAAAACTCTCCAACGACATGATCTATTCTTTTTACATCATAATTATTAAGTATATAATTAAGCAAAGTAGGAGAATAACATAAGATCACGCCTCTTGGAGGATCTATATTTGGAATTGCCCCAATTTTTTTCTTATAATCCCAAAAATCTTTAGCTTTTAGGAGTGGCTTTTCATTGTACTTATTGAGAAAATTTGGGAATGCCATTTTACCATACTATTTTTTATATTAATTTTGTCAATATAATAATTTTATTTTTGTAGAATTCTCGATTGAGTTTGGAATATTTTTTATTTGATTTCCTTTAATATTTAGATATTCTAAATTTTCTAATGATGAAATCCAATCTGGAACTTCAGTTATGAAATTGTTACTCATATTGAGTTCTTGTAAATAATGCAAATTAAGGAGCTCGTCAGGCATTTTCTTAAATTCATTCCAGCTTAGATCGAGGATTTTAAGGTTAGTTAGGTTGATAAATTCTTTTGGAAGTTCGTAAAAATTATTACAACTAAGATATAGGGCATTTAAGACCGTTAGATTACCTATAGAATTAGGAATTGCAGGATAAGATGTGAGATTTATTTCCATGATGTGATTATCTTTAATAACGCACATTAAATTTTCTTGATAGATGCAATTTATCCGATTTTCCATTGTAATTAGATTATTAGTATTAAGCTGGATCCCTAAATTTAAAAGAAATTGAATTTCTTCAATCTTGATGTCAAAATTAGAAGCAATAGTTTGTATCCTTAGATCCAATGTCTTTCTCAATGTTGAATATGGTTTAATATTTTTGTTAAGAATAGAATTGAGATGTGATAAGACTTGAGCTGACTGTTCATTCCTTATCGCCCAGATCAATGTATTCAAACCTTCATGAAAATATTGGGTTAATATTATTTCACTAGATAATGCCCTAATTTCTGGAATCTCATCAGAGATTAAACAATTTTCTAAGATTCTAAAAATTTTTTCATTTTTATAGCTCATATTCCCGATAATTCTCATGCTATTAATTCTCAATTTGGAATTTTCACTTTTTTCTAAAATAGTAATCAAAAAATTGAGCGCTTCCTCTTTACTTATCTCTTTTTTTGAAAATGATTCTAAAATTTGAATAGGATCTAAGGTTTTTTTCATCAGATTATTCTTTCTTTTCTTTCAATTTACATCAATGGATACTTAGGTGTCCTCTTGTCAAAAAATGATTGAATACCTTCCATAATATCTGAAGATGTGGAACAGAGCATTTGAGTAATATTTTCGATCTGAGCAATCGTATCCAAACTAGGAGAATCCATGGTTGCATTGATAGCTTGTTTAGTCATACGTAATCCTAACGGACTTTTTTCTAAAAAATTTTCAGCTATTTTTAATCCTTCAGTTAATAATTCACTTTCATTACATGTTTTAAACACGATACCGATTTGTTTAGCCTCAGTTGCATCTATAAATCGTCCAGTATACAAGATTTCTGCAGCTCTCGACATTCCTATCAAGCGAGGCAGAAAATAACTTACTCCCAAATCCGCTCCTGAAAATCCTACTTTAATGAACGCATTATTCAATCTAGCATTTTCACTCGCTATTCGAACGTCTGATGCTAAAGCCAAGGCAAAACCAGCTCCTGAAGCCGCTCCATTAATGAGAGCAATAATAGGTTGGGAAATTTTACGCATTTTTATGATAATTTGACTAGTATACATCTGAGCATAGATTTTCGCTTTAATGATATCTTTTTCTGGAGCATTCATGAAGAAAAATTTCTCTTTTAATTCGGGTGGCTTTTTTTTTTGTTGCAAAATGGTTGATTCTTTCAGATCCAATCCCGCACAAAATGCTTTTCCCCTTGCCTTTAAAATAATGACCCGGCAATCTAAATTTGTCATCAGATGATCTAGTAATAGGTGTAGATCTTTTATCATTTGAAATGAAAGGGCATTTAATTTTTCCGGTCGATTTAGTGTTATAAGACCAATACCATCTGGTTGTAGTTCAAAATTTATTGTTTCAAAATTCAATCTTTTTCACTTTTCTTTTTTAATTAAAACTATTTTATAGTAATATTTATTCCTAGAATAATTTCAAGGAAATTTACAAATTATGATTCCATCCTTAATTACTTCTTTCATAAAAGCAGTATCTTCTTTTTTTAGCTCTCTAAATTTTTTATCTGATAATAATAAAGGTGACCATTCGTATTCTAAAGATATTTCAATTAGTGTTTCATATATCTTTTCAAAATCATTTTCGGTACGTTTTTTTACAATAATTAGCAAGTCCACATCGCTACCATAATGAGGAGTTTTTCTTGAATAAGAACCAAACAGAATTATTTTCTTGATCGTTGGAACTTTATTGATCAAAAATGCAATATTTTGATCCAATAAATTAATCAATCTCTTTTCTGAGGGTGGATATCTGATTTTCACAGAATGTGAATAATTTTTCAGCATTAAATATTGCCTCCTCTGCATCTTTTTTTACGAAATAATCCTCGGGAGCGCCAGAAGCGAAACCGTTAGGATAACGTGATGTAATATAACATTTGTCTAAATATTGTGCTGCTTGAATTAATTCTTCATTAACATCGAAATTTTTCGGTAATTTCTTTAAGAATTGTAATATTGAATGACCCCAAGGATCGCCTCCCATTTCAAAGTATACTGCTTTTATTGCTTTTTCTGCTCCTTGTTGAGCAGCTAGGACTGACCATTCAAAATGTTCGATTTTTAAACTCTCTTTAGAATGAAGGATATCCTTTTTAGCCTGCTTTAACCAATCATCAGAACGTACCAATTAGATCTTCTCTGTTAAATTTATAGCAATATTAAATATTTATAATTTGTTGTTGTTTATAAATAAAATGATATGTATTTGGTTCATATAGAATTCATATGCAGAGGAGGTGCAAGATCTAATTTTTTTAGTATAAATTTGGCAAATATATCATTATTCTCGTTGTTGTAATATTCTAATAAAAAATTTCATTATATGATAATTATTTTAGAATTTAATATTACAAATTTAATTATATCTTATCTTTCTATTAATAACTAATTAACACTTAAAGTGAATTTTAAATGATTACTGAATCTGTTATGAGAAGGACGCTTACGTTAAAAGATGAATTACTTTCTAGTAAGTATGAATTATGTATAGAACGAATTCGTTATTATACACAAGCATATAAAATTCATGATAAAGAACCAGAAGTGATAAAAAGAGCATTAGCTCTAGCTCATACTCTTGAACACATGACCATTTATATTAGAGATAGTGAATTATTAGTTGGAAATGAGACAAGTAAGAATCTCGGGGAAAAAATCAATTTGGATCTCCTTAGATACCCAAATAATTTTGATAAAAAAAGCACGTTCAAGAAATTTGAAAAACGAAAATTACAACCTTTCTACATAAATGAAAATGAAATTGAAGAATTACTGGATATCACGCCATTTTGGCAAGGAAAAGCCTTAATAGCAGATAGAATCAATACTCGATTGGTAAATGAAGGGTATATATCTGCAGAAGGCACTATTTCATCCTTAGCGCCAAATATAAGCATTCATATAGGTACAACTGAAGGACACGTTTCTGCGGGATATGGAAAAATATTAAAATTAGGATATAAAGGAATTTTAGAAGAAGCCAAGAATTATCAATCGAGCTTGGATAAAAATAATGCTGATTATAGAGAAAAACATAACTTTTACGAAGCTGTAAAAATATATTATCAAGCAGCGATCGATTTTTCCAAAAGATTTGCTTTACTTGCCTCTGAAAAATCTAAAACGGAAGTTAATGAAATGAGAAAACATGAGTTATTGCAGATTTCTGAGATGATGGACAATCTATGCGATTCGCCTCCAAATTCATTTTATGAAGCGATCCAATTAATTTGGTTTTCACAGAATATTGCAAACATCATTTATGAAAGAAGCGTGGTAGCTCTTGGGAGATTGGATCAAATTTTATGGCCTTTTTATGATAAGGACTTGATCTCCGGAAAAATAACTAGAGATTTTGCCTTAGATCTCGTTGAAGAATTGAATTTAAAACTTACATGGAATGTTACCTTATTACCAACTGATTTTACCATGGTAGCAAATGCGATCGGTCAAAATACTCAAACAATAACAATTTCTGGAATGGACAAGCATGGAAATGACGTCACCAATGATTTATCTTATCTATTTTTAGAAGCTTATAAGAATATCAAAGTATTTACCACTGATCTGTCTGTAAGGGTACATGCGAATACCCCGGATGAATTTCTCAAAGAAGCAATAAAAGTTTTTCGATCAACTTCGGGAATTGCATTTTATAATGATGATATAATCATAACAAGTCTGATAAAAACGGGATACACTCTTGAAGATGCAAGGGATTATGTTATTATTGGATGCGTTGAACCAACTGGGCAAGGAAATAGTTTTGCTGCAACAGGGAGAGCATTTATAAATTTACCCGGTGTTTTAGAATTAGTCCTCAATAATGGTTATTGCAACCTAACTAAAAGAGTAGGTGGTCTCCAAACTGGTGAACTAAAAAATTTCACCACCTTTAATGCCTTTTATGATGCTTTTTATCATCAACTTCAATTTAATATCAATAAGTTAATAGAAATTGCTAGGATTGGAGATGAAGAAACAATTAAATACTTCCATCATCCCTTCATATCCGCTTTAATAGATGGATGCATGGAAAGCGGGAAGGATCATGTTTGTGGAGGGGCAAAATACAATTTTTCCTCGATAACAGCATATGGATTTGCAACTTTAGTAGATTCGTTATTTAATATTAAAAAATTAGTATATGAACGAGATTTAATATGTTTGGAAGATTTAGCGGTTATTTTATCAAATAACTTCAAAGATGACGAAGCTCTGCGTCTTAAATTAATTAATAGATCTCAAAAATGGGGAAATGATGAAAGTGAAATTGATGAATTTGCTAACAAAATATGGGATATGTTCACTTCAGAAGTTTCAAAACATGGTCCAATAAGAGGGGGACATTATAATGCCGGCGCTTATTCAATGGGAATCCATGTTATGGAAGGACTTTTCACGCAAGCTACAGCAGACGGAAGAAAGGCTCTTGAACCCATATCGAATAGTCTATCACCAGTAAACAATGCCGTCAAAAACGGAATCACGGCAATTTTAAATTCTTTAGCCAAGTTAAATTATGAGAAAGCCACGAATGGAGTTGCTGTAAACGTCAGAATACATCCTCAAAATCTAAATTCAGAAGAAAACTTGGAAAAATTATGTTCATTATTGAAAGGATATTTTAAAGCGGGGGGAATGCAATTACAACCAAATGTTGTTTCTACAGAAACACTAAGAGATGCCCAAGCTCATCCAGACAATTATAAAGATTTAATTGTAAAAGTTGGTGGTTATAATGCAACATTTATAGATTTGGGGACTCTTATTCAAAATGATATTATTGATCGATTTGAGCACTCTCTATGATTTTAAATAATCCAAAAAATCATAAATAAGATACAATTTAAAATCATACAACTAGTGGTGGATAATTTTGAGACAAATTGCTCTTAAACTCTTGATATTAGGAGATGGAGGATGTGGTAAAACAACTCTGCTTCATCGTTACATTAAGAGAGAATTTATCGACACTACCACAATGACCATTGGAGTAGAGTTTTATACCAAACAAGTAATTTTAGATTCCACTAATGTATCCATGATATTATGGGATATAACGGGTCAAGAACGCTTCAGACACATGATTCCAAGCTACATGAGAGGAGCTAGTGGAGCATTATTACTCTTTGATGTCACAAATATGGTGAGTTTCGTTAATATAGGGAAATGGATGAATATTGTCAAGAAATTTTATCAGAATTTACCTGTTATCTTAATTGCAGCAAAATGTGATTTAGAAGAATTTTCAATAGTGAGTGATATTTACGCAAAAAAAACGAAAACAAAATTTAACATGTCAGATTATATTAAAACTTCATCTAAAACAGGCCAAAATATTGATTTAGCTTTTGAAACCTTGGCCCTACTTGCAATTGAAGCAAAAAATCCTGTCTCAAAATAATCTATAATCAAGATTATATTTTATTCATCTTCTTATGCATTTTTTTTTGGATAATTATTCATAATCTTTAAATATTCAAAATACTACTTACTAAATAGTGAATTATTATTCATAATAATTTAAAAAAAGGTGACTTAATTAAAATGCCAGGTGGAGATCGAACAGGACCAAGAGGTCAAGGCCCAATGACTGGGAGAGCTTTAGGATATTGTGCGGGATATGATAGTCCCGGTTTTACTGCCGATCAAGGTTATGGGTACGGTAGAGGTTATGGAAGGTTTGGTGGTGGACGAGGAAGAGGACGAGGTCGGGGTTATGGAATGGGAAGGTATAGAGATCCTTATTACACTCCTTATAGTCCTGTAGGAAGTTATTACCCTCCAAGAACTCCCGTTACCACCCCAGTTGATCAAATAACGATGCTCAAACAAGAGAAAACGTATTTAGAATCTGAACTCAAGGGGATCGGTAGTGCTTTAGAAGATATTTCAAAGAGAATAGAAGAATTAGAGAAAAAAGAATAATTTTTTTTTCATTTTTTTATTAATTTGTTTCGATAATTACTTTGCAGCTTCTTTGCAGATCTGAAAAAAATAAAAAAAAATAAGTTAAAATATTTATAATTCTTGGATTGCTTTTTGTCTTTCAAGTTTTTCTGCTTCAGTAAGTTCGATTTCGCCTCTTTTAACAAGGAATACAAAAATTAATGCGAAAATGAAGAAGAATGAACTTACCAAAAATAGTGTTTCATTACCAAGTGCATCGATGATTAGACCTATTAGAAACGGACCGAAAATTGCTGCCATAAAACTAAAGAAATAATAAAGCCCGGTATATGTTCCAATTTTCTTTACTGTGGGGGCCATTTCCCACACAATCACAATTGAGTTGATGTTTATAAAAGCCCACCCAGCTCCAGCAATAACGAAAAATATTGAGATCACAGTTGTATTTTGAATTAAAAACATGATTATCAAAGATATTATCCACAAGACGAGCCCGATTTTAATGGTTAATTTTCTACCGATTTTAGTACCCAATATACCTGCTGGAAACGCAAATAAAAGAAAAGAGAGTGCTACATAGAGCAACATTCCTCCTGCTCCACTTCGTGTTAAACCTAAAACATCCACTCCATAAACTGTAAATAATGCCTCGAGTGCTTGGTATCCGACGAACCAAAAGAAAATAGCAAACAAGATAAACAAACTACTTTTATCTTTTTCACTAAATATGTCTTTAAAGCTTTCTACAATACTCATTTTTTCCTTTTTGGTTTTCATTTTTTCTCCTGACTTTTCTTCTGTTTCGACGATTAATTTGTATGTGAAAGAATCCTTTTCTTTTACCGTAAATATTAAGATAACTAATGATAGGACCATTATAATAGCTACAACTAAAAATGCTAAAAATAAGCTTATAGGAACTAGCACCAGGTTAAAAACGTATGCTATTACAGCACCGATACCCCCCATAAAATTAATTACAGCATTTCCTTTACTTCTATTGACCGGTTTTACAAAATCTGGCATGAGAGCCACTGCCTGTGATCTATATGAGGCCATGCTAATGTTAAAGAAAAACATCCATAGAAGTAATATCCACATGGGCTGTGGATAACTTACTATCGATATTAAAACAAAAAAAACCGCAGCTAATGGTATTCCAACCATAAGATAGGGTATCCTTCGACCGAATTTTGTACGAGTATTATCCGAGATCGAGCCCATTATCGGTTGAATAATAACCCCTATAACATTATCCATTGCCATCCACGCACCAACAAGCGCATATGCACCTAAATATTGAAAAAGTGTAATATTGACTTGAGTGTTATACATTGACCAAGATATGCCCGTTGTAAAAAAAGCTAAACCGATAAAAAATGTATGTCTAACATCTAATTTTTCCTTTTTTTCTGACAATTTTTTCACGTATTTTTTTTAAATAGATTTTAACAATAATATACAGTAATTCTCTTTTACTATATAAAATTCTTTTTTTTCTAATTTTATTAAAAGGATTTAATTTCTTTCTTAATTTTTTCTAAACACAATAAAAATAAAAATAAAAAAAAATGAAATTAGAACCCGAATGTGTTGGTTGCCTTTTTAACCAGATCATGCGAGCTTTAACTTTGTTAAACCCAGATCTCCCCACCGAAGAGATTCTCAAAGCTCAAAAAAAATTGATGACGTATCTATCAAACATTGATATCAATAAAGAAGAAACCCCAATAATAGCAAAATTTGTTTATGGTATCATTTCTGAAACACTAAATCAACCAGATCCATATAAGAATATCAAAAAGCAATATAATGAATTAGCGCTCAAATATTATTCTAAGATAGAAAGCATTGTCAATAAAGCAGAAGATCCAATTTTAGAGGCAATAATTGTTGCAGTCATCGCGAATACAATTGATTTTGGAAGTCAGCAAGAAGTACATTTTATTGATGATTTAAAGCACTTTCAAATGGAACGTTTAGTTATAAATGATTATGAGATATTTAAAGATGATTTAAAGAAAAGTAAGCATCTATTAATTGTGGGAGACAATACGGGTGAAATTGTTTACGATAAGCTATTAATTGCTACGATCAAAAAAAAGTATCCCAAGATCAATATTATATATGCTGTAAGATCCGCACCGATTATCAACGATGTTACATTGGAAGACGCAAAATTTGTAAAAATGGATGATTTAGTTAAAGTAATTGAGTCAAACCCTACGCCAGGCATTCATATCGAATCATCTACCGAAGAATTTAAGCATTATTTTTATTTAGAGGATAATATTATCATCTCAAAAGGGCAAGGAAATTTTGAAAGCTTATATGGATTGGATTTTCCCACGTTAGAAATCTATTACTTGCTCAAGGCAAAATGCAATCTAATGGAGCGTCTTTTAAACGTTAAAATTGGTGATTTTATTTTTAAAAAGAAAACTATTGGATTCTAATGAGTTCCATTTCGTAATTTAGTTATTGCCTGAGTAAAGAATCCAAAATCACCAATTTCTGAATTTTCTGTTTTTTTGTTAAAAAATTCTTGAATCTGAGCATACAATGCCTTTTTAAATGGTTCAAATATCTCTAAATCCACGCAATCTCCAATCTCATTTTTATACAATGAATAGAAGCTATCTAAAGCCTTTTCTGCTTCAACATGCATGTCTTCTCTGATAACATTCTTATCTATTATAGCGATTAAAAAGAGATCATACTTGTTTACTATTATCATTTGGATATCTAATCCTTTGATAATTATTTCTTCAATCTTTCCCATATTTTCACTTCCAAACATGCCAAGTGCTCCCACGAAGGAAGAGAGAAGAATTGGATTGATTTCAGTGTCTATTATGAGATCTAATAAATATACTCCCGATTGTCTGCAAATAACAATACCCTTTAATAATTTTGAAATTTCCAAAGAATTTTCGTTAATAATCGCTAATCAATCCTATACTTAATATTCCGCTTAAATTGAAAGCATGAAGCTCTAAATACAATAATAAAAGTAGTACTATATATATGTTTCTCAATTCCTACATTTTTCACAATCAATGAATATTAATCTAAATAGAATTAAATAGAGGAAAAAGATAAATAAATTTAATTTTCTTTTACAAGTTCTCGTATTTTTTTAACGATATCTTTAAAAGATTTTGTCGATTCACTATTAGGATATCTTAAAATGAATGGTAATCCTTGGTCTCCTTGTTGCCCGACTTGGACCTCAAATGGTATCTTCCCTAATAATACAATATTAAAATCTCTGGAAGCCTTTTCCGCACCACCAGGTGGATAAAGATCAATAAATTCATTACAATGTGGACATTTAAAGCCTGACATGTTTTCAATTATCCCTAATACGTTTCTTTCCATTGTTTTTGACATTGCTATGGTTTTTCGAGCATCCATTAGAGCAACTTCCTGAGGAGTAGTAACTACGATTACATTTTCATCTGGAATCAGTTGCAAAATATCAAGAGTTTCATCGCTGGTTCCTGGTGGTAAATCACATATTAAATAATCAAGTTCCCCCCAAACAGCATCCCCTAAAAACTGACGTACGGCTCCCATCTTCATGGGACCTCTCCAAATTACGGGTGTGTCGCTATCTTGCATCAGAAAGGACATGCTCATCACTTTTGTATTTAATGGACCTTCAACAGGATAAAACCTTTTTGCATCAGGATCGACACGAGGTCGAACTTCTGGACTAATTCCTAACATCTTACTCACATTAGGACCAGTAATATCTACATCCAAAATGCCAACTCGTAAACCTAAGCTAGCTAAACTAATGGCAAGATTTACAGCTACAGTGGTCTTACCGACTCCACCCTTTCCTGAGATGACGACGATTTTATGTTTAATTTTAGACATGTTATTTTGTATCTGGATCATTCTTTCGTCCATCATCTCTTGCTGGCCTTCTTTTACGGCTTCCTTTAAATCAATATCTGGTATTTCTTCATTTCCCATTAATTCTCACCTTTTTTAAATCGAAAATTCTCATTTTTTTACCAATTCTATATAATTATTGCTGTTAAACCTCTTTAATTTATTTATAATAATTTGAAATTAGTAGTCTTTTTCTAATTATAATAATGACTATCAATTGGGATTAATATTATAAATTAAAACTTTATGAATCAATATTCAAAATTAAATAAATAATTTTAATCTTACGGAATTACACTTGCTGCAAAAAAGAGTAATTATACAGATGATTCTGTAATAAAAGGTCAATTTCATTATGGTTAAGTTTTTATAGCACGCTTTTTTTTTATAAATAATATAATATGAATAAATATTCAGAATTTTCTAAAGGTGAAAATAAAATGGTTATTATTGCTGTTCCTTCAGCGGGAAAGGGAGGATTAAACGACTTAATGGATTTACGTTTTGGAAGATGCGAGAGTTTTACCATTATCACGCTTAAAAATAAAGATATCATGGAAGTAAAGGTCATTCCAAATCCAGCTCGTGATGAAATGGGTGGTGCAGGCGTTCTAGCTTCACAATCTGTACACAATAGTGGAGCTAATGAAGTAATTGTAGGATCTTTGGGACCTAATGCTATTAATTCACTTAAATCTTTAAATTTGAAGGTGTATCATATTTCAGGTAATAATATAACTGTAAAAGATGCAATTGATAAATATATAAATGGATCCCTCGAAATTTTAGATACTGCCAATGTTGCTAGACATCATGGCGGAATGGGAAGCGGCCGTGGAATGGGTCGAAGATGATATCTTTCTTTAATGAAATAAAGTCATTGAGGTTTTAAACATTCCTAAATTAATAACAATTACAGGTGGTAAAGGAGGGACCGGTAAAACCCTCTGTGCTGTTAATATAGCTACAATGTTTAAAAATCATGGTTATAAAGTTCTACTCATCGATGGAGACGTTGAGAATCCTAATACATATCTTTTATTAGGAGGAAAACTTAAAAATGAAGTTGCTGTTCCTTTTTTCAGACCTAAAATTATTAAAGAAGAATGTACTAAATGTGGTATTTGTGCTGAGAATTGCACTGCTCACGCATTATTATATGTTAAAGATTCATATCCCATTCCGATGTTAGCAGTATGTTCTGGTTGTAAATTATGCTATAAAATTTGTCCAGTTAACGCAATCGAAGAGGATTATAATGTGATTGGTTGGACTTATAAAACTAAAATAAATAAGATTTCACTAATGGTAGGAGAATTAAAACCTTCTGAAGCCCGTTCAGCAGCGATTATAGAATCACTTTTTGAAGATTTAGATTATATTATTAAAGAAAATCCTAATAAATACGATATAATTATTTTAGATACGGCTCCAGGAGCACATTGCGATGTTGAACTTTTAATCAAAAGAGCAGATATAGTAATTCCTGTAACAGAGCCCACAAAATTCGGGATGATGGATCTAATACGAATTATTGATTTAATTACACTTCTAGGGAAGAAATATAAAGTAATTGTTAATCGATCTTCATTATTAGGTTTTAAAGAAGAATTTCTTAAAGAATTAGAAAATAAAAAAATAGATATTCTTGGTGATATCCCTTTGGATAATGAAATTCTGGCTTCATACTGTCAAGGAGTTCCAATCATGGATGAAAAAAGTAAATATAGCATCAATGGTGCTGGATATATTGCTTTTCAACAAATTTTCGAGAATTTATTAAAATGGATGGATAATCTATAAAGAGTAAATAAAATGGAACGAAAGATTGTTGGAATTATTTCGGGAAAAGGTGGAGTAGGTAAGACTTCTTTAACAGCATCACTAGCCCATCTTGCTAGTAAAGATTATAACATAAATCCCATTATTCTTGATTGTGATGTTGACGCTCCTAATCTTGCGATAATACTTCCTGCTGCCTCTCAAGATGAAATTCAAACCAAAGATGTGTTTACAACTCTTAAAGCATCATTTCTTGAAGATAAATGCGTTCATTGTAAACAATGTATTGATGATCATTTTTGTGAATTTAATTCTTTATCTTGGGATGAGGAAAACGAGATTCCTATTATTGAATATCTAGCTTGTGAGGGTTGTGGTGCTTGTAAAGTGTTATGTTCCGAGCATGCTTTTAAAATTGAACCCGTTAAAAGCGGTGAAATTATCTCATATACCTCAAAAATGGAATTTCCTCTAGTTTATGGTAAAACAAAATTAGGAAGCACCACTTCAGGAAAATTGGTCTCTGATGTAAAGCAATTTGCTAAAGATCTAAAAGAATTTTCGAATTGTAATCTTGTTCTTATTGATGGTCCTCCTGGTATTGGTTGTCCAGTTATCGCAACAGTTTCAGGATTAGATTATATAATTACAATTACCGAACCCACGCCTTCAGGTTTACACGATCTTATAAGAGCAATCGAAGTTATTGAACAATTTAATCTTCCCTTTGGAATAATTGTTAATAAGTATGATATTGTTAGTGATTTTCGTAAGAAATTTGAAACTTTCATTAAAAATACGGGATATGATATTTTAGGAAAAATACCATTTGATTTATCTATTCCTGAAGCAATGTCATTTGCCAAGCCTGTGGTTGAATATGCACCTGAATCAAAAGCGAGTATAAGCATATTTGAAATTTTTGCTAGATTAAAATCTATACTATGGATTAATTAAAAAATTAAAAAAAAAGAAATTAAAAATTAATTTTTAGAAGCCAAGTTCTTTAAGTTTCTTTTTATTCTCCATCCAGACCTGTGGAGTAATTGGGTACTTTTTCCAGTAAATTATAAGACATATTGCTAAAATAATTGCTGGAATTACACCCATATGCAAACGAATGCCCATTTGGCTAGCTAGAGTTTGTGTTGATGAGCCTTCAACAAATCCAGTCAATAAATGCACTACTGTAAATATTCCTATTTGAGCTGCTCGAGCGAATCGGGAAAGGAAACCTGAGATACCCACTGTTGTTCCCCTATTTGGGGAACCTGTTAATATTACTCTCTCATCAAGAACGTCTGCAAAATATACTGTAAACAATGCCCAGTAATTACCCATAGCAAAGCCCAAAATAGTCATATAAATTAAAGAATCTATTAAGCCAGTAAAAAGGGGAGTTATAAAAGTAGCTGGAACAAGACAAATTCCTCCTATTATCGCCATCTTCTTATTATTCTTTACTTTTTTTGCTATCTTGATCCAAATGGGAATTGAAATTAGCGAAGCATTCAAAAATATGGCGAATAATAAAATCATGTTAGTTTCTACGCCAAGTGGAGGTCCAGGCAATACATAATTAGCCGCATATGGTATAGAAGCTGTTAACGATCCTGTTACTACTTGAAATCCAAAAAAGAGAACAATATAGAAAACAAAGCTTTTCTGTTTCAAGGTAGATTTCAGTGCTGTGATAAAATTTTCAGATTTCTCTTGACCTATGTAATATCTCTCTATTAATTCCTTATTTTCTCGCATTCCTGGAAGCATTAATAACGAGACAGGTGCTAATGTGGCAATCATTATCCAAATCATCGGTATATAAGCTCCTGGAGCATTTATTCCTCCAAAAAGTTTAAGGAGTATTGGTGGGACCATATTAGCTAAAGGTAAAGCTAACATTGAAAAAAATGTTGACCAACCACTACCTCTTCTACGAGCGCTCTCAGTTTGAAATTTATCAGGAAAGAGTGCACTTACATTAACAAAACAGAGTGTATAAAGGGAATCAAATAATATTGTTGTGAATACAACCCACCAAAAAATTGTCATTGTATCACCTAAAGGTGGCATAAATACAAGAGCAAGTATAAAGTTCCCGGGGATGATTCCAATGACAATCCAAATGAACCTCTTCCCTATTTTTCTTGTAAATTTTGTCAATCTATCAGTAAGATGACCAAGCAAAGGATCATTAACCGCATCCCATATTGTGAAGAATAACATTGCCAGAAACATTAATTCAGTTGGTAAACCAACAACAGCTTCATAAAAGAAGATCAAATAAGCATTAAACACTGAATATGATAACATGCTCCAGAAACTTGCAGAACCATAAGAAATTGTATTGAGTAAAGATGGCTCTTTATAAGATAATTCTTCATTCATTTCATTCACACTAATTTTAAGCTAAAGTATAAATTAAATATATTTTGCTAAAATTATATATAAAGGTATCTAGCTTCCTTGATAAGGAAAAAAGAGATTAATATAATTTTGGCTTTTCTTGAGGGAAACCTAACATTTCAGAAGTCATTTGCTGAAAATTATCAAAATGACCTGGAAGAGTTTTTTGAACGTAAAAGGCTTCAGCAACTTCTACACCTACCTTCTTTCCAATAACAGATGCTATTGACCGCAGAAGGCTATTTGCATATTTCGTGAGTTTTTTCAATTGCTTTTCAGAAACATTTGCAGGATCAATATTTGGAGAAAATAATTCTGCTAAGAGTTCTAATGTAGCTTCAAATTTCAAAGCAGCATTCACTTTTTTTTCTAAAGAAGAGGATATGTCGACAAATGCATTTGGATAATGTCCTAATAATCCCATCAACCAAATTTCAGAACAAGTATGTGGTTGAACCTCTGTATCTATTTGATCTTGATATAAAAGGGGAAATGCTGCAAAAGCTCCAGCTTCAGCAGCCATTCTTCCAACAACAACGTGATCTGGATGCACTTCATACTTAGCCCAAGGATCGAATGTTACTACCCGATCTGCCTTATACTTTCTAACATAATATACTAATTCTTTTCTTAAAACTGCAGGGTCAATGAATCCCGCGTCAGGATATCCTAAAATTAAGGTCTCCTTGAATCCTAATATTTTATTCGCGGCTTTAAGTTCTTGTTCTCTTTTTTTAGCAACATCCACTTTAGTTAAATCAGTTCTAAGAGTTCCAACTTCTCCATTAGTGCAACATATAACATATACATCATGCCCTTCTTCAACCCACCTTGCTAGTGTTCCTGCACTAAAAAATGAAAGATCATCAGGATGAGCAATGATTGCCAATACATTTAATTGATCAATAGGAATTTCTAACACCAAATGAAATTAATAAAAATTATTAATATCTATATTGAAAGCTCTTTTTTAGCTTTTTCAATCAATTTTTCAAGATCCTTTTTAATATCATTTTCAAGTGGTTCGGGAATATGTTCAGTGAGAATTTTTTCCTTTAAAATTTCACATCGTCTCTTCATGCTTGTTGCTCCATTCTTTTGCCATTTCTCATAACCATATCTATCTAGTAATGATGGAAACCATAGTTCATTACGAATATTATTTCTTGTATGCTTATTACTAAGAAAAGATCCTTTAGGACCAATTTCTCTAATTAAATCGATTGCAAAAGCTTCATCATTAAAATTCACTTTGCGATGCATTGTTTCAACATAAGAAATGATTTCGGATTGCATTATAAGCATGTCTAATGATGCTGCTTGATCCATCCCACAAATTCCCATGTGACCATAAATATCTGCTTCTGTTAAAGAACCTACTCCCAATGTAACTCCACTTTCTAATCCTGCTTGAGCATCTATTGTCTTTGAATCTGTTAATCCAGCGTTAATATATACTGGAAAATTATAATACTTACCCATCTGACTCATTGCAACCGAAAAAATCACTTGTTCCGGACCACCAAAAATAATTTGAGCGGTTTTCATATCAAAAGCGTGACAAATCCCTCCATAACATATTGGGGTGCCTTCCTGAATTATTTGAGTGATACAGATGGCTGCTAATATCTCAGCGTTCTCAAGTGCAATGGTTCCTGCAATTGTTGCGGGAGCAGATACTCCCATCTGAACCATGGGTCCGACTTGAACGGGCAAATTTAATTTACAAGTTTCAAATAATAAATCAATTCCATTAAAGGGAAAGCTCAACGGGCTTACTGGCTCAAATAGGGGATAACAGAGAGGATATTTTCTTGCACTTTCTTCATCACCTCTAAGAACAGTAAAAAAATCGTTGAGATATTTCGCAGAAGACCGATCATAAAACCAAAAACCAATTGGCTTGATAGTATTTTTAACCATTTCAAGTGCTACTGTTAAACAACGCCATTGTAAAGGAATCTCGATTGGGTCGGCCATTGCTCCCGGGATGGTGATTTGCTCTAAGAAATCGCCTAACTTCACCGATTTTTCTATGTCGTTCAAGGTAGGCTGACGCCGACTGCCGTCTAACGAATCCAACCAATGAGCTTGCCCAAAGGAGGTATTATAATTTCTCTTTCCAACGCCAAATTCTGCTTTTTTAGATAGCTCTCTCCCATATATAGTAAATTTCTTACTCGCTTTAGAAATTAACTCTTTAACCAAGTGAGGAGGAATTCGCACTAATCCAGTCTTAGAATTCACTTTTGCCCCGATGTCATCAAATAAAGCTATGATTTTTTCATGCGGAATTGTAATTCCAACTTTTTCAAGGATTTCGAGAGATTTAATATGAATAATATCGATTTCATTTTTAGAAAGCAATTCTAGTCTCAAGTATTATCAACATCTCAATTTAGATTAATACTAATAATCATTATAACCCAATTTTATATAAAAGACTTTCATTTAAATAATGAAATAATTAAATTCGACAATAGAGTCAAATATCATTTTGAAAAAAGATACTTATTTATTTCGGAGACATCAAAATCTATTTTTTCTTTTTTCCTTTAATTTTTTCCTTTTTTTTTATAGTTATAGTTTTAAAACAAATCAACTTACAGTTTATTTTTTATGAAGAATAACCTAAAGAAATTAATAGTAGTCAACACGATATTATATGAAGTATTTAAGGTGAGATATCATTCCCGTACAAAATTTTATGGATTTATACAAATTCTTACCCAAAACAAATTGTAAAAAATGTACTCCTAAAACTTGCATGGCATTCGCTCTAGCATTATTACAAGGTAAAGTTAAAATTGAGGATTGTCCCCCGCTTTTAGAACCAAAGTACAAGAAAGAATACGAAACGTTAAAAGAACTGATTGGATCAGAAGAAGGGCAAGAAAAAGAATTAAAAATTAACGTTGATACGGAATTATGCGATGGATGTGGCATATGTGTTACCGTTTGTCCCGTAAATGCAAGATATTGTCCTCCTACCTTAAGTGGTAAGGCTCCAGATTATCCTCCGGATTCGCATCAATTATTTCAAGTTAAACAAGGGAAGTGTGAATTGTTAAATATTAAGTTTTGTCGGCGAATAGAAGCAGAAGGTAGAGAAAGGGAATGTCGAGTATGTGAAACATACTGCCCACGAGAAGCAATTAAAATAGAATACGTCTAATACCAAAGGTGAAGTTGAGATGAAAAGAGTTCCATGTTCAGGATGCTCATTATTGTGTGATGATATTATCGTAAGAAGCGATGGAATATTTATTGATGAAGTTGTTGGAGCTTGTATTAAAGGAAAAGAACATTTTGATCAAGTTACCGCAAAAAATCGCCAAACTTCTCCCATGCACAGAGAAGGTAATAACATGAAGAAAATAGAATGGGATCAATGTTATAATGAAGTGACAGAATTAATCAAAAAATCAAAAAAACCATTACTTTATGGATTTTCAACAGTAAGTTGTGAAGCACAGTTAGAAGGAATCCAACTTGCTGAGAAAATAAACGGTCATATTGATTCAAATTCTTCTATTTGTCAAGGTAAAGTCATCGAAAGATCCAAGCTTGAAGGTTTGACGTTAACGACAATTGGAGAAGTTATTAACAAGGCAGATCTAATAATTTTATGGGGAGCAAATCCAGCAGAAAGCATACCTCGTTTGTTGAATAAAACAGTATTTTCACGTGGTAAATTCCGCATGACGGGTAGAGAAATTAAGACCTTGATTATTGTTGATCCCGTGCAAACTGCTTCATTTGGAGTTATAGGTGTGAGAGATCTATCGTTAATGATTGACCCTGGCAAAGATATTGATTTAATACGAGTTTTAAAGGATGAATGTTGCACAGCTGACTCTATTCCTTCTGAAGGAGTTGCTGGAATTGATACTGATGATTTAAAACGACTATTACTCCACCTCACTGGAGCAGAGTATGGGGTTATTTTTATGGGACAAGGGTTATTGAGACCTAAAAACGATTATGATACGTTAAAAGAATTTTTAGAATTAATCGAGATGATTAATTCAAAACAAAAAAAAGGTAGAATTGCTCTTATAACGATGGGGGGCCATTATAACATGACAGGTTTTGACCACGTTGCACTTGCTAACTATGGTCAAACTGGTAATTTGAACTTCAGAAATAACCAATTAGAAGTTACTGAAAAAAATACGATTCAAAAAATAAGCAGTGAAGATTTTGATTTGTCAATTATTGTTGGAACAGATCCTATCTCACATTTACCTGCCAATTTGAGTTCAAAATTAATGAAGCATCCTATTATCGTTATAGACAATAAGAAATCAGCAACAGGCGAGATAGCAGATTTATTCCTTCCAAGCGCTATTACTGGGATTGAATGCGAAGGTCTTGCGTATCGATTAGATCATGTACCAATTGAATTACAAAAAATCATAAATCCTCCAAATAACATTCCTTCCGATGAAGAAATCTTACGTGAACTATTAAAACGATTAAAAGATGGAGGTTCTTAATCAATGGAATTCATTCTTAATACAATCAGAAAAATGGATAATGACCAAGCAAGAGAATATGCACTCGGAGATGAAACCACGTTAAAAGAAAAATTAGCTATTGTCATATTAAACCCAGACGATATCAAACAGTTAAATATTAAACAAGGTTCAATAGTTAAGATCTATAATGAAACAGGATTCGTTCATGTAAAATGCATTCAAGATGAAAAAGTACCTTTAAATATGGCCATGATGCCAGTATCTATTTGGTCCAACCAGATAACAAGAGTGATAAACAATGAGCTTGAATATAAAAATATCGAAGTTAAAATAGAAGCTGTTGATAAACCAATTTTAGATTTAAAATCAATCCTTCAAAAAATTCGGGAGGAATCACGATGAACAAGCTGATTGTAAAAAATGGATTCGTATTCGATCCGATAAATAAAATTGAAGGAGAAAAACACGATATTCTAATTGAAAATGGAATAATCGTTGGGAAATTTACAAATCAATTGGATATAAAAGAAATTGATGCTAATAATAAAACAGTTATCCCCGCAGCGATTGATATCCATTCTCATATAGCATCTCAAGAATTAAATTGGATTCGGTTAATAGGATCTAAGGATAAACTTTTTCAAGAATCTTGGCAAGGTTTAACTTTGAAAAATATTAGCCAACAATACATAAAAAATGGTTATACATTTGTTTTAGACGCAAATATTCTCCCCTCGATGGCAAAACATGCAATTTTCAATTTAAAAAATATACCAGTTATTGATTCGGGATTTTTATTGAATGTTAGTAATCTATGGCCCTTAGAATTAGAATTTCAAAAGGGAATGGTGAAAGAAGCCTCTGGGTTTCTTTCTAACTTGCTATCTATTAGTAAAGGTTTTGGATTAAAGATATATAATCCATTTGAATCAGAAAATTGGAATTATCAAAAAACCAGAGAAGACTTAAATCAAGGTGGACGCTTGTATAATTTTAAACCCATAGATATATACGAAAATCTTACAAAGTATGCAGAACATCTTGGTTTACCTCACTCAATTCACGCTCACGTGGAAGGATATGAAAATCCAAATGGTCAAAAGAACTTGATGATTGTTTTGAATAAAATTAAGTCGTTAGGATTAAAAGTAAAGCCAGTAAATAACGACATCAAGCGTTCCCAGATATTTCATCTCGCACACGCGTCCTCTTATAACATCGATGGAAATAATACCGAATTAATTCAATTTTTCAATGATAACGTCAATTTTGACTTGGATTTGGGGTTCATTGGTTTTGATCCGGTAAATCCTTTAATTACCAATGATAGGATAATGATTAATTCCCTGCAAAAATCGATTCCAAATACTAAGATTTTCAGGTCAGCTATCGAACTCGAAGGGGACACTTATTCTACAATTAGACAATTTGATAAGAACAATACTGTTCATTATTTCCTATGGAATAATGCTATAGAACTAGCGCTTGGTATAAAGAATAAGTGGCAAATACAACTATCATGTAACTTTCCAAATTACTCCAAAATTTCAAACATTCCTAAAATTGCAACTTGGCTGATGAGCCAGAAAGCCAGAGAGGTGTTTTCGAGTAAATTTCAATTCAAAGCTAAAGATGAAATAGATAAATCACTTACTTTTAATGAATTTATTATAATTTCCCGTTCAAGTCCTGCCAAATCTTTAGGTATCGGAAATATTAAAGGAAACTTGGGAATAGGTGCTGACGCAGATATCAATATTTTAAATTGTAATCTCACAACCCTTGATATCGAAAAAAATTACCAAGTTCTTGAAAACACATTAGAAAACATTGAATTTGTTATCAAGGGTGGAAGGATTGTTAAAAAGGGGAATGAATTGGATTATAATTCAAAAGGTAAGATTTTATGGGCTTCTGGAAAACCGAATGATGAAGAAATTAAATTTGTCATGTCAAAGAAAAGTGAGTTTTATCGAAAATATTATTCCATATTCTATGATACATTAAAAGTCCCTGAAAATAAAGATCTATTTCGAAGAATCGTTTAATTATTATTTAATGATATAATTAAGCTTTTATTTATTGAACATATTATGTAATAAATTTTAACAACTTGACCAGTAAATTAATCAATTGATGTCATAATATGTTGAATAAAGGAAAGCAAAAAAAAAGCCAATTCACTTTAAAGGATTTTTTCAAAGAATTAGTAAAAAGCCCTTTTTTAGGGTATACATGGGCAGCAACTAACGTTTTAATAATATTTTACATGTGCATAGTTATCTTTTTAGGCCCAGCTGAAAATTTACCAATATTTGGGCAATTTCCCGATATTCACGGAATGACATTCTTGTTACTCATTACATTTTCTTTTTTTTTATTATTTCTATTTATTATCTCTTGGTTTAAAAAAATTGAATCCAAAATCAAGAGAGAAAAAGCTTATCTCAAACTTATAGGGCTAAACGTTATTTTCTTTTTAGGTGCGCTATTTATACCGGTAGGAATTTTTATTGGGGTATATATAATAGCATTTTTTTGTTGGTACTCCTTGAGCGCATTATTTTTTATCATATTCTCACGTGGAATATCATTTAAGAGTATGGAACCATTTAATAAAAAAAATAAATCATTACCAATTTTACTCTATTTGATTATTTGGTTCATAATGTTTAGTTTATTTGGAGCTTCATTTATCTATATTCCTTGGATGTCTTTAGATATATTTAAACAAATGCCACTACTAATATTTCCGCTTTTTATCATTATATTACCTCTTTTAGGATTATTATTAAAACCAAAAAGTGGAATACGCGTTCCTATCACACTATTTAGCTTGATAATTTCCGCTTATACGTTTTATAATTGGATCCGATACTTATCTTGGACTGAAAATTCAAAGTTGTTTACGATCTCTGATGCCGTGATAGACATAATGCTCATCACTTATGCCTTTTTTGCTTTATCCAAGAATTCGAAAAAGATCTCTGTTCTCATGAAGAATAAAGTAAGCGCTGACCAATTATTACTACTTTTTATTTGGTCTCGTATATCTTCAATGATATTACTCTTAACTGTGAGTGATTATGAATTGTTTGGCATTAGCGCTTTAGAAGGATCTTATTTAGCACAGATGTTCTTGATCATGGTGATTGGATTTATTATTGGGATTTTTTGGATTAGAAAGGGTTTGGTAGCTGATGATTCTAAAACAGAAATACTCCCATCCATTGAAGACCAATTATCATAAGCAATATACTTAAGAATTTCTTTTTTTATTTTATTATCCAATTACATGATAATGTAATGAAGAACGACGGTAATACAAGGGAGATATAATATATGCTAATGGTCTAGTTCTTACGTATTTTTCTAAATCCTTTTCTAAGAAACTATATGCTAAAAGATGTACAATTGGGATTATTAACTGTGTCCATTCGTCATATTGGCTCTGAGAAAAACTATTTTCTATCTTAATAATTTTTGGATTCATTGCTAATAAAAGCGCATATTCAACCAACTCAGGAATAAACTTTGCACTTTGAGCTCGTAAGATGTTCATTTCTGCTCTCAATAAGATCATCCAAGTTTCTTTAACGTTCCATGGAAATAGAGCTGCAAGCGATGCGAAAAATTTAGACCCTTCAGGAAGATCACGCATTAATTCATTAAAATAGTTCAATTTTGATAGATCCCCTATAAAGGGAATAACAAATGAGGCATACAGAACTTCTTCTAATCTATATGAACCAATTGGGTGATCCTTGAATACTTGCACCAAATTATTTACATATTCATCTCCTAAAGCTTTGCTTCCGTGCTTTTGAGCCCAATTGGAAAATAATTTTCCGATCATTGAAGTAGCTTTTATAATTTTTTTATTTAGAGCATAACCTTTATATAGAGATTCGCTTATGTCGTTAGCTGGATTATCTTTACGATATTCATGTTGCATATCTATCTCAATTTTTAATGTATCTCCATAGGAGCTAGGCATTTTTAAATGGGGATTTCTCATAAAATTAATGGAAAGAGCCATCATTCTCTTCTCAGCTTGCTCATAGGTATATACTCTGTTCGAAATCAAATTATAAGCCTTTTCTAATCCCTCCAAATTAGAATTTAATAAGTAAACTGCCCAAATTGGAGTGAATACTCCCGTATTCATTATATTGCCCACTCTATCAATTAGGGATGAAAATTCTTGATCAAGTCGACTAATAACGTTAACTAATTCACTTAAATCTTTTGATAAAAACCTCTCTCGAGCTTTTATCTCGTCAATCATGTTATCTCCTATAGGAGTTAAGATGACATTTTTTCCATTGACTCGTACAGCTTGATTAACGGATTGTTTTTGATCATTTAATTCCAAAATTTGATCTTTAATAATTGTGACTTGTACATCCATATTTTTTATCTCGTTTTTCATTTTAGAAATTTGAGACTTGAGCCTTCTTCCCTTTCCAAGATATAAAAAACTAAATAACTTACTACCCAAAGAAACACGTTCATATTCTCTTTCTACAGATAACAGCTCCTTATTTAATCTATGAATTTCGTCATTTAATTGATTATAATTCATTTTAAGAGTGCTGATATCACTTTCCAATGGTAGATCGTAACTCTCTTTTTTATATTCATTAATAAAGGAAAATTTCAATAAGTATGAAATTTCATCAGAAGTACAAGGGATATCCTCCCTTTTTTTAATCGAGGTTAAAATTTCTAAAGCTCTTTCACAATCCATTTTAATTCACCATTTCAAGTAAAGGAATTTCAACTGAAGGAAGGTCAGTTCCTTCTAATACAATAAATAAATCTTTATTTTGATATTTTGAATATGCATATCTATCTTGATTTATAGCAAGTTGGATGAGAAGTGCTAATTCTTCTCTCTGTCTATTCCATGACTTCTTTGAATCTTCTAATTGGTGTCGATATGAATCAATTTTTACTAAAGCAAAAAGAAATTCAAATGCTAATTTCTCCCATTCTTTAGTTTGATTTTCTGCAAATTTATCTTGATGAACTGTTTTCCAAATTAATCCTTCCAAGTCAGCAAAGTGAATATTACCATCAGGAGCAACCACGCAATCTTTATCAAGCCATACATCTTGATATATTATCCCTGTTACATTATTTCCCTCTTTTTTTGCTGATCTCAAAAATAAAGATAACAATGCAATCCCGCTCTTAATGAAATTAATTTCAAATTTTTCAATTAGTTTTTCAGAATCTAAATCAAATAAAGAAAAGAAAGAACCGGGATTAGCAACTAAACGAGAAGATTCAAAATACAAACGAATGTTGGAAGGCATTAATCTGATTTCTTGATAAAAATGATCTTTATAAGTGCTAAACCAAAAAAACTTGCGCGCCATTTCTTCAATCTCAGGAGGTAATTGTACAACGCCTATTACTGGACAAATGTGTGCTCCATTAATAGAATCTAATTTCGCTAAATTTGAAAAAGCCAACTCATCAAGAGCATTGGTAAAACCTTGACAACCATACGGACTTTCTCCCATCCATGATTCACTCATAATAAATCCGGTTCCAGTCGTTAATTTATCTATAAGATGAAGGGAAGCAGGATCACGGCATGCATTTCGTATTAGAAGGGGCGATAATGATTTTCCTGCATACATATCTTCATATGCTCCACATCCTTTAATAGCTAAAAAAAATAACGTGCCATTTAAGTTGACTGAAAATTCTGGGAATAAAGCGTTGCGATTTTCATCTTTTATCGCATTTAATTTTGGTTCCTTGATATCATGTAATTCTGCCGTAGCAGGACCTATGTACCCTTTTATCCACTTCTTATACGATTTAAATTGTGGATTCATTGCTGAAATTTCAGCATTTATAGAATATAGATTTAAATCAATTGAATCATGAAGAAATTGTTCGAACGTATTCAAAATCGTCTCACCTTTACTTTTGGCATTTTTTTTCCAAATAGAGTGACATTTCCTAATTTTTGAACATCGAAATCATCATAAATATTTTTGGCGGGGCTATTCCATTCAGCTATTTCTGTAATGATGGAATTGCATCCTAATTCTTTTAAAATTGATAATCGAGCATTTACAATTGCCCTCCCAATTCCCTTATTTCTGAAGGCAGGATGAACATATAACCCATATAACCATCCCGTTTCTTTTCCAGGAGTTGCAAACCCAACACCTAATAGTACTCGATCCAGATATATCTCTGGTCTTTTATAATTTCTTTTTAGGATTTCAGTTAAGATTCCTTTTACCCATTCTTCTTTAGAAGGAACTGTAGCCATGACGATAATATCGCTCTTCGCGGCTTCAATGACCCATTTTGCATCCTTCTTTTTAGAAGTGCCACTATCTTCATTAGCAATTAATTTCATGATGGCATCTAAATCCTGATCTGTTGCTGGTTCGACTAGATTGGCATCATAGTGAACATCCATTCCCTGCAAGTATTCAATTTTAAACACGTCATATTTCTCTATAGTTTTAAAACCAATAAGTCTAGAGAGTTCAGCATGGGCATACTTTACCTTAGTGTATGCTATAAGATCCTCGGAATATTTTCCAAAAAATGTTCCGACCTTCCCATTTGGTTCAATAAACCCGATTCCTTTTAATTGTTCTTGATTATGAGCAGAAACTATTATTTTTCCTTGAATTTTTGCTCTGGAGAGATATGTAAGGATCATCTCGGAATAAGGAGAATCTACAGAAAATTCCAATCCTCCCGGCATTTTTCTTTCAATCACCACTTCCTGTTTTTTACCTTCCGCTCGTACTACTCTTGATTTCCATCGATAATGTTCATAAACTACGTAAAAGATTATAGCGAAAAATAATAATGGAAACCAATAAACAAGCAGATACATCCAAATGCAAAAAGGTCGCAAGTAACTTGAAGATGTGACAAAAACGTATGAATCCAACATGAATTCAGAATCATACCCACTACTAGAGCCAACATCTTCTTCATGTAATACTTCACCAATTATATATCCTTCAGGAGTAAAATAATCGTCGATCGTATAAGTAGCTTCAAATTGGCCATACACATCATCTCTTAAATATTGTCCGGCAGATGTTAATCGTTTTCCCGTGAATGGCATAAGATGTCCGGACCAAATTAATCCATCTCCAACAAATTCATAAGTTTCACTAAGCATGGAATAGTTTTCAGTTTGAATTCCTCCGGGGATATAAAACCAGACATTTAAGCCAGTGGCATTATACTCTTGATCACCAGGAGAAAGATATTGTCCATTTATTAATGAATAAGTAAAACTATAATGATCTGTTCCCCCGTAATTCTCTTCGAGATATCCTTCGAGCCAACTTTGAAATGTCCAAATAATTACACAAGAAACACTCGCCACTGATCCACTATAATCGATTTCATAATGTCCGTTAGCCCTAAAATTCTCCGAATACCCTAAATACCACCCTCCAGTTCCAACAATGTCCCAATTGTAGGTATAATCAAATTCTAAGTCATGATCTGTAAAAATGATGCCAAGATAAGGAATCCCAAATAACTGTATAATTACCAACGTCATTAACATTATTATAAATAATATCGATCTTTTTCTCATTGGTTATAATCAACTCTAACGGTTATGATTGAATGATTATTAATTCTATCATATTGAATTTCAATAAATATTATGATCGATCTAACAATATTCCAATATAAACTTTATTTAGTTTAGCTCAACGCAATCAAAACATTTAAATAGTTTTTTTTGAAATATAGCTGATATTTTGCATTTATAGAAAATAAGCAATTTTCCCTTTCAATTTTCCGTGCATTCGAAGAAGATATATATGCTTAATTTAACCTAATAAGAAAGGATATAAAAGTATAATATAAATGGTAAAATATAATGAAAAATACAAATAATAAAGAATGTGAAGAAAAATTAGCTGAAAATAAAGTGCTTTCCCATCATACAAAAAATTTATTGAAAGAAACAGAACTAGAAGAAGAAGACCTTATGGATGAAGTGTGCAAGAATTTGGATGAATAATTAAATTATTAGATAAAGCAATCCAATTCAATGAAGAACTTCATTGTTTATATTCACCATTAATAGATTTAGACGAAGTTTTATAACTTTCTTCTAAATTAAAATTGAGATATAATTTCTCTACCTGACCATTTTTAATAAATTTGTCTACTATCGTTAATACTTGCTCCTTATCTATTTTCCTATTTAATGCTTTTTCCATTGGTGAGATACTTATTAACAATTTTGACAAGCTTATCTCTTTATTTTTCACGATATTAAAAAAGATATTTTTTTCTATTATGTTTGGAATTTTGCAATCATCAACTGTATCACATGAAACTAAGCTCATGAATATCGTTTTATCTTCTTCAGTAAGGTTTTGGATTTCATTATCTGATATTGGTGCAGCTGAAATTTTCTCTTCCTCAGTTTTAGTTGAATTAACGGTTAGAAAATCAAATAAATTGCTAATTCCCTCTCCAGTAAGGCAAGAAGTTTCAAAAAATAATAAATTAGACTCTTCAGATAATTTTATTGCTTGGTCTCTTATCTTATCTCGATTTGGAGCAAGATCAATTTTATTTCCTACAAGAATATAGGGAATAATTTCACTATTTAAAAACATAGTTGATTCTTTAATCCATCCTTTAATATCGTGTAAAGTGCCTATTCTTGAATAGTCAAATACAATCAATACGATATCAGAATACTTGTAATATTGTTTTCTAACTTTAGCAAAACTTTTAATTCCTCCAAGATCGAATATATTTAAGATTAACTTATATCCATCATCATAATGAACTTCTTTCTCCAGCATGGAAATTCCAATAGTCGGAATATATGATTTTTCAAATCTATTATTGTTATACATGGCAATTAGTGTAGTCTTACCAACATTTTCAGAACCTATAAATGTGATCGTTTTGCTTTTTGATTTTAATTTGAGGTCTCCATTTTCATTTAATCCAGGAATTTCAATAGGTATTTCGCGATTATTTAATATTAAGGAAACCTTATCTGCGATGATATGTGAATAGGGAATATAATTCTCTAAACTTGAATAAGATTTACCAATTATTAATAAAATAGCGTTAGTTGTATCCCCTAATTCAATATAGAATAATCTAAACTCGTCTGTATCAAAAGAACCACTTCCTATTTTAGTTTCAGTATACGATTTAATTCTATTCAATGTTTGATCTAAACTTGCAATGATCGCTGTAATAAGATCTTCATTAACTTCTTTAACTAACTTCTTAGCAAAAATGAAACCATCAAAATCTACAACAAATGTAGCAAGTAAATCTGGAACTTCCCTTAGAAAGCGAGAAAATAGTTCCTCCAGTTGTTCTGATTTCGTCATATTGAAAAGGATTAAATTTTATTCATGAGATTTTTTCTTAATATTAAAATTCCATTTCAATGTGACAGATCTCTGCGGTTTGCAGCCTATTTTTGGTTATTTGAGGGTCAATTCCTCTTGCATAAGATATTGCACCCATTAGCAAACCTCCTACTGGACATGCGGTATTTCCTTCCAAATCGTATCCACCAATTCTTTTAGGACATATTGAACATTTTTGAACGACTAATTTTACTTTTTCGTCCGTGACCTCCACATCCAGTTCTTCTGCTAAGTTAATCACGTTTGTGAGAGCTTTAACTAGTTTTTCATCACTATCGCTTACTTTCACTATCTTCTGATCTAAAATTCCTTTCATTAATTCTCTTCCAATCCATATGCTCAATGAATCCATCGCATCTTGAGTCGATATTCCCAACTCTTTATTCAATATGAAATCTTTCGACTTAATCAATCCATATCCTAACCCTATTATTGTTTTATTTAAGAAAGTATTTTGATTTATAGACTCTTTTCTTCCAAATATTTTCATTTATACATTACCTCTTTCAATATTATTCATTTCTATTAATGAGGAGTTAGCTTTCTCCTCTAATTTCAAATTATGTTTAACAATAAATTCCTTCTGAATATACTTCTCAATAATGTTTAATATCATCATTTTATCAATTGTTCTATTAAGTGCTTTCTCTAAAATAATGCTCTCTTCAATGAGCATTGCTAAACTCACGTCTTTCTTTTTTAAAATGACTCTTAACAAATGTTTTTCTATGAGATTCGGAATTTTCTCTATTTGATCTGTTTTTAACTCATTAATCTCATACACCATTTTGGTATCAGGGGATAATTGAGATATCATTTGTGAATTAATAGGTTGGGCTATACTACTATCCTCAGGGTTATTTTCCTCCTTGTAAATATCTATGAATAATTGAGTTCCTAAACATTTAAACGACTCATCTACGTAAGATATAAGTGTCCTCTTACAATGTTGAATTCTAAAAGGAATGGGAAATTTTGTTGCGCTTAAGAGAATATCCTTATTGACGTGAAAGGTTATCGCCTTTTCACATATTGGACAAATACCCAATATCTTCATATTTTCAACCATACTTAGCCCCTATAATTTTGAATAAAATATCATATTATTATTCAAAATGTTAAAAGAATAGTAGTAGAATTACTATTTAAATTATATCCAAAGATAATAATGTTAAGAATAACAAGTTTTGAAATCAAGAATGTAATAAAGGAAACAACCAATTAATAAAGATAAAAGATGCAAGATCTAGAAGAAACGGAATTTATCGATGAGATATGTTGTAAATTAGTTGATTTAATAAATTTTTAGGTTATAGGATCAATGTAAACTCATTAATTAAAAGGATTTAAAAGACGCAGTAAATTTCTTTCAATTATATTACTAAAAAGAATTTAATAGCTGTAGGCAATATGCCATTGAAGGGTGTTGAGTCATTTCAGGCCAAGGTGCCAGCACTTTCGGGAAAAAGATTTTTAATCTTACCTTTTTATTCTATCATTATGATAACAATAGGAATTGTCTGGATGAGATTCATATTTGAGATTTCCAGAAACATGAAAGCAGTTACTGATATTTGGATAATCTCCTTGATACCATTGCTTGGTTATCTTCTTCTCGAATTCCTAGGTTTTCTCCTTGCCAGCCAGATGTGGTTCTGGCGTAATTTTTTAAAGAAGCGTTATGGTATGAATTCTTTTCATCGAATTATTTTTGTAGGTTTAGCAGGAATTTTATTGGTATTTTCACTAAGTATAAATCTCTACCAACCATTTTTCCTAGATCTTTTCTCTGGATGGTTAGGTTCACCATTGGCTTTTTTGATGATACTTCTTGATTCATTGTCAGGAATTGGGGCTCCTATAGCCTATGTTCTCAAGATCGTGATCGGAATCGGTTTCTTGTTAGGGGGATTTGCGATGGCATTGCGATCTGTAACAATTTTAGGATTAGATTACTTGTCCACTCTTTATCTTTACTTTCCCGAGGAAAGTAAAGTGCAAAAAAACGAAATTTATTCCGCCTTGCGAAATCCATTTTATGCTGCTTTTTTAATGATTGGGTGGGGTGGGGCGATCTTAACATGCACTTTATATACATTCATCATGTTCATTTTTTACCTCATCGGTTTTTATATCTTCTTATGCTTTGTCGAGGAACGGGAGTTACTTCAACGTTTTGGGGATATTTTTGCCTCCTATCAAAAAACAACACTCATGTTTTTCGTTAAGCCGAGCAACCTCAAAGTTTTATTGAAGTTTATTTTTATTAAAAAAAAAATTATTAAAGAGTAATATTCTTCCCTTTTTTGTGTAGAGTTATTCTCATTTCTTTTAAATTATGGAAAAATTGCTGATAATGATTTTAAAATATAAAATTCAATTAATATTTAAACCCTTTTAACATCTAGACTGTTGTAAATGTGTATCTTTGCTACCTTTTCTGAGAAAAATCATAGGATTTTGGAAAAAATCAATTAATACTTGAACCCTTTTAACATCTGGACTGTAGTCAACGTATCTTTACCATCTTTTCTTAAGTAATCCATTGCTTCTTCTATCCCTTCCACAGTAAGGTGAAACATCGGGATGATGCTTGAAATGATTTTTCTAGTCCAAGGCACCCATTCTAATCGAATAATTTCAGGGTTCAACCACACCACGTTATTCTTGAAATGGTTCGCAAGCTCGCGGATGTAATAGACTCCAGGCATTTCGTTGCGATGATAATAATAAATGCTTCCATAACGTTCGGTGAGCTCCCAGCTTGCCCTCACAATTTAATCGGAATTCGATTAAATAATTGCGGCGTCGCCCACCACGACAACTTTGTATTTGCTGTTATATTTTTTCAGAAAATCCTCAAATGGAGTGGCTTCTTCTGGGTTTCTCTGTGCATTATGATAAAGTGTCTCGTATAAGCAATTATGGAAGTAGTAAAACTTAAAGTCCTTCCAGTGTGACATGTTGCTTGCTGCTGAAAAAAGTAAATTTACTAAATGTGCATAAGGTGTCATGGTACCACCGACGTCCATTAGTAATATTAGTTTTACGTTATTCTTTCTTTTCTTTTCAAAAACGAGATCGATATCTCCACCGTTCTTGGCGGTCAAATCTATGGTCTTATCAATGTTTAGTTCATTTTGTTTCCCGATTTCTTCGAGTTTTTTGAGGCGTTTTAGGGCAACCTTGATTTGGCGGGTGTCTAAGACGATATCTTTTCTATAATCGGCAAAGATCCTTTTTTGGGCAATTTGTATTGCCATTCGCATTCCGGCAGATCCTCCAAGTCTCATGCCCATTGGGTTTTGGCCAGCATTTCCAAATCGAGATTCACCTTGAGTTCCAATCCAATGATGACCGCCATCATGGTCTTCATCTTGTTTTTTCATTAACTCTTCTAATTGTTTTTGGAGATCCTCAAGGTCGAAGATTTCACTCATAAATTGTTGAAGATTATCGGGTAATTCTTTTGGGTCAATTTTCTTATCGAGCCAATCCCATATTTGTTGTTTAATCTCGTCGGGAAATTTTAGTGACGCGTCTTTAAAGAAATTGGCAAATGCGATATCGTAAATGTCAAAGTGATGCTCGTTCTTGCATAAAAGAGATCGAGAAATGTAATAAAATTCGACTATATTGTGTATTAATCCTTTATCCAATGCTTCGATTAGAGCCATGTATTCTGTTAAAGAGACGGGTAATCGATCCTTTAAATAATAAAAGTAATCTACAAACATCTATAGTAATAGAATAGGTGGTCAAATTAATTAATTTTGATATTGAAAAATATAGGTAAGCATTAGGAATAAAATTTCGATACTGAGCTAGTACGAAATTTAGCATTCTTGAATGATTTATATATAATAGGTGTATTTTTAGCAGTTATTGTATATTCTCAACATAAAAATGCCGATTTAATCCTTAAATAAGAGATAAAGAGAAAAAAAAGAATTTTTAATTATTATTTTGTATACTAATTTTTATCATGTTATTCAATACCATGTTTTCGTTTCAATAAGATTACTAATGTGATTATCACACCTGTTAATGCACTGAGACCAAATATTCCTATGAAAAACCAGATATTTACTTCCTCCTTAGCTGGAGGATCAATATGAAATTCTATGACATCCGTTCCTCCCAAATAATAAGAATCAGGTGGGAATTCAATCCAAGTTTGTACAATATAAATACCTTTTGTAAAAATATTATTCAATTGGTTAATTGTCTGGACCGAATCCCAATAGAAAAAACCTTTTGAATCATATGTCATGTTGCCTTCCACTTTGACATTTCCATAGTAGTCAACTATTCTTATGTGTACAGTCATTCCCTCAATAGCGATTGGATTTAATAGAAATTGATCTTCGACATCCAGCACTTGTGCCACGAGGGAGATTTTTATTTCTTCATTTAGAAGATAATTAAATTCACCTCCTAGGTTAAGCTGTGCTTGGCGATATACTATTACGGAGAAAAACTTATCGTAATATTCACCTTCAGCATTCCAAATTCGAAGAGTAAGCAAATGAACGCCAGTTTCAAGTTGATTAGTGGTCGATATTGTTGTTTCACTTATATAAATTCCACCTTTTTCATCTTCGGTATAAAATGTAGATAAGGCAAAACCAGGATCAATTTCCCCAATCCAACCGATATAAGTGAATTGAGATGAAGAATTAGAGCTAATACTTCCAATAGTTTGAGAAGTGCGTGTATAAGTTAGCATTATTTCATTTGGAATCGTATCATATATCACTGATGGAGGGACAGGAATATCCACAACTACCTGAATGCAGTTTGAAAGTGTATCTCCGTATTCATTATGTGCTACTACTATGAAATAATAAGTTCCATCTGAATATCCTTCCAATGGAAAATTCAAGTCTGTAATATCATCTGCTAATATGATCAAGTCTTCAGTGATCTCCGTGATAAAGCTAGAATGTCGATAAACCGAATAATTTTCAGTTCCAATAGATTCGGTCCATAAAAGTGTAAAAGACCCATCATTATCGGGATTATTCGCATCAGATGATAATATAAAAAGCTCTGGAGGTGATAAATACTCAAATTGAGCATTAGTATCTACGAAATCAAAAGTATAATTATATATTCCTGCGTTAAAAATAAACGTGCCATTTAATAAAATTCCCGTGCTCTTCTCATACCACGCGATACCTCCTGGTTGAGTCAAATCCTCAAGTTCCCACACACCTATGGGTCCGAAATTAGGAAGATCGAATATGAATTCCCTTGTCACGTTGAATATGTGATCTGCATCATAAGCAACGGCTATAGGGATTGTATCTCCAAGTGAAACATTAGTAAAAATCCATATTGGTGTATGAAAGTTATCTCCAAAAAGAGAGCCACCAGACATCAGCCTTGATGAAGGATCTACATACCATTGATAAGCACCCTCTCCTTCAACACTCCACGTTTCATAGAATAATCCATCTTGACATGATATATAGGAGAAGTTTGTATTATAAATGTAACCCATCTGATTAAAAATATATTTTATATACAAACCATCAAAAAGGTGAGTTTCTACTAAATGAACATCCACAATTATCAGATTATCATCTTGAGATGGTTCACTAGGTAAGGGAGGTGCATATGCTTTAAAAGTAAATGTTTTGTATTCGGTAGGTGTCCAATTATATTGGATGGTACCATTTCCTCCAACAGACAGATAAGGAATTGTAAGAGAGTCAACTATAATATCATCAAGGTATAGATATAATTCTACATCTACTTCATCATGTAAGCCCGTATTTCGGACTGTAGCAGAGATTATATAACTTGTATCGATTTCAATACCGTTAGGAATGTCTAGATTCACTTCTAAATCATGGTCATAAGTAATATCTACTACCACATTTATACAGTTTGAAAGAGTGAATCCATATTCATTGTTAGCAGATACGATGAAGTAATATGATCCTTCTGGATAGCTACTTAATAGCAAGTTCAATTCGGAAATTTCTTCAGCTAAAAGGGTTAAACTTTCATTAATCTCAGTAATATAACTTGAATGTTGATACACGGAATAATTATCTGCTCCATCAGCTAAACTCCAGTTGAGAGTAAACGTACCATCATCATCAGGGCTTCCAGCATCCGATGATAATGAAAACATGCTTGGTGATGCACGATAGATGGGATATGCACGGAATGAGTTCATTGCATTGTAAGGAACGCCTCTTATCTCTTTCAAATGAACGTAGGTTACTTTAGTGTGGTAAAGTGGTATGTGGTTAAATCCTGTTGTTGCCATGTAACTTTGGATGTGCTTGTAGATGTTATCTCTAGTGACTGTATCAGTTTCTATTAATGCGGCTGCCATCAGGGCATTTAAGACTAAATCATTGACTTGAGCGGAGTTTGATCCAGAGTTGGGGTTAAACAATGGGTCAAGCATGTTGTATGGCTCAAGGTAATCAGGTGCCCATCCGATAGCGTATAATTCTAAATGATCCCATCCTTCAGTTCCTACATCATATAAGTAGTCTAAGAATGTATCCCATATTACGCCATCATCTTCAACAGCACAACCCACTAGTTTAAGCCATTCTGTAACAGCAACGCCTAAATCTTGTCTATAAGCATTTCCAAGATTATACGTGTATCGAACGATTCTGAACGGACTTGAACCCTCTGCTACTGCAATCCATTGGGCATCTGTCCATCCCATATCACCAAAACCCATGGATACCATGGTTTGCCTTGCAATTGTAACATTTCCACCATCAGGAACGACTCGAGGATCAGATGGAAGTGATGAGTTAAATGCGGCACCAAAACCAGGTGAAATCGCAGAATAAGATCGGACTGCATTTCCTAATCGTAATTCATCAATAACGTACGAATAATTCGTTGCAAAAGCTATGACTTTTCTCCAAGTTTCATTATACTTATGGTTGTTAACTCCCATATATTGATATACTAAACTCGGTATACCAGTATCATCAGTGAATCTCTTTACAGTTATGGTGGGATCGGCTTCATAGAGTGCTAGATTTTGATCTGAAAACATACTATTTATATCAATTGCATGACTAAGGAAAGCATTATGAGCAGTAGTTGCGTCACTAAAAATTATATATAAAATTTCTTCGAAAAATGCCGAACCTTTCCAGTAATCCTCCCATCGAGACATCCTCACTTCTACATTTGGGGTGTAGCTATCGTATGTGAAAGGTCCAGTTCCAATTA
>CAZOYD010000032.1:0-38046 GCA_964583985.1 uncultured archaeon
ATTATTCTATAATTGAATAAACTCGTTTTGGTCTTCCTATCTCTCCTTGAATTATTTGTTCTTTTATCAATTTTTCCTTAATTAAATAATCAAGAATTTCCCTTAACATACTTCCTGTAAGTTTTGTTTGAATGCCCAATTCACGAGTTTTTATTTTAGGCTTATTTTTAATCAAATCTAAGATATTCTGAATGGGATTTGGGTTTATTTCAACTGATTTAATTACGGTTTTAGCTTCAAGCATATTAATTACGCTTTCAGCCATATTTGGCATGTAAAAACCATTAAAGTGAAAATAATCATCGTCTAAAAATAAAACAGAATTAAAATAGTAATCAACTAAAATTATTCCTTCATTAACTATTAAATCATTAAATCTAACAAAACGGCAAGTTTTTTCACTAGTTTCAACTATTTCTGCTCCAATATTTTTTAGGAGATCGGTTATATATCCAAAATAGGTATCACCTGAATCGAAATCTAATTTTGAAAAATATATAGTTACTTTTATTCCTTTCAAAAAGGCTCTATATAATGCTCGTTCTAGTTTTTTCAAAAGTAAAGGAGGTAATGATGACAAGATGATTTGTTTTTCTGCCTTTTCAATAATTTCAAAAATATATTCTAATCCAATGGTAATATCAGAATGGTGATAAAAGGTGATATTTCTTACACAGATTCCTTGGTTACTTTCTTCAGCAACGATATCTTCCTCTAAATTTTCAATTTTATTTAGGATCTTATCTGTTGTTTTTTTTAATTTCTCTGTTAAGGCAATTTTTGGGTTGATTCTAAAATAATTTTTTGGCTTTCCTTCTGAGGAAGTGATGAGCTTCTCTCTTTCTAAATATTTAAGATTATCTCTAACTTGAGCATAAGAATAGTTTAAGTCTCGCCTTATATTTTCTATAGACCCAAAACGGTTTTTTAGAAGATATTCATAGAGCTTAATTTGAATTTCAGAATAGCCAAATTCTTGAAGGAATCCCAGATTATACATTTTTATTTTACACTTTTTTACTTATTAAAATAGTTTGTGACGCATTATCTATGAAATTAATATAATCATCATTTTATTAAGCTCACAAATAATTATATATTTCAAACCAATAAAAAATTATGGTAAGCGTGAAAAAGAAATGGCTCAATGCAAAGATTGTAAGTTTTATAAACCAATAGATGATACAAAGGGAGATTGTTTTGGACATGAAGTTCCAGCAACATTAGATTCGGGAAATTGTCCTACAAATAGTTTTCAACCTAGAAATTAAAAATTTTGATGACGTATGCCAGCAAAAATAGATTTTAAAAGTACTTTGAAGGAATTTTACCAACCAAGTTCCAAGGAGGTTATGATAGTGGATATCCCCGAAATGCAGTTCTTAATGATTGATGGAATGGGATCCCCTGGAGATTCAAAGGAGTATCAAGAAGCACTCGCTGCATTATATCCAATTGCTTTTAAAACCAAATTCTTGAGTAAAGAAAAAGGCAAGGATTATGTGGTCCCTCCTCTTGAAGGTTTATGGTGGGCAGAAAACATGGATGACTTTACTGAAGGAAAGAGGGATAAATGGAAATGGACGATGATGATAATGCAACCAGATTGGATCACTCAAGATATGATAGATAAAGCGATAAAAATAACACGAGAAAAAAAACCTGAACTATCTAAATTACTTTTAAACCTTCGATTAGAAAAATATAGAGAAGGAAAATCAGCACAAATAATGCATATCGGTCCATATTCAGAGGAGGGCTTTACAGTTCAAAAGGTACATGATTTCATCGTAAAAAAAAGCGGAAAATTTGATGGCCACTCTAATAAACATCACGAGATTTATCTCAGTGACCCGAGAAAAGCTGACCCTGCTACAATGAAAACGGTTATAAGACAACCCTTTGTATAATTTTTTTAAATTATCATTTACTTTTTTTATATTTTTTAAAAATTTGAAGCAGATATACTAATAAGCAAACATTTAAATTAGCAGTTATCGAAATTTTCAAACATATAGAACTAATTATATTTTTCTACAGACTAGTTCACCTTTCCCAATGGGGACAATTAAAGCATCTACTCGATCATCCGATAGGGCTTTTTCAAGCATGGGTTTTAAAGTTTCATAATGATTAATTGCGTTATCGGCAACTAGAATACCACCTTTGATCATGTTAGGGATAAGTAAGTCATAACAATCATCATATACTTCTTTTTCTGCATCTAAAAAACAAAATGAGATATTTTTGTAATTAGGAATATGTTTTCGAGCATCTTCTTCAATTAATTCAATTATATCAGTTGTATTAGTCTGGATAAATGTTTCAACTGCTATTTTTACTTTTTCTTTTAATATTTCAAATGTAGTTAATTTCCTACCAAGAAGTCGACATGCCAATGATATCCATAATGCAGAATATCCTGCACTCGTACCAATTTCCAAATATTCTCCTTTAGGAGCACTTGCTGCTAATAATGACACGAATCTCCCAGTAACAGGAGGAATTTGGCGCAATCTTTCCATTCGGGGAGTATCATCAAGACGATCTTTTTGATCTAATTCTTCCAAATATTGCATTCGCTTTTTTATAAATTCAGGTATATCGTGGAACATTGCGATTATATATTGTATTTTTTAGTATATTTTACATATATGGTTATTCGTATTTTTATTAAACTGATACTTTTAAAAAAGGAAATAAAATATTGGGTTATTTCTCTAAGAAAAGAACTAAATCTTTTTGAAGAGATTTTCTATTTACTTTAGATTTCAATAATTCCTCAAGTTCAGGAAATTCAAAGGGGAACAAGTTTTCAAACGATCGCCTGAGAAGCTCTACATATTTTTTCTTATCATAGTGATGACGTTTCTCGTCATATAAATCAGAAAGAATGATTTTTTGTTCGGGAAAACGTGGATCTGCATCTGCATTCAAAATAATATAAAAAACATTCTTTCCTGGGGTTGCCATTATTCCTGATCGTTCCAATTGCCTGGCTGCAACTGCTTGGTAAGAGTTCACTTTGTACTGGCTTGGTTTTCGTGAGATTCGTTGTTTGATTGTTAGTTCTTCCTTTGATATGTTTCCTGTTTCGATCTTATTGACATAATGGAGTAGTAATTTTTTTGCTTCTGGTATTCGATTTTTGAACTCTTCAACCGTTTTAGCACCTTTAAAAATATTAATAAAAGCATATTGGGCATTTTTGATGATCGTAGGAATGTCTCGCCTCCTGACTTCAATCCCTCGGACTTTAATTTCTCCATCGCTCTTTATACCCCAATAATGGCTTAATGCGGGAACATCTGGTTCTGCTCTCGAGGGAAGAAATAGTATCGTATCAAATCTACCATCCCAACTCATGTGAATGCTGGTTTGTGCTGTGATATCTTCTGCTATCTTTTTAGTCACTTCTTCGAATTCTTCGGAAGATCTACCCTTAGTATCTTGAAGCCACATTGAATCCACGATTCCATGAATGATCTTACATCCATTTTCTTGGGCAATTTCAGCAGCATGCATGAGAAAATCTCGAGAAAAGGCACAAACAGTTTGATGAGCTTCAATCTTGCCAAATCGAGCATTTTTAAATCCTAAGTAGCCAAAACTTACTACAAGAACCCACTTTAATGCTGTATCGACAAAATGATATCGAATACTATTGGTTTTTCTAACGTGTTCCTTACATTTCAATCTTTTTGTTAATGGCAAGCTGATTGCTTTGGAAATAATTCCTTGTCGCTTAGAGCAAATGTGAAAATCGAGACCTGGGACTTTAATTCCTGTACCATCATCCTTGCAACACGTGCAATTGACAGTTTCGGAAGAAACGTTAAAATTTGCCATGATAGAAGGATACATGGAGGAAAAATCTAATTCAACCACTTGATCGAAGACACCAATTAATGGTTCGAAGATATGTCCTCCACGATCACCTCTAATTAAATCCATTCCTGATCGAAACTCTTCAGGACTTTTTTTGAATGGAGGAATCAAATGGTCAAGCTTGTATGCATAATAAAATTGAATTGATTGTAAAGCGCCACCAATAGTTATCCTGCTCAATCTTTGTAACGGGACTCTCGAAATTCGAGCAACTTCAATGACTCCAGGAATATTGCCTTCAGTGAAGTGAAGACTTGCATATGAAGTGGTATCAAGATGAAATCTACCAGTGAAATAGACTTGATTTTTTGAACGTCGCCGTATGATTCCATAAGACATGTAATGATCTGAACCTCCGGAAAGGTTGAAAATACAATCCTTTAAAGGTGTTTTATTTCGAGAGAAATATACTTGTTTTGAAACTCCATTTGCCGAAGCTCGCTCAGCTAAATAAGGAAACATGAAATCATCTCCTTTTTGGGTAAGGATGATGTCTGGATCAATTTGTTCAACCATCTTACTGATTGCAATCAACGTTTCGGCCTCATCCGCATGATCAATTCGAATGGTTTGCTGTTTATATCCATCAGCTCGAGGGACGTTATCTTCGTCGTTTTCTACAATGCTAATTTCTGCATAAGCAAGAGGATCATTATAATATGATCTCATACCTCGCTGTTGTACCTTTACATCCAGCCATATTGCTTTAAGAGGAGGCAATTCGTAAAAGAGTTTTTCATTATCATCATTAAGTACAAAAGAGACGAGATGTATTCTTTGTTTTGCTTTTTCTTTTTTAATCTTTACTTTAAATTGGCAACGAGATATTGGAAATAAATCATTCACGTAGTAATACATCTGGGATATGGGAAGATCAGTGTTGTACAATGTAAATATATCTAATTTATTAATTTCTTCAATTGTTGCTTTAAATACCGACGGTTTTGCAACAGATACCCCCAAAACATTTGTTTTCACATAATCCTCAAGTTTTACATATTTTTCGCAAGACCTTACCTTTTTTACGTTCGTATTTTGCATTAAAATGCCTTTTAATTGATCTAAAGTATAACCAGAACTTTTTTTGGGAACTGCAAAAAATTCAGGATGAAATTCAGAATAAATCTTGACTATTTTTTCATCGTTTATCGTTTTAACCCAAAAAATAACGCCATTTGCATGCGTCGAAACATCCAGCAACCAGCCATCAAAATTCTCTATCTCTTCCACTTTTCAGTCTTTCCCATTTAATCTTTTCTCGAGTTCTTCAATTCTTTTTTCCAATTTTTCGGTTTTTTTTTCTTGTTCGACTGCAAACGAGATAAACAATACTTCAGAAAGCATGACACGTGATCCCATGCTACCCGCATCAGAATGAATACGAGCATAATTCATTAGCCTATCAAAGATCTTCTGCTCATCAGGACGAAGTGCTCTCTTGAAATCTTTCCAGCTTTCTATTTCATGTTCCAGTGCAGGACGAAAACTTGGAACGGTTCTACCACACATGATACAAATTCATCTCTTCAATTCAAATATATAACCCAGAAGGATAGTCTCTCAATCAATTAAAAAGAACACGCATTGAAAATTTTCTAATTTTTATCATTAACCTACAAATAAAAGAGATATATAGATCTTCGATCTTAATAAAGTTATATTCAAGATAAATGAGAAAAATGGAATATAAGATAATTGATTCTCTTAGTTATTTACCAACTGAAGAAGTATATATCGATCAATTAGTTTCTTTACCGCCTCAAATGTCTCGATATTTAAAAGATATTTTTGGTCCTAGAGTTGCTCCATTGTTAGGTATGACAGCAGAAGAACTCTATAATATGAAAGCGACATTAAGTACAGCAGAATTAAAAGAAGCTATTAAACCATTTCTGCCTAAAATAAGGAAACTAACAACTTCAGTTGAAGATTTTGTTCAGAAGCTTGATAATATGGGAGTTGAGAAAGCAGTTATTTTTAATCTTGATGAAGAAACTCCAAGTGGTATTTCAGGTCTTCCAAATGATTATTATGCTGATATAGTACACAAATACCCCGATAAATTTATAGGAATTGCTGGAATTGATCCCTTAAAGGGAATGGAGGCTGTAAGAGAAATTAGAAGGTCTTATGAATTAGGGATGCGGGGAGTTGCTGTACGACCATTCATGTTTAAAATTCCCCCAACTCACGCAAAGATGTATCCGATTTATTCAACATGTGTTGAACTTGATATCCCAATTTGGTTTCACCTTTCAGTTAATTATTCAACAAATTCAATGGAATATGAAAGACCAGTTTATCTAGATTTAGTTGCTCAAGATTTTCCTGAATTAAAAATGATTGCAGGGCACGGTGGTTGGCCTTGGGTTAATGAAATGGTTGCAGTTGCATTACGTAATCCCAACATTTACATGGATATTGCATCTCATCTTCCTAAATATTTGGGAATGAAAGGAACGGGTTGGGAACCACTCATTCATTTTGGAAACTCTATATTGCAGGATAAAGTTTTATTCGGTTCTACGTGGTTATTTATGGGATTGTCTATTGCTCAATTGGCTGATGGTATAATGAGATTGCCGTTAAAGGAAGAAGTAAAAAGAAAATGGCTTCATGATAATGCTGCGAAACTTTTTGTATAATAATTAAATTAAAATTAACACTAAATTTACTAATTAGCATTAAATATATCAAAAAATGAGTAATAGGTATTGCTTTATGAGCATGTACTTAAATGACCACGCTCCTTGTGGAATTTATTGTAAAAGATGTCCTGGAGTAAAAGCTTTTAATTGTCCTGGATGCCGGCAAAAAAAAGGTCAGATTTCAAAATTTCCTGTTTGTAAAACTTATGAATGCATATCTCGAAAGGGTTATAATTTTTGCCATGAATGTGATGAATTTCCATGTGAAATGCTTCAACCAATCGTTAATTTTGAGATATTTACTCCTCATAATTCAAAAGTGTATAATTCTCTGATGATCAAGAAATTGGGACTTGCTAAATGGAACCAGATCTGCGAAGAAAAATCAGACCTGTATTATAAAGGAAAGAAGATACAATACGGTGGAGATCCTCTTACTTTACAAGAAAAGAATCCGGATTTCTATAAAAAGAAAGATATTAAAGAAGAGTAAAATTTAGAACCAGCAATCCAAGGTCATATTTTTCATGCTGTTCCTTTTCTTGGGTTCTCGAGGTTTCCATTTCAATAAGCGTTTTTCACCCAAATAAGGATGTTGTACGAGAGTGTATTCAACAAAGTGCTCATCATCAATTATCGAAACTAAGACGTTTCCAAAATGAGAGAGAATTTTACCCCCTTTGGGTCTAAACGAGCTGAATTCATTAAGAGGCGCAGTGATGACGATTAATGGTTTAGTATTTGAAAGAATGCTTTTAATGCCATTTATTGCCCTTAATAACTCCTCATAATTTTTCTTTTCATAACTAGGAAAGAGTGTAGTAATGCCAGATACGATGACAACTTTCACGTGCTCAAGTTTAGAAAGTTTATTTTCTAATATTTCAATGGTCTGATCCCAAGTAAAAGCTCGAGCGATCAGAATGTTTTCTAACACGATTCTTGGTGATAAGTTTTGGGAAACTGCAAATTTGCTCACGTCATATGGATTAAAGCGATTATTCGCATCAATAAATGCAACCTTTACTCCTTCTCCTAAACCTCCATGTTCTCGAGATTTTTGCGAGATTACGGCAGTTGTTAATAGGATATTAGTAGTCTTTTTTTTATCGCCGTATAACAGATATACTAAATCTTTGTGAAACCCTTTTCCCCCTAATAATTCATCTAAAATTGGATCTCCACTAGAAATCAATGGAAGCACCTCGTTTTTTTTGTGTATTTTAAACCCTGAATCGAACGGCATCATATGATCGAACTTTTTTACAAAATAAAAGTTGGTTACTCCGACAATTTTCTGAACTTTGTGTTTATAAATGAAATATATCTGGAGATCATTTAATTTGATTTAAGCATTGTTCTTTTAAAAGAAAGAAGATTGCTTGGAGTCAGAGGGAGGAGAATGGAAGTAAAAGTGTTTTCAGTAATCATACCATTCATTAGAATGCCGACAATAATAGAATTTAGTTATTCTGAATGCATTTGATCAGCACCAAATTTTTCATTGAATATTAGATTTAAATAGGACACATAATATGAATAATTATCCAATAAAATTGAATAACAATTTTAAAAAAGAGAATATAATGCTGGAACCAATTGAAAGTGGGAAAATAACATTAAAAGTATTAACTAGTAATGATGTGAGTATTACAAAATTAACGGAAGATCGATTTAATGGGAAGGTTATTCAACCCGGAAAAAGTGTAAATAGAGCACTTGCAGAACATGGATTTGCAATGAGTATACAAGTGCAAGAAGATGATGCAAGTCATCTTTTTTTGTTAGATACGGGAGGATTAACTCAGGCAATCATAGAAAATTGTAAACAATTTGGTATCGATCTAAAGGGTGTAGAGAAATTAATATTAAGTCATGGACATTTTGATCATTTTGGGGGTTTGCCCAGTGTAATACCTGCACTTAGTAAGGGAACGCAGTTTTATTTAAACCCAGACTGTTACCAACAATTTTTTGCGGCAATAACTGACTCTGGAGATGATTTACCAGTAGAAGATTTAACCACAACAGTTAAACGACTTGAAAAAGAAGGAAAAATGAAATTAAGTGGAAAATTGCCCTTATTTAGTAAAAGTTTAGTCCAAAATCTAGCAAGTGAACATTCCATTGAAGTAATTGAAACAAAAAATCCCGTTCAATTATATAAGGGGATAACAACAAGTGGGGAAATTGAATTATTTGATAAGGATGAATTAACAAAAGGCATGTATATAATGAAAAACAGAAAAGAATTTGAAAACCATACTTTTAGGGATGAAACTTCAATTTACTTCAATATCAAGGATAAAGGATTAGTTGTTTTGACAGGTTGCGGTCACTGTGGAATTGCAAATACTATCAAACATGGTCAAAAATTAACAGGTATAGATAAAATTTATGCCGTGATTGGAGGATTTCATGAAGAATGGAATCCAATTGAAAAAGTCCAAGAAAAAGTAAAATATTTCGAAGATCTAAACCCAGAAATCATATGTGGAATGCATTGTACTGGTTTTAATTTTAATCAACTAATGGCTTATCATCCTTCTCATACATTAGGGATGGTAGGTACGGAATTTCATCTTTAAATTTTTTTTTAATTATTTCCTTATAGATAAATTGTTAATGAGAATCAATACTATTGATTTAATGGAGTATAAAAAAAATTAAAATAAGTTAGAATTACTAATCTTCCATTTGTCTCAATTCTCTACGTAAAATTTTACCGATTAGGGTTTTCGGAAGTTCTTCAATTATTTCGATGATTCGGGGATATTTATAAGGGCTAATATTTGATTTACACCATTCCATTAAATCCTCTTTGGTGATCTTGCCTTGATAGTCTTCCTTTATGGATACGTAAGCTTTAATGGTTTCGCCGGTACCTTCGGGATGGGGCACCCCAATCACGCCAACTTCTCTAATGGCATCATTTTGGTACATTAAATTTTCTACTTCCGCGGGAAAAACGCCATGACCCTTATATTTTATCATGTCGCGCTTTCGGTCTTTTATCATGACATAACCGTCCTTGTCGATGCAGCCGATATCAGCGGTATATAACCATGTTCTTCCTTGATCGTCCTTTCTGAGAGCATATTTACTCTCCTCTTCTTTTCCTAAATATCCCGGCGTGATCTGAGGTCCATGAGCGCAAATTTCTCCAAAATATTCGGGATTGTCAGTGCTTTCATCATCAGGGCATTGAGGGATGAGCGTCTTACCATCATTTATATCAACGATTTTCACTAACGTATCGGATAAGGGAAAACCCACCGTGTTGACCTTATAATCATGGAAAGGACCACAGCATAGATTTGGACTCGTTTCACTTAACCCGTATCCTTCGATAATAAGAGCTCCTGTGATATCTTCAAATTTTCTCTTGACTTCCTCTGGTAGCGAAGCGCCTCCGCTGACACATGCTTTTAAAGTGGTTAATTCCCCTTTATATTTTACAGAGTCGGGATCTTGGTTAATTAAATTCCAGAGAGTAGGGACTCCAGGGATAAAAGTTGCTCCTTCTTTCATTAAAAGCTCCAAAATTTTCGATTTTTTCTCAGGAGGTTGGGCGAATAGGATTAATTTGTACCCAACCGAGATTCCAAGACTCATGCCCGTCGAAATGCCAAATACGTGAGCAAAAGGAACTACGAGACCAATCCCTCCCTTACCATGTAATTCTTTGGTTTCAGGTAATTGATTTTCTATCCACGTGAGTCCTTGTTCTGCGTTTGCTGACATATTAAAGTGAGTCAACATTACACCTTTCGGGATGCCGGTAGTTCCACCTGTATAAATCAAAGTGGCAACGTCCTTTTTCGGATCAATCTTGATTTCGGGTAGTTCTATTGGGGTTCCATTTGATAGGATGTCTTGAAATCCGAAAAAGTCTACATTGCCTACTTTAGTGGGCCACTTCTTCATCCTTGGAACTTTTCCTATGGCTTTTCCCAGCACTGCCTTAATTTTAGGTAAATATTCTCCCACTCCCGTTAGAATGATATGTTTTAAAGTGGGCATTTTACTCAAATCTTTGTCATGCAGATGCTCTTCGTATAAAACGTCAAGAATAATCAGCGCTACGCTTTCTGAGTCATTTATCTGATGCACAATCTCAACAAAACGATGGAGAGGGATGATTGGGTTGGCTGTTGCTCCAAGGCGCTGCAACGCATAAAATGCGATAACAAATTGAGGGACATTAGGTAAATCGATTCCAACAATGTCTCCTTTTTTAATACCTAATTTTGAGAATCCTGTTGCAAATTGATCTACTAACCCATCCAATTCTTCATAAGTTAGTCGAATACCTTCAAAAAAAATAGCTTGCGAATTAGGATATTGCTTAGTAACATTTCGAAGGATATCGCCTAAGGCGATTTCTTTATAATCAATATGTTTGGGTACATTTTCAGGCCAGAATTTGTACCATGGAGTAGGGATTTCATCATTCATTTTTTTTACCTTCTTTTTTTCAGTATAAATAATCTATATTGTTTTGAATAAGTATTTAAAAGTTATTTGTAAAAGAGCGAATTATCAAAATCTAAGAAGATATAAAATTTCTTTTTTGTATTCTTTATCAATTATTTATTCTTATTTCGATTCGATATAAGATCAAAATATTCAATATCCATTTTCATATTAAAACTTTATAACTAATTCCATCAATTATATTACTTAACATATTATTTAATCCAAATAAAAAAATTGAAAATGATTTAAAAATGACAAGTCCTTATGAAAATCGGTTCTGGATGAAAAATTGGGATCCAGATGTAAAAGATCTTGATCCTAAGGAGTTTGAAACCACGTATCCTGAAATGTTAAGAAAAGTATTCGATAAATATCCAGATCTCATGGCCCTTTCGTATCAAGGTTTAGAAATCACATTTAATCAAGTAGATAAGTATTCTAATCAATTTGCAAACATGCTTATTAAAAATGGGTTTAAGAAAGGGGATGCCGTTGGAATTAATTTAGCCAATATTCCAGAGTATGTATATTCAGTTGTGGGTACGCTCAAAGCAGGGTGCATTGTTTCAGGAGTAAGTCCTTTAATGTCTGACATTCAAATGCAATATCAATTGGACGATCTTGGAAAGGGAGGGAAGCAAGTCGCATTGGTAACACTTGATGCTATTTTCGAGCATCGATTGAAAAAGATAGCACCTACATTACCTCAACTTAAAATCGTGGTCGTAACAAGCGTTATAGGTTCATTTCCAAAAGAGCAACAAGAAAAAATTAAAGCCGTACAAGATATTCCTTCTGGAGAAGTCACTCCTCTTGAGGGGAAAATAGTATACAATTTTCAAGACGATGTTTTGAAAAAATTTTCTGATGAAATACCTAAAGTGGATGTTTCTCCAGATGATATTGGTTGGATTCAATATACCGGGGGAACAACAGGACCACCTAAGGGTGCGATGCTTACCCATAGGAACTGCGTATCAAACATAAAATGTATCCGAGCATGGCTTCAATGGAAAGAAGGAGACGGAATGCTTCTCTCAGGTTTCCCAATGTTTCATATCGCAGGTTTAACGGTAGCTGAAAGTGCCGTTGCCTTAGGATGGGGACAAATCCTTATAGCTAATCCTAGAGATGCATTACACATATGTAATCAGATAAAAACATACAATCCTACCGTTCTCGTAAATGTTCCATCATTATATCAAATTTTAATTAATTTTAAGAAATTCAAACGATTAGATCATAGTAAATTAAGAATGTGTATTTCTGCAGCCTCTCCATTTCCAAAAGAGTCTCAAGAAAAACTTGAGGAGATAATCGGCAAAGGAAGATTACTCGAACTCTATGGAATGACAGAATTATCGCCTGTTGCAACAATGAACCCTTCGATTGGCAAGAAAATACTGGGAAAAGTTGGATTACCAATTCAAAATGTCAAATTGAAAATAGTTGATTCGGACACGGGTGAAGAAGTACCATTGGGAGAACCTGGTGAAATCTGCGTTGCTGGACCATTAGTTATGCAAGGATATTACAATAAGCCTGAAGAAACAGCGAAAGCAGTAGATAAAAATGGGTACATGCATACCGGTGATGTGGGATTAATGGATGAAGAAGGTTATGTCCAGATTGTTGATCGAACAAAAGATATGATTATTGTAGGGGGATTCAAGGTCTTCAGCGCGAAGGTTGAGGATTCTCTATCCCAACATCCAGCAGTTGGCATGATCGCATTGGTTGGTGAGCCGAATCCAGATCGTCCAGGTTCTGAAATCGTAAATGCTTACATTCAATTAGATCCCGAATTTGTATATGATGGCAATGAAGAAGCATTGAAAGAAGATATCATTAATTTTGCCAAGGAAAATTGTGCAGCCTATGAAGTTCCGAAGAAAATACACATTATGGAAGATATCCCGCTCACAGTTATTGGAAAAGTAGACAAGAAGGCTTTAAGAAAATAAATTTTTATTTTTTTTATTTTATTTGATTTTAAAGTTAAATTATTTTATTGAAATCTATTTTCCCCTTATTTTTGTCCCAAAGTTTTACTTACTCTTGCCATGGGACATTTTTCCTTATTAGTACAATTAGGACATAATGATAAAAAAGACAAGAGGAAATGAGTAAAAAATAAACCAAGTAAAATTAGAACAATAATCAAAAGAGTATCATTCCAATATAAAATTATTAGAGAAATAAATCCTAAACAATAATATAATAAGCCAAATATCCCTACTAAAATTGCACTTATTGCTATCGTTTTTTTGCTATATTCATTTTTTTTAAATACAATTTTTGATAAAAAGGGCATAAAATATAGTTGTAAAACTCCAGGACACACTTTATTTTGAAAAGGACATTGTGAACAAATAATTCCACCAGAAAAATTTGTTATTATCCAAAATGAAATGAATAAAACTAAAATTACAATCGATCTCAATGCTAATAAAATGATAATTCCCACAAAAGCAATTACAACAGAGATTGTGGAAATTAGTAACCTAAATATTAAATTTTGGGAAAACATCAGATATAATATTAAAAGAGTTAATTAATATAATTATCAAAAAAAATATTGTTTATAAATCTTAAATTTGGAATTTCGGAAATATTAATTTCTATTTTTATAAATTTATTAATAAATTTCAGCCAAAATCAAACTTTTTATTAGAAAGAAATAAAATATAGTATAACACGATTTTTAAAATCGTATATAATATAACATGAAATCAGTGAATAAAATGTCGTATAGTAGTAGATTTTGGAAAGAAAAATCCTATGATAAGGGTATTGATGATCTCGATTCAAAAGAATTTGAGATCTCCTATCCCGAATTGATAAGAAGCACCTTTGAGAAATTACCCGATAAAGTCGCGATGGCATATTATGGGACTGAAATTAATTATGCGAATTTAGATAAACTTTCAAATGAATTTGCAAACATGCTGATAGAACATAGATTCAAAAAGGGAGATGTTATCGGTGTTAATACTGCTAACATCCCTGAATATGTAATTGCAGTCCTTGGAGCTTTAAAAATTGGAATGATAGTTTCTGGCGTTTCTCCTCTCTTATCGGCTGTACAAATTCAATATCAGTTGAATGATCTCGGATCTGGTGGCAAGCAAGTTGCCTTACTCACGCTTGATGCAGTTTTTGCAGGACACATTACCAAGATAGCTTCAAAACTACCATCACTAAAGCTTGTCATAACAACAAGCGTAGCAGGATTCATGCCAAAATTTTTAGGTATTATGGGTAAATTACTAAAAAAGATTCCTAAAGGAAAGGTTACTCCCCTTGAAGGGAAGACAGTTCTTGAATATCATAAAGATGTGAAAGGGAAATATGCTGATACTTTACCAGATATTAAATTTAATGCTGATGATATTGCCTTTATTCAATATACTGGAGGAACCACGGGTCCCCCTAAAGGAGCAATCTTAACACATCGAAACTTTGTCAGTGATGTAAAAATATTTCAACATTGGCTAAGTTGGGAATTTGGGAGTGGGACCGGATTATCTGGATTTCCATTCTTTCACATAGCAGGATTATTTACATGTGCTAACGTTCTCATGTTGGGGTACACGCAAGTATTAATACCAAATCCACGTGATACGGGTCATATTATTAAGGAAATGTTGAAATATAGACCTAACATCTTAGCAAATGTACCTACTTTATATCAGATGCTTTTAAAAGATCCTAAATTTGCTAAAGTCGATAAAGATATGCTTGATTATGTGGTTTCCGCAGCAGCGCCGTTCCCTAAAGAATCACAGGAAATCTTAGAAAGTATTGTAGGAGAAGGTAAGCTTTTAGAAGCCTATGGAATGACGGAGACTTCACCTTTATCTTGTGCAAATCCATCAAAAGGGAAAAAAAAATTGGGTTCAGTCGGATTGCCCTTGCCTAATGTGAACTTGAAATTAGTCGATCCAGATAGTGGTAAAGATGTACCTTTAGGTCAACCAGGAGAAATCTGCGTTAAAGGTCCAATGGTAACCACGGGTTATTATAATAAACCAGAAGAAACGAAAAAAGCCATTGATTCGGATGGTTACATGCACACTGGAGATATGGGCATAATGGATGAAGAGGGATATGTCCGTATAGTTGATAGAACGAAAGATATGATAATCGTCGGCGGATACAAAGTATTTTCTGTGAAAGTAGAGGATACTCTTACCCAGCATCCTGCTATTGGAGCTGTTGCTACAATCGGTATTCCAAATCCTGATCGGCCCGGTTCTGAAATTGTAAAGGCATATATTCAAATCGACCCGAATTTTTCGTTTGATGGAAATAAAGATGCATTAAAGGAAGATATTCTTCAATACGCGAAAGATAATTGTGCACCATATGAAGTGCCGAAAATTTTAGAATTCACGGAAGAACTTCCGCTAACTTCAGTTGGAAAAGTAGACAAAAAAGCTCTTAGAGCTTCAAAATAATAATTTATATAAAATCCTTTCTTTTTTTTATTTTATTGGATAAAGATATCTACTTGCTAGAAAGAGTATAAAAAAAAAATTTAAAAATTCATAAAATTAGCCCTTTTGTTTCATCCAGCAATAAATGCCCAGAACGAAATATATTGCTACGAGAATAGTAGTGAGCAGTGTGTTTGTAAAAGCCATGGCGGGTAAACTTAAAAGTGCTAATTCGAATGAATTTATTATTAGTATCATTAATAACCACATCAATGCTAACTCGAAAAATAATTTGATTTCTTCCCATTCCTTTTTAAAATATGCCATGAGGGAAGCCACTCCAAGAACTAAAAGAGTTCCTCCAAATATTCTAAAGTAAACAGGATCATTAAAAGGCCACTGAACTAAACCGTATATATAAATATCGGGAATCACCAAATACAGAAACACAAAAACAAAACTTGCAATAACGTCCAAAAGAATTGAAATTTTAGTTAATTTTTGAATTTCAGTCATTACATTATACCATTTTGTTTTAATTTTGATTAAATTACATTAGATTTCAAATTGTAACTAAATTTACAAAAGTGTATAGTTTTTCCATATTAATAAAGATTTCTTACCTCTATTTTTTTAAAGGAAGAAGAGTCAGATCTCTTGTTAATATACTCACTCCAAATTTTCAGCGACAATTTCAACGATTTTAGGCATTACGTCACCGATTTTCTCATGAATCACTATTTCTGCATGATCATCCATATCAGTTTCTTGAATGTTGATTATCACCAATTTAGCACCACAAGATAACACTTTACGGGGATAAAATGCTACAGGATAAACTAATAAAGAACTACCAAGCACGATCAATAAGTCACAATTAGAAATCATCTTATCCGCTTGCTCCAAGGTTTCTGATTGGAGGGGTTCCCCAAAAAATATTGCATTTGGTTTTAATAATCCTTGACATAGTTCACAAGAAGGACTTTTATTACTCCTAAGAACTTGATCGATCATTTTTGTAATTGGATATACAGTGTGACATCGCATACATATTGCTTCATGGGCAGTTCCATGAAGTTCAATAACATTTTTAGTTTTTGCGCGTTTATGTAATCCATCAACGTTTTGTGTGAGTACTCCCTTGAGTTTGCCTAATTTCTGGAGTTTTGTTAAGGATTTATGCCCTTTATTGGGATTTGATTTGAATATATTCATACCCATTTCTAACATGAACTTCAGGTTTTTTCCGGTATCCGATACGTAAGAATGAATGCTTGCAAATTCATCAGGATTTACTTTTTCCCATAATCCAGTACCGGGGCTTCTAAAATCGGCTATTCCGCTCTCGGTACTCATACCCGCACCAGTTAACGCAATAATATTTTCTGAATTGATTATTAATTTGGCAATCTGTTGAATTTTATTCTCTAGATCTTCCATGTAATTATCTCTTGTCATGAATAAAATTACTTCAATAAATAGAAAAAATATATAATATGTTATTTTTATTATTGATTATAATATTATAATATGTTTAACTATTATATAGTATAGTTTATGAGGTAATTATTTCTCACTTCAAAAATCAGAGTAACAAATCACAAAGCATTAAATCATTTTGAATAGAAGGTATATTTGGTAATGTTAGATCATAAAAAATCATATATTTACAAAATTTGCGTTGTGGGTAACGGTGGGGTTGGAAAAACATCGATGGTTCTTAGATACTGTGAAGATTCGTTTAGAGAAAATTATCTAATGACTATTGGCTCAAATTTCAGCACTAAAACTGTAGAATTAGAAGATCACCCTCAACTTCAAATTAAATTGCAGTTATGGGATCTTGCTGGACAGAAACATTTCAGTTTTGTAAGACCACCCTTTTACCGTGGATCCACGGGCATTATTTATGTATTTGATTTATCACGACGATCTTCCTTTGCTGATTTACAAGAATGGAGGGTTGAAGTAGAAAAAGTCATTGGTCAAAAGCCTTCTCTTATTGTTGGTAATAAATTAGACCTTGCTCGGCAAGGTAAGCGCGAAGTTTCTACTCAAGATGGAGAGGCTCTTCGAAATGAATTTAATGCGTTAAAATATTACGAAACAAGCGCAAAAGAAGGGGATTCAGTGGAGATAGTTTTTAAGGATTTAACACTAGAAATCTTACGAGCCGCGGGAAAAATTTAAAGCATAATACATTATCCCTGATATGCTTGAGTTAATAGACATGTAAAAAAATGTTCCGTTTTCTTGAAGAAATTAACAATTGAATTGGCTAAATAATATTAAAAATAGGGTAAAAAATTTTTATTAATCTTTCGGTTCTTTCGGTTCTTTCTTTATCAGACTCAAGAATTTCTCTATTTCGTCTTTCGAAGCCTCGTGAAATTTGTTATCTTCTGCTTTAATGTACGAGAGTCTAATATTTTCTTTCGTTGGCTCTTCGTCAATCGATTGTACCAGTGCATTTAATGTCAATTGAATCGCATCATCGAAAGACATGTCTTCCTTATAATTTTCAGTAAGGTATTCTCTTGCTGTTGCTTCTCCACTGCCTAAAGCATATGCTCTATATGACCGATAAATTCCACTTGGAGATGTCGTGTAAATTTGTGTACCGGCACCATCTATTGCAATAAAAAACAGAGCACACCCGAATGGTCTGATTCCTCCGTATTGGGTGTATTGCTGGTTGATATCTGCGATAGTTTTGACCAACATATTCAATCGGACGGGTTCATCATAAGTTAAGCGAAAAGATTGGGCTTGAACTCGCGCATAATTAATTAACGCACGTGAATCCGCATGTAAGCCAGAAATTGCGACTCCAATATGTTCATCGACTTGGAAAATTTTATCGATTGAATCAGCTTTCATTAGTATTGAGGGAATCTTAATTTGAGCTGCTAAACACACGCAATCATGTGTTTTTACCGCAACGGCTAGTGTCCCACGCCTTACTGCCTCTAAAGCATATTCAACTTGAAATAATCGTCCTTCAGGTGAGAACACGGTCAATGCCCGATCGTAAGTTCGACCTCCGCCTCCAAACATTCTATAATTACACCTTTATTAATAGTATTTAATTTTAATTATGTGATAATATAATCAAGACAATTTTAATTTAATGATTATAAGCTAAAAATTGGTGATCTTAGAATTTTCATCATATATCCTTGATAATAGAATTAGAAAAAATCCTTTTTAACATTCTTACAATCATTTTTGTGATTTTGATAACTTGATTAAGATTTCCTTGAGAAGATCTCACTGATAATTATAAAGAATAGTCGACTTTTAAGTAGTCAAATTTTTTATCCCTAAATACTCTGAAAGAATCCATTGATTATGAATTTGCTAAAGAAATGACTCGACTTGCATATATCAAATCAGAAGACTAGAAATTTCACGCAAATGAAATAATAAATTAAGGATTTAAAAATAAATATAAAAATAAAATTATTGTAAAACTAATATTATGCTTACAGGAGATTGATATATAATCTCCCCACCTACAACTAAGGTCCATTTTGCGTATATGATGATATTTCCTATCGATGGAGCTAAGTACCCAGAAAATTGCATTCCTTCCCCAAAGTAAATAATTCTATTCAGGATTGTAAAATTCACACCAGTGAATGAATCGGTACCGCTTAAGAATGTATATGTTGAATTCTCGAGTGGGTATAAGTCCTGAGGAACATATAAGCTATAGTTAACATCATTTGTAGTTGAAGTATAAATCGATAAGTTAACCATAACATCCAAACCCGGAGCGGAATAATTAGTATCCGTGTTTTGCAGGGAAATTGTGAATTGAGCAGGATTGTTGGGATAGTTAATCGTAGTTTCAATATCAAAATTGTATGTTAATGTGAGATTAGAAGGTCCTATTACTCCAGTGATATTCAGGTCCAAATATGCTTCTGGAGCGTTTTTTCCGTATCCAACGTTTCTAGTCTGCGCTTCAACAAATCCCGCTAGTTTTAATTGTTGTAAAGCCCCAGAAGTACTATAAGTTGGGATGTAATAATATACTGACCCTGCAAGAGGATAGAGTAAGATATTTCCATTTCGTGCTCCCGCTATTAAAGAGATCTGTTGCGTAGCTTCTGATATATAAGTTGAATTTGCTGATTGTGGTCCTAAATAGCTAGTAGCTGAATTTCTCGTATAATAAAAGATAGCTTGTCCAAAATTATCACCATGTCTCACGACATACATTCCTGCAAGTATATTTGCTGTACTTCCTTTATATTCAACGAGATCTAAACCAACATATTCAATTCCTTTACCTAGATCAGATTCAATATAGTATAGATCTCCCTCACCTGGACTTTTATAAAAATCTACCTGACCCTTCCATATTGTTGGGTTATCTACATGATATGTGTAATCAGCGTTAAGTTGTTGTCTGAATAACGCCTCTGGATATCGTAGTTGACTTTTTAACCAAGTAGGCATTGATTTCCATTCATATATTGAATTCGACACGTAAATGCTCCATAATGGTGCAGTTGGATCATTAAGTTTGTCTAATGAAGGACTTTCATAGAAAGTCATGCCCCCATCAACAACATCAACTAGGCAAACACCAAGAAATCTTAAAACTGGGGTCGTTGCATAGGAACCAATATACATGCTGGTATATATTGAAACGGCATAATATAATTTTCCCCTAGTGATATCAAAGACTAAATACGCATCATTATCAATGGATAATTGTGGAAGTAGGATATCTCTAACTCTTGTTTTCACGTTTCGATTGATTAAGTAATTGTTTTCTGGACTGGTTGAATATGCGATGAGCCCTAAATTTATTTTTTTCCAAAAACCTTCTAATCCTGTTAATGTTCCATCTGGTTGTGATGAATACTTGAAGTGGTAATTAGTCGTATTTCCGGCCCATTGAGTTCCCAATAAAACATCCGAATCAAAAGCTCCTATTATTCCTTCTTGAGAGCTAATTCCAGTAGTTTCTTGTAAGTACATTTCACTTTCACTTTCTCCAAAAAACATGGGATAATCTTGAGTAATGTTAAATTTTTGAGTAGTATTAATTAATTCACCAGAAAATGTATCCATGGCTAAAAATCCCTCTACATGATCCAAAAGTTCTGTGCTTCTTTGAACTGGATCTCCAGTAATTTCACTAAATCGAATTGTTTTTGGAGCAACCCAATATTCTTTGCCGTTAATGTATACGATATCAGCATCAGCTAATCCTTCATACGTGGATCCTATTGATGCCGCGAGATAACGAACAGTAAATGTTTGATCGTATTGTCTTACTAAAGACACCATTTTTTGATCAGAAGTTGTTGTAGAACTACTGAAATTTTCCATGCTTCTTTCCGCAAACATGTCTAATCCAGCACAATCTTTTGTCCAATCCACTTCTCTTTGATATTTCTTAACCCATTGTTGTTGGAGCCAAACACTAGTATCATTCATGGTTATTGAAGGTCCGATGCTTATGAATAAGGGTACAACTAAAAGGATCATCAAAAGTAAACCAACATAACCAATTCTTTTAATTTTTGGAATTGTTAGAATATAATTTGTTGAATCACGAGAATAATTAGATCTTCCATAAATGTAAATTAATAATCCAAATATTGGAAAACTAATAAACCCAATAACTAAAGACCATATTTGAATTAAATTTACACCATCCAAAGATTGTGTTGGAGTAGTAAAGAACCATAATCCAAATACGAGACCTATAGTTATGAAAATATTACCAAGTGCATAATAATCATTTCTCCTTAAATATACATTTTTCACAATATTTAGTATAAGTCTGAAAATTACCACTGCAAACGTGAAATATATAATAGGCAAGATTATATTACTATAAAGATATATCGTGATATAATCTTTACTTACTGGAGTAAATAGCACGTTAAATGCATCAATAATAATTGTAGGTGTTATGTTCAAATTTCCATTTTCGATTAAATAAGCAACCCATGAAAAAGAGGTTGTATTAAAGTCTAATAGAAAACCCAAAAAGTAGAAAAGCACAAAACCAGCAGTCCACCAAAAGAGCAGACTCTTAACATAAGATGGTTTACCAAAACCTAAACGGGTTCCAAGAGCAGTTAAGAATGTTCTATCAGGAGGGATGCTCATTATAATGCTTCCTATTAGCGCTCCAATCAGTGCAGTCTTGTTAAAAAAGAAGTTAGTTGCCCAAAAATTCAAAAAGTACACATTTATAAAATCTGCGTTTGCTTTATTTGAATACAATTGTGCTTGTAAGTTGATATCAGCATACCAAGAAGGCCAGAGCCAAAAAATTGCTAGTACTGCTATTACGGCAATCAAAATAATGCCATATAATAAGTATTTTCTAACTCGGGGCTTTTTTTTTAATGGATTGTAATGATAGCGTCTTGAACCTATTGGTACCTCATTATTTGTATTGTTAGATATTCTTGACATAATTTTTTTATAGATAATTTGCTTAAAATTAAAAATATTAATTTCCTTTAGTTTTTAAAAGAAATTGCTTTAATATAAAAGATAATTACCTAGCATAAGAATTTTACTTGAGTGATTTACTTGGCAAAGAAAAAGAAGATACGCGAAGAATTTGAAATTGTTTTTAAAAGTGGGAATGAAAGGGAAATAAAAAACATGTTAGATAAGAATCCTTGGCTCCTTGATGAAGTATCTTCTCAATTCGATGAAACAATGGGCATTCAAGAGCAAGTTATTGCTGCTTTAGGAGTGATGGAAGATGAATTGGGAAATTCGGTTCCAGTTGATGAGATAGCATTTTGCTTAAAAGTTGATCTGGGAGTTACAAAAACCGAAGAAGAAGTGAGAGAGATCTTATTTGCTGTAGAAAAAATTGGTTTGGTAAAGGAGGAAGGAAATGGATGGAGTCTAACAAGTCAAGGTGGAAAAGTGTGCGATGATTTCTTAGTCAAAAACATGAGAAGCTTTGATATTTAATTGATATTAAGATTTTTCCAAAAATTAATAGCTATCTTATCAATAATAATATAATTTTAGAGTTATATGGTTTAAAAAAAATTATCAAGTATTTTATTCAATTTTTACTGATCATGATTTAAGTGAGAGATATGGATGAACAAAATGAAAATGAGAAAAAAAAAGATGATAATGAGGGTGAAGGGTTTGATCCCACAAAAGTAGCTTTTTTCTCAGATATGAATGATATGCAAGAAGAAATTATGGCTGAAGCTTATGAATTAGTTAAACATGCGCTATCATTATTAGAAACCTACTATTTTGATGATGCAATAGAAATAATAAAGCAAGCGATGGGACTTTATGAACAAGTTGACCATAAGTTAGAGGTAGATGCTTTACATGCAAAAATCACCGAAATTCAACTTATGAAAGAGAAACACTTTAGAGAGAAAGAATTAGAAATTGAGGTGGTGAAAGAAGATATCTCTCAGGAAACAGAAATTGGTGAAGAAAACAGGAAAAGAATCGAATTTTTACTTAGAGAAGCAGAAAAATTAATTAAAGATCATCAATTTGATAAAACTCTTGATATTTATGATGAACTCACTCATTTATATCAAGAAATGAATGATTTTCAAGGTTTGGAAAAATTAAATGGGATGATTGAAGAATGTTATAATAAAAAGGCTGATTACCTGCATCAAATAAAAAGTTCTGAACCTTCAAGTGAAGATCTAATAGGAGAGAAACTAACTATTTTTGAAGAGACAAAATTAGATGAATCACAAATTTCTTCAAGAGCACTAGAGTTAGTAGGAAGAGCTTCTGAGCTCAGGAAAGGATATCTTTTTGATGAAGCACTAGAATTATATCAAGAAAGTATTAATTTATTTGAAGAAATTAATTGGGTAAATGAAGCTAAAAATATAAAAGAAATAATAGAAGATATCAATAAACAAAAGGTAATTGTTGAGGAAACCGCAGATCAAGCTCGATTAGAACGAAAAAGAATGGAACAGATCACCCAAAGAGAAGAAGAAAGATTGATAGAACAATCGAAGAATATCGAGCAAATGCAAATTCAAGAAAGAGAACTCCGATTAAAAGAACTTTCTGAAAAAAGGCAAGAAGAAGACGATTTTCGATTAGAAATCAGTAATAATGTGGATCATGCGGAGAAGTTAGTAAGAGAATATGAACTTGAGATGAAAAAAGCAATAAAAGAAGGTTCAGTTTTGCCACAATCGATTTATTCTGAAGTTATTTCAATTTATGAATCAATTAAAGACATGGTTAGTCAAAGGGGATGGAATGATCAAGTCATTATATATGATCGACAAATAAAATTCTATACGAATAAACTTCTCCAAGATGGGAAACTTAGAGAAGTTGAAGCAAAAAAAGCTAAAAAACAAAAATCCTACGAAGAATCTCTTAAATTCACTAAAAAAGAAGAAAGAATTATTTTACCGATAGTTGAAGATGTGCGTTCTAAAGAACTAGAGGAACAGGAATCACGAAAATTGATTGAGAATTTAATAAAATCAGCAGAGAGAATGGCGCGTGAGTATGATATAGCTTTTAAAAAGGCGATAAAAAGAGGTAATTTGGACATCCAATCAAAATATCCGGAGATATTGGAAATTTACACGCAAGCGAGAACTCTCGCGTCACAAAAAGGATGGACTGAGGAAGCAAGTGTTTATTCAACTCAGATTAAAAAATACACGGATTTGTACGATAAAGAATCAAATGTTCGCGAAATTGAAGCCAAAAAGATAGAAAAGGATAAAGAATTTGAAAAGTCACATCAAGTACGAGCAAAAGATGAATTGCCTGAGTTGAAAATTCAAAAATTAAAGTCTCTTGAACAAGATCGGATCCAACAAGAGCAAGAATTAGCATTTCGCGAGCAAATTGATTCAATGGTAAATTCAGCTGAAAAAATGGCTCGAGAGTATGATATTGCTTTTAAAAAAGCGATAAAGCAGGGTAATTTGGACATCCAATCAAAATATCCCGAGATATTAGAAATTTACACGCAAGCGAGAACTCTCGCGTCACAAAAAGGATGGACTAAGGAAGCGGGTGTTTATTCAACTCAGATTAAAAAATACACGGATTTGTATGATAAAGAATTAAATGTGCGTGAAATTGAAGAAATTAAGCTGCAAAAGGAAAAAGAATTTGAAGATATGTACAAGATTCACCCAAAGAATGGATTATCTGAGCTGGGGCTTCAAAGAGTAAAGTCTCTTGAACAAGATCGGATCCAGCAAGAGCAAGAATTAGCATTTCGCGAGCAAATTGATTCAATGGTAAATTTAGCTGAAAAAATGGCTCGAGAGTATGATATTGCTTTTAAAAAAGCGATAAAGCAGGGTAATTTGGACATCCAATCAAAATATCCCGAGATATTAGAAATTTACACGCAAGCGAGAACTCTCGCGTCACAAAAAGGATGGACTGAGGAAGCAAGTGTTTATTCAACTCAGATTAAAAAATACACGGATTTGTACGATAAAGAATCAAATGTTCGCGAAATTGAAGCCAAAAAGATAGAAAAGGATAAAGAATTTGAAGAATTAAAGAGAAAAGATAAGGTTGGAACTGCAAAGGATTTCGAATTTGAAAAGTATAAACTTAGTGAAGAAACGCAGAAAATTCAAGAAGAAGATGGAGAATTTGAAAATTATATCGATAATATTATCAATTCGACCTTGAAAGACGTTAGAGAATATGAAATGGCAATTAAAAGGGGTCAATTTGAGAGAGAGTGTCCATATTTAAAAATCAGTGAAATTTATGAAGATATATATAAACAGGTATATAAAAAGGGATGGAAAGATGAAGCAGAGTTATATAAAAAGCAAATTACCATATTTAGAGAAAAATGTGAAAGAGATAATCGATTAAGGCAATTAGAATTAGAAAAACTCGAGAAACAAAAAGTCTATGAAGAATCTCTAAGGGTTGGCATCGATGAAAAAGAAATAAACGTGCAAAAATTTCAAGAATTAGAAGGAAAAAAAAGTACAAATGATGTTATACTTGAGGAAGCGATGAATCTCATCAATGAAGCTGAAAATGCAGTTAGAAGTTATGAGTTGACTATAAAAAAAGAGGTATTACTACTTACAAGTCCTTATGATGATGCTATTTTAAAATATGAACAGGCTAAAAAAAAGCTTAAAGAAATTAATTGGATTGATGAATCTAACCGCTTAATAGCTACGATTAACTTTTATAAGGAAAAAAAGGCTAGAGATGATAGTATACGAGAATTGGCGATGCAAAAACTTGAGGATGAGAAGAAAGAATCTATTAAAATGGATCGAGAAATTAAAAACGTACCAGATTTAAGAGAATTAAGTGCTATAGCATTCGAAACTAGTAAAAAAGAAAAAAATTCCGAAGTGGAAGTCATCCTAAATGGAATACAAGAAGCTGAAAAAATTGCCAAGCAATATGAACTTGAAATTAAGAAAGGAATTTTAGATGTAGAATGTCCGTATGAGCATATTATTGAGATTTATCAAAAAGCCAAACGTCAATTTGAACAAATCGGTTGGACGGAACAAGCTTCCCAAATTTTAAATTCTATTTCGTTTTATCAAGAAAAATTAATTTCTGATAAAAATTTAAGAGAATTGGAGAAACAAAAATTACAGAAAGAGGAAGAAGAACTTCACAAACAAAAGTTAGAGACTAAATTAGTACGTGAAGCAGAAGCGGAATTGATGAAACAAAAAGTACAGGCACTCGAATTAAAAAAACAGAAAGAAAAAGAGTACGAATCTAAAAAGGATCAAGCTTTTAGCATGATGGATTTAGCAAAAAGAGAACTTAAGCTTGACAATTTCGAGACAGCTATTAAATATTACAATGAAAGTGAAAAAATATTTTCAGAAATTAATTGGAAAGAAGGAATTCAAATGGTAAAAGGCTCTATAAAAGCAATAGAAAACAAGAAGGAAAAAATAGAATATGAGAGAAAATTAAAAATAAGACAAGAACAAGAAAGATTACAATTCCTTGAACAAATGGATGAAAAAATATCTAAAGCTGAGGAATTAAAGAGAATACAAGAAGAACAAAAGCGACAAGAATTTCTTATAACTCAACGTCAAAAAGAACAAGAAAAAACTATTTCTGAAGAAGCTTATGCATTATTAGAAATTGGTACCGAATTAAAAAATCAGAAGAAATTTATTGAAGCACATGAAAAATATACGATGGCAAGGAATTTATTCGACAAGCTTGGTTGGAATCATGAAGTCAGCCGAATTAATAATGAATTGCTTTTCATCTTAAAGAAAGAAAGGAAGCAACATGAGAAGCTCAAAACCTTAAAACAAGTCAAAATTGAGAAAGATCAAGAGATCGAAGCTCTTTTAAAAGAAGCAGAGATTAAAAGAAATGAACAAGAAGAAATTAAGAAAGAAGAAAAAAAAAAGAAGCGAGAAGAATTTGTTGAAAAGGAATGGGAACGAGCAAATGGAGTCATTAAAGACCTTAAATATAACGAGGGAGTTATAATACTTAAAAAAGTAGCAAAAAAACTAAAAAAGATGGGGAAAGACAAACTCTTAAAACAGGTCAATAAGCAAATCGAAACACTCAAAAACGCAAGTTTAGTACCGTTAATTACAATATATGATGTTGAAAAAGGTGAAAATATGGAAAAATTTGAAATATCCTATCGCGGTCTGGATTCTGCTCAAATTTCATTATCGAAAAATCAATTTCTGCGAGCAATTTCAGAATTAAATGAAGTTAAATTTAATCTTCAGCAAACCTTGATAGGATTATCGCTTATTCCTTTTGTTGACGATACAATTAATTCCTTAAAAAGTGAAGTAGAGGGAAAATCGAGTATATCAGCAATCAGTACTCCACATGAAATAGAGGAATCCGTTGAACAAGAAGAAGAAGAAGATTTAAGAACTCAAATATCGATAAGGAGAGAAGAAAGAAAAAGGCGAATACAAGAGCTTCTTGAAAAAGAAAAATAAAAAAAAATGAAAAATAACAAAAATTAAAAAATTTCTTGAATTTCTGTTTCAAACGTGCTTGGGTTTAGATTCCTGACCGATTCTTCTATTAGATATTCTGTCTTTATCAAGTCCCGTATGCCAACTCTAATAGCTTCTGATCGATTAGGGAACTTTCCTTCAGCAACCAATATTTCTAAAACTTTTAAGTATGATTCTGGTAAATTAACTGAGATTAATTTCATTTTCTATTACTTCCAATAAATTATAATGTGAAAATATCACAGTGGTATATATGATACAATGGATCGTTTACCTTTAAAAAGCTTGCTATGGAAAATGACCCCAAGAAAGCCGACATAATTGGAAGAGATATAGTTTTATTTCGACATAAACTTTAATTATTTGGTAAAGATTAGAGAGTAAGAAATTTTTAAAATTTTCAAGAAAAAACTTATATCATTGATTTTCAAAACCTTATTAAATTTTATGTTACAAATTAGTGTATGAAAAATTATTTATACCAATGCCTTATATGTAACACAAAGGTAAAATTAACTTTTATTAAAATTAATAACATAAATTAAAAGGAAGTGCATAAAATGTCAGAGATACAAGGCCAATTAAAAGCTCATTTGGAAAAAGGAGATGACTGGGAAAAAATGGAAACTCCAATTGATGGGGTGAATGTTGTTAAAATTCCAGCCACAAAAACACGACCTGCCTTACTTTTTCTGGAAATAAACCCCCTTAAAGAAGACGGAAAACCTTTTAAAAGAAAGGGGTTATTCGTTGGATCATATGAAATGTTCGTAAAGTTTGGAGAAGCGTTTAATGATGATAAGGTGTATCAATTAATTAAAGAGCTTGAAAAAGTCAATCCAAAAGTTTCTGCTAGTGGAACAACAAAAAAATTAAAAATGTAGAGAATAAGACTTTTTCAATTTACTTTATCATATAAAATTAAAGTAAATTTAAATTCATAAATTCGTAAAATTAATTATGGAAAGCATTTTGATTTCATATAAATAAAATAAGAAAATTTAGGTAGAAAATATGAGCGAATTTGATGGGAAACATTGTACTCAATGTGGTGGCGATTCATTTCGGTTAGCCCATGATGAATGGATGAGAAGAACTTTTCGGTTTGTCGAGAAAGGTCAATTAAAACTTTGTGAAAAATGTGGAAGTAAATACCTAATTTGTCAACAATGTGGTTCTCTTTTTACAAGGGTACATCCTGCTTTAGAAGCTTGGGAAGTTAATCAAAAATGTGTTGTTTGCGGATTTGAGGATCCGGAAGTAAAAGCGTGGGATGGCGTTTCAGCTCGTTAACATAATACAATCGTTTTTTTTAAGTAAAATTCTCATTTTTTAAGTTAGATCGTCTCGATTTTAGAGGATATCAATCATTAATAAAATTTGATTCCCATAACAAATTAACGTTATATATCGCTTAAAAATAAAAGGGAGCGAAGATTACATGCAACATAGTTTATTAAGCACGCATGAAGAACATTTAAATTTTGATAGTGTATTTAATACTTTATTGATAAAATAAGATACGAGCGTTGAAGATATTATGAGAGAGATACAAATAGAAATTGCTACACCAGAAAACATCGACTCTTTAGAAAACCTCACAAAAGAATTAGTAGAATCATTAGGACAAACTTTTGATCCAAAACGTTTTGATTGGGGAATAAGACGCAGGATATTCGATAGTTTGCAGCGCCATGGCATATTAATTGCTGTTGATAAAGAAAAAGATAATGAAGTAGTCGGAATGATCATCGCTGAATTGAGGATTGATCCTTTTGGCACTTCTGAAGGATATATTAAACAAGTTTTTCTTAAAGAAGGATATAGAGGTCTTGGGATTGGTGAATTGTTATTGAAAAAAGCTATTGAACACCTACAGAAAATAAAAGTCGAAAAGATCAAGGTAAATATAAAAGAGAAAGCCAAAGAGGCAGCTAGTTTGTACTCGAAAATGAATTTTAAAAAAGTGTATGAAGTTTTGGAACTAGATCTTACGGGAAATTAGTGAAACAAGTTAGAATGTGATTGTAAGATTGATCGATTTAGAGACTCCTTGGGTTGAAAAATACCGTCCAACGTCTTTTGGGGAGATTGTTAGCCAAAATGCAGCGATTAATAATCTAAAAGATTTTGTATTGAAAGAAGACATACCCCACATGATCTTCACCGGTCCTGCAGGCACGGGAAAGACGAGTACAGCGTTAATCATCGCAAAAACAATGGTAGGGAAAAAATCTTATCATAGAAACGTGCTGGAATTAAACGCTTCCGACACCGTGAGGATGGATTATGTTAGAACGGTGATTAAGAATTTTATTAATCATTCCTTGATAATTGAAAAAAACTCCTTAAAATTCGTTATTTTAGATGAAGCGGATAATATTCCAGGTCAAGTCCAGCAAACATTAAGAAGAATTATTGAAAAAACTTCGAATTCAGTAAAATTTATCTTAATGTGTAATTACATTAATAAAATTATAGATCCAATCATTTCTAGATGTGCTGTTTTTAGGTTTGCAAATTTGAGCAGAGAAATGGTTATAAATCGGTTAAAGTTTATCTCAAAACAGGAGAATTTAAAAATCCCAAAGGAAAAATCGGTTGAATTCTTTGAAACCCTTTATTTTATTTCAGGAGGAGATTTAAGAAAAGCAATCAACACGTTACAGATGTCAGTTGCCCTTGAAATGTTGGATGATTTGGATTTAGATGAGTTATTCAAGATTTCGGGGTATGTTGATAAAAATACAATGAATCGATTAGTTCTTAATTTAAATAATCATAATATGGGAAAAATAAAAGATCTGTTGGGTTCAATTGAAAATTTCGATAGTAGAAATTTCATACGTCAAATTGTTGAGATTTTACCAAAACTAAATATAAATAAAGACAAACAACCATTAATTAATGCATTTATAGGGGAAATTGATTATCGAATAAGTCAGGGTGCAGATGAACGGATTCAGATGACTGCTTTATTATCAGAACTAATGAGAGGTCGATAATTTGAGTGAAGATATTCCAATATGGAGGATCAAATACTTACCCAAGACTCTTGATGAAGTTTACGGAAGATCTGATGTGAAAAATAAATTAAAAGAATATATTAATAGTAAGAATTTTCCTCATTTACTTTTCCTTGGACCAGAAGGGATCGGTAAAACAACTATCGCAAGATTATTCTCTCAAGAATTTCTCGGTTCGTTTTATGAACCTAACTTAAAAATCGTGTATGCTGACGTTCCCTTAACAAGCGAAGAGCGAACCAAAGCTCGATCGGAAGCCCATTATTCAACTAATAAAATAGGTCGCTTAGCAGGAATGACTATCACTACTCCAGCATTCATCCAAGTGCAAATAAAACCATTTGTAAGGGTGAAAGCAATGGGTGATGTTCCATTTAAAATTGTGATCGTGAAGAATTTTGAAACTCTAAGTTCTGATCAGCAAGGATTTAGAAGATTGATGGAAAGCTTTGGTTCTAATTGTCGCATGATCCTCATATCACATAATATATCAGGGATAATTGATCCGATTAAAAGTAGATGTCAGCTTGTGATGATACCTCCCATAAATGTTAAAGAATTCGAGGTATTGATTAAAACCGTTGCCAAAAATGAAAAAATCATGATAGAAAACGGGACTGAAGAAATTCTATATAAAATCACAAAAGGGAAAATAGCAAAAGCAATCGATTTGCTTCAAATTGCTTCAATCAATGATAACACGGTGAGTGTTGAAAAACTATACGAAAACTCAATGGTTTTTCACAAGGATTTGATTCGGAGTCTCCTTTTAATGACATTGAAAGGACAATTTCATAAGGCGAGGGAGCTATCTAGAAAGATCCAATCAAATTATAAATATACTGTTCAAGAATTATTTATCTTGCTTTACAATGAATTGACTAAGATCCCACTTGGAACTTATGCTTTGGCAAATTGTATAAACGTGATAGCAGATGCAGACTTTCGTGCAATAGATGGACGGGATTCAGACATCCAGATTTCAAACTTGCTTTCTAAGTTATGTTACTATTCAGAATTCTTATAGGTGAAGAACATGAGTGAATCATCATTAAATAAAATGCCTTGGGTAGAAAAGTACCGTCCAAAATCAATGAGTGAAATGGCATTACCTTCCGCTAAATTAAAGGGTCATAAAGTTGATCTCTCAGAAGAATTAAAAAAATTTATTATCATCTTTTTTCAAGAAAAAAAAAAAATCAATGATGAAAATCATAAAATCAAATCATTCAATCGCACACATGAAGAAAAAGAGCAAAAAAAATTAATAAAAATATCTCCGGATAAAGTAGCGGTGTTATTAGAAGGACCTCCTGGTGTAGGAAAGACATCAATAGTATATGCTCTTGCAAACGATTTAAATTTGGATGTTATTGAGACAAATGCATCAGATGTGAGAACTAAAAAGGGTCTTGAGTCTAAATTAAATGAAAGTATAAAATCTAGAGGAATTATGGATTTTATTTCTCAATCCAAGGATAAAATTCTTCTTATTGATGAAATTGATGGGCTCTATGGTGTAGCCGATAAGGGAGCCGTGCCAACAATTTTGAATATTATTGATTCCACCCAATTTCCAATAATAATGTGCTCAAATGAATACAAACAAAACCTACAACCATTGTATAACAAGATTCATAAATTAGAAATAAATCCATTATCCCAAGATGAGGTATTAAGAATTGCACAACGAATCTTGATCAAAGAAAAAATTACTAACCTTCAAGAAGGAATGATAAATTCAATAATTGAGAAAAATCATGGTGATTTACGAGGAGTAATTAATGATCTTCAGGGTATTAGTCAAGGAAGTAGTGGAAAACTCGATTCAGAATTAATAAATAGTTTAAATAGGGATAGTACTGAAGAAATATTTCTGATCATTCGGGATTTGTTTCAAAATGTATCAACATTGAAACAAGCAAGGGATTTGACGAATAAATCTGATGTTGACTATAATTTTTTATATAAATGGGTTAATGAAAACATCCCATCGTTCATAAAATTGAATTCAGAGCTTGCTGTAGCATATGATAATTTATCTATTGCTGATGAAATATTTGGTAGGATTCAAAAAACCCAAAATTGGTCGACATTACCATATTTCTATGACCTTTTTGCTGGGGGAGTATCTTTATCTCAAAAATCTAGAAAAGAGAATCAAGGATTTAGAAAAGTATCTTTTCCAAGATATATATCAACAGGAATGTTTTCCTTAAACGCTAATGAACGTTTAGTAGTGGAAAAGATTAAGAAGAAATATGAAATATCTGAAATTGAAGCAATACAAGATTTTCTTCCATTTCTAAGAGTATTAGCTAGCGTTTCACGAAAACAACTAAAACTAGTAAGTGATTGGTTGGAGTTAGATGCAACCGAAAAGAAACTTCTCAAAATCGATTCATAAAAATAATTACTCTTTTTTGAGTAAGTGTTATTATTAAATATAATACCAGATTAAGTCAGAATCTTGAGTTAAGCATTAGTATTAATAAATTTGGGTTAAATTTTTTCTGGATGGTGTTGAAAGTCTCAAGATTTCTGCAATAACTACTTTTTGATTTTTAAAATCGTATATATATATCTACCCAAATAGTTTTAAATAGAAATAAATTTTGTAACCTAATATTATCAAAATGAAACGTAAGATTAAGATGGAAATAGAATTACATGGAGAAAAGGAAAGTGCAACATCAATGTCGAAAAGCACGCGTTTAACACTTGAAGTTACAGGTGCTGCTTTATTTGGTGCACTATCTCTTGTTCTTTCAGCATTTACAACTGAAATCATACCGAGAGTTCCCGGTTGGGGTATTGCAATCATTGATCCCGTATCTATCTTATGGATCACGTGTTTTTTGATTTTTGGGCCGAAATCAGGCTTATTATGTTGCTTTATTGGTACTCTTGCTCTTTTCCCATTCGATCCATATGCCCCAATAGGTCCCTTGATGAAATTCGCAGCTACAGTATCTCTAATTATCGTTCCAATACTGTTATTAAAGCTTTATAAAATCGAACCGGGTCTTCGAAATAGTCAAAAATATAAAAAATTAACATCGTATATCTTCACTGGGTTATTAGGAGTCGGATTAAGAATCATAGTAATGATGATATTTAATGTATGGTTATTCTTAACTTTATGGTCGAGCTTTTTGGGTGGTACAAATTTAGGATTTATTGGATTACCTTCTGTAAATGGTTGGAGTGCCTTGATATTTGGTGTGATTCTTATAAATGCCGAAACGAGCGTTTGGGATTTACTTATCCCTTATCTAATAGTATATGGCTTAAAATTGGATCAGAAATATGAAATCTGGTAGAATTAGTATTACATTATCAAGAAATACCTCTAATATAATATCTTCTTTTTATTTTCTTTTGATATATTTCAAAATACTTTAAAATATAAGATGAATTTGTAGAATTATGAACTTATCAGCCGAAGTTCAAGATCTTATCTTAAATGAAGTAATAGAACGATTTTTAAAATATGTCCAAGTATGGACTACATCAGATAGTAATTCATCATCATCTCACCCCTCAAGTGTGAACCAACTTGAATTAGGAAAGATATTAGTTGAAGAATTAAAAGAATTGGGGTTAGAAAATATAGTGCATGATGAACATGGTTATGTATATGCGAATTTACCAGCATCGGTTGGATTAGAGAAAGTACAACCTATTGGGCTAATTGCTCACTTGGATACTTCTGAAGCAGTAAGTGGGAAAAATGTAAAGCCGATATTCCATAGAAATTACAGAGGAGGGTCAATTAAGCTCCCAAATATTGAGGATTTAGAAATTTCCTTAAAAGATGCTCCTGAATTGGAAGAATATATCGGGCTTGATATTATAACGTCCTCTGGTGATACGTTATTAGGAGCTGATGATAAAGCGGGTATTGCTGAGATTATGACCGCTTGTAAAATATGGCAGAAATACCCCGAATTTACTCACGGTCCAATAACCTTATGTTTTACTCCCGATGAGGAGATAGGAAAGGGAACTGAAAAAATTGATAAAAATCGATTACCTGAAGCATGCTATACATTAGATGGAGGAAAAATGGGGGAATTAGAATATGAATGTTTCGATGCGTGGTTAGCTGAAATCAAGTTCATAGGATTAAGTGTCCATCCAGGTCATGCAAAAAACAAGATGATAAACGCGATCCATATTGCATGCCGATTTTTCAGCAATATCCCAGAATCGGAAAGCCCGGAACATACTGAGGAACGCGAAGGATTTTTCCATTTATCTGATTTAAAAGGAGATGAAGAGGAAGCAACAGCAAAACTTCTCATCAGAGATCACGATGCAGAAAATAACAATAGAAGAATTGATTATATAAAATCACTAAAAAATTTATTCGAGATTCGTTATCTTGGATTAAAGATTGATCTCAATTTTACGCATCAATACAAAAACATGCTGGTCTATATGGAAAAAGATAAGCACGTTATCGAGATTGCAAGGAAAGCCATTGAGGAAGCGGGATTAGAAGTCAATTCTCCTGCCATACGTGGAGGCACTGATGGTGCGAGGTTGAGTGAAATGGGAATCCCAACACCCAATCTATTTGGTGGAGGATCTCTATTTCATTCGAGAAAGGAGTTTATTCCTACAAAAGGAATGTTGAAAGCAACTGAAGTGATCCTCAATTTAGCTCGTTTATGGAGTTTAGAAAAAAAAAAATAATTTCCATCCCTATTTCTTTTCAATTATTTTAGAGAAATCAGTTACGGCAAAAATCACTATGCATATCGATAATAAAATCGATACATAAATGAAGGCCACCGTGTAAGAGAAAGAGTTATAAATAAAACCGAATATTAAAGATTCACCGAGTGAGATTAATCCCACCGAAAGATAATAATATCCATAAGCCCTTCCCCTTTTATTCTTTCCAACAAGATCAGCAATATAAGCTCTCGAAATAGGATCAACGGATGCCATATAAAATCCAAACATTATCCATACTATTATAATTAAGATCAATGAAAAGAAATTTATATTAACGGGAACTGCTAGTATGATAGATAATACTAATAATATAGATAAACCCGTTATAATCACCGGTTTTCTCCCTATTTTATCCGATAAGGAACCCAAGAAGGGTGAAAGAACCATATAAACGATATTAGAAATCAAATATAGAACTGGTATGAAGAAATCTGCGTATAAATAATCGATTGACCTTAGTTGTAAAAATGATATGTTAATGGATGCAAATTCGATCACACCAAGGATGATTATTAACTTTATAAAGTTTTTATCAATTCGATCGACTTTCGGCACCTCAGACTGAAATTTCATTAATTCTGTAAGTTTTGTTGGATCAACATCTTTTATAAATAGGATCAAAATAATGGCACAGATACCAGGTACAATTGAGAACAAGATGATTTGCTGATAAGTCCATGCAAAATATAGTAAAATGAATGCTAATACAGCTCCAAGAACTGCTCCAGAAGTATCCATGGCTCGATGAACTCCAAATGATTTTCCTTTCTCAATCGCATAATAGGAAATAAGCGTATCTCTCGCGGATGTTCGAAGCCCTTTGCCAGCTCTGTCTATAGATTTCAATCCCAATACAATTTCCCAAGAAGGACTGAAAGCCATTAATGGTTTTGAAAGGTTAGAAACTGTATAACCAGCTACCACAAATGGTTTTCTTCTATTAAATTTATCACTCATCCATCCCGATAATCCTTTTAGAATGTTTGAAATTGCTTCAGTTATTCCCGAAATGATCCCGATCGCAAATGCTGATCCCCCGATCGAAATTATAAATAAGGGAAAAAAACTTTGAATTGATTCGCTAGAAATATCTGTAAATAGAGAAACTAACCCCAGCATAAATACTGGTATAGTTACTCCAAGTATTAAACGACCCTTATTTTTAGGCTTATCATCTGAAGATTCATTTACAACCATAAGAATAGATTATGGGAATGTGGGTTTATTATTAAAAAGGTATGTTTTTTTACTCTTAAAGCTTCACAAATAAATGCAATACTGCTCCAATTCCAAACGCATTTGAAATCACAGTCGCAAACATCAGTTGTATGATGAAGAAGGAACTCAGGATACCCGTCGAAAAACACTTGGTTTTTTCATAGATAAGTGTATTTTGGATTATAACGATCAAGAAGATCAAATAGGTAAACAGGACTGAAGGGAAAAATGCCCATGACGATGTTAATGCAATCAAATTAATCTGAACATAAGTAGCGATGCAAATTATTACATAACTTTTCTGTCTTTCTGATTTTAAAAAACTAAGCAGTGGATAGATCACTTTTCGATACAAAATTTCTAAAGAAAAGTATATTGGAAATGCAATTATTGCTAACATTAAATTTAAAGCATTTGAAGGCCACATGAATGCAAATGGATACGAAAATGAGAAGAGCACGTAAACTCCAATAAAATACCCGCTACAAAAGATGGCAAAGAGGAGATTTTTGGGTTGAATTTGGGATTTCAAGAGTTCCATAAAATTAAATCTTCGGTTCTCTTGTTTAAGTTTCCTTGAGTAAATTCTATATGCAATGAATGCATAGATGAGAGAGATGTTTAAAGATGCAATGAAAATTCCTGCTATTCCAAAAATCTGGGAAAAGACTTCCCAATTTAAAATAAAAATTGTTATATAAACAGCGATCTTTATTCCTTGACGATATTTTGTGAATTTAGATGTTTTGATAGGCTTTAATAAAGAGACATCGAAATTTCTATCAATACCAATTGGAAATGATTTTGCAGCAAAAGATATCGTTAAAAGGATGATCGTGAATAAGAGACCTAATGTAATGATTATAGATACATAATTTAAAAAGTATAAGATGTGAATGGGTCCATTTAATGTTTCCGACTTAAAAAACTTTAATTCAAACCAATTTATCGTGTCAATTAATACGGCATCAGAGAATAGCTGATGGGGGCTTCCCAACAAAAAGCCATTTATGGGAATCACCGCACAATTTGTAAGATTTTGTGCTTTTAACGCTTGATCCTTAAAATTCAATGCGTCATCATGTACAGCCATTATTATTAAGAGGTTATGAGTGTTAGATTCATTAATGAGATTCACGGGGACATATTTAGTGTACTCTGGACTAAAAATCCCGAGCTGTTGGGGATTGAAGTTTACTAGGGGTGCCCAGGCTACCGTTACGTTAAACCGAGGATCGAGAGCTTGATTCATTAACACCACCATCCCTCCCAGGGAATGACCAATTAAACCAATCTGAGATGTATTCACCCCCGAATAAAATGGCATCGTTTCTAATGTATCTAACAGTTTGGAACAATCTTCAGCAAGCGCTGGTATATGGGTAACAGGGTCGATATCACTAATTGTTCCACCACTTTCTCCTTGGCCGTGATAATCCAATGCTACAACATAGAAACCTCGTCTTGTTAATTCAATTGGAATTCTTAAATCAAAATCCCTCTGACTGCCAATTCCATGACAATAGATGACAAGGGGGCGAGTATCCTCAAAATCTAAATTTTTAGAGGGATAATAGAGATTCGCATACAAAGTCGAACCTGAAGATTCAAATTCAAC
>CAZOYD010000033.1:0-36777 GCA_964583985.1 uncultured archaeon
TTCTTGAGTCATTTTTTTAAACAAAACCAAATGTTTTTTAAGTAAGTGAGTTTTTACTCATTTATAAACTTTATGAGCAATTACTCATTTTATATAATTATAATGTCAAGTAAAAAATTTTCTCGCAATAAACAAGAAAAAATCGATTTAATATATGAGACATTCTTCGATTTAATCTTAAAACAAGGATATCACAAAGTAAGTACAAATCACGTGGCAAAATCAGCGAAAATTAGTATAGGTACGATATATAAATATTTTCCAAAAGGAAAAGATGATATCATGCGAAAATATTTTGAAGAATCAATGGAAACAGTGATAGATAAAGAAGCTTTACTAAACATAAATAACAATAATATAAGAGATTTTATCTCTCAATTTATCAAAGTATTATATCAATTTCATAAAGAAAAGAAGGGATATAATTTGGCATTTCGTTCTGTCATCCAATCAAATAAAAAATTGCGAGATCTCCAAAAAGAGAAACTTTTCACTTCCTTTAAGGAATTAGCTCAGGAATTAAGAAAACAAAATGAAAGTTTCGAAAAAATCCCTGAGAAAAAATTGATTGAAATATTCATCCTCTTGTATAATCTTATCAACGCGATATTGTATCATCATCTATCTGTAATGGAATTTTTCGACACGGATGATAAATTAATTGAATTTCTCTCAACTTTGGTGATTTGTACATTGGGAGGTTTTACTTAACGTTATTAAATTTTACGCTCTATTAGTTCATATCTTTAATATCTCTAATTTGGATTCCTTCACCATTTGTGCCTTCACTATATTCTCCATGTTATAATCTTCTTTATAAACAAGTCTTTTTACTCCCGCGTTTATTATCAATTTCAAACAGCTCATGCAAGGAAAGGTTGTAGAATATAGCGTAGTATCTCCGTTGATAGACGTACCATGAATTGCGGCTTGAATGATGCAATTTATTTCGGCATGGACACCTCGACAGAGTTCTGGTTGATTTCCAGGTTCTAAATTCTTCCGAAGGCATGTCTCTGAAGTACAATGAGTAAAACCAGTAGGTGCTCCGTTATAACCAGTTGATAAGATGTGAGAATCCTTCACTAAGACGGCACCAACTTTTCTCTTGATGCACGTTGATCGCAGCGAAACTACTTCTGCTATCTTCATGAAATATTGATCTTTTGAGATTCTAGTGTCTTTCAATGTTAATATCTACTTATCTTTTAAATTTAAAAAATACCTATTAAACATATTAATTATTTTAAATATTAAAAATGTCATTATAAAATTATTACAGATAGAGAATAAAACACGGTTTTAAATATGGTGAAGGAATTTAAATTTCCATGGGCTGCGTGGAGAGAGCCCGATTATTTTACTGCAAGGTTTCCAGATGACTGGGACGTGACCACTTGTAGAATGAAGGGTGCTGATGATCCTGAAATGAGTGGTGATGATATTAAAAAAGCAATATTAAATCCAATTGGGACTCCTAAATTATCTGAAATCGCGAGAGGAAAGAATTCAGCAGTAATAGTTGTGGATGACATGACAAGAACTACACAAGCTGCTAAAATATTGCCCCATGTATTCGAGGAATTAGAAAAAGCGGAAATTGGAAAGGATAAAATTAAAATTCTATTAGCTATCGGAGCTCATAGACCAATGAATAAGCGAGATTGTGAATTAAAATTGGGAAAACAAATTGCTAACGATTACTCTATCGAAAATCATCATCCTTATTTGAATTTAGTAAATTTGGGAGAATCCAAAATTGGCACCCCTATAGAGGTTAATAAGACGTATTACGAATCAGAAGTGAAAATCGCTGTGGGTGGAGTCATTCCTCATCCTCTCGCAGGATTTGGGGGCGGTGCAAAAATAGTTTTACCGGGAGTATGTGGTATTCGCACGCTAGAATCAAATCATTCTGCGGGTTTGCGAGGGGTAGGAGCAGGTTTAGGGAGAATGACGGAAATTAGAGAAGACATTGAAAATATCGCGGACATAGTAAGGTTAGATTTTTCCATCAATGTTATTATGAATGAAATGGGGAACAGTACCGCCATATTTGCAGGTCATTATAGAAATGCTCATAGAAAGACAATGGAAGTTGCTAAAGAGGCTTATAAAACGCAACTTACAAGTGATAATGAAATTTGCTTTTTCAATGCATTTCCTGAAGATTCGGAATTAAATCAAGCTTTGAAATGTTTAAATTTACTGATGATAGCCCCCACAGCCTTGTTACAAAGAAAAGGTAGTATTGTATTCATGTCATCTTCCTATGAAGGAAAAGGATATCATAGTCTCATGGCAGAGACAGGAGCACCACTATATACCAATTATGGTGATATGGTAATTTGGAAAGCATTTGTTAAAAAACGTAATGTATTTTATTTTTCTCCAAATGTGAGCGAATCAGATCTGTATCATTTTTTTCCTAAAAATGTCATCCTAATCAAGGAATGGGATGATTTAATCTCTGAACTCGAAAAATTACATGGAACCAATCCAAAAGCTTGCATCATTCCTACAAGTATCCAATTAACTTAAAAAAAGGTATCACCTTTTCAAAAATATTAAAAAATGAAAAAAGTAGAATTATTAGCTCCAGCTAAAAATCTCAAGGCTATTAAGGCAGCATCAAAATACGCGGATTCGGTGTATTTTGGGATCGAAAAATTTAACATGAGAATGCGATCGGAAAATATTGCTTTAGAAAATTTAGCTGAGATCGTAAAATTTTGCCATCACGAGGATTTGAAAGCTTACTTGGCCACTAACATCCTAATATACGACAATGAAATTTCGTATTTACGCACTATTTTAGAAAAAGCAAAAGAAGTTGAAATTGATGCGGTTATTATTCACGATTTAGCTGCGTTGGAAATTGCTAAACAAATTGGATTGCCTTTTCACATCTCAACCCAATGCAATGTATCAAATTCTCTTTCTGCGAATTTTTATGAAACTCTAGGGGCACAAAGAATTATTTTAGCACGAGAGTTATCTCTTGAGAAAATTAAGGAAATAAAGAGAAATTTATCAAAAGCTGAAATTGAAGTATTTATACATGGTGCAATGTGTACATCCGTGAGTGGACGTTGTTATTTTTCCCAAGATATCTGTGGAACTGAAGAAAAATCCGCAAATAAGGGTAATTGTGTTCAACCTTGCAGGAGACGTTGGTGGGTTCGTGAAGAATCGGGAACCGAATATATTTATGACGGAACGCGATTCATGAATTCAAGAGATTTATGCACCATCGCCTATATTCCCGAATTAATTGACGCAAACGTGGATGCATTCAAAATAGAAGGACGCATGAGACACCCCCATTATGTCGAAACTGTATCAAGAGTATACCGAGAAGCGATTGAAGCTTATTATGATGGAACTTTTTCTCAAAAGAAAGCCGGTAGCTGGGTTACTGAATTAAAAAAGGTCTACAACCGCGGATTCACCCCGGGATTTTATTTCAAGAGGATGACTGAAGAAGATCATCAACAAAAATCACCTTCAAATTTATCTCATTATCGATATATTAAAATTGGAAAAGTTAAATCTTATATACCTGAGAAAAAAATCGCCCGAATCTCTATAGATAATGGTTACCTTTCCGATAACGACGATATTATTATAATGAGTAAAAAATCTGACACTTATTTACATCAATATGCGAGAGACATATTTCATGATGGGAAAAAAATCAATAAAACACCCCGTGGTACAAAAAAGGATAATATTCTGATTGATTTAATAGTCAATGAGCCTGTAATAGAAAATGTAGATAACGTATATATTTTTACAGATAAAACCTATAAGACGAAATCATATTCCTTTTAAAATGATTTTTATTATGCTCTTAATATCAAGCAATCTCTTGACGGTTTAATATTAATTCAAGCATGACTTTTTATTATTTATAATCAAAAAGTAAGAGAGATCTTGAATGGAAAGAAAAAATAAACAGATTGTAGAATCGGTTCCAAATTATAGTGAAGGAATAGATAGAGAAAAAGTCGAACAAATTGTAAATGAAATAAAAAATACACCCGAAACAAGGATAGTGGATGTGCAATTTGATTCAAATTATAATCGGGCAGTAATAACTTTTGTAGGCACCCCAGAAGCAGTATTTAAAGCAAATATAGCTGCTGCGAAAAAGGCAATAAATTTAATTGATATGAATAAGCATAAGGGTCAGCACCCTCGTATTGGGGCAATTGATGTTGTTCCTTTTGTTCCTGCTCAAAATATCTCATTAGAAGAATGTGTAGAATTATCTATCAAGTTTGCAGAAGCGATGGCTGAAGAAAATATTCCTGTTTATCTATATGAAGCATCCGCTCGTAAAATGGAAAGAATTAATATTGATAACATCCGAAAAGGAGAATTTGAGGGTTTAAAGGAAGCAATTAAATCAGATCCGGATCGTAAACCCGATTTTGGTCCATCAAAGCTTCATCCAACGGCAGGAGCTATCATCACAGGAGCACGATACCCATTAATTAGTTTCAATATTAACTTAGGAACATCAGATGTTAGAATTGCTAAAAAAGTGGCAAAAGCTATTCATCTACGTTCAGGGGGTTTAGTAAATGTAAAAGCAATGGGAACTATATTGGAAGGAAGAGATTGCGTTCAAGTAGGAATTAGCAATGTTAATTTTAAAAAAACCCCTTTATATCGCCAGATGGAAATGGTAAGATTTGAAGCTGCAAGGTATGGAGTACAAATAGTTGGTACTGAATTAATCGGAGTATTACCATTAGATGCGGTGTTGAATTCATTAGATTACTACTTGCAACTTGAAAAACCCGATAAACTTGATAGAAAGCATTTATTAGAAGATTATTTTGATTTTTAACCTAATTATTCATTTTAACTAAATTTCGACCACTATTTTTCCATTTTTTATGACCTTTGATATTAAATTGCCACCAAATTTATATGCTAAGAACTGGTGGTTAGGAACGTTAAATATATTAATATCCGCTTTTTTCCCGACTTCTAAACTTCCGATTGTATCTTGTCTTTGGAGGGCACAAGCCGCATTTATAGTAGCAGCACTCAAGGCTTCTGACGGTTTTAATTTCATGTTATAACATGCCAATACAATTATCATTTGCATTGATTCAGTCCAGCAATTGGGATTAAGATCTGTTGCAAGAGCAAGAGGTATTCCATATTCTATCATTTTTCTTGCAGGGGCATAATCTTTAAGCATGAGACAAAAAGGTGTTCCAGGTAATAGAGTAGCAATAATTTTTTTTTCCGCCATTGCTTTTAATCCAATATCATTTGATTTTATCAGGTGACTAGCTTGAGTTACATTCAAATCAGCAGCTAAAGCAGCACCATCTGTATCCACTATCTCATCTACATGTATTTGAGGTTTTAAACCATGATTAACAGCAGCATTCAATATTTTTTTCGTCTGTTGGATCGAAAAAATCCCCTGTTCACAAAAAACATCGCAAAATTCAGCTAATTTTTTTTCGGTAACCTGAGGGATCATTTTGGAAATAATAAGATCAACATAATCGTCTGTATTTTCCGTATACTCGGGAGGAATCGCATGAGCTCCTAAAAATGTGGATGCAATGTCCATACGATGTCGTAAGTTTAACAATTTTGCAGCTTCTAAAGACTTTAATTCACTTTCAAGTGAGAGACCATATCCAGATTTTGTTTCGATCGTAGTGGTTCCAAATGACATCATCTCATCTAAGATTTTCATTCCATTTGTAACTAATTTTTCTATTGAAGCTTTCCGAGTTGCGGTGACCGTTTTTAAAATTCCTCCTCCCGCTTCGAGAATTTCTAAATAAGTTCTTCCTTCGAGTTTAAGTTCAAGCTCATTTTCTCGTGAGCCATCAAAAATGATATGAGTATGAGGATCCACGAATCCTGGAGTTATTAATTGGTTTGTTGCGTCTATTACGTTTTTTATTTTATTCAAATCATAGGTACTTTTTAATTCACTTGTAGTTCCAATAAATGCAATCTTATTGTCTTTAATCGCGATAGACCCATCAAAAATGAGACCTAATTCAGCCATCTCATTTCCTATTCGCGGGCAACCAAATTTTGTATCCATTGTAACTAATTCATTTGCATGAATTATAGCTAAATCTGGTAATAGAGTACTATCCTTCATTATGACCATAAATTTTAGTTAATTCAAGTAATTCTCTTGATTGAATGATAATAGCGCATTTTTCAATTAAATCAGATAAAATTGTATCTTTTATGATATGGGGAATTCTTTCTCTTATAAATTTATGAATTGCTTCAACAAAATTACTAGATTTAAGTGGACGTCTAAAATCAATTGCTTGAGCAGCACATAACATTTCAATAGCTAATATATTTTCAAGATTTTTAACAATATTAAGCGCTTTTCGAGCACTTATTGAGCCCATGCTCACGTGATCTTCTTGTCCCATTGACGTTGGAATGCTATCGGCACTTGCAGGAAAGCAGTTAGTTTTATTTTCACTTGCAAGTGCCGCAGAACAATACTGAGCAATCATAAACCCAGAATTAAGACCAGAATCCTTGATCAAATATGCAGGTAAGCCCCACTTCCCTTCTAATAAGAGATATGTCCTGCGATCGGAGATATTCCCTAATTCTGAAGCGGCAAGGCTCACATAATCTAATGGTAATGCTAAGGGTTGACCATGAAAATTTCCACCACTTATTGCTGTATTTTCATCAAAAATAACAGGATTATCAGTTACCGAATTCAATTCGCACTCTAATTTTTCAATGAAATGACTCAACGCATCACGAGATGCGCCATGCACTTGCGGAATGCAGCGTATTGAATAGGGATCTTGAACACGTCCACAATCAACATGTGATTTAATAAAACCCGAATTTTTTAAATATAACCTGAATTTTTGGGCAACTTGTTGAGCACCAATATGAGGTCTTAGATTTATTAGTTCTTCTTTAAATGGTTGTAGTGAGGCTAAATACCCTTCCAGACTTAATGCTCCAATTATATCAGCATGCTCAAGACAATTAAGAAATTTATCTGCTACCATGACAGAATGAGCTGTAATGAATTGAGTTCCATTGATCAATGCCAGCCCTTCTTTAGCCTGTAGACATATTGGTTTCATTTTATTTTGGTCCAAGATTTCTTGACATTTATGATAAGTTTTTCCATCATTAGACAAGAAGCCTAAACCAATTAACGGTATAAATAAATGGGCTAATGGCGCTAGGTCTCCCGAAGCTCCTACTGATCCTTGTGAGTAAACCATTGGTATCCAATCATTTTGAATGTGCCATAAAATTCTTTCTATTACTTGTTCCGAAATTCCAGAATAACCCATGCTCAGAACATGTATCTTTAATATCAACATTAATTTTGCAATGTCTTGATCAATAATGGGTCCCACACCAACAGAATGACTCTTAAGTAGATTTTCCTGCAATTTACCAGTTTCTTCTTTAGAGATCTTGGTGGTTGCTAGGGAGCCGAAACCTGTATTAACACCATATGTCAATTTTTCACTTTGAAGCATGGTTTGAACATTGTTAAAGCTCTTTCTTATTTTTAATTTGACTTCTTCAGTTAATACTCCCTCTAGTTCCCCATTAACTAATTTTAAGGCAATAGGTACGGTCAAATGATCTAACCCATATCGAAAAATTTCATTCATGATTTTTCACTCTTAATAATTACTTGGATTATTGTTTTTTTTAATGCTAGAATCTACTAACTTTTTCAATAAATTTTCATCTGCTTCAAATGGTAGAGTCACCTGCCCCCGATCCATGTTTTCAACATTCCATTTATAGATAGTTTGTAAAGCGTTTTTATTAGTTGCCCATGCCCTTCTAGATACTCCACAATTTACATCCCATTCAAGCGTGCTTTTTATTATCTGCTTAATGCGCTCAGATCCGTCTAGGACGGTTCCAAACCCACCATTAATGGCTTTACCCGTTCCAACACCCCCTCCGTTGGATAATACGCACATCGTCGATCCTCGAGCAACATTTCCCGCCCAACAATGATGTGCCATATCTGACATGATGTTGCTTCCATCCTTGATATTAGAAGTTTCCCTAAACGGTGAATCGGTTCCTCCAGTATCGTGATGATCTCTTCCAAGCATCACTGGTCCAATTTCTTCATTTCTTACCATTTCATTAAATTTAAGAGCAATTCTAATGCGTGTCTCCATATCCGCATATAAAATGCGGGCTTGAGAACCAACCACCAAGTTATTATTTTCCGCATTCTTTATCCAATACCAATTATCTCGATCTTGAGCTCTGCGATTGGGATCTATGCAAGAAAGTGCCGCTTGATCTGTTTTTATTAGATCCTCATGTTTTAAACTCAAACATACCCACCTAAATGGTCCATACCCGTAGTCAAAACAAATAGGTCCCATGATATCTTCCACGTATGAGGGAAAGACAAATCCTTTTTTAGGATCCCCGTCTAAAGCTACTTCTTTTTTCCCAGCATCAAACACGGCTTTAAGAAATGAATTTCCATAATCCCAAAAGATAGTACCTCTTTGATTCATTATTTTAATTAGTTCAAAATGCTTTATAAGTGAGGAATTGACTAACTTGATAAATTTTGTTCTATCGGATTTAAGAAGTTCTCGTCCTTCCTCGAAATCGATTCCAACTGGCGTATAACCCCCTTCATATACCGCGTGACATGATGTTTGGTCCGATGCGAGTTCAACGTCGATCTCCTTATCTACAACATATTGCCAGAGATCAACTATATTTCCATGATAAGCAATGGAAACATGCTCTTTCTTTTTCCTATATTCTTCTACCCACTGAAAAATTTCTTCTAAATTAGATGATTTTTTACTCAACCATCCTTGTTCATACCGAGTTAGAATTCTCGAGTAATCTACTTCAGCAATGACTCCAATACCGCCTGCTATTTCGATTGCTTTTGCTTGAGCTCCACTCATGCCGCCTAATCCAGAACTCAGATATAATTTTCCTTTTAAACCTTCATTTGGTGGAAGATTCAAGTAAAGCCGTCCGGCATTTAATAGAGTTATGAAAGTTCCATGAACGATTCCTTGTGGTCCAATATACATCCATCCTCCTGCCGTCATTTGACCATAATTCGCTACGCCTAAAGCTGTCGCTCTGTGAAAATCATCTGGATTGTCATACATTCCAATCATTAAGCCATTACTAAGAATTACACGAGGAGCATCTCTTTTACTAGGAAAGATACCTAATGGATGACCTGACATCACCACAAGCGTCTGATCCTCCTTGATCGATTCCAAATATTTCTTGATTAATCTGTATTGCATCCAATTTTGGCATACTTGGCCACTTTCACCATAAGTCACCAATTCATATGGATAAAGAGCAACATCAAAATCTAAATTATTATCAATCATAACTTGAATAGCCCGTGCTTCAAGTATTCCGTTGTATTCTTGAATGGGTTTTGCTTTAATTTCTCCATCAGGACGATAACGATAACCATAAATTCTGCCTTTATTTAATAATTCTTCTAAAAATTCAGGAGCTAAAGTGTCATGCAAACTTTCTGGAATATATCTGAGGGCATTTTTCAATGCTAAAATGATTTCTTCACGAGTTAAAGTCAAACTGCGACTAGGAGCCCTTCGGATCTTTTCTTTAAATTTAGGATATGGGGGAAGTTCTTCAGATAATTTAATTTTCATGGCATTTGAAATATCCATATTTTAACCTAACATCACCAAATATATAAAGAATTTGAAAAATTTATTGACGAACAAGAAATATAAAAAATATTCTTGAGAAATTAGCAATATTAAGGAGATTTTGGCAAAAGATATAATGAAGGTGACTATTTTCATATTAAAATGATCTATAAGAGACTTGAGTAATTAAGTTGAAGGGAACAAAGCGAGTAGAAATCAAATCAGGCATGAGAGTATTAATCGTATTAAAGAAAGATCAGAGATCTGGTAAATTAACCGAAGGCATAGTCAAAGATATACTTACAAATTCTCCTAATCACCATCATGGAATTAAAGTTCGGTTGACGAACGGAAAAATTGGACGAATTAAAGAAATAGTTGACTCTAAACAGAATTAGGGTATTTAAAGTATCATTTCTTATTTATTCTTTATAGATTCCATAAAAAGGAAGAAATGGGGCTAAAATGTATTGTATAGAATGATAAAAATAAATTAAAAAAAAGAATAAGAATGATTTGTTCTATATCTTATCTAAACCCAATAAGGTAAGTTTTTCAGCTTTAGGATATCCAGAATTGAGATCAAAGGTGCGATAATCATAATAACTTAATTTAAGTTGTTCAAAATTAGGTGTTTGGCCTGCAGAACCACCTTCTTTGAGAGGTTCTAGTACAATTTTTGGCAACCTATCATCATGTGCCGTCAAACCCATTTTTAAATTGAACAATCGTTTCATCATGTAAATTCTCTCTCCTAATTTTTTAAACTCGCTAATATCAAATGATTGTCCTGTAGCAGCATTTAACATCGATATGACCATCGATGGAGGAGGATTGGCAAATAGGCACATTATTAAAGAACTTGTGATGGCACGATAATCTTGGATACGAGCACAGTACTCTGCCATTGCAGCATCATCTTGATACCAATCTACTTCCATTTTTATACCAAATTCATCATACGGAACGCCTAATAAAAGAAAATAGGCATCACAGGAAGTATGACATGGTCCACGTGGAGTTCCCAGAGCGTAACCAACAGCCATTCCAAACATTCGTCGTAAATCATGATAAGGAATTTCCATTCCATATACCGTAGCGATTTCATCTTGTGATATGTTAAAATGCTTCCCTACTGCATCAGAACCATTCGCTAATACATCACCTATTCCGTTTCTCGTGGAGATCTTCTTGATCATGTCTAAGAATGGTTGAATACTCCCCCATTCTGGTTCTAAGCCATCAATATCTTCTTTTTTAATTTTACCACTGTTATAAAGATAATAGATAAAAGCAATTGTACTGCTCCCACTTATAGTGTCAATGCCATAGTCGTTGCATAAATAATTAGCAATTTGAATTGATTCCAAATTATCGTTCAGAATCATGGTACCAAAACCAGCCACTGTCTCATATTCAGCTGCTTCTATCTCTCCAGGACTTTTGTAATTTCCTTCTTTTATTCGTGTTTTCTTTGCACATCCTATAGGACAGGCAAAACAAGGATAACTCCCAGTAAAGATTTTCTCTGATGCTGTCGATCCTGACAAATTAAATGCCCCCTCCCATGTTCCAAGAGTCCAATATTTAATGGGGAGTTCTCCTGTTGAATTATACATGTCTAAACCGCCACTGGTACCAAGTATACTGAACATTTGAGTTGCAAAGGATGAATTAATGCTTTCTATTGCGGTTTTTACACTTTCCTTGAATTCTTCAGGATGAGCGGGTTCATAGGATCTTTTTTTAGCTTTAATCACGATTGCTTTCAATTTTTTTGAGCCCATCACGGCACCCATCCCTGTTCTTCCCGCGGCTTTATCTTCTGAGCCGATGATGGCATAACGAACCAGATTTTCTCCTGCAGGTCCTATACATGATACTCGTGCAAATTCAGATCCCATCCCATCTTTCAAGATTTTTGTAGTCTCGATAATACCCTTACCCCATAAACTCGTAGCATCCTTAATTTTTGTGCCTTCTTCAGTAATTTCTAAATATACGGGGACTTTGGATGCTCCTTTTATAATAATCCCATCAAAACCAGCCTTCTTAATTTCAGGTCCAAAATAACCTCCGCAATTTGATTCACCCCAAATCCCCGTCAAAGGAGATTTCGCACAAACTACGAATCTCCCACTTGTAGGGGCATTAGATCCGCAAAAGGGACCCGTCATAAACATTAAAATATTATCGGGGGACAAGGGATCAGTATCCTTATTGAGGTGGTTATATAAGTAGCGAACGCAATAACCAGCACCACCAAGAAAATTTTTAGCAATTTCAGTTTCTAATGGTTCTTCCTCAACAATGTTTTTAGTTAAATCAACAATTAATAGATTTCCAGTAAAAGCTTTCATTATTCTATCTAATACCTCAAAATTCTAATTATGTAAATATAGGATTCTTTGCTTTTTTAATATTTTATTAAATCACAAAGTGAAAAAAAACAAGAAGTTCTCTGATTTTATAAAAATAATTTTGCATTTCTCTCTGCTAATTTCTTCAAAAATTCAGGAAATATACTAAATTGATTCCGTTCAATATTTAGATATTTCAAAGCAGGTAAATTTCCTATAGTTTCTGGTAATGTAGTAAGTAGATTAGTTCTTAAAAATAAATATTCTAAAGATTTCATATTACCAAATGATTCGGGAAGATTTTTTAGCTTATTATTACCTAGATATAAATAACTTAATGATTCAAGATTTCCAATTGATTCAGGGATCTGAGATAATTCATTATAATACAAATAAAGATATCTAAGTGATTCTAATTCCCCAATTGAACTTGGTATCTCTACTAAATGGTTTTTTCCTAAATCTAAGGTCTCGAGATTTTTAAGGGATCCAATTGTTTCTGGAATTCTTTTTAGTTGATTGAAACCAATAATTAGGTTTTTGATCTGATGCAATGAACCAATTTCCGATGTTAATTCATTTAATTTATTTGAAGATAAATCCAATTCAATTAAAGCCTTTAAAAGTCCAATTTGATTTGGAATTTTCTCTATTTGATTTTTACTTAAATCTAAAATTTCTAAAGAAGTTAATCCACTAATAGAAGAAGAGAGGATAGTTAATTTGTTATCATATAAATCTAATTCTTTTAACGATGAAAGGTTTCCAATTGATTCAGGGAGATGCTCAATTTCATTTCGATCAGCTTTTAAAATTTCAAGATTAGTAAGTAATCCTATCGACTCGGGTAAATCTTTGATATTATTTTTTTCTAATTTTAAAAACCTTAAACAATTTAGATCACCGATATTGGGAATTATCTTGATATTATTATTTGAGATATCTAATCGTATTAAGGATCTGAGTGAACTGATACTATTAGGAAGCTCTATTAAGTTATTTGTTGATAAACTAAGGTTTTCTAATTTATCAAGATTACCAATTGATTCTGGTATCTCTGCTAGGGAATTGGAAGATAATCCCAAATAAGATAAATTCCTCAAATCCCCTATAGATGATGGAAGAAATGTGATTTTATTGTTTTTAAGAAAAAGAGAAGTAAGAGAGGATAAATTACAGATAGACTTGGGGAGGTCAATAAGGCGATTATTTCTTAAATTTAGGCGCTTTAGAGATTTTAATTGTCCAATAGTTTCAGGGATTTTTTCTAAGTTATTATTGATTAAGTACAATAATTCTAAAGAGGATAAAGATCCAATAGATTCAGGAAGAAATTCAATTAGGTTTTCATTTAAATCCAATGATTTTAAATTTTTAAGATTCTCAATAGTATGAGGTAAAGAAGTTAGTTTATTTTGACTTAAATTTAATATTTCTAATGAATGTAAAAATTCAATTTCTTTCGGTATTTCTGAAATTAAATTTGATTCAAGATTTAATTCAATTAAGGAAGAGCAAGAAAAAACTGTTCTCGGTATCTTCATTAGACTATTTTCACTTAGATCCAGTTTTTTTAACGTAATTATGAAACAAGCATTTTCTGGAAAGAACTTGATTTTATTTCCCCTTAATAATAATTGTTCTAAAAATGTAAGCACATTGATGTTTTCTGGAATTGAGGTAAGATGGCAAGAAAATAACGAAATTCCATTGACTCTATCATCTTTTACAGTATAACCAAATGTACCATTATTAATTACTGGAACTTCGGGTATGGGTTCCCCTATTAAACCTTCAAGATCTTGTAAAAACCTTCGTTCTTCTTGAGGAATCGACATGATTTAGAGTAACCTTATTATTTTTATTCTAAATTGTGTGTAAAATATAATTTTAGTACTCAAAAAGATAATCAAAATAACCCTATTTATGTCTTACATTTTGAAAAAAAAAAGGAAATTTTTCTAGAATTATAAAATATATAAAAATAAAAAGAAAACGATTTAGATTTAAAAATCTACATCTTTTCCTTCGTACGCATAAAGGAATATTTTCTTAAATTCATCAGGACTAGGTCCTCTAGGAGTGAGTACAGAGCTAGCATCTTGATAACATAAGTCTAGTAAGGTATCTAAATCTTTTTCAAAGATTTCCTTGGTGACCTTAGTTCCTTTTAAGGTCTCTTTTAGATTCAAGGGAAAATCAACTTGTTTAGCTAATTCTTCGATTTTTTCAATAACCTTATTAGCAGCAGTTTTATCATCTTCATTCCAATCTACCCAACCCATTTGTTTGGATAATTTTGCATAAATTTTGATAACCTCTTCACTTTCAGGTCCATTAAGTATAAATTGAGTTACATATTTCAAAACTATACCTACAGAACGTCCATGAGGAGTATGATAAAGTGCCCCCCATGAATGACCAAGTGTATGTCCAATATGTACATTTCCATTACCAAAAGCTAATCCTGCCATGGTAGCAGCTTGATGCATATAATCTCTGGCTTCTTGATTCTTTCCATCCTTATATGCAATGGGTAGATATTTAAATATTAACTCTATAGCCTTTAATGCCAGCGCATTACTAAATTCATTGCGCCATAATGTACCTAACCCTTCAATTGAATGAGATAATGCATCAAAACCAGTATCTGCGGTTAACCTTGGTGGCATGCCTTGAGGAAAAATAGGATCAACAATAGCATATGTTGGAATGAGTCCCCTATGTAAATAGAGATATTTTTTCCAAATCTCTTGATCATATCTTGATATAACAGTAACATATGTAGTTTCTGCGCCAGTCCCTGACGTTGTAGGGATGGCCACTAATTTTGCTTTTTTTCCCATTTCATAAAGATCTGACCGAAAAGCATGTATATCATCAAGAGTAAGTTCAGGAAACTCATAAAGAGCCCAACAAGTCTTAGCTGTATCCATAACTGATCCTCCGCCTAATGCGATGATGATTTCAGGTTCATATTTTAAGCACTCCTCTCTAGCTTTTATTACTCCCTCTTCTCTGGGATCTGGTAGGACCTCATCGAAAATAAAATATTTTTTACCAAAAGAATCTAATTTATCTGTTAATATTTTCAGATATCCCAATTCGACTATAATCTTATCAGTAATAATGAAACATTTTTCTCCCGAGATATTTTCAAAAAAATCTATTGCATCTGGACCATGGATGATATTAGGGGCAAAAAAAAACCACATCTTTTTAAATCACCTTTAAATTGGTTTAGTTATTTTTTAAAGTAAAGAATTTTAAAATACTAATATTTTTGTTAAATTAAATAGATTATTAAAGCTAGAGATTTTATTTTTGATTCATATTTGTACAAAAAAGAATTTCAAAATACTTATATTTTATTTCAATTAAATACATTATTAAAGCTAAAGATATTATTCGCTTGGAAAATTAGGTCTTATTTAATAATATAACGAGCTAGCATGATGGAAGATTCTGAAAAAGATAATTTATATATCACTTTCAAAGGCGTAATTGAAAGTATAATTGATGAAAAACGAAAAAATCCCAAAAATGAGAAATTACTCAATGAATTTAAAGCAAGAATTAATTTGGGACTGCAAATAGAAGAGGATTACATTTTTTGGTTGAATTTGATAGCTAATGAAGGAAAATATAGTTTGAATAGGGATAAACTTGATGATTATGATTTAGAACTCATTTCTGCTCCCGAAGACATGATGTATTTCTCAAATGGTCAAAATTCAACATTAAACATGATGTTAAAGAAGAATGTTTTTGGTAAAACCAAACTTCAGTTTAGTAAGGGGAGCACGGGAAAAAGAAATCTTGGTTTATTGTTAAAGCTCCCAAAAATTTTAGTGTTGGATAAAATCTAACTATTTACGCTAGTATCTATTAACGACCGTGTGATTCTTGAATAAAAAATTAAACTTTTTTTCTTCAAATCGATCACTATTTTTTTTTAAAATAAATAAATCAACGTCTATATTAGAAGTGGATTCATCAACTGTGATCACCAAAAAGCTTGGATTTCTACTTGCTACGAATGACCAAGCTCCTGTAATGCTTCCAGGATTTAATAATAACGTCCCATTTTCCGAGAGAGCCACTTCTTCATGATGAGTATGACCCGAGATTAGTAAGTGATAATTCCGTTCTGATGCCAATAATTCTAATTGTGAATGATCACCACGAGGACTTATTTGATCTCCATGAGTTAATCCAATTACTAAATTTTCATTCTCATTCATGGGGATTTCAAGTTTTTGATAAATTTGCACGTTTCGATTGCCTCCATAATAATCCATGTTTCCAAGTACAATAAAGAGATCCCTTTTTGTTCTAAGATTCAAGAAATCAAGAAATTCAGGTGCATCTACCACATCCCCAGTGAAAAATGTATAGTCGAAAAGGTTTTTTTCGGTCAACCGTTTTAATATTTCGAGTACTTGTGATGGGATTTCTTTTGCCCTACGAGGAATGTGTGAATCTCCAATAGCTAATAATTTCAACATTATTACTTCTTAATTTCCTTTTCATACACTTTTTTGACAAATTCATACAATTCTTTGGCTCTTGGATCCTTTTCAAAATGTTTACGCATTGGTTCAATTAATTGGTTTAAATATTTAATTACAGCAGGTTTTAAATCTGGAGGATTAAGCTTCCCAGCACCATAATCCGCTTCTAGTTCTTTAAAGGTCTTATAGGTAATGTTTCCTCCATATTTTTCAGGTCTCTCGATCTTAAACTCATCAACCAATTCGAAAATGATGTACTTACAATATTCCAAAATGGGATTTTCTTGTATTTCTCCGGGAGGACAGTACGCCTTGTTAATTTTACGTTTAATATCAGCAATTGTATCTAACATGAAAATTGCCGAATCAGGATTAGATTTTGACATTTTTAGCTTTACCGCGCGATCTATTCCCGTTAAATCAGTGTCAGGAGGTTTTCCTAACCCCATTAACATGTGATGACTTAGCGAGATTGGTTTTGGTCTATTTAATTTACTTGCCACTTCTCTTGCCAACATGTTGACTTTTCTTTGATCTAATCCCAATTGACATATATCAGCGGGAAGAAAAAAGATATCTGCACATTGCATTAACGGGTATAGGATTTGCGAAGCAGATAATGAATCGCTATCCTCTCTTCCCATTATTTGAGTGCATCGCTTTACGCGATTTAGTGAACTATTTATTGCTATTTTTAAGACAAGTTGCCAATATTGAGGGTCTTTCACTAGCTCAGACGCATAAATGAACTCCACCATGCTTAAATCCATATTGCATGCTTTCCATACTTCAATAAAATAATCGCCTACTTTCTTGATTACCTTTAAATCGCCTCCAAATTTGTGATTTGCAGCAGCATGCCAGTCTGCAACGAGAAATTTAAATCTCACTCCGGTTTTGGTGATTTTATTTACATTAATAGCCCTTAATAACCCTTGAGCAATGTGAATGTTCCCAGATGGTTCAAATCCATCATACGCATAAATTTTTTCATCATGCTCACTTTTCCACATGAATAATTTTCGTAATTCCTCAATATCGATGATTTCTTCTCCTACTTCTTTTAATAAAGATATTTTTTCATCTAAAGATAAAGTCAATTTCTAACCTCGTTCAATCTTATAGATTAATTAAATTCTCGATCTTGATTTAATCTTTATGGTTTAAAATGATTAATTGAGAATTCGCTGAAATTTGGTTTTGCCTAATCTATATTGCAATCTTAAATAACTTTAAGAGTCGATTTGGGAGTAAAAATCCTAAATACATTAATATAGAGCTAATTAAAACGATAACTCGTGTAATTATTAAGGCAACAAGATTATTTATTAAATAAGGTAAAGACGCACCTATTAAGAACAAAATAAAACCTAATAATAGAATTTTTCCTTTTAATTTAACCTTAGGAAATTCAGACTTTATTGATATAATTGAAAAAGTAAATCCAGAGAGTAATATTAATACCATAACGCTAATATAAAAAATTGCTATAAATAGGCTTTCCATAGAATTAAAGGGATCAATGAACGAACCAATAAACTCTAAATTAAGGAAAGCGAGGGTGAAAAAAGTTATTTCAAACGCAATGAAGAATATCATTAACAAATTTAGAATTAGTTTCCTCTTTTTTAATCCCAATAATTTTGTTATGGCGGCTAACCAAAACATAATTGCTATTGGAAGATATGCGGTGAAAATAATAAAAATGATGATAACGCAATTTAGGTAAAATTGGTCGCTCAACACCCCATTTGTTAAGGCTATTATTAGAAAACCTAAACCCTCAGGAAACCATGGACCTGCCATCCCAATTAATGCTAATCCTATAAAAAGAATTTCTAACATTGCGAGCTTAAAGTACTTGTAAATTAAGATTCCACTCAAAATTAAAGTTATCGTGATATAAATTAAACTTAAAGATCCTTGAACTATTTCTATCATGCCCAAATCCATTGTAATGCGACTCTATATGATTTTTTATTTTTTTATAATATAGATAATAAATAGGTTATTTATATTTTTTAAAATTATTAAAATTTTATCACACTAAAACCAAAAATCCATTGATTAAAATACCTAATCATTCAAAATCAAGCTTACAATCTTGATTTAATTTTATAAAAGTAAGAGAAAGTAATGACTAATTGCAACTTCTAAAGCTAATTTGTAAGAATAACTAAAAAGGGGCACGATAAAAAAGTATGAAACTAATTATTTTTTCTTTTTCTGTTCAATCGCAGCTTGGGCTGCAGCGATTCTTGCTATAGGAATTCTATACGGAGAACATGAAACGTAATTTAGACCTATAGAATGTGCAAACTTAATCGAGCGAGGTTCCCCTCCATGCTCACCACATATCCCACATTTTAAGTTAGGTCGCGTTTTCCGTCCATCTTTAACAGCCATTTTCATGAGCTTGCCAACACCATCTTGATCAAGAGTATCAAAAGGATTCTCCTTGAGGATCTCCTTGTTTAGGTAGATGGGTAAGAATTTACTTTCGGCATCATCACGACTATAACCATAGGTCATTTGCGTTAGGTCATTTGTACCAAAAGAAAAGAATTCGGCTTCTGTTGCAATCTCACTGGCCGTGAGAGCAGCTCTTGGAATTTCAATCATGGTACCAAATTTATAGTCTAATTTAACTCCAAAGCTATCTATTGTTTCTTTTGCAACCCTTACTAGTTGGTTTTTGACATATTTTAATTCAGAGATCATTCCGATCAAAGGTATCATGACTTCAGGGACAACATCTATCCCTTCAAGCTTTAATTCGCAAGCGGCTTGAAATATTGCTTTCACCTGCATTTCATTTATCTCTGGCCAAACTATTCCCAAACGACAACCTCGAAGGCCCATCATCGGATTTTCTTCAGAGAGCGATCTAATGAGCGCAATTACCTTTTTCTTCTTCTTAATTTCTCCATCCAATGGACTGGTGTTAAGAAGTGACTTGGACAAGTTATTGGTCATAATTAATTCTTGATTTTCTAGCATCACAGTAATAAGCTCCGGTAAGAATTCATGAAGAGGAGGATCAAGCAGTCTAATTGTTACTGGTCGTTCTTTCATTATTTTGAAGATTTCATAAAAATCACCTTTCTGCATCGGTAAGATTTTATTGAGTGCATCCATCCGATCTTCGATTGTTCGAGACATTATCATTGATTGTACAACTGGTAGTCGATCCTGAGCCATAAACATGTGTTCTGTACGACATAACCCTATCCCTTGAGCACCGAATTCAATTGCTTTTTGGGCGTCTGTAGGCGTGTCAGCATTAGCCCTTACACCTATCTTTTTTAGTTCATCAGCAATTGCTAAAAGTTCGGAAAATTCTCCGCTAATTTCGGGTTCTACTAATGGTACCTTTCCCTCAATGATCCGCCCAGTGGTCCCATCTATTGTAATGTAATCTCCCTCATGGATCTCTGTTTCTGCGACTCTAAATAACTTGTTTTCTTCATCAATTTCTATGTCTTGAGCCCCAACAACGGCAGGTTTTCCCATACCTCTTGCTACAACAGCAGCGTGAGATGTTTTGCCGCCAAATTGAGTTAAAACACCGCTTGATGCGAATAAACCGTGAACATCCTCCGGTTTAGTTTGGGGGCGAACTAGGATTAATTCAGTTTCTCCTGAATTTGCTAATTTCTCTGTCGTATCAGCATCAAATATTGCTTTTCCAGAAACAGCTCCAGGAGAAGCATTAATTCCCTTGGCTAAAACATGAACAACAGCATTTTCATCAATACTTTTAAATAATAACTTGGAAATTTTGAACGGATCAATGCTCATTATTGCTTCTTCCTTACTAATGAGTCCCTCCTTAACCATATCAACAGCAATTTTTACTGCAGCAGAAGGAGTTCTTTTCCCATTCCTTGTCTGCAAGAGGTAAAGAGTTCCTTTTTCAACCGTAAATTCGATATCTTGCATATCCCTATAATGATTTTCAAGTTTCTCCATTGTGGAGATTAACTGCTTATGTATTTTTGGAAACTCTTCTTCCATATCTGATAATTTCTTTGGAGTTCTAATTCCCGCTACAACATCCTCTCCTTGAGCATTTGCTAAGTACTCACCAAATTTCAAATTCTCACCAGTTGATGGATCTCTTGTAAAAGCTACCCCAGTAGCGGAATCCCATCCCATGTTACCAAATACCATCACTTGAATATTAACCGCTGTCCCGTAATTCGGGATATTACTAATTCTCCTGTATGTTATAGCACGCTTGTTATTCCAAGATTTGAAAACCGCCTCGATTGCTAATTTTAATTGTTTGAATGGTTCTTGAGGAAAGGGAGAACCGATCTCTTTTTCATAAAGTGCTTTATAATCTGCGATTAATTTCTGTAAATCTGAAATGGTAAGATCTGTGTCTTGTGCAGTACGAGATATTTCACGTTTATATTTAACGAGAATTCTTTCAAATTTCTCATCTCCAATACCCATTACAACATCTCCAAACATCTGAATAAATCGACGATAACTATCATAAGCGAAACGCGGATTCTCTGTTAATGCCGCCATACCTACTACTGATTCGTCATTCAGACCCAAATTTAGAACCGTATCCATCATTCCAGGCATACTCATAGGAGCTCCGGATCGAACGCTCACGAGTAAAGGATCTTTCTTATCTCCAAATTTCTTTCCTGTCTTTTCTTCGAGTTTTTTTAGATGTTGAATTACGATAGGTTCAATCTCATCCATAATTGCTTTAGGATTGTCGAAATAAAGCAAGCAAGCCTCAGTTGTGATCGTAAATCCCGGAGGGATATTTAATCCCATCCGTGTCATTTCTGCTAAACCCGCTCCTTTTCCGCCCAAAATATATTTTAAATCTTTGCTCCCTTCATTAAAATCATAGACGAATTTCTTTTTTTCAGTGGTGGTCATTTATTTACTCACTATCATATTCTCATGTAAATTTCAAACGAATAAAATAATAACTTTGATTTTAAAGGTCTTGTTGTAAAACCTTTAGCATGATAAATCTAATAATATCATATAAGAAATAAAATTTTCGAATTGCCAAACATGAGGGCAGTGGGAATTTCTTGGTTATTTCAATGCATTGAGAAGTTCCCATATCCCTTCGATTATGAAGTCAGGTTTAAATTGGTCACTCATATTAATCATGTTAAGGGTCGTCTCTCCTGATAACACGCAACAAGTTGTAACTCCTGCCTGTATTCCCATTTTTATATCAGTATATAATCGATCTCCAAACATCACGGCATCCTTGGGATTGATCTTCAACGATTCAAGTTTAAATAGTATCATTTCTTTGTTCGGCTTGCCAAAAACTCGTGGCATTCTATCGGTTGCTTTATTAAGTAAAGCAGCTATTCCTCCCGCATCAGGTATGTATCCATTTTTGGTGGGGCATTTATTATCCAAATGGGTTGCGATGTATGGAATCTCTTTTTGTAGGAAAAACGCTGCTTTTTCTAAACGACTATAGGTTAATTCCTGATCGAAAGCGAGAACTATAATTTCAGGATCGTTTTCCGTTAGGATAAATCCTTGTTCCTTAAATTCTTCTTTAAGAGATTGAGTTCCCATGAGAAAAATCCGCTTATATGAATTCTTTTTTAGATAATCGATGGTAGGATGCTGGGATAAAATGAGATTATTGGGAGAGATCTCAATTTTTAGATCCTTTAATTTCTTGAGATATTCTTTGGTAGATTTACTCGAATTATTTGAAAGGAAATAAAAATTCATCTTCTTTTTTTCAAGTAGTTCGATTAGATCGAGCACGCCATCAAATAGATTATCTCCTAAATATATCGTGCCATCGAGATCAAAAAAATAAACACTCTTTTTTGTTAATGCCGATAAATCTTTATCGATTAGAGCCATGAAGAATCGGAATGATATAGAATTTGATTATAGGATTTGATTTATATTACAAAATATTAATTTTGTAAAAAAGTTATGTAGAATCCATCTAAAATCTCGAAATGAATTGCTTAGTAAATTAAAAAAAAAGAAAATAGTAATTTAATAGTTAATATTTGGGGATGATGATTTACTTGGCTATTGGGGTTCCACAATACTTGCAGAAATTTGCTCCAGGAGTCAAATCACTTCCACAGTACGAACAAATTTTAGAATTTACAGGGGTAACTACTCCAGATTCACCTAACTTTCTTCCTTCTACTTTTAATCCGCAATTTGGACAGTATTGAGAGTCTGCCCTTAGTTTTGAATTACAGCGCACGCACTTTAATTCAGTGTCTGGTGGTTGTTTTTCTTCCACTGTCAATGTAGCTGTATCTTTTGGAGCAACTTGTGCTCCTGGTTTTGTCTTGAGTTTCTTTTGGCTCTTGCGCGCGACAAAAGCGATAATGATGATGATTCCCACGAAGATAATTAGACCGATCAAGAATGGTTGCACGTCTAACCATCTATCAACACTATTAATGCCCGTATCGTAGGTCACATCAAACGTGATTGCCGTGCTTTCTTGAGGATCATTCATCGGGTCGAAGTATACAAAAAAATACCAATTACCATCATTTGGGACCGTAAAAGTGTTCGTTGCTACGCTGTCCACGTCTTCAATGAAAAGATCAGTACTGCTAAAATCCACCACATTTGCTGCGGAATAGGTGATCGTATAATTCACGTCAACGGGTGAAGCTAGATCATTATACCATACGACATAATAATCATTAGCTTCTGAGATTGGTAGGACACCATTATCAGTAACAATATTCGGTTCGTCCACGTAAAATGAAGGAGAACCTCCATTATCCCATACATACATGTCATTTGCATCAGCTATGAAGAAATCAATGGAGCTTGATGCATTAAAATCATAAGTGAGAGAAGAACCGGATCTTAAATAAATTGAATAGTACTGATAATTATTGTGTATGAGATTGAAACTATCTGTGTCACCACCAATCATCGTAACTCTTGGAAGCATCTCAAAAGGTTGATCCCAGATTGCAAAAGTAATGGTGCTGGGGCTAGATTGAACCGAATACGTTATATCATTCCCTGCTTTAATGTTTTCATATTCATACCAGTATTCATTATAGTATATAGTTTCAGTGGAACGATATGTTACGGAACCATTCGTATCTGCTGAACTGAACGGAAACCATATTGCCACACCAAGTAAGGGTAATAATATCAAGGAGAAAACGATTGCAACTACGACTCCTCCACCAACGTACATGGGTGAATAATACCAAGGTCGATAATAATAACCGGCCCACATCGGGGAATACCACCATCTTCGATACCATGGGTAATACCATCCATATCCATAATATCGGCCACCATATCCGTAATATCTTCGATTTGGACCATAATATGAGTGTCTATAAGGTCCACTTGGTGATCTTGAGACTATTCTCGTTGATCCAGTTCTCCCAAAGGGAACTCCACTAGGTCGCCCACCAGTTCTAAACGTGGCACCACCGCCTCGAAATCCGCCTCCTGAAAAACCGCCGCCCATACCACCTCCTCGAAAGCCTCCGCCTCCTCTACTTCCACCCCCACGAGGCATGCTTAATTTTTCACCTCAATGGTTAAAGACTTAGAGCGAAATATGTGATCTCTATAAATTGCCCCTAGGAATAGTAACATCGAAATGATCGACATTGTCAATCCTAGTCCATTTATAACGACATTGGCGGGAGGGAAAGTTGTTGAAAAAGCAATTCCAAAGAGAATCCACTCCAGTACCAAGAAAACAACTAAGAGATGGGGAATGATTGAGCGCACGATCTTACCCGTACGAATATTTCTAGCATCCGAAAAGCTTGCATAAATAAGGGAAAATAGCCCTAAGATGCCGAATATTACGATAAGTAGGCTAATTATCACTATGAACACCCATATCACTCCATCTCGTGCCACTAAATCAAGAAACGGTATGAGAAAATCCGTCCCACGCGTTTCAAATAATCCGAAACTTATCACTCCACCTCGTATTTCCGCCATGCCAAAGAAACTTAAGAGTTCGGCTTGATTCCCCAAATAAAATCCATATACACCGATTAGGGGTAATAATATACCAAGTACGAATCCTAAGATTGAACAGGTACTGGCAAACCAAAATTCAGCATTTTTAGTATTTGTAACGGGTATTAACCCTACCTCATCCACATTCTCATCAGGAATGAAACTCCAACAGTCTTGAATAGTGCATACCCCGACTAACTTGCCTTCAGAAACTACCGGTACAACATTCACGTGTAAGCCTTGCATTCTTGTAAATGCGTCTGTTACGGGTGTATCAAGAGAAACGGGTTGGATTTTATACATTGCAGAAGTAACATTTGTAATCTTCGGGTCTATTCCTACTGCTACGATGTTTTGAATGATATCAAAATCAGCAATTACACCGAGAACGTTTTCCGTATTATCTTGCATGACTACTAAATCTGGTACTCCTAACTCTTTCATTTTTTTTGCTGCGTCTTGTATTGAAGCCGTGGAATTTATTATTCCATAATCGTCATCAATGATTAAATCCTTAACAAGATAGTTTTTACTAGATAAGCCCATTTTTTTAATACCTTATTTATCATTAGATTTGTTATGATAAATATTGAATTAAGTATAATAATCTTTTCATAATCCAATACTTGATTTATTATTATGCACTAATTGATCCCTATATAAAAATGTAAAATTAGAAAAGAAAAAGAATTATATTGCTTTAGTAAAACTCAACATTAGTAATTACTGTAGTGCTATTAACAAGTTCTTGTGCTGCTTTCGTGGCACGCATTACTTTCGCCATGTTTCCAACGAGTTTAAATTTTCCAGCCATCAAACCTTGAATTGGATCGAGTTCCTTCTTTAACACTTTTAACCAATTATCATATGTTCCCGAAAAAACAAATTCAACTGCAGGCGGTTCGCCTTCCTTTAGAGGTACCGGAGCGGAATTGGGTTTTAACACCACATGTTTTTCTCCGGGACTTAATATTTTTCCTCCCGTGCAATCTCCTTTATACAATCCTATGAACATTTTGATCTCTTTATCTAATTTTCCACTAGGTTCAACTATAAATAGGAAGTCTCCTTCCCACCAAGAGGCAGCTGCTTTATAATTTGGATTATCGTTTATGGCTTTAATATAAGCTTTTACCCATTCTTCAGAAAATACTTTCATTTTTTTTCTCACATCTTATTTTTAAATTTTTAAAGCTTGTTAATTAATTTTAATTCAGTCTGTATTAATTAATTTTCTTCAAATGATTAAATTTCGAAAATGATGAGTAAAATGAAAATATAAGAAAGAGTAAAAAATGAACGATGAAAATCTAATAAATTAAACACCAATTCCTATGGTGTTTCCTATACCAGCTAAAATTATTTTTGAACCTTTTTCAGTTCTTTTTCGTATTCCCATCTTAATTTTTTCTACAATGGCAGGCACGGATTGCGTTATGGGTCGTGTCATGACAGTTATGGCATTTTCAAGGGATTGTCGACATATGACAGCATCAATTGGTATTGCTTTTTTCGTACTTGAATCTTCAATAAAGAATTTTTCTACACCAATTCCTCCTATGGCTGCTCCTACACCAATCACAATAGATCCAGTTTTATCACTTGAAAGTTTTAGACCCGCATCGATCATGATAATACGGGAGATATTTTTGCCTTGATCTTCAACCAATTTTTTAATAGCAGTGCCAGGTTTTCCGACTGTTCCTCCAGGTCCTTTCGCTCTAATGACATAAACGGTTCGGTCTTCGAAATCTACTTCTTGAACAATTGTATCTTTAGCAATTTCAATTGCTTCAATATCCTCTTGTTGAGATACATTTCGTACAAAACACCCTGCAACCATGGGTCCAAGACCATCACCTATAGGACTGCCTTCTGAGAAGGCTTTAGTTGCTCTATAATAACTCTTTGCCATGCCTAAAATTATGGATAATTGCATTGAGATTTGCATTAAAAGTATGTATGATTTTGATTTCTTGCCCATAATTAAGAAATGTTTGATTAAACGATAAATGTAGTCCACTGCTCCAGCAGCTTCAACTATATTTTCTAAATTTTGTGCTTCAGGACTTCCAGGAGTTACATTTGGAGCCAGGGTAGCAACTTCTTCTTTAAACCGATCATCTCTCACGTCAATAATATGATCTAATTTTGGTATTATTCCATAAGGATCGAGTGAAACGGGTTCAATTGTTATAAAGGAGAGAAAATCTTCAAGCTTTAATTGTAAATCTTTATCCAATTCCTTTTTATCAGCATATTTTTTGAATACGTCTAATAAAATTTGTTTGCATTCATCGTTCCATGTTTTAAGTTTTTCTAATCCAGTTTCAACCTCTTTGGATGATCGCCACATCTGAATTTTCGTGCCGTAAAACATTGAAATAAAGATCATTACGAAAAAAAGCAAGTTAAGTAGTATAGCCAACGGATCCGTTTGTGCTTGCATTAACATGAGTATCATTGCAATCCTTCTATAATTTTAAAAGAGCTAAATCGTTTGATTTAAGTGATTTAGTTTTCATAATAACAAAATTTATTTAATCTTTTATTCTTTTCTATTATAAAGGTAAAGCTAGTTAGAGTGCTAATTTTATGATTGACGAAGAAGACGATGATGAAATCTTAAAAAAAAGTAGATCACTCAAGAAGATTTTGAAAAACGTGGCATTAATCGCATTAATAATTGTCGGAGCGCTTTTTATATACTTGGGGGGTACAGCTCAAATGACAAATTTCTTTATTGGATTCACCTTGATTTGCATTGGTTCAACTTTGATTCAAATCCAAAAAAAAGAAGAAGAACCTACGAGACAGACTTTATCGATTTTAAAATGTGATAAATGCGAAATTACAAAAGTGAGAAATTATGAACCCGGTGATTTTGTTTTTAAAATCGTAGATTCCTGTGAAAAATGCGATGAGGCAATGAAAATCAATCAAATCTACAGCGTTAAATTAAAAAAATCCACCGCAAAAAAACAGGCTAAGGAAGTTACCTTAAAAAATAAAACTCAAGCAAAAACTTAAACCCTTCCTCAAATGAGAAAAGGTGTTTCTAAAATTTTAAATAAAGTTGGAATAGGCGGAACTTTCGATCACTTGCATGATGGTCATAAATCATTAATTATGATTGCATTATCATTCTCCAAGCATGTTGTAATTGGGTTAACAAGTGATAAGCTCCTCATAAAGAAGAAATTTCATTCAAAAATTCAGCCCTACGATAAGAGATTTGAATCCTTAAAATCATACATTCTTGAAATATCAGATTTTTCTAAAGTAGAGATAATAAAGTTAGAGGATCCTTATGGTCCTCCAATAAATGAAGAAGATTATGAAGGAATTATAGTCAGCCAAGAAACTTATGAAGGAGCCTTAAAGATCAATCAGATCAGAGAAAAGAACGGTTTTAAACCGTTAATTATAATTGTTATTCCTTTAATTCGCGATTCTAAGAAAAATAAAATTAGCTCCACGTCTATTAGAGCAACTTTAGAGTAGTAAACTTTTTTAATTTCCATTTCTACAAATATATTATAGATATATGAATGCTTGGCTGATCATGAATCATAGAATTTTGAATATAGCTTTATTGAGGAGTAGTTTATTCAAACAAGCTTCATTTATTTTCAGCTTCTTTAATCCGCCAAGGGAATAATTCCAATATGATTTTTGTTTCCTTGGCTGCGGATTGTAATCTTTTTATTAAGGAAAATCCAAATTATCTTAGATTAATCATAAAATATATTCTCTAATTCGAGATAGACGTATTTCAAGCAAATTTGTCCACAAAAGATTTAAATAGGTTAAAAATTTAAATTTATATACTAAATAGTATTAAATTTTGGATAGAGAAATATGAAGATTATACTTCGGAAACAAGTTATCGATATTTTCAAAATTTTACGAGATAGAAAAGGCACGATCATTGCAGCAGATTTAGCTAATGACTTGAATGTAGATTATGTTGTCTTAATGTCTGCGATTAATGATTTAATCTCATATAAGTTAGCAGGTTTCAAGGAAGAAGAAATCAATCATATATCACTAAATAAAGAGGGAATGAAATATCTAAAAACAGGACTGCCTGAACGTCAATTGCTTGAAATATTGATTCAGCAAGATATAAAAGAAATCCCATTAGATGAATTTATTAAGTTATCAAAAATGGAGAGATCTTTATTCTACATAGGACTTTCAAATTTAAAACAAAATAAATGGATTGCTCAAAGTAAAGCAAGTGGAGAGAGTAAAATCTTTTTAACTGCCGAAGAATTTCCAAAAACTGAAATTGAACAATTTCTAACTATCTTCAATAAAAAAAAAGTGTTAAATTATTCAGAATTATCTCCAGATGATTTAGCTAATATAGATATTTTAAATAAGCGTAAATTGATACATAAAACACAAAAAACTCAAAGAATCCTATATATTACAGAGAAAGGCAAGAAGCTTGATCTTGATGAAATAGAAGAATTACAGCAAGTGAGCAAGATAACTTCAGAGATGTTAAGTACGGGATCTTGGAAAGACATCGAATTGAAACCATTTGATGTTACTAAACCAGGACCATTATTAAAAGCAGGAAAAATACATCCAATAATTAATTTAATTAATGAAATTCGTGAAGTATTTCTTTCAATGGGTTTCACCGAAATACGAGGTCCGATCGTGGAAAGTGCTTTTTTCAATTTTGATGCGTTATATCAACCACAAGACCATCCAGCTCGAGAATTACACGATACTTTTTATCTTAACAATCCAAAGATAACTAAATTACCAGATAAGGAACTAGTATTAGCAGTCAAAGATACTCACGAGAAAGGAGGAGATAGTGGTTCAATAGGATGGAGATACGAATGGGATGAAGATATTGCCAAAAAAGCTCTCTTGAGGACTCACACCACCGCCACAACCGTCCGGAAGTTAGCACAATATTATCTCGAAACTGATAAAAAACCAATTAAAGTATTTTCTGTCGATCGGGTCTTTCGAAATGAAAAAGTAGATAAATCGCATTTAGCAGAATTTACTCAAATTGAAGGAATTGTCATAGATGATAATGTAAACTTATGCGACTTAATTGGTTTGCTTTCAGAATTTTATCGAAAATTAGGATTTAAAAAGATCATCACGCGACCAGGATTCTTTCCATATACAGAACCAAGCATGGAAGTCTCGGTGTATTACGATAAATTAGGCGAATGGTTGGAAATGGGAGGATCGGGAATATTTAGACCTGAAGTCACATATCCTTTCGGGGTTAAAGAACCAACAAGGGTTTTAGCATGGGGTCAAGGTCTAGAACGGATCGCAATGTTATATTATGATCGAAAAGATATTAGAGATTTTTATATAAATCCAATTAAATGGTTAAGACAACAATCTTATCATAAATGAGGGAAATAAAATGCCAACAATTGAATTGCATATTGATAGATTAGAGCGGTTAGTAGGTAAAAAATTAAACATAAAGGAATTACAGTATGATTTGCAGTGGATAAGTCTAGATTTAGAAGATATTAACGAAGAAGAGCGGACCATTAAGGTGGAATATAATCCAAATAGACCAGATTTTTCCAGCCCTGAAGGAATCGCTAGAGCTCTAAGAGGGTACTACGAGATTGAATTAGGAATTCCCACATTTAAGCTTACTCCTGGAAGTATTATCTTGAAGGTTGATCCGAGCGTTAAAGAAGTAAGACCATATATTGTATGTGGTGTTGTTCGAAATATTGATTTGGATGAAGATGAAGTCGCCACGCTCATGACCATTCAAGAACATCTTCATTGGGCAGTAGGGAGAGATCGAAAGAAAGTTGCGATAGGAGTTCATGATTTGGACAAAGTTATCCCGCCTTATAGATATACTGCTGTAAAACCCGATTCTGTAAGTTTTTCTCCTTTACATGGAGATGGATATCCGATGAATCTCGAAGAGATTTTGCTTCTTCATGAAAAAGGAATAGAATATGCTAAGATCTTGGAAGGGAAAAAACTCTACCCAATTATATTCGATAATAACGATGAGGTGTTATCTTTTCCACCAATTATCAATGGAGAATTAACAACTGTCACCGAAGCAACCAAGAATTTATTCTTAGATCTTACTGGAACTGATTTTCAAGCTGTTAATTTGGCATTAAATATATTAGCAACAACATTAGCAGATATGGGAGCAGAAATTGAAACTGTAACAGTTCAATATGAAGGAGGAAAAGATGTAATCACACCTAACTTTACTCCGAAAAAATGGGAAGTGAAAATAGATTATATCAATAGTGTTTGCGGTTTAAAATTATCCGATGAAGACATGATTAAATGCTTTCAAAAAGTCAGGCTAAACGCAAATAAATCAAAACGAAAAGGTTATTTAGAGATATGGGTACCTTCTTATCGAGGAGATATCATGCACCCCATTGATTTTACTGAGGAATGTGCAATAGGTTATGGATACATAAATTTACCACTAACAATACATGATGGAGGGATGGGAGAATATCATCCTTTGCAGGATTTTTCAAACCGAATTCGTAAGATAATGATAGGTGCTGGATATTTAGAAGTAGTAAATTTCATTTTATCAAACTCAGAAAAACAATACAATTACATGAATCAAGAGAAGATAGAGGAAAACTTGGTACAGATACTCAATCCTGTTTCACAGGAATTTGATACGACACGAACAACTCTTTTACCTAATATCATGGACACTCTACGCTTGAATCGTTCCGAAGAAAAACCTATTAGAATTTTTGAAGTAGGTGATGTCATCGAATTAGCACCTGAAGAAGAAACTGGAGCAAGAAGAGAAGTTCATCTTACAGGAGTATCATACCATAAGGATGCAGATTTTACAGAAGTAAGATCCGTAGTTGATTATATTATCACAACACTCAATCTTCAAGAGAATTATGACGTTAAACCGAGTTCTAATCCTACTTATATAAATGGGCGATATGGAGAAATTTATATCAATGGTAAGAAGATTGGTGAGATTGGAGAAATACATCCAAAAGTTCTTTTAAATTTCAAATTAGAATTTCCGGCTTCTGCATTTGAAATAAATTTAGAAAAAATTTTATAATTTTATAAATTATTTTATTCGAGTTAATTATATTGAATCAAGATGGAAAAGATTTAGAAAATCTCAGAAAAGAGATTGATGAAATTGATGACCAAATAATAGATCTTCTAAATAAAAGGGGATTGGTCGCAATTAAAGTTGGAAATCTCAAGAAAGCGTTAAACATTGATGTTTCTCAGCCATATCGTGAAAAAGAGATCATCGATAGGATTAAAAAAAAGAAAACCATGTTTAAAGAATCGAGTATTGAAGCTATATGGAAAGAATTAATTAGCGCTAGTAAAGTTATACAAGGGACCATTTCAAAAATAGGGTATCTCGGTCCAATAGGCACATTTACACATCAAGCTGCATTAGAATATTTCCCTAAAGCAGGTTCTGAGTTCATTCCTGTCAAAGATTTAATCGAGATATTCGATAATATTGAAAAAGGGATTTTTGAATATGGGGTCGTTCCCATTGAGAATACACTTCAAGGAACGGTACGGGAAACTCTCGATTTATTAATTGATAGAAATCTATTTATATTTGGTGAAATTGAATTACGAATTGTCCAAAATTTAATTTCATTAGAAGGAGCTACAATGAATAGCATACAAAATATATTTTCTCACCCCCAAGCTTTTTCTCAAACTCGTTCTTGGATTAAAGCAAATTTACCCAATGCAAAACTGATAGATGTCAGTTCTACAGCAGAAGCTATACGAAGGGTGAGGAAACTAAATGATCCCACCTATGCTGCAATTGGAACGGAATTTGCCAGTAGCATTTATGGGTTAGTTGTTGCTAATCCCATGATTGAAGATGAAACTGCCAACTTTACCCGATTTTTGATAATTTCAAAAAAGGAAAACCCTATAAAAGAAGGAAAGATAAAAACTTCTATTGTATTTGTAACCAAGCATGAACCAGGTGCATTATACTGGGTTTTAAAGGTTTTTTCAGATGCACATATTAATCTATCTAAAATAGAATCAAGACCCTTTAAGAAAGTTCGGTGGGAATACATATTTTTCGTAGATTTTGAGGGTAATAAAGAGGACGGAAATGTCAAAGAAGCACTTCAATTAATTGAAACGAAAGTTCTTTGGCAAAAAATCCTTGGATCATATCCAGCAAATTAATCCTACTAATTGAGGGGTTTAAATCAATTTTCTTATTCTAAAACTATTTTAATAATACAACTTTCAATTAATTGAGTGTAATATCGTATTAAACTCACTGATAATTATCATATAAAGATTGGTAAGTTAAACATGTTTGGAGACAGAAGGCTTGATGGAAGAAAATTTGATGAACTTAGAAAAACCACAATTGAAAGGAATTATCTCAAATATCCTGAAGGTTCAGTATTAATAACTCAAGGTGGAACCAAGGTCATAGTTACTGCTTCTGTAATGGATTCAGTACCTCGATTTTTGGAAAATACTGGTACGGGATGGATAACTGCAGAGTATAACATGATTCCTAGAGCAACACAAATGAGAAATAATAGAGAAAGAGAGAGAGGAATTAAGGGGAGAACTCAAGAAATTCAAAGACTCATTGGAAGAAGCATGAGAGCTGCTTTTAATTACGAAAAAATCGGTGAACGAACAATAAAAATCGATTGTGATGTCATCCAAGCAGATGGAGGAACAAGGTGTGCATCTATAACAGGCGCATTCGTTGCTGTATTTGATGCAATTAACTATCTCTATAACGAACAACGGATTTATGCATTTCCGGACTATAAAGTAACTGCCGCAGTATCCTTGGGCATCAAGAATGGCAAAGTTATTTTAGACTTAAATTATGAAGAGGATTCAAAGGTAGATGTCGATTTCAACATCATACAAAATGAAGATCAAGAACTTATTGAGATTCAAGGTACCGCTGAAGGTGCACCGTTCAATAAAGAGAATCTTAATGATATTTTAGATTTAGGAGAAAGAGGAATATTTGAATTAATTAAACTTCAAAAGCAAGTTTTAAATTTATAATAATTTAGACATTCAGATTTTTGAGAGTGTCAACTATTCTTGATTTTTTGTCTTTTTCTGAAGCTTTTTGAAGATGATGGTCTCTAATTATTCTAAATTAATGGGCTTCAATTCCTAACTGTTCTGGGTGAACTCTAAAATATTCTACGCCTTCTTTTATTATATCAGCTATAGATCGAGTAGGCACCCAACCAGTTTCTTCAAAAATTTTGGTATTTTTACCAATTAACAAGGGAACCTCACTTGGTCGTATTCTAGTTGGATCAACATACACATCTACCGAGATGTTAAATAATTTTGTAGCTATTTTGATATAGTTAGCAATTGTTATTCCTTTACTTGAACATACATTGAGAGGTTCACCGTATTTCTTTTTTTCACTTGCTAAAATGTAAGCATTAACAGTATCCTTCACGTGGGTATAATCACGAATTGCATTTGGGTTACCTATCACAATGTGATCTCTCTTACCATTTAAAATTTCAACTATTTGACGATGAACAACACTGGTTACGAATTGGATTCCTCGACGAGGACCTTCATGGTTAAAGCCACGCGTTATGATGCTGGGTACCCCGTACGAATCATGATACAACCACGCAAGTTGTTCAGTTGCGCATTTAGTAATGCCATAAACACTTCTCGGTCTAAAAGGGTTCTTCTTAATATCTTCAGTGACAGGAACTTCATTGGGATCTACTAATCCATACTGCTCACTGCTACATGCAACTTGAACGCTTTCTAAGTTAGCGTCAAATCTACGAGCGGCTTCAAAAATTTTAATCGTACCTATTATATTGTTATGTGAAACGCGAGCTGGTTCTCTAAAGGAAGTGGGAACAAATGACTCAGCAGCTAAATGAAATACATTATGAGGTTCAATTTCTTCAAATATGCCTAGTATTCTTTCTGCACTCGTAATGTCTGCTTCATGTAAGTGAATTTTACCCCTCAAATGCTCGATATTTTCATGCATTGGCACAGCATGACGACGAATTGTACCGTGAACTTCGCAATCTAAATCCAATAATTGTTCTGCTAAATGACTTCCAGCAAAACCACTAATACCAGTTATTAGTACTCTTTTATCTTTCCAGTATACCTTATCGGGCATTGCAGAAACTCTATTTTTGAAATTTTCGAGATATGCCTCAAAATTGTCTGGAGTTATAATATACCCTTGATTTTCAAGTTCTTTAACTCTAGAACTTTCTTCCAATACTTCATTAATGGGGATTAATTGAGTCATGATATTATCTATAAATATTTAAAGATAAGTTTTTAATTTTATTATTTACAAATTTCTGAGTAAAATTCATTATTTTATTCATCAAACGGTATTTCTAAAAATTTTAAAATTCTTTGAGCGGACTTTCCATCAAGATATTTATTAAATCTATCTCTAATTATTGCTCGCTTTTCTAGGAACTTTTTATCAATACTATCAATATTTTTTATAGCTTCGATTATTTCACTCCCGTTGAAGAGTAATGGTCCAGGGGCAATGTCTTCTAAATTGTAGTACATGCCTCTTTCTTTTTTATAATCATCAAGATCATAAGGAAATAACAGAATTGGTCTATCAAATAGAGAGAAATCAAACATCGTAGAAGAGTAGTCGGTAATAAGAATGTCTGTTATGAAATAAAGCTCTTGAATATCAGAGCTTTTAGGAGCTATTTTAATGTTCTTATATTGCTCAAAATCTATGTTTTGGACAAAATAATGTCCTTTCATCAAAAAGAGCGAATTAGTTTCTTGGAGTAAGTTTTCTAGATTATTTAATTCTTTTTCTGAAATTGGAAATCTTAGAGAATGATCATCACGATACGTTGGACAATACAATATGATTCGTTCAATTTTTTCAGGAATATCATATTTTTTTCTTATATTTTCTAGTGAAATTGCATCCTTATTCGCTAATATATCAAGTTTTGGGTAACCCAAATCAAGAACCTTTTCTTTTGGTATGCTGAAAGAGGAACTCAAAATTTGGTGCTCGAACTCATCTCTAGTTGGGGTTAAAAGGTAGTCAACGTAATCATCGTATCTTATATCCAATTTGAAAAACGAAGCCCATTTACTATAAATTAGGGATTGCTTCAAATCCACGTTAATTTTTTTTATTGGTGTTCCATGCCAAGTTAAAATGATTTTAGTTTCTGGAGAGAATTTAATAGGTGGGAAATCAAGATGACCATGGGTCAGAAAAACATATTTTGCTTTTCTTAAAAGCTTGATTGCCTGTAAACTATAATATGGAACGACTTTATAATTTAATTTTTTTATCTCTGATATGATCTCTCTGTCTTTCGCTATCCAAAAGACCTTATTATTTGAATGCTTGTTAAGAAACTCGAATAAGTACTTAGTATTATCCGCATACAATCTCCCTGAATACATTCCGAAGATGATTAATTTCTCATCAATTTTCGCCTTGTATAATCTCGAAAAATTGTTGATAACAAAAGGATAGATTATAGTTTTAATAAATTCATAGAGCTTTGTGTATCGAATAAAGTCAAATTTGTCAAGAAATACTGAAATTAAATCGTTAATTATGAAACACCAGCCATAGTTTTATGAACTCTTTTCTAATAGTTGCATTTATACGGCATCTGAAACAATATTACATAAGTTTAATTTATTATTAGTTTTTAATCTATTTATCAAAATTTAAGAGAGATAATAATAAAAGAAATAGAATTGAGTTAAAAAGTAATTCGAAGTTTATTTCATTTTTCCCTTAGAACACTTTTATAGAATTGAAATTCCCTTTCAGCAATAGAATCAAGAGAACAATTATTTAATATGAATACTCTTGCATTTTTACTAATTTTATCTCTTAATTTCTGATCATTATATACTTCCAATATCGCATTTTTTATTGATTCCGGATTTGTATCACATAAGGATCCATTTATTCCATGCCTAATTATATCATTTATCCCCATTACATCTGTTCCAATGCAGGCAAGTTCACAACTCATAGCGCAACTAGTTTTGTTTGTAAACTCATAAATAGAATAATTTTCCATAATTTAAGGATTATTAAAAATTTCACTCTGCAATCATATTTTTCAATAATTTTTAAGAAAATTTTAAATTCGAATTACTTTTTTTTCCATTAGATGAAAAAAA
>CAZOYD010000034.1:0-36443 GCA_964583985.1 uncultured archaeon
AAATCCGTAAAAATATAGAATTTATGAATAATATTGATGAAAACGACGATTTCACATTTCAGATCTTATCATCTAAGGAACAAGATAAAATTATTAAAGATTTAAAGTCTGAAAACATACCAATACATCCAGATCCTCACATTCCACGCCTTTATCATTCACAAAATAAATATAAAAAGAAAATCTTGTCAATTAACTGGTATCGTGAAGGATATATCATTTTCCAAGATAAATCTTCAGCGGCAGTTGCTGATATATTATCATTAGATCAATCAGATTTTTATTGGGATACGTGTGCAGCACCAGGAATAAAGAGTATTGTGATTTCAAAAGTTTCTGAAGATAATTTTAAGATGATTGGTGGGGATTTTGATATTAATCGATTGTATCAATCTAGAACTTTAATGATCAATCACCATGTTATTAATATAAATTTATGCCAGATGGATAGCATTCTACCTCCTTTTCGGTTTAAGAATTTTTTCGATAAGATCCTCATTGATGCTCCATGTTCTGGAAGTGGAAGCTTTCGAAATAATCCGGAGTTAAAATGGAAACAATCAAAATATTATCTCAAGACAACGACCATTCTTCAAGAAAAGTTACTTGCAACAGCAATAAATTACCTCAAACCAGATGGCATATTAGTATATGCTACATGTAGTTTATATCCAGAAGAAGGAGAGTTGCAGTTGATAAGATATGTCGATGATTTAGTTCCAATGAGTCTTCCAGATTGGTTTTCTAAAAGTTATAAGATTAACGGTAGCTATTTAAGAGGGACAGGACGATTATTTCCCGCGATTCACCACTCTCAAGGATTTTTCATCGGAAAATTCAAAAAAAAAGCTGCATAATTTAAAATAACATCTATTAATACAAAAAAAAGATTAAATGAATCATAATACGAAATTTTGGACTATTGGCGAGATTGATGCCACGGGGGTTCGAGGACCTCACGAAATGGAATTACGCAATATCAGTAATGCGAATTATCCTCTTTTTATCAATATCGACATGGATAGACTTAGATCTATTGTCAAAGATGAAATAGGTGGGAAAATAGAAAATTTAGGTTTTAATGAAGATTGGACTATTTCATTGGAGATGTTTCCTCAAGTAAACATACATCTTGCGTTTACTGATTATGGTGATGAATTTGGAGATAAGGATGAAGGAGAATTTAAGTTTTACTTGTCAGGTGAACGCGTGCATTGGGTACCTGGAGAAGATAGTGCTACTTATATTGATATTATTATGGATTTTTTAGAAAGAAAAATAGAAAATAAAACTCCGTTTGAAGAAAATTATGATTCTAAGACAGAACTAATGAAAAAAGTACTTCTTCAAAGAAGTGAACCTTTCAAATTTTTAAAAGATACTGATAAACAAGCACTCTCTGAATTTCTTGGGGCAGAAGTCTGGAAAGTGCCATCTGGATGGAAAATAAAAAAAGAAACTTTCCCGAAAATTAGTATTGAGATCATTTGGGATGACAAAAAGGGATTAGACATTGGGTTTTCAGGCGAGAATTTATCAAAAAATCTAGATCGCTATCATGTGGAATTTCTTGGAATATTTTTAATTAACCACGTACTCCGTTTTATTACGATTCGAAATGAAGAGAAGGATTTACCCGATATTTGCAAAATAATGTTCTCAAGATATTTTACTAAACAAAAAAATTGGGTACATAGAACTCGTTAAAAAATAGAAAGAATTATTAAATTAAATAGCTGTCCAATAAATGGCACGACCTCTTTTTTCCGTGCGCTTGATGACCTTATTTGCTTCCAATTCAGTCATTAATTTCCAGATTTGAGCATTACTGAGTTTAAAATATCTCCTCAACTCAGGGGTAGACATCTCTGTATTATTTAGTAAATTGATTATTAATCGTGTTATCTCGTCAATTTCATCGTCGTTTGAATCAGAAGGATCATCTTCTTCAGTTTGATCTGTATCCATCTCGTTCATAATGCGCGATGCTATTTTATTTAGTTGTTTTATATTATTATCAACATCTTGCGGTTTCATAAAAAGACAACATAGCTCTAAGTCATTTGGGAATGCCACAATATAGAATTCATCGTATAAAATAGCTCTTGGTTTTTTACCTGAATTACCTCCTCTGAAGGCAAGGTAAAAATTCATTGCAAAATCGTTAAGATCAATTATAGAATTTGCATTTTGATAAGCTTTTTTCCATTTTAAGAAAGGGCCGTCGATCATGTCGAATCCTATAAGAGCAGCTCCAAAGATTTCATTTTCATTAAAGTTCAATTTCTTTAAATCGCCTCCTAATTGCAGTTTTGTTTAATTCTTTTCGGATCATATTTTCTAATCGTTCCCTTTCTCCAGGATTGATTGCTGTAAGGCCAAAAGTCTTAACATTTAGTATTTCTTCAACCCTTTCTGGCGTCATTCTTCCATTCACTTTGTTTAAGTCTTGTTTGTTCGCAATAGCTATGATAGGGCAATCTTTTTCAACAAAATGAGTTGCGTATCCAATTAATTCTTGAGATCGTAATACGTTTTTAGGAGATGAATCCGTTATAACAAGTATTAAATCAGAACCCAACAGATGATCTCTTGAACACTTAAAATAATGACCTTGTCCTCCAAAATCCCACACTCGTATTGTATAATTACCTATCTGAACAGTTTTTAAATCTAAACCATGAGTAGGCAGATACATTCGATCAATCGTATTTTGAGATAACAACTTCAGTATGGTCGTTTTACCTACAGCGGGATAGCCTATAATTGATAATTTCCTCAATGAGTGTATCTCTGAACTGAGCAAAAATAATACCATATTGAAAAGAATTTATTAAAGGAAATAGAACGATCGATAAATATGAATCTCGATAATATCGTCATATTATCAAGATATTATTTGTTTCGAATTTTTTCATATAATAACATTGATGATTTAAAGAAGAATTAGTACTTCCTGCCAACAACAACATTATTACTAGAATTCCGCATTTTATTCCATTAATTACCCACTTAAATTCTTCGGGATTAATTTAGAACAAATTGAAAAAAGAGGGCAGATCTACATTAAAAAAGAAAATTAATAAAATTAATGAAATTAATGCTGGTGCTATCAAACTGAGAGTTAATAATCTCTGAGAAATCCTAATGCATTCTTGAAGGGTTTTCATAATTACATCAAAATATTTAGGGTCCCCCCAAATTTTCACGTTTTCCTCAATAGAATCGTAATAATAGAATTCAACCTCTTCCAGATTGTTCTCAGCTTCTATAATCAATTTATCTAATTTATCTAAGATTTTATCAAGCTTGATCTTTTCTCCTATAGGAGAGTAACCTCTACGCGAAAATTTTCGGGCAACTATATGTGAATCCGATGTAGTCACTTCCCCACGTTCAATTCCTCTATTTTGCAGCATGTTCAAGATATACGATCGAACTTCAAGATAGGCATTATTAGCATCAAAATGAATAAAAGCAGTTTTCTGATTTGTAGTAACATTTTGAAAAAGATGCACTGACAAACCTCCTGGTCCAATTCCATCTTTTTCTGTAAACTCCTTTAACAGATCTTTCGCGACACCATAATGGATAATGCTTTTATTTTTTTCAACCTCATTCTTAATACTCTTCATAAAATTTTCAGCAACATGAATTAAATCATTCGATTCAATTGAACCCATTTTAATTAAGCATTCATCATCAATGATTGCATTATGAGAATCAATGATAATAATTTCTTTGAAACCTTCTGATTTAGCATAATTTCTGATTTGATCTCCTATTAAAGCTTGCATATCATCTGAAGGTAATGGATGTCTAGTTAAAAAAATGATAGGAATATCATTTATATCAATCCCAATCAATTTAGCAGAGTTAGACATCTTGCGAGTAATATTTTCAATTTCATGTATCCATTTCTCACTTCCGATATTTTCAATTTTCTTCACATCTTCTTTAATTCGTAATAAAATTTTATTAACTTCTTTTTGAGATGTCAAATTCTGAGTATGATCATTTGTTGTGTGATACACGGTAATACCAGGGATATTTGAAAATTGCTCATATATTTTAGCGGGTAAATCTGAAGAGCCACAAGTCTTAAAAGGACCGAAATGGACGTGAGGAATGACAAATAATCCCTTGAGTCTCTTTGAATTAGTTGTTCTGATAAAAAGATATTGAATTTTTACGTTTGAGATAATCCCAACATCCTCAAAAAAACTTTCAATTAACTGATCATTCCCATCTGTCATCATAGAAAGTACAAATGCTCGGATAAAAGGGTATCCCCCTATTCCAGTGAGTTCTCTATATATATTACTAACCCGAACCATACTTCTAGCATAAGGAACGGCGAAAATGAAAGCACATAAACAAAAAAAGATAGTAGCTCGAATAAAAAATACGAATGAAAATGAAGTTGTTATTATTCCATATAGAATGATTCCAACGACGGGTTGAATTAATGCTAAAACAAAATTTCCATATTTTCCTGGAGTCGTAAATGAAAAATAGATAACATAAGCAATGATATAAACAATAACGGTACCCAACATAAAAAGTGCGTCTTGAAAAGTTGTATTTCTAAGAAAAATGACCAAACCTTGACCAATTAATAATGAAATTCCAATAATTCCACTTAGAAACGCATTCAATTGGAGTCCCCAGCCTCTTATTTTAGGAGGACCTAAAATTGGTGATTTTTTAACATAAAAAAATATTGATAAAACTGCTCCAGAACCAGAGATCGTAAAAAAAATGGATATATTTATGAATAAATAAATAAAATTCCATATTCCCGTATAAATAGCATTTAAAATCATTGATATTATTCCTATAATCACGGGTAAGCTAAAAAAGACGGAGTATGCTAATTTTTTAGTTGAAAAGAAATCCATGTAAGAAATTATTCCAGGAATTTCTCGACTTGGTGGTTTTTGAGAATACATGTTTGAGTTTCTATTTTCCTTTTAATTTGATCGTTAACTATAATATAATTCAACTATTTCTAATGAAAGAAGCATTTCTTTCATATAAAATTTATATGGTTAGAAAAATTTAAAAGTTTATGTCAGAAGATCCACTAGAGTTAAATAGAATAGCAAATAAACGTTATAGTGAATTATTGATCGAAGGGTTTCGATTATTTGGAAGGCATTTCGTAACTATTATCGTTCCAATTAGCTTTTTTTATATTCTCTCTATATTAATAAGGGTTGTACTACTTGCAAATGCCAATTGGGATTTAATATTATTGGAAGCTACTGTAGCTCCACTTGCTAGTCTAGATCCATCAACTCTTACTGAATCGCAATTATATGCAATGCTATCTTATATTTTAGCTACTTGGGCAATAGATACATTAAATTATATCATTGGTGCTCTTTTTACGACATTAGGACTTTGTTCTGTTGCCATATATTTATATAGAAATTATTTTGGTGAAAAAATATCATTACGTGAAGCAATGAAAGGAGCATTCAATCGTAAAATACTTATGGTACTTTTAATCTTGGGATTATTCATTCCCCTAGGAAATTTAATGCTAGTAATACCCGCAATAGTCATATTTGGATTTTATATATTCTCTATTTATACTTATCAATTGGATAATCAAGGAGGATCAATAAAGGAAGCGAAAATGTTATCAAAAGGAGCTTTTTGGAAAATCATTGGTACTTTTCTTGTCTCTGTTTTGATAATGTCGATTGCAAACACATTATATCAAATAATTATTGATACGTTGGTTCCTGTCAGTTATTCTACATATGTATCTTGGTATAATCCCTCAAATCGACGATTTGATATGATATTTATTTATAGTTTAATGAGTAATGCAGTATCGATCTTGTTAGAACCGCTATTTATTTGTTTGTTAACGCCCCTTTTCATTCAATTGAAAACTCGGAGAAGATTAGGATACGGTCACCATAAAGAATATAACAATCAACGGATTTATCTACCTCCAACTCAACCTGAATATGTTGAAAAAGGAATTTTCTGTCCTTACTGTGGACAACACATGGATTTTAAGTTAAAATATTGTCCAAGCTGTGGAGAATCAATGGAATTTTTGACAAAATGATGGAGAATTATTAATGGAAATAAAAATAGATAAAAAATTTGAAATAAATGCTGAGGGATTGCACGATCCTGTAGTTTTGGTAGGATGGCCAGGAATTGCTCTTGTCGCTAAACTTGCTATTACCTCTATTAAAGATTCTATCGACGCGGAAGAATTTATGGAGATCATGTCTTATGATTTTCCTCCAAAATCTAACGTAGAAAATGGGAAACTAGAAATACCGAGTGCAAAAATATATTACAAACCTAAATATGAGAAAACTATGAATGATTTTTTCATTTTAACCGCAAATTATCAACCTCAAACATCTTTTGGTGTTTTTGAATTTTCTCAAAAAATATGTGAAGAATTGGACAAGATAACTAAGGGCAAAATCAAAATGTATTTGAGTACTGGGGCAATGGTATCTGATAGAGTCAAGGATGTCCCGACTGTATATGTCTGCGGAACGGATCCAAGTCTTGTAAACACTTTTCTTGAACATGAGAATACAAAATTAATGGAAACGGGAGTTATAGCAGGAGCAAATGGTATCCTTCCAGCTTGGGCAGGGCATAATAATTTCGCTCCAGGGATATGTTTACTTGCTGAAACACTTCCATTACCAATGATGACGATAGATCCTCGTTCATCCAAAGCGTTGGTAACTTTACTCAAAAATTACTTTAAAATTGATATGAATTTTGATGAATTAAATAAAAAGATTGAAGAAATGGAAGACGTTGTGGATAAATATAAAAAACAAGCAGAACACTTCATGAAGGCCATTGAGGACGATAAAAGTGCCGACTCGTATTACAGATAGAATGAAATTCTTTGCATGTTTCTATATTATGTTTGCAATTAATTAAATAGTAAATTGAATGATCTTGCAAGACTCGAAGAATACGGAAGAATTAACTGATGAGAATATAAAAAAAAAGATTTCTTCTAATTTGGAAGGAATAAACACGCAATCTAAAAATTATATTAAGGATATTGTGGATTTAATAAATAGAGAAATTGGAATCAACAAAATTGTGTCTATCCTCTTATTTGGAAGTCAAAGAAAAGATCAAGAAAAGACACCTATTTCAGATTGTGATTTATTATTTATTTTTAAAAACAGAGTCTCTAATCAGCATATTCGAGATATTGAAAAATATTTTATCGCTTTAGAAATTAAACACGATTTTCGAGATCCACGATCTGACATTCTTCATTACATTTTAGGGGTTCTACAAAACACAACAGGAATGTTCATGAGTCATTTTCTAACTAAAGAACGTTTTTGGAAAGAACTGATTTTTTATAAGATATTCCGCGTAAATCGTGTGTTTTCGGCAATATTTGCCCCTAAGAACATAGTTCTTGGAAATGTCATTCAAAATAGTACAGTTCTATATGGAGTTGACCTCAGAGGATTCATTAAACCGAAGATTCATACATCTATAAACGAGATGTTTAAGAGCATGGTGATGAATCTCTTTATTTCATTCTTTGCTCTTATGATTGGCCCTCCACGGGATTTAAATGGCATGAGATATCAATTAGAAGCAATAAAATGGTCTTTAAAAGCTTCGAATTTTTATTGTTTCGGCGATACCGCGCCGATACTTCAAGTAATCGATCGATTTGTATCGCTGGAAAAAACTAAAAACCAAGAAAAGGCTCGTAAATTCTATGAGAAATTTTTGGCTTTAAGAGAGACTCCTTTAAATGATTTTAGATTCATGGCACGATGTCCCGTTAGAATCCTTAAAATACATGCAAAAGCTATAAATTATAGAAAAATTATTAAGCGGAAAGAAATCCGTATCCCATCAAAACCACCTAATACTCCCTCTAGGAATTTTTATTTTCCCATACAATTTTAGATGTATGAAATCAACTATCATTAAATTTTCTTGAAATTTTGACCGTTAATTCCGTTCATATCTTCCATACTTTAGATATTTGAATTTGATTATAAATTCCTTATAGTTAATTTCTTAAATTAATAAAAATTAGATCGAATTAGATATAATTCTAATTAATGAAATTAATCATGGCAAACGATGATTTTGATATAAAGGAGTTATTTCTTGATATTTTAGCTATTATGAAGTTCGAGCTAAAGTTCTATACTAGTAAAGAATCGCCTATGTTTGAAAGAATTGTTAAAACTAGAGTGTTCCAGCAAAAACTCCAGAAATTGAAAGATTTTATTAATACTTACTTTGAAATAATGTACCGGGATGAAGATAGTCCGATTAATCAAGCAGCCCTTCATACACAATTAGACAATATTGCTCGAATTACCAATTACTACGATGACCTTTCTGGATTCTACAAAGATCATACCAAGACTCTTATTTCTAAAGAAAAATTGCAAGGAATCGTCGATTATAGCCATATTGAGACGCTCTTTATTATTTTTACAGGTATCCTTGATTGGGAACATTACAAAAGTAGCTTAATCTTTCCCCACGATAAGCATAAAGAGAAATTGTTGAAAGAATTTCTAAATAAAGTTGCGAGCTCAGAAATAACGGATATTGATAGTTTAATTGATCTTGAGCAAACAATTGATAATTTCATAGAAAGCATTGAAGTGGAGCTTTAACATTTCTTCTTTTTTTCAATGTTTTTAGAATTCCCCTTTTTCAAGGTACTTTTTAATCATTTCACAAGCATTTTTTTCATACTTGATTGATAAGTAAACTCATCTAAATGATCAAAAAAGTTGATTTTCCCTAATGTCTTGGGAAAATAATTCAAGAATGTTTATATATTAAGAACGTCATGTCTAGTAGGAATAAAAATTTAATGAGTGAGAATTATCATTTAGTAATTGAATTCCGATAAGGTAAATGGGTTTAGCGTATAATGGACTGCGTAAGTCAGATCATAGATTTTTATAATAGGAATATGATTAGTGAGGATACTAATTCAGTAGATATGAGAAAAATATGGCTTAGTAAGTTACTTGTTAAACTGATGACTAGTTTTAATAATAATCAAACAGATGAGTTAAATCTAAAAAATTGTTTAATCTTATTAGTAAATTTATTTTCAGATAATTATGGTCCAGATCATTATTGTAGCAGTGGAAAAGATGTAAATAATCTTCCTTCTAATGAAAAAAGTTATTTTAAAGAGATATTGACGGCTGAATTCTTAAATTAACTTATTATTAAAATATATTTGGGTGAACGTCTTTCCAAGTATCATATTCATCAAAGATCGTACTTACTTTATTTAAAATATCAAAGAAAGCAAATTTAATATTTTCATCTTCACCAAACGTTTCTACAATGATTTTATTTAGATCTATACCATATTCTGAAGTCAAGTCAGAAATTTTTATTAGATCTTGTCTCTTAATACCTTTATCTTCAAGTTGATGAATTAGCTCTTCAAATTCATCTTTCAATTTGTTAGTTGCATCTAAAGATTTTGTGCATCTTTGTAGTAATTCTCTTTCTTTCTCAAATACAAATTTATCTTCTTCAGAAATTTCAATATTATCTCTAATTATTTCAATTCTTTCAATCAGCAAGCTTTTCACTTTTTCGTAAATTTTTATTGCCATGTAAATCCTATCAAGACTCCTTGTGAGATTACTTTTTCTAAAAAGACGAGCTTCAATAATTTTGAGATAAGCATCCTCGTAATAAATTTGTAGTTGACCGAATGTACTTTTCTCACCTTCACTAATCATTAACTCAATTTGTTGAAGATCTTCTTTTAATAATTCTCGTTCTGCAGGTGTAACTTCTTCTCCTTTTAAGATAGAAAAAATTTGAGTCGCCATTTGTTTTATAGATGATGCTTTTATATTCAATTCATTTGCCTTTTTTTGAATTTCAGTAATGCTCCTAGAACTTCCTAATCTCTCGATATCATCCAATATCTCAATCGCATCATCTAATAATTTATTAAATTTATTAGGATTATCAAAAATATAATATTTTGAATCTTGAAATTTCTGTATAGCTCGATCCATTTGTATTTCTAATTCAAAAATGTAATCGATTATGGTAACTTGTTTTCTTTCTGATAAGATTCGAGTTTTTTCATCCATATCCTTTTCTACGCTGTTACTGGCAAAAATCCATAAAATAGCAGCAGGTAACCAGAAAAATATTGAGATAAATGATAAGTTAAAAATACTTCCAAGTAATGATATTAATGGATATGATATAAATAGGGTAATGCTCTTTCCTAATTGTTCTGAAAGCTTAAAAAAGGAGGCGGCAGTTCCTTTATGTTCGGGTAAGTTTATATCTATCATTACGGCATTCCTGTTAGCAACTGGTCCTGCAGATAGCGTTGAGCCAATAAGGGCAAATATCAGGAAAACGATATAACTTGGGTACGTTAAGAAAATTTGACCTATCGTTTGAAGAATGAAAGAAAACATTTCTCCAGTTGGAATTGTATCTGGTGGTATTGGATAATTGATATTAAGAAGGTTAACATCGATTGGTTGCAATGAAAGAAACATTACTATTGCAAACGGAATGGAAAGAATGAGACAAATAGTTCCCAATCTTACTCGATTTTTTTTATTTCTACGAAAAAGGAAATCTCCTAATTGAGAAAAGATGCTATTTCCAAGTATGTATCCTATACCTATCATCCCAGCAAAGATAGTCGAAGTCTGTATTCGAATTTCGGTCGGAATTTGATAAAAAAATTGAAGGGATAACATTGATGTCGTAAAATACACTAATACTGTACCAGGTATTATCGCAAAGAAACCTTGGATAATTAGATAACGATTGGATTTTTGTTTTACAATGTTTATCAAATCTTTCTTAGAAATTTGATAACTATATTCTAAATCCAATTCTATTAACTCTAATAATTCATCTTCACTCGCTCCTCTTTGGGGGATTTTCACGAAAAAAAGAACAATTATTACGACGATGCTTATCCCAGCAAATAAAAGAAATGGAAACCTCCACGTCAAAATCGGTCCTATAAATGATGATAATCCTTGACCTGCACCATTTGAAAAAGAACTTAAAATAGCTAACGTGCCAAACCATCCTGATCTCTCCATTGGAGGAATAGCATCGGAGATAATAGAATAACCAACGGGTAAAACACATCCAAGTCCTGCACCGCTTGCTACCCTTGAAATGATTAACATAAAAAAAGAATTTGAAAATGCAGTTAATATCATTCCAAATGTCCACGAAAAGGCGCCAGCCATAATTACTTTTGTTCTATTAATTTTGTCAGTAAAATACCCCCATACTAAAGCAAAAAGGGCACTTATTAAGACAAAGAACGCATCTGGAATCGCAATTAAAGCCTCACTGATGTTAAACTCTTTTTGTATTGTGGCATAACTAGGAATTAACATGCTAGCACACGCCGTAGAAATAAAAAGTAACACCATAACTAATATGATGGGAGCAAAATCCTTTAATTTCACCTGAGTTAACTTTAAAAGTTTGATAAGAAATTACCATCAGTTAGTTATTATGATAAATAGCATTTGGGACTTAAAAAAGGTTACAACCATATAGAATAACCATTCAATCGTCAGTTTTAAATTGCTCTAAGGTAGTCATTTTGAAATAATAATTAAGAATCGTGTTAACATGTAAGTCCAAAGTATCCAAGACGTTAACATCAACATCTTCTTGACTAATAATTAAGGGAAGTTCAGTACATCCTAAAATGACTCCATCAGTCTTGTATTTATTAATAATACATAAAATCTCGTATTTGGATTCATCTTTGAAAAGACCGATGACTAATTCTTCAAGAATGATGCGATTTATTCTATCTTGTTCCTCATTTGTGGGTGTTATCACTTCTATTCCCTCCTTTGCAAAAAAATTCTGATAAAAAGTTGACTGCATGGTATATTTTATACCTAATAGCAATAATTTCTTCATATTTTCTTGCCGTGCTTTCTCAGCGGTAGCTTTAACAATGCTAATTAATGGAACTTTCGTAAGTTGGGCTAAAGCATCATATACTGCGTGGGGTGAGTTTGCAGCCATGGCGATAAAACTGACTCCTGCTTGTTCTAATGCAGTAATACTATCCAATAAATATTCGATATATCTCTCTCTATTATCGCCATATTCAAGATCTATTATTTTTTGAAAGTTTAGGCTGAATATTATTACTTCTGGATAATTATAATCATGTTTTCTTTCAAAGTACTTTTCTAAGATTTGAACATAATATTTTACTGTAGAAGCATAACTCATTCCACCTATAATTCCAATCCTATTTGAGTTCATTTTTCTTGTAAATCTTCATTTCAATTTCTTATAATTCGAATAATTAAGAATGATAACTTAGATTATTTTTAAAATCTTCGTGAAATCGGGATTTCACGATCTTTTATGTATTTCAGTATATTATCATAATATTACAATTTATCATTAATAACAATTTAATCTAAACAAAAAAAATAAAATCATTCTGAAATAATTCTTCCTATATCTTTAACCAATTTTAAAAGAACTTACAATCATGAGATCTCACCATCTACTTGCAATAGAAAAATTTACCCAATATATAAAGGAAGACCCTAAATTCATTGCTCTTATTATTGGTGGTTCAATAGCTAAGGGATTAGAGCGTGAAGATTCCGATATCGATGGAATAATTATCGCTACTGATGAAGAATTTAACAAAAGAAGTAAAAGAAATCGATTTTTATTTTATGATCCATCATTTTGTGATTACCCTGGAGGATATGTTGAAGGGAAGATAGTAAATCTTGAATTTTTAGAAACTGTAGCTGAACGGGGGACCGAGCCAGCACGAGATGCGTTTAGAGGTGCGTGGATATCATATTCTGAAATTCCAGAACTTGAGGATCTCTTGAAAAAAATTCCTGTTTTTCAAAAAGAGGAGAAAATTGAAAAAATACAGAAATTCCACGCTCAATTAGAAGTAGCAAATTGGTATGTTAAAGAAGCAGAAAGAAGAAATGATCCTTACTTATTAAACCGCGCAATTTTAGATTTAGTATTTTTTGGTGGAAGAATGATTTTAGAGCATAATGAAATTCTCTATCCTTATCATAAATGGTTCATGAATGCATTAGAATTTGCACCTGATAAGCCTAAAGGGTTAATAAAGTTGATAGAAAACGTTTTAATGGAAAGAAACTCTACGAATGCTCAAGCTTTATATGATGTAATTAAAAGTTTTAGAAAGTGGGAAACTCGAGGTATTGCCAATGTGGGATTTTTACTTGATACAGAATTAGCATGGTTAGAGGGAAAACCATACATAGGCGATATATAACTTTTCTTTGTTATAAACGTGATAAATTTTCTGTAATTTTATTAATAAGAACATGCTAATCTTATTATTAAAACTCTTTTTAATGGTTAGTGATTATGAAAGGAAAATTGTTAGGTGGGATCTTAGCAATTGTCGGTGGAGCAATAATGCTTATTGCCGGGTTTATGACACTTCTTACTATACCAGGTATAGAAGCTAATTTGGTTATTGCTGGTCTTACGTGGGATGACGTTGGAATCTCTCCATTCATCTTTTATTTGAGATCGATACTTACATTTCTCTGGGCTTTATTAGGTATTATTGGTGGAATTATCTTAATAGTGAGTAAAAATATTGGTGGCTATTTAGCGTTGATTGGAGGTATTTGTGGAATTGTAGGTAATTTTATAATTGTAGGGACATTGACAATCTATGTAAGCATTCCTGTTTCGCTATCTACATCGTTTTTGTTAGTAGATCCAATATTAATAGCTCTAGGCGGTCTATTAGGGTTAATCTTTAAAAAATAATTACCTCCTTTTTTTTTGATCTTTTCAAATTAGACTTCGCCATATTTTGGCAAGAAAATAATAACAAATTTAAAAGAAATAAAACTAAATAAATAAAAAATATTATAAATGCTATTTTTAATTATTTAGTTAATTAGTAATTAAGAAAGTTGCTTTTATTAAATTTTAAAATCAAACCTCTTAAAGAAGGATAACTGAGGAATTAGAAAATGCCAGTCGGAATACTAATTATTCGTTGGGATAATGAAATTGGACCAATTAACGAAGGATTTTATCCAGAAAATCTGAAGATTACAAATAATTTATTAACACAAGTATATTCTTCTCATCGATATCAAAGTTTGAAACCTGGTTTTGCATCAATTAGTTTAAAGAACAATAAAGTCGTCTCATTCTTTTCAGGCGTCGGTGCAGATCATATTAGCATTGAAAATTACGTTGTTGCACTATTGTTGCGAAGAGATGAAAAACCTGCCTTATATCGGGAAATATTAAAGACTATTGCTGCCGAAATTCTAGATAAAATTCCGGATGGTAAGTTCAAAAAAGTATTACCGGATCTTTACAAGGAATTGGCAAAAATTTAAGTTCATTTCTTACCGTAAAGGATATTACTTTACTTGCCAACACAAAAAGAAATAATAAATAAGTGAAAGTATATCCTTCAAAAATGAAATTTACTGTTCAATTTTTTTCACGTGGATCTTTCCAATATCATCAATATCCAATAAATCAACTTCTTGAAGATTTTGTACTATTTTTTTTACTAAAACAATTGGAGATCCCATTGCATTTCTTAAATCTTCTAAGGAAATGGATCCGACCTTTTCTATTATTAAAAATGCTTTGAACTGAGCTTCTTGCTCCATTAAAGGTGCGAGCTTGTTATAATAGGTGATTTTTGCTATATTTTTTTCCTTAAAATTTCGGAGTTCTATCATCGCTTCGTCGAATTTTCTTATTTCTGCTTCCAATTTTCTTTTTTCATCTCGTAATTCTTCATTTTTCTTGATTAAATCTTCTTGTTTATTTCGAATTTCCTCAAACCGTGATTTAATATCTTTCGCATCTGAAGAGGCTTCAGTTGAAACTAACTTACTATCTAGTAAAATTTGATCCATTTCTCTCAATCTAGCATTAGTTTCATTTTTTTCTTCCAAATGTAATCTTTTAATCGTTTCAACTTCTGATTTCCATTTTTGATCCATTTCATTTAATATTTTTACTTGTTCATCTTGTAATTTATCAGCAAAAGTTTGAATCTCTCTAATTTTATTTTCTAAATTTTTGATCCTTTCGGTCTTTAATAGAACTTCTGATTTTTTTTCAGCTAATTCGGCCTTGATCGTGCCAATAATCTCGTAAGTTTCATCCAATCTTTTTTGAATTGGTTCCGATTGTTTTTTATATTGATCTAACTCCCGTTCTATTTGAATTGCAGTTCCTTTAGCATGATCTAATTTCATTTCTTTCTCATTAAGTAAAGCTCTTTGAGTACCAATTAACTCCTTTAACTCTAAGATGTCCTCTGGGATATCATACATCTGAGAAATTTTCGCTTTTTGTTCTTCAATGATAATTTCTTGATCACTGATAATTCTTTTCTGCTTTTCAACCAATTCTTGGAGCCTATCTGCTTTTAATTTTGCCTCGGCAACTAAATTTTCACTTGATTCGATATTATCAAGAATATTTTTTATATCTTTTGACATTATAATCTTTGGCCTTTTCTTAATCGTTAAAATATTTCAAGGAATAATTTTATTTTTAATTTACCTTTAAAAGATATTAAACAAATAATAGAAGGAATTTAAATAGTTATCGATATGAATATTAAATTTAAAAAACAAGTATTATAATTTTAAAATTAGCTTATTCTCGTATCATTACTTAAGATTTGAATCTATTTTATTAAGCAGATACCATTAATATGCATATTATGGTTAAAATATCTCCTTTAACGCCCTATTTGCCAAACAATCCAGAAGAATTTACTACGAATCCTTATGATGTGATTGAGGATGATGAAGAAAGAGAATTGAAACTTAATTCAAACTCATTAATTCATCTTATCTTACCTGATGGTGAAGATGAAGAAATATATGCGAATGCTGCTAAAGCGTATCAACGTTATAAAGATGAGGGAATAATAACCAAAGAATATCACCCAAGCATTTTTGTTTATAGGCAAGAATCAAAATTCTTTAGTCATCAAGGTCTGATTATGGGTTTATCCTTACACGATTATGAGTTGGGGAATATTGTAAAACATGAACATACTCGAGATAAACCACTAAAAGATCGAACTAATCATATTGTAGCAACTAACGTATCTGCGGGACTTGTGTGGAGTGTGTTTTCAGCAAATAAAAAAATTGACAAAATAATTGATAAAATTAAGAAGAAGGATCCCATATTCAGTTTTTCAAAGTATGATTACAAACATTTGTTATGGCAAGAAACAGACCAGAAGATTATTGAAAAATTGATTGAGTTATTTAAAAATGAGAAGGTTTATATTGCAGATGGGCATCATCGTGCTGCTAGTGCTGCTGAATACCGTAAAAAGCAATTGAGTGGAGTGAATAAAGAAGAATTAGAAAAACCTTGGCAATATCTCCTTTCTTATGTCGCTTCTGATGATCAAATTCGAATCCTACCTTATAATCGGGTGATTAAAAAATTATCCATGGATGTTAAAGATTTTCTGAAAAAGTTGGAGGAAATATATGAAGTTCGACAAAGAGAAAGAGCTTTCGATCCAAAAAGAAAAAATCAAGTAGCCATGTGTCTCAAGGGAAAATGGTATGAATTAAATGTCAAGAATAAAAACTTCAAATCAAGAAGGGATAGCTTGGATGTTGCTATACTTCAAGATAAGGTATTAACTCCAATTTTAGACATTTCTGATCCAAAAGCAGATGAGAATATATTTTTTGTAGGAGGCGTATTGAATCCTCTTGAAATGGAGAAATATGTAACAGAAAAAGGAAATGATATTTTTTTTAATTTATATCCCGTGAATATTAAGGATTTGGAAGCTATTGCAGATCTTGGAGAAGTAATGCCACCAAAATCAACTTGGTTTGATCCGAAAGTATTATCTGGGTTAGTTCTTCACGATTTGAAATAAATAAAATATTTTTTTTCTTTATTTTTTCAGAAAATGTACCATTTTTTCTGCGATCATCGTTGCTGCGGCATCTTGGTTTTCATTTGTTTGACTTCCAATATGAGGGGTTAATATTAGATTATCAAAGCAATTTATTAGATTTTCATCCTTTAATGGTTCTTCCCTATATACATCCAAAGCAGCTCCACCAATTTTTTTATTTTTTAATGCCTTAATTAAAGCTTTCTCATCTATCAGTTTTCCTCTCGCAGTATTGATTATTATCGAATTAGGTTTCATCAATTTAAGCGTGGATTCATTGATTATATTGTTGGTATGCGGTGATGAGGGTAAGTGAAGAGAAATTATTTGTGCATCTTTCAGCGCATCTTCTATAGATTGATAAATCTCACATCCCATATTTTTGGCTTCATCAATAGCAACTTGACCCTTACTAAATCTTGAATAAACGCCAACACTCATTCCCAATGAAATAGCACTCTTCGCCAATTGTTTAGCAATATTACCGAAGCCAATCAATGCTAACTTCTTACCATTGAGAGTATACCCTAAGTAATCATTTTTATTCCATTCACCTTGATGCATAGTTTTATCTGCAACAGTTATATATCTTGCTAAAGCAAACATCAAACCTAAAGCTAATTCCGCTACAGAAATTGAAGGTGCTTCTGGTGTATTTAATACAGTTATATTTAATTCTTCAGCTTTCTTTAGATCGATATTATCTAGTCCAACCCCGGCTCTTCCTATTACTTTTAGGTTTTTAGCATTCTTTAAAATATCAGCGGTTAATTTAGTTCTTGATCTGATAACAATACCATCATACTCAGCAATTTGATTGAGTAGTTCATCTTTTGAAAGGGTAAATTTTCTTACGGCTTCGAAACCGTTATCTTCAAATATTTTGATTCCTGCTTCATCAAGAGTGTCACTTATTAAAATCTTCATTTTGGATCACATACATGTTGAAATGATTTAATATTATTTGTAATGTTACTATTGTTTTAAAATAATTCTACAAAAAAAGATAAAAAAAAATTACTTTAATCCTTCGATAATCTCAGAAAGAACCTTTAACATCTTATTCAAATCCTCTAAAACAATTTCACCCATGTGACCAATTCGGAATGTTTTATCCTTTAAGGATCCATACCCATTAACTATTCCATATCCTTTATTACCTAAAACGGAAACCATTTTGGATATATCGATATTGATTGAATTTTTCATCGTAGATACGGTATTGGAATAATATTGCTCGTTATTAGGGAACATATCAAAGCCTAAAGATCTAGCCCATTCTTGTGTGCGTTTAGCTAACTTAGCATGTCTTTCAAATCTATTTTCTAAGCCCTCCTTATTCAAGATATGATGAATTTGGTACTCTAAAACTCTTATTTGAGGTATGGGAGGCGTTGTTGGAGTTTGATGTACTTTATTTTTCTTGAGCATATCTTCAAAATTAAAATACAACCCTCGATTTTTAACTTGGGCTGTTTTTTTTATAGCAGCTTCAGAAATAGAACAAACTGCTAATCCTGGGGGTACGGTGAAACATTTTTGTACGGATGCTAAGCAAACATCGATTCCAAGTTTATCCACTTCTAGTTTAACTCCTGCCATTGAAGACGTGGCATCTACACATACTAATGCATCATGTTCCTTAATAATTGGAATGACTTTCTCAATTGGATTGTATACACCCGTAGATGTTTCATTAGATTGAATGAAGACAACAGCATATTTGTCTTTTTCCAATACTTCTTGAGCAAATTCAGGGGTAATCGCATCTCCCCATTCAACACTTTCCTTTATTGAATTTTTACCATTTAAAAGACCAATTTCATGCCACCGGTCTCCAAAAGCCCCAACTGAAAAAAAAAGAGCCTTTTCATCGTCTTTTATGAGGTTTCTTACACAAGCTTCCATCAAACCAGTCGCACTTGATGTCGATAGCAAACATTCATTTTTTGTATATAATACTTTTTTTAATCCTTCTGTAACAAGTTGATGCATTTCAGAATAAGCTGTTGAGCGGTGAGTATCGTTTGGTAGAGCCAGTTCCTTAAGAAGGTTCGCTGGTACTTGAACAGGTCCAGGAGTAAATAGAAATAATTGAGAGCCTTTTTCTCTATTGTAATGAATATCAGTAATAGTTTTATCGCCTTTTTTAAATATTTATTATTGATATATTTAGTATTAGTGGATTCTTCTCTATTAATATTTATTACCTTAAAAATATAATATAATCATTCAAAAAAATTATATAAAAATTACAATGAGATAATATAATGCATTATGCTGAAGGATTAGATAATCTTGGTACTGAAACTGCTTTGGAAGTTCTCAAGAGAATTCAAAATTTTCCTGAAAAGCGTAGAAATAACATAATATCGTTTGCGAAATGTGAACCAGATTTTCCTACACTAGATCACATTAAAAAAGCAGGAATAAAAGCAATCGAGGAAAATTTTACCCATTATAGTCCCTCAGCATGAATTCCAGAACTTAAAAAAGCAATCTCGCAATTATTTTGGAAGAAAAACACCGGAGGAATATGTTCGATTTTTTTATTGTATATCTGAAAAAAATATTGAGGAAGGAATGAAAAGAATTGAAAAATTGATGTTGTAAAACCAAATCATCGAAATTATCAGATATGGTAAATTAAACTAAATAATACTCATTATATTCTTAAAAGTTCAACCACGCAATATTATATATCATCGGAAAAGCTATATATAGCTTTACATCATTAATCATGATAAATGTCAGCATTAGCAGATTATATCCAAAAATTAGAGGATTGGGACACAAAGACATTTCTTGTTGTATATAAAAGTGATTTCTCAAAGCGTAGCATGATTTTTGCGAAAGTTTTCAGCTTTTTTGGTAGCCTCTACTTCTGGGGTATAGTCTGGCTAATATGGTTCATATATGGTTATATCACCAAGGATTATTACCTACTCGTTTTGTTCACTGGTGGATTCGAACAATCAATCATTATTCATTCGCTAATCAGGTACAAAATTATCAAACGAAATCGACCATATATCACTTTGAAAAAAGAAGGTGTTAAAAAACACGATGATTTCATTAGAATCCCATACGTAATGTCTGATTCTGAGCATCGATCATTTCCAAGCGGCCATGTGGCTTTTTTATTGTTTTTTGGGTTTATTTTTAGCTTCTATTTTAATAATTTGATAATACTCTTTATTTTTCTTGTTTTAGATGTTGTAATGGCAATATGCCGATTAATCTTAGGAGTGCATTATCCGATTGATGTAATATTTGGTTTCATTTTTGCGATTTTTTATGCATTTTTATATTTGGCTTGGACATCTCCTTTTTGGGTAGAATTTTACTATTGGATCGGTCCAATTATATCTAATATCATACATATAAGATTTTAGATTCCTTAATTTCTCTTTAGAGCTATTTCAATCAAGAAGATAAGCTATTTTAATAAATCCGTTATTTTAAATTTTAAATTTAAGTAGACGGTCTCAAAATGTTTTAATATGACTTATTCATTTTTCTTTATATGAATAGTGAAAAAATTTCTGAATCCCCACAAACTAGCTTTCTTAATCTTATTAAGAGATTATGACCTAGTTTTCTAATCTATAATTCATTCGCGTTTACTGTTTCAACGATCTTTATCAATTTTTTGATTGTCTCCAACATTATATGGCCAGGTGAGAGTTTTCATTCAGTTGAAATGGGAATTTTGGTTGGTACTACCACCTACATTATGGCTTTCTCAGGGTTATTATTTGGAATATTGGCAGACAGATATTCTAGAAAAACATTAATGGCAATAACGGAAATCATTTTTGGGCTAGCCTATATGTTGAATGGGTTTGTTAGTCAAGGATTGGGTTTGGAGACTTATGCTTTCTTTCTAATATTTAGTTTAATACGAGGATTCGCATCAGGTGGTTTTTGGCCGATTTTAAATTCTTATTCTAATGATTCTACTAAGGAAGATGAAAAATCACATTTTTTTGGCTTATTACAAGCTTTATTTCAGTTATTTCAGATAGTTGGGATGTTAATTTCAGCCATTTTATTCCAGAATTACCTCTGGAGAGAATTTTTCATAATTATTGGTATTCTATATTTTATATTCGGTTTACTAATATTTTTAAGAGGCAAAGAACCTAAACGCGCCTCAATGCATAAAGATTTAAGCCTTATCTTAGCAAATGACAATATAAAATATGAATATAAATTGAACAAGACAACTATTAAATCGACTATTCTTAAACCTACAAATATTATTGCTTTTGTGGAAGGTCTTTTCACTACAGTCATGCTGATGATTCCCGATTTCTTATTCGTTCCTTATATTCAGTCTGAGCCCCATAATCTCTCTCCATTTGCCACTAGCATATTCATGATAATTTTTGGTTTACCTGGCGGACTATTAGGTTCCTTAGCATTAGCAAAACTCTCCGATAAGTTAGCAAAAAAAAATATAAGGAACCGAGTTTATATGATTGTATTTTCTATTGTTGGTCTATTTTCATTCTACATAGCTTTATTCTTTATGCCTCTACCCCATATATCTGTAACACAAGGTAATAACATAGGATTTTTATTAGGTATTCCTATAATCTGGGTATTGGGTATGATATCATTAATAGCTAGAGCAGTAGTAGGATTATGGAATATAAATCAACCACCTATATTACAAGCTATCAACTTACCCGAGGCTCAGGGAGTAATCAGCTCTGCAAACCAGTTTCTTGAGAATATTGGAAGTGGAACTGGTCCGATTATTGCGGGAACAGTTTTATCTTTATTTTCTGGCAATTACCAGCTAACGGTAATTATCACAATGAGTATAGGTATTATTGGAGGTTTATTATGGATGTTAGCAACACGGACGATAAATAAAGATGTTGAAACGATATCTGAGATCATAAAACAACGAGGGATTGAACTTTCAAAAAATAGTCATACAGATCTATAGATAAAAATGATTTTTGAAACTTTTAAAACTATAAGGAAAAAAAATAGGAATTTACTAAATATGTAATTTAGCTTTTGTTATATTTTTTCAATTTGAATTTTTTCCTTAATATTATAGGTTTCTGTTAAGTATTTCTTTAATGAATATACTGCTAAAATGTACATTGGAATGAGAGATAATTCCACTAAAATGGAAACAATAAATGGTGCTTTGTGTCCTAAAACATCCCATAAAAACCCTCCTATAATTGGTCCAATTATTCCTCCAAAATTAGATGAGAAGGATCTTAATCCAAGTACTTTTCCTCTACTTTTGATTGAGATTCTACTGAGAAAATTCTGAAAAACCAAATTTCCAACAGAGGCAATGGTAACATCTAAAACATAAAGAAGGGAAAAAATTATGACGTTTGGAGAATTAATCAAAATCCACGTTACCAAAGAACCTAACGCACTTGATAGAGAGATCCCTACAGCTGGGTGAAGTTTATCTACTATTCTGCCAAGTTTAGGAGAGAGAAATAGTGGAACAAAACCACTAGGAATAAAGGCTATCATCGCGATGGTTGGATTATTAACAATTTCATCAAGAATGTAAACATTAAAAAAAGGGCGTCCAATAGAACTATTAATGCTCGCCAAGATCAAGACTACCATCAGTATTATAATCCCAAGAATCATTCTTCTTGGGATCTTCGTCAAGAGATCCTTCTTTTCTGTTTCTTTAATCAAATCTTGATTAAATTTAATGCTTTCATCAACGTTGCGATAGAATCGAATCCCAGCATAAAAATTTGCGATTCCAAACAATGGTATTGCCATGTAGATAATAAAAGGATTAGTAGTTGCGGAAATTGCAAATCCAAAAATAGTGAATCCGACGATTGAACCGATGAGCATTCCCTTCCCTATAGCCGATTCTCTTCTCCCATAAGCATAAGATCGGTGAATCTTGTTTGATTTTTCAGCTATCAATGTATCCAATGGTATCCAGAAAAAACCCGCAAAAAATCCGATTGAAAAGGTCCCAACATTCATTCCAATTAAGGAGTTTAAAATAATTGCACTATAAAGTATGAAATAGCCACAACCCCTTCCAAGAGATCCGAGCAAGATCAACTTTTTTCTCGATTTTATCTTATCCGTAATGAATCCCGTAAAAGAAGAACTGATTAAAAAACCAAATAATTGAACCGAAAAAATCAATCCAATTTCAATGCCAGTTGCATTTAAGATTTGGCTCGCTATGAAAGGAATTAAAAAATCCAAAAAAAAAAATCCCATGGAATTAAAAATTACGATGTTTAGCATTGAATTGAAGTCGGTAGTAAATTTCTCTGAGTCTCCGATGGTAATCACGATAATCAATATTTATATAAGGTAAAAATGCTCAATATCATTATAATATAATGAAATGATATGGTAAATGAAGATGATTGGACCAACTTGTCATAAATGTAATGGAATTAATTATTGTGCTGTAGGTCGGGCAAGTAGGATATTAGATAACTGCCCAATGAAAGTATCTCCTGAAATTGAGAAGAAAGCAAGAGAATTATATGAATCTGATGAATATATTAAGAAATCTACGGCAGAAGCATCCATAGTGGAAGCAAAAGGATACATCCATTGGCCACGTTTAAAAGATACTGTAGAATATGCCAAGGGCATGGAATATAAGAAATTAGGACTGGCATTTTGCGTGGGGATGCTTCGAGAAGTGCAGAGGGTCGCGGAAATATTGGAAAATTATGGATTTGAAGTGATTTCAATCTGTTGCAAGACAGGGGGAGTTAAAAAAACTGCTGTAGGAATCCCCGAGGAATACACCATGTATTCAAAAACTGGATATACCATAGGATGGATCACGTGTAACCCCGTCGCACAAGCTCTATTACTAAACGAAGCAAAAACGGAAATGAACATCATAGTCGGGTTATGCGTTGGACATGATATAACTTTCACGCATCTTTCAAAAGCTCCCGTTACAACGTTGATTGCAAAAGATCGATCTGCACCCCACGATCCTACGGCAGTATTGTTTTCTCATTATGGAAACGAATTTTTTTCTAAAGAATTCAAAGAAATGAAAAAAAAAGAGCTTGAGAAAAAGATTTAGCTTAATAACTCAATAAAATTCCATAAATTCTTCCAATGGATATCTCTCTCTTCCTTTATCTTTTTGAGATTCCATCGGTTCATCAATCACGCCCGTGGCAATGATACCCATTAACTCAAATTTCTCTGGAGATAATTTAAAGATTTCATTAACTTGTTCCTTCTTTTTTAAAATTCCACCGATCCAAACAGCCCCCAAACCTTTTGAGTGAACGCCCAATAGAATATTTTCGATAAAAGCTCCGATTGCTTGTGTATCTTTAACTCTTTCGACCCCTTTTTCAAGATCTAAAAATATAACGAAATTGACATATGCACTTTCAATGATCCCGCCATCCTCAGATAGCTCTGCAATCATTCGTTTCACAGTAGGATGAATCACGACACATACTCTCCAAGGTTGACAATTGTTAGCAGAAGGAGCCCAACGACCACATTCAAGAATTTCTTTAATTGTATCATTGCTTATTTTTTCATAAATAAAATTTCGTATGCTTTTTCTTGATTTAATTAATTCAATTAATTTGTGTTCATTCTCCATATTGATTTATTTGGTTTTTAGGAAATATAAATCAAACGAAATTTATATTTGAAACAGAAAATAAAATTAGGTAAGCATAATAAAAAAGATGAAATCTTATTTCTAAGTAAATCAAATGAAAGATTTCTTATAAGAAATGATTTTATCGTATAAATCAGATTCTTTTTTAATTGGAAGGCTAATATTATTAATTTTTCGCCTTACTTTTATCTCGGAATCGGCATTGAAATTAACATGGATGACATTCGATTTTCGACCTTCATTTAAAAGAATTATTGAAATATCTTTATAAGGTACCTGGTAATATTTTTTAAAGATTTTCAAGATTAATTTTTGATTGGTAAAGATGTAAATTCTATTAATGAAAACGTAATTATATAAGGATATTGTAGTAAAAATTATTATTGTCATTCCAAATGTAAAAGTTATGACAAAATTAGGCATCATAAATAAGAATTCTAAAACGCTCCAAATACTAAACAAGATTAAAATAACACCGACACTAAAAATGATTAAATATATGAGTAATATATATGTCTTTCTCTCGTGTTGATAAATTGTTAATACTTTCTCATTAGTATTAAGAACTTTTTTAACGTTATCTTCTTGTTCTTCAGATAATCCGAATTTCTGGGAAGAAATAGTGTCTACGATGGGGGAGGAATCAATTTTTCTTTTTATGGATTCCTTTGATTTTACCATACTTTTCTGATTCCTTAAACTTAAGATTTCCTCCTCATTCAAGAGGAGTTGATGATGATTTTTCCATGAAAGATAACTTAAGTATAAAAGTTCCAGTACTTTTATGATTTCTATTGTAGGTCCAAACTTTACTTTCAAATCGGGGTTATCAAAGGACTGAATGGTAATCGTGCCTATATAGGTAAAGTTCTCGGACATTTTATTGGGAATGATTTTAAAATCGAATCCTATATTTGAATTGAAATTGAAGATGATGGTTCTTTTCTCATTAATATATTTTAATCCTTCTGGTGTTATTTGTATCATGCCATCACTTGAAGGTACGACTTGCCTGATATGAATATCGAATGATGCGATAAATATCACTAATGTAAGACTTGCTATTATTCCAAATATGCAAATTAAAGAGACAATGTTATTACCTAATGAAATAAAAATGGTGCAAAATATGAAATTTAAAATCCCAATTCCAAGTACAATATTATGATTTCGGACCCGCTTCTTCAATCTGATACATTCTTGACTTGTAGGACTAATCTCGGGAGGCTTACTCAGATTTAATTCCTTGATAATAGTATCTATTCGTCCTTTAACATCTTGATATACCCACATTATCGATTCAATAATGTTATATTTTAGAAGAACATCATTTGTTTCTCCTATAGCCATTCTATTGGTAGGATCAGTTATGAATTTCAAATTAGATTCTTTAGGGTAAATGAAATCAATTAACCCGTTGGGAACTAAATCCTTCTTTTTTTTTAATTTTCTTAACAAAATCGCTTTTAATGAACTTAATTCGATCTTTTCAAGAGTCTCAGATTTATTCGAAGAAAAAAATCTCCTTGAATGATGATATACATATACAGCTCTATTGGAAAATATGAAATAGTTAATGGAACTTAAAATATTCAATTTGACTAAAAATACCCAGTATATCCACATTAGAATTGATGAACCAAAAATGAAAATATTGATAATCATATCTATCTCTCTTTTAACAATTTGAAATAAGATTAATAATTCGATTATGATTGCGATTTGAAGGATTGGAACAGCAAACTTAATAAATTTAGTACTGGAGGGATTATTAAAGCCTTTAGATTTATATAAAATTATCTCATCTGCTGATAGATTATTTTGTATGTTTGCGGGAACTTCTTTATCATAATCATTTTCCTCATCATTAACTTTTTGTCTTTTCATGATTAGAATGTAGATTTCTTTCTAAAAAAAGATATCGGCTGATGAATTAATCCTTGATTTTATTTATTTAATTGATTTGTTTCATTCTCCAAATTGATATATTTGGTTTTTAGGAAGTATAAATCAAATGAAATTTAAATTCGAAAAAGTTTAAAAAAAAATTAATTTATTAAAAAATTGAGAATTTATTTTTTGTATCTTATATCATCTGAATCGTCTTTATATTTATCATAGTATTCAATGTCCACTAACCCGCCAACCCTTTCGTCCTTCCAATGAGCAATGATTGGCATTCCCACATACGTATCTTTTACATTTACATCTGGACTTAACTCAGCAATGCTAACGGTGTCAGCTCCATCATGATGAACCAAGACCATGGGTCTTTCTTGAACCTCGCCAGTTTCTGGATCCTTCAAGTATGAAATTGCATATGTTGATACACTCGCAGTTTCTCTTATGTCAACCCATTTATCGGGCTTTACAAGGCATTTTCCACAAACTAATCGAGGTGGAAAAAAGACCCTATTACATGAAGAACATTGATTTGCCACTAGCTTTTTCTCTTTTAATTTTGCTAAAAACGGTTTCATGTGGGTAATATTAAATTTGTAGTTATAACTCGATAAATACCAGCTTCCAGGTTGGGTACGAGTTCTCACGTATTCTTTTTTAACATAATCTAACGATTTTCTTTGAGTCATTTTTGACATTGTCTTTTACCTCCACTTCCTTTGGGGCTGATCGCTCATTGCCATTAAAGTTATGAGATTGAGTGAGCCACCCCATCCAGATCCAATTGACGTATGAACTGTCTTTGGAACTTGATTGCTCGCCTTGCCCATAATCTGCAACGCCGCTTCGGCTGGTCTTTCCATTGCGGAAGCACCTATTGCATTGGTTGAATTCACACCACCAGAACAGTTTACGGGTAATTCTCCATTAAAGTCAGTAATTCCTGCTTCGTGCATAGCTGGTGCAGTACCTTCCTCGAAGAGTCCGAGCTTCTCTGTCCACAAAAGTTGTTGATTTGGGAATGGTGCATACACTTCCGCATAATCAATTTCCTTCCTTGGAAATGAAATTCCGGCTTGCTTATAGGCTAACTCAGAGGATCGAATCGCACCAAGTTGCATTGAAGGATCAATCTGGGCTGAACCGCTACCATCATAACCTAATACTGCGCTTTCATTGGCTACGCTTGCGACTCCATTGACATAAACTGGGATATCACACATCTCTTTAGCCTTCTCTTCTGTTGTGAAAAGCATTACACATGCTCCATCGCTTGCAGGGCATACCATTCCATAACGTAAAGGGTACTGAACGTATGGCGTGTCTAAAACTTCTTCAATTGTGAGATTGGGCATTTTTAAATGCGCCCACCATGTTTTTGCAGCATTTCGTCTATTTTGGACAACCACTCTTGCCAAGTCTTCTTCAGAGATTCGTGTTTTATTCATGTAAGTCGTAGCTTGGTAAGCTGCAACCCCGATAGCTGCTCCTGCAGAAAGTAACCGTGAAATTCGTTCATATGGAATACCAAGTGTGTTAAGAATTGAAATTTCTCCATAAGCCACACTAGCTAAGCCAACACTGGTGTCTCCTTGAGATTGCTGTTCAAAAGCAACGGCTAACACCGTATCGACTCCAGGTAATCCGGCAGCCACGGTATAATAACCGGATATGGCGACGGATCCACCCGTAGTTCCTCCAGTTGTTACGCGTAATAAAGGTTTATTTCTTGCACCCATCCAGTCAGTCATCCATAATTCAGGTATGTTTGACCCCTCAAAAGCGGGCATGTTACCGTTAACAAATGCATCAATGTCACCAAGTTCCACGCTTGGAGCATTTTTCAAACAATCCTCTATAGCTTCACTAACTAGTTCAGGCATGCTCACATCAGATCGTTTTGAAGCATGCTCGCTAAACCCGGCAGAAGCTATTGCTACTTGTCTTCCCATTTTAATTTGCCTCCAATACATATAAAATATTATTTTGGGCACACATTCCTATTTGTCCCGATGCTACTGCTTTTTTAGCACCCTTTACTTGATATTGCCCTGCTTCACCGGTTAATTGCTTAACCGCTTCAATAATGCGGATTAACCCCGTTCCACAGGGAGGATGCCCGCCAAGAGCACCTCCAGAAGGGTTTATTGGTAAATCTCCATTTATTGCAGAATTAATTTCAGCTCCTTTTCCCTTCTTAGCAAATCCTAATTCTTCGGCAAAAATCAATTCTTCATGGGCACATGCTTCAAATAGTTCTGCTACATCGATTTCTGAACTTGGATCCTTAATGCCAGCACCAGCATATGCCATTTTTCCAGCTAAGTTCATTGATTTGCATCCAGATAAGTCACGATCCCCTAAATAATAAGGCTCTTGGCTGTATCCTACACCTTTTATCCACACGGGTCTATCAGTAATCTTTAAAGCTTGTTTTTCAGGTGCTAATAACAATGCTGCCACGCTATCACATGGTGGAGCTGCCATCAATTCGGTGACTGGATCAGAATATATCCCAGAATCTAAAACGTCCTTAACCGTTAAATTTGGTAATTGAGCCTCCTTCAGTGCTAATGGATTTTTAGCAGCATTTTTTTTGTTTTTTACAGCAACTTTCGCAATATCCTCCACAGTAACTCCGTATTTTTCCATATAAGCCCTCATTTGAAACCCTGCTGAAGTGATATCATTAACGTATGCTAAAGGACGTTCCCAGGTCGGATCCGTCTCATAAAGCCTTGCACTATGATAAGGATAGCAAGATGCCATGCTACCACCCCATACTAGAGCTAAATTATGGTTACCCGAGAGAACTCGCATTAATCCATATAAAACTGCGTGTGCTCCATCCATTTCAACCTTACTCTCATCAGCCATATATCCACCTCCAACTTCAACGGTAAAGCAATTAGAAATGGTGCGACCGTCATAATAATCATTTGTACAAGAAATAACTGTTGAAATGTCTTTTTTCTTTAGTCCAGCTTTATCTAAAGCACCTCGAGATGCCTCAAAAATCATTTCATAGCGCCCGTAATTTGCGTCTGAATATAATTTAACCTGATAATAACCTACTATTCCAACTTTTTGCATTCTATCGCACCTCCTAAACCTTTATGAAACCCTTGATATCCGAAGGGTCTCCTTTAGTATTTTCGTTCCATTCGATTTTAACTTTCATGCCAATTTTTACATCTTTAGGTTCCATGTTCAATAATCTATAGATTATTGATGTATTGCTACCATCAATTTGAACTATGCCAATTATCCAATCTTTTGCTTTTCTCGAGCTCCTATCATTAATCCGATATGGAGTTATCGTGAAATTCTTGAGAATTCCCGTATCTGGCAAATCAACCCAGTTTTCTTCTAACGGAATCACTACATTGCACTGGCCACAAATTTTTCTTGGTGGTACAAACACATCTCCACATTTTGGACACTTATTTCCCATAATTTTTTTATTTTCCAATCCATCATAGAATTTATCTAAATACTGTCCAACCCAAAATGCAAAATCTGCTCGAACAAGACCCTTATTTGCAACTATAACTTTTTCTTCACTCATTTTAATTTCATTTTTTGGATGATTAATATGATTATTAATATGTATCTATTGCATATATATTATTTTTATACGATATCCTTTAGAATTAATACGAGGATAATATTCGCAATTTTATACCGTATGGTCTACATAATACATATATCCTAAATTTCTATAACGAATATTTAAGTTAGGAAATAATTTATAAGGAGTTGTGAAAGTAGAAATGACAAGATTTTGGAAAAAGGTGGAGGATGATCTCTTAAGATCACCAGAAGAAACAATGGGATTCTCTAATGAACTAACATCACTCAAACAAAATTTTGTAATTAAGAAATTTGATTTTTCTTCTCTTGATCAAGTTGCGCAAATCAAGAAAGAGCTATTGAGCCGAAAGATTTTGATCATTAATGCACAAGATCTTCTTAAAAACGTGGACGTTACAAAATTAAAACGAGGAATAGAAGATCTAAAGATATTTTTAAGAGAGAATGGGGGTTCAATGGCTAGACTTGGAGAACAGTATCTCATCATGACTCCTAACTCTTATATAAAAATTTCCAATTAGATTAATTAGACCCCTTCGGCTAACCTTTAAATTTGATTGCATAATCTTTTATATCAATCAGTAATTTTAAGGTGAAAATATGGAAACTCGTGTTTTTGGTAGAACCAACGCAAAAATTACAATAATTACCATGGGAGGATGTGGTCTCGGATATGTCGATCAAAATGAGGCTGACAATGCTGTTAAGCTTGCGATGGATCATGGAGTTAACATGATAGATGTGGCTCCAACTTATGGTAAAGCAGAAGAACGGTTGAAACCATGGATACAAGAATACCGGGACAAGTTTTTTTTAGCAGAAAAAACGATGAAAAGAACTAAGAAAGGGGCTTGGAAACAACTTAACCGATCTTTAGAGCGTCTTGATACGACTCACTTTGATTTATACCAATTTCATGCGGTCTCTTCAATGGAAGAGTTACATCAAATTCTCGGAAAGGATGGAGCCATGGAAGCTTTCACGGAAGCTAAGGAAACGGGTTTAATAAAACATATTGGTATTACAGGACACAATGATTTAAGAATTCTTCAAGAAGCTCTCAAGTTATCAGATAATTTTGACACAGTTCTTCTTCCAGTATATGTTGCTTCGCTTGTAAATCCTGATCCCGTTAATGATTTTAAAAAAATTCTTCAAATTGCTCGTGAGAAAAATATTGGAGTTACTGCTATTAAAGCCATTTCCAAGAAAAGGTGGAAAGGAGATCCCACCTATAACACGTGGTATGAACCTCTCAATTCACAAGAATCAGTAAATCTAGCCGTATGGTTTACATTATCTCAAGAAGGTGTCACCACTTATTCTTTACCATGTGATGTGAGGATATGGTCATTAGTATTAAATGCCGCTAAGGAATATAAGAAACTAAATACCGAAGAACTAGAAAACATCGTTAATATGGCAAGAAATGAAGCATTTCAACCACTATTTCCAGAGTAAATAATTTTAAAACAAGAATTCATGAGAGTGAATTTATTTTTTTCCTTTATAAAGAAACACATAATCACGATTCATGATGTATCAACAAGAAATTAAGATGAAAGAAAATAGAAGTTTTGTGAAGTGCGCTATATGCAAACAAGAAATAATTGGAAAACATCGATTTATAGAATTAGCAATGAATTACGGAGTAATTTGTCCTGAATGTGATAGCAAGTTTAATGACGATGAGATTGAATTAATTTCAAATATCTTAACCGCTTTTGGAGGATATTTTGGTTCCAAAAAAGGCATTTCTGAGAATTCAACAAATCAGATAATGAAAAAGTTGTCAAACCTATACAAGGAATGTGAAAAAAACATCGATATAAATGCACTTGATATAAAAATACTTCATCAAGCGTTACTTCACGGAATTTCTCCAAGCCAAATTGTTCAAGGATTTTAATATTAGAGATCATGTAATATGCTCTCTTAGATCAAGAGAGTCTCTCCAATAGAGAACTTTTATTGTTAAATTGATTCAAATTCAATAAGATTAAACTCCTTAAATCTTGCAGAATAGTTAAAAATTATAAGATCTCTCATTTTATACATCATATATAGTTTACATCAATTAATTAATTCAATTGAAATGTTAAATAATAAGTTAAAGATCGGAATTATAGGCTGTGGAACAGTTGCGAATATTGGTCATTTACCTGTATACCATAAATCACCGCTTGCTGAAATCGTAGCTCTTTCAGATCCCCTTGAATCTCACTTAAAGCATGCTCAACAACGTTATAGAGTCCCTAAAACATATGAAAATCCCGTGGATTTGTTAGATGATCCCAAGATTGAGGCTGTGAGCATATGTTCTCCTCATTGGTTCCACGCTGACCAAGTAATTAGAGCTGCTGAAAATGGGAAACATATTTTATGTGAAAAACCTATTGGTATAAACTTAGATCAAGTAAATGCTATGATTAAAGCTGTAGAGAAACACGATGTAATTTTTCAAACAGCAACTCAGAAGCGATTTGATTTAGGATTTCAATTTCTTAAAGAAAAAATAAATGAAAAAGAGATAGGTAATGTTTTTCATACGGCAATCTCTTGGTATCATTCAATGCCAGATCTTGGAGCTAGTCCAAGCCAAGATGTAATTCAAGAAGCGGGTTTATGGAGAATGACTGATGAAAAATGTGGAGGTGGAGATCTTCTGGATCATGGACCACATTATTTTGATTTATTTAGATGGTGGTTTGGAGATGTTAAAACTGTTAGTGCTCAGATTAGAAGAATAAATCAAAATCGAGTTAATGAGGATCATTGTACGGTTCTTTTATCCTTTAAAAAGAGTGACGTTATTTCAGTTTTCGAGCGTTCTGAAGCTTTTATCGGAAGTACTTATGGAGAGGAATTAGGCAGAATTCATGGGACTACAGGTACTTATTTTTTCAATGTTCCAAACGAATACTTCCTTAAACCGATGACAATTAAAAAGCGTTTTAGAGCCACCAAGACAAGTAAACTTTCAGAAGAAGAAAAAACCTTCCCAAAGGATCGTTGGAACGTTGCATATGCTCGAGAAGTACGGAGTTTCATAAATCAAGTATTAGGAAGATCAAATGAGGATGTTGGATTTCCTGAAGAATGGATTCCAACCATTCAAGATGGTAGAGCTGGTTTGGAAATCGTTCTCGCTTCTTATGAATCTCAAAGAACTCAAACCACTATTGAATTACCATGAAATTACAAAGCTAGATCAAATGCCAAGGATTTCCAAAACCAGATTAGGGGTTAAATACGGTCAATTTTTTATTAAACCTTACCTATATTATGGATAAAAAAATCATTTTTTCTTTCTCTAGCAATTTTTTAAATTGTGTGGAATTTGGGCAAATATTAAAATAGCTTTTAAAAATTCAACTTTTAAATATTTTAAATTCTAATTTTCTCTTATTGCATTATATAGAAAAATGAATAGATAAAATTAAATGTGAGATTAATGATTGCGAGATTATGGCATGGTTGGACTACTTTTGAAAATGCTAAGTTATATGAAGAAATGTTGAAAACTAAAATTTTTCCTTCCATTCAAGAAAAAGGCGTAAAAGGATATCGGAAAATAAGTTTATTGAAACGTCTCTTGAAAGATGAGGTTGAGTTTATTACTATAATGATTTTTGATAATATCAAAGCAGTAAAAGAGTTTGCAGGAGAAGAGTATGAAAAATCATATGTACCTCAAATAGCGAGGGATGTTCTATTACGACACGATCAATCCTCTCAGCATTATGAAATAATTGGTGAATTTGAATATTAAACAAAATTCGGTTCAATTTGGTTGTTTTTTTTTCTTTCCAATTTGATATCGGAGAACTGAAGGCATGATTTTCCTCATGATATGGAGCCTATCCTTGAACGACATTTGACTTAAAAGCCCAAATATCCACTGTCGTGTAGAAATTGGAGACTTTTGTGAAAGAAAAGGATTATTTTCTTTTAACTGACTTTCAATACGAGTTCGTCCATTTCCCATCTCAATCACAGGTATTGTGCTTAGATCAAAAGGAATTAAACCTCTTTGAGCCAATTCAATGAAATAACCGATTTCTTGAGGATTAAATCCCATAAGCTCTGCGGATACTGCATCTGTAATAGCAGTGTTTTTAGATATAGTGAGCAAGTTCCATTCAACGGGAGTTACTTTAACATTTTCGATCATTGCTCCTGCATAACGACCACCGTTAATTCCAACACACGTAACACCTGCTTCATAAATTTTATCTAAAGCATCGACGATATAGCCTTTTAATCCTAATCCAATATCTGAAAAAGCTAGATGCAATAAATTTTTCTTAGAGAACAAGGTAGAACCCATTATTAGCGATTTTCCACTGAGAGAGAATGGTAAACCTTTAAATCCGGCTACTTTCTCGGAAAACGGTGCTTTTGGATTGCTAAAACTAATAATTAAGTTTTTTTTATCAAAAAGAAATCCAGGGAGTTCAATGGGGGGATAATCAAATCCATAATTCAAGGAAACAATATCATTTTTATCCATTGTATCCTTTTCGAGAAAGAGAACTCGAGTTTGTGAATGTTTCTCGATAAGTTTATGATAACCTAATTTTTCAAATAGAATTTTAACGTCCCGATGGGCTGTTGCTGGTGCCTCGTAAAAAGTAATGGGTTTTCCGGAACAAACTGAAATAATTGCTTCAGCTAGCTCAACATTCAAATATGTCGCCTCAAGGGGAACTCCATCGCGGAAAAAGGTAGCACCTAAAGGAATGTGTACAAATATTTCTTGAGCTTTTTGGATTAGACTTAAAATTCTTGCTTGTTCAAATGCTTTATAAATACTTTCATTTAAATCCTGATTTTCCATATCCACAATTACAGCATTTTCTAATGATTTGTTTTCAGAACTCATTCTTTTAACCACTTTTTTTAATTCAATTCTTACGTAAAAAAAATTATTCATTGTTATTAAATTACTTATTTAAAAACTAAGGGGCATAAAAAGCGTGTAAATCTAAACCTTATATTAGTTCGGAAAAACTTTATTAACAATAAGATTATTAGGAGAATTAAGGTGATAAAATATGCCAATCGTTCATGTCAACATGTGGAAAGGAATTTCTGAGGATAATGTAAAACAATTAATAGCAGGAATAACTAAAGTGTTTACTGATATGGGTATTCCTGCCCTAGCAGTAGAAGTTCTTATCCATGAAGTTCCTAAAGCTCATTGGGGAATAGAAGGGAAACCAGCTACAGAATCCCGTCCAGATGCACAACCATTGTAGGGGAAAATAACTTTTTTATCTTATTTTTTATTCATTAACCTACTTTCTATAAGGTTATAGAGATATAGGAAATAAAATTAAAATTATTTGCTTTTGCCAAATATAAACTTAAAAAAGATCTTCAATTTCGTAGGATATGGGAATATAGCTGGAACTTTTTTTTGGTATTCAATATAAGAATCTCCAAATCGCTTAATTAACTCTTTTTCTTCTATAAAATAGATGTGGAAGGAAAAACCAAGATAATATATAATAAAAAACAACACATGGTAGAGATTAAATTGCAAAATGAAACCAGCAGTACATAAGTAAATTAATCCAGAATACATCGGATGGCGTATTACTGAATATATCTCATGTTCTTGAAGTGAGCTCTCTTCGGGAAAATATAAATAAATTACTGTCATGTAATCAAACCCAAAAGTTGAAAGCGATCGACCCATCATGAGAATTGCGAGGATACATACTAATATTCCAATTACTATCCTAATAACGTCTAATATGAATGAAATTGGTAGAAAATACGAAGTAAAGGTTTTAGTAAATAACGCATATACTCCATTTGACCAAAATTGAGAATTTATAGCACTGAAAGGAATGAACATGTGAAATGAGATGGCGATTAAAATAAGGATCCCGGCAAATCCAGCAAGAAATACTTTTTGATAAGATAGGGCGCCATATTTAGCTTTTAAACGCTCACGCCAAAACCACATTTGATACGTCAAAATAATTCCAACAATTTCAACGCTTATTACTCCAATAACTGGAAGCCATGGACTAATCATTCCTAATAATCCTTCTGAATTGAGTAAGAGAGGGAGATTATCTAAAAAGAACAATATCATGAGACTACTTGATAATATAAATAAAACATATAGTCCAAAGAAGGCTATTTTTTTACCTGAAAATTTAGGTATTTTTTCCCGGAATTTATCCATTCCTTTTAACTTAATTGTCAATGCACCTTTGCGAAGATATCTCACAAAATCGTTAATTTTGGGTTATGAAGTTTAAATTTTGTGATTCATTTAAACTTAATTTGTTA
>CAZOYD010000035.1:0-35936 GCA_964583985.1 uncultured archaeon
TCTGAATTGAATTTATATTTAACGTATCCTTTATCTCGTAGATCAACCAAGACTCTTAATACATCTTTTGGTTTAATTCCAACTTCTAATGCTATGTCTTCCAATTTGTGATTTCCTTGAAAATCTCTATCTATTAAAGCTACCCTAACTGCTTTTTGAAACTTCCTATTGGTATTAATTTGAGTAAATCCCCCAATTGTTATGAAAAAAGCGGGTATAAAGAGCCAATATCCCCAATAACTTAGACCAATAAAATCTATTCTAAAAGTCATTAAAACTAGGGATATAATACCAACAATTAGAAAAACAATACCTACTCCAAAAGTTTCCATTGGAGCCTCGTATTTTCCTTTCGAATAATATCTTTCTTTAACCATTAATTATCACAATTTTTATGTATATCACTTTAAGTTAACTTTATTAAAAAAAAGATCTATAGACCAATGTCTATTGGTTAAAATATATTCATGGCTTTTCCAAGCCAAAAAACTACTAAATATGAATTTGGAATGACTTGTTTTAATCCATCTCCTATGGGATCTCCACCTGTGCCTGCTAGCTTGCTATGTTCCCATAAGAATTGATGAACCCCCATTTCTGACACTGTTAAGGGTTTTACATAAGTGGGTTCATCAAATCCAAATTCATCACCAATCCATTTGAATAATCCTCCAAAAGGGTGATTTGAAAAGAAATAATTCCATTTTGCTTTATTTGGTTCTATCTCCATCGATCTAATTTCAGAATTTAAACTCGTAGCCCTGGTAGAATTCGCTCGAATAGTTGTATTGTAATTTCTGATGCCTTCACCCCATCCTGATGTATTAAAACGCCATAATTGATCGAGAATATCCCACTTAATTGTATCGTCATTATAATTTGTGTTTTCATAAATCGAAGAGTCTGGAATTAGAGACATGAAAGTTAAATGAACGATATTAAAAAACGCATTACGATGATAACGTAAATAGTCGTAAAAACCGTATTCGAAATTCTTGATATAATGTTGTTGTAATGTGGGATTGTCTTCTAATATGATTAATGAAAACATAACATCCATGCTAAATGCTAAAGCATAAGTATCATAAAAGGTATTTTGAGAGCTAGATTTCCCTGCTCCCACCATAGACATTACTTTAGTAGCTTCGTATTGATAAAGTGAATCATATTTATCAGGTGATGATGTTGCACCAATTCGAAGTAATGTAAGGCGCCATACAGTATCCGGAAAGTAAACATTAAGATCCGATCCGACGGGTTCTCCTTCGCCCCCAAGAACAAGCCAATTGGTTTTTTTAAATCCCTCAATCAATTGTTCCGTTAAAAGTCGAATTCTTTCCACACACCACCGACTATCTTCATTTACGGAGGGATCAATAAATTTAAGGACGCTTGAGAAACCTAAATAATAACCAGCTAATTCATCTCTGCTTGTGTGTAGTCTTACGCGCCAATTTTTATAAGGTCCCGTACCATTAAAATGTCTGGGATCTTCTTGAAACAACCATTCATGATATTTCCTATTCTCTGGAGAAGAAACAAACCTTGCAGGCATTCCAGGATAATCGGGACCAATACCACCATTAGGCGCAGCTAGCATATTGCTGAATCCCGTAACACATTTCTTTACCATGCGCGTAGCATTTGCCAATTCATCAGCATCTGCCGAATCTAATGCTGTTTTATATCGAAAGCATTGAGATGCTAGAGTATACCCTAAATGTAGGGCACCATTATCAGTTCCATCCCAAGAGGAGATTTCGCTATAATTATCATTTGAAAAAGTTATATCGATACTTATATTAGAAGGAATGTGATATTTTTCAAGTTGCCAATCGAATAACTCTGCCATTTTTTCCATATTTGTAGCATTTCCTTCGATTTGGTCAAGAGGGATAAAATATGTAGTATTCGGAGGATCTAATGTAAATGTAAAAGATGCTACATCATCAATTATATAAAAAGCAAAACCCACATATGAAAAAAACCCAATAACTGGGAGAGAAAGCAGAAATGAAACTACGATATATTTATAAATTAAATTCTTTCTGGATCGAATCCTCACATCAATCACGTTATAAAGAGTTATGTTAATTATTTGTATTTATTAATATTTAAACTTTTAAAAGGTTAAAAGAATGGATTAAATATCTAATATATATCCACACCATTGCTAGTTTTGAGAATATCTGCTTTTCCTCCAACATTTTCAATTGCATTCATTATACCATCATTTTGATTTAGTGATAGAGCAAACATCGTACCCCCAAATCCAGATCCATTAATTTTTGCTCCTAAAGCCCCTGCTTTAAGACTGCTTGTTATCATATTATCAATCTTTTTCGTGGAAATTTTGATATTATCCCTTAGATTTTGATTATGCTGATTTAATAGTTTACCCAATTGAGTATAAAAGGCTATCTGTTGAGGAGAATTTCCTTCATTGATGGTCTGATAATATTCATTTATTAATTTAATAGCCATTTTAGTTATATCTCTATTTTTTAAATTTCCAACTATCTTTTTTCTGTATTCTTTTTTTAAAGTTGACAAAAAAGGAATCACATCATCCAGCACGGTTTTAAAAAGATCGAATTTTGGCATTGATTCCTTCAAGGCAGTAAAGCTTTTGAGAGAACTCTCTTTTACATTAATTAAGTCTTCTACAGTCCTTTTTTTTTCAAGAGAATTTCCCAAAATCAAACCATTTATAGATAAATCAAAATTTTCGAGATAGGGATTTGAATTTTTTTGTTCTAAATATATTAATTTTCCATAAGCAGCAGTAAAATGATCCATCATTCCCCCAGCTTCATTAAACTCCCTCACTTCTGCGTTGTATCCTTCAAGGGCTAACTGAAATTTACTTAATGCATGGTTTGTGATGTGATCCAGAAAAAACAGCCAACCGATTACCAATGCTGAAGAACTAGCTACTCCCGCATTGATAGGAATATCCCCCCTTATTAATATTTCATACCCTTTCTGAAATTTAATTCCCCTTCTTAAAAAAAGATTATATCCGCTCTTGATATAATCTCGTTTTGATTTGTAATCTAATTCCTTTTGATTCAAGAGAATGTTAATAGATTCATTTGTGTCTGGCAAGCTTATTATAAATTTTGATTCTGATATTCTTTTTGCTTCGATATAAATGTATTTAGATATAGCCAATGAAATTATAGGATACCCCAGATAATCTTGGTGTTCGCCAAAAAGGCATATGCGACCGGGGGATTTTATTTTTATCATGCTAACCTAATTACAAGAGTTTGTTATGCAATTTAAAGTTCATACATATTATCACGATATTACTTTTTTTTTTCTTTATAAGAACGTAAAAATTAATATTAAATTGGAAGTAGGTTTTATTTCACTTTTTAAATGTCTTTTAAAAATAAGTTTGAACGAAATTGAATTGGAAAATAACCCATGATACATGATTTTATAATTATAAAAGATGGATTACCACTTTTGGTAAAAAATTTTTCCAATCCGAGTAATGTATTTTGTCACAGTGATTCTTTAATCATGATATCTGGATTTTTCACTGCTTTAAATTCCTTCTCTGATTCATTTGAAGATTTAGGAACTATTAGTGAATTAAAACTATCAAACAATGAGTTAAAATTATCATTTTTAAAAGATTGTAGTATCCCAAATTTAATATATCTTGCAACATACGATGAAACTTCAAAAGCAGTAAACGTGCAAAGGATCCTGAGAAAAATTAGTAAAACTTTTTTAAAAAAATATAATATCAATCAAATATTAAACTGGAGTGGGAGGAGAAATGCGTTTAAGTCTTTTGATGAGATCTTGGAAAATTATCAATATGAAGAAATCGAAGAAAATGACTTGCACTTTAAAGAAAGAGTTTTGGATCTTTTTAAAAATGTAGAAGAAAAGTTAAATGAAGAATCAGATTTAATAGCTCTGAGAGAAGATAGTAGGAAATCTCAATCCGTCCCAGAATATTGCATTCAAGTACCAAAAAGTGTGAGTTCCTTGAATATTAATCCTAAACATTATCTAACAGGTGAAAAATCTTATCAAGTTTTTAATAAAATTGATGGAAAGAGTTCTATCGAAGATATTGCTAAAGAATTAAGTATCTCTCATATAGAAGTATATAATATTTGCAAAAATCTCATCAAGCTAGGTTTTATAACTATTAACTAATCCAAGTATCTTTAGTATATTCTTTTTTGATGTTTTTTTTTTTTCTTACGCATTTTTTCTTCGATTTGCTGCATGAGAGCTTTTAATGCTTGATCATCCTTACACTCTAGTTGAAAAACGCCTTCTACCTTACTTTCTTCTTTATCGCCAGATTTACTTATTTTTTCAAATGATAGTTTCACCGGTTCTTTTTGTGTGAGCGCGAGATTTAAATAGTTGATTAATCCCATATGTTTTGAAGGAGCAATGGTGAATTTGATAGATATTTCCCTCCCATTTTTAGTTGTTGTCATTAAAACTAATCGTAATTTCAAATTCATTCCACCTAGTTTTCAATTTTATTTAAGTTAAATGTTCCTTCTATTAAATTTTCCTTTTTATTACCAGCATCATCAATTGTTTCAAGAGCCAATTTTACAGATTTATTTTCAGTTAAAGCCAGATTAATGAAATTAATAAATCCCAAATGCTTAGAAGGAGTAACATTGAATTTAATTGAAACGGCTTTATTTTTCTTGGTTGTTGTTTTCAATACTATTCGCAACTTCATTTGTGTTTAATCCGAAATTTTAAATTATTAATATCAAAAAACAATATATTACTGTATTAAATTATAAAGTATTATATAAATTAAAAAGAATTTCAAGATTTCAATATGTCTTCTAATCTATATGCGTATAAATTCAAAAATAACCAATGGCATCAAGCTGATGATATCAATGAAAGTGATATTGTCGTTATCGTAGATTCGTCTAGAAATCTGATTTGGTATTATGAAGGGAGGAATACTACTGCAAGAAAATGTAATAAAGCAAGAAGTTTAATAGGAGATCTTAAAAGTAAGCATGAAACGTATAAAATCAAAAAAATAACAAATAAAACTCCACGAGATATAATACGAGAACTTCAGATTTTAAGAGAGCAGTTTTTTGCATCTACGATTAAGCAATTAAATGTCGATGTATCAAAAATGTCCAAGATATATTTCTATTTAAATACATTTAGTAATCTCCTTATCATTATATCTTTTACAATAATTATTCTCCTGATAGGAGGCACCGGAACTCGAATTTATGAGAATTACCCGCATTATTCAATCCGTTTGGCTAATTTTAATATGATATTCTTTGTATTATCATTATTTTCATTGATTTCTTTTTTACTATTATTATTTGCAGGTTTAATGGCATTAGTCCTGAGACAAAAAATTATTGCAACCTACAACATATTTGCGAGTGTTCTAATTTTTATTACGTATTACATGATTAGCACGTGGACTTCCATTTTTTATTTCGAATTAGATTACCAGATTATATTAATACGGATTGACGTGTTCGCCTTGTTTGTGAGTAATCTTGTCATTTTGTACCTTATTTGTCTTTTTGTCGGATTTGCAATGAGTCTTCTTGGTTTTAAAAGAATTGAACAGATTATTGAAGAGGAAGACTAGATAAAATAAGATTTGATAGTATTATGGCTTCAAAATTCCGTTTACGAAGATTATTTAAACCACTCATAAATTTTTCGGCCCGAATCTTAAGTAGAATAGGGTTGTCTGCGAACGGAGCGACAATTACAATGCTAACGTGCTCGTTTATCAGTTTTTTAATCCTAGTGTTTTTTTCTAATTATGTGTTTTTTTCAATTTTCGTCTTCTTAACAGGCATCTTTGATGGGATTGATGGTGCTATTGCACGATTAAGGAACACCACCTCTCGATTTGGAGGAATATTTGATTCTACTATGGATAGATTAAGTGAATTTCTTATATTTTTCGCACTTCTAATAAATCGATGGAATGAAATATTATGGAATATCATCGATATGAGGTTGATAATTACCATTTCTTTCTTTGCTTCAATAATGATTAGTTATTCAAGATCCAGAGCCCAAAATTTGTACGATGGAGACTTTGATATTGGACTCATGGCAAGATCTGAAAGATTGTTCTATATTTTCTTGACTTCATTTCTTTCATTTTATTTCGGTTATCTTAATGAATTTATTTCGTTATTTTTGCTATTGGTTATCGCAACAGCAATATTCAGATTTAAAAAAATTAATTTAATGATTTCAGACTCAGAAAAAAGCTAATTAATCATTTTTTATTAAAATCGATGATAAGCTTATCTCCATTTTTCAAATGAAAAAGATCTCTCAAATATGGCTTGGCAAGAACTTCAATGATATTTTTATCATGATGCGTTCTCTTTATATCTAATATCGCAGCTTTTCTTCGCAGAGTTCTATCTCCTAATCGTGATATAAAAACATCGTAACATTTTACTGGTCCATATTCTCTATTTTGATCTTTAAATCCTTCAATTATTACAGGAGCTACATTATCTAATTTTTCTCTTAAAATTGATATACCAGTATCGCTCAATTCCAAATTTAAAGTACCCTTGAATGGTTCAAATCCCAATTTAGTTTTAAATTGATCATAATACCCTTTAATAGAGACATAATAACCACCTTCATGCATACCTTCACGAACTATTCCAACAATTAAGATGGATTCAAGCAGACCCTTAAGATTTTTATAGACATTCAGCATTACAGTGGCACCTTTTTCAGTAATGGAGATGCTCTGAGATTTTCCCTCAACTCTACGATCTATCCAATTTAATTTATCCAAATCATTTATTCTCCGATTTCCAGTCTGTTGACTCAAATTAAGCAATTCACCAAACTCTAAACTACTAATTTGAATTGAATCTTGATGTCTTGTCAGTTGGCATAGCTTTAATAAAGCAAACCAATTAGCATAATTTTCTGGGGAAATTTCCTCATTACTTTCCATAATTATTTTAAGCTATTTATTTTTATATCGTTCTAAGATTTTTTGCTTTATTAATCTTGAAGAATGTAATTCACACTTATCATAGTAAGTCTGAAGACGTTGAATGGATATATTCTCCAAACCGTGATCTTTCAAACCCTTTTCCAAGGTCGCAATATCATACTTCTGATCAGGACCTAATAATATGATCTCAGGATTAATTTCTTTAACGGTTTCAAGAGTATCGTTATCACTTCGACCCAATCTAGCAACTTTTACATTTTTTATTCCTTTAATAACTTCAAGTCGCTGTTTTTCAGGAACAATTGGAGCTTCACCCGAATATAATTCACGATTTTTATCGGTCGATACAATAACATGTACATCTCCCAATTTAGCGGCTTCATTGATTAAAAAAAGATGTCCGGGATGGATTAAGTCAAATGTTCCAGCAATTAGTACTTTTTTATTCATGAATTCCCACTTTTAATCTAAATTATTAATCAGTAGCTCTACTATTAAGCTTCTATTCTTTGTATTCAATATTTTTTTCTATACATTCCTTTAAATTATTCATTTGAAGTGATATTGATATATCCCCTCGTGTTTTTTCGATAATTCCTCTTGCTTGATCTGTCTTTTGCCTTAAATCTTGAGTTAGCCCAGAAGGATAATCAATGGAAAAGAGTTCTGCATAAATCTCATCCATAATTTCTAGAATTCTCGTTAAATCTTGTATATTTGAACTACGGATATTATCTAATACGTATCTTCTGAGTTCTCCAATCACATCTGCTAATCCTAATGCGTAATTAAGAGGATCAATCTTTAATTCGTTAGGAGAGGGTAGGACCTTGCTGTTGATAATAGCATTTAAGGAAATCGCTTCAGCATATTCTTGTTCTGGAACTTTTAGATATTTGGAAAATGCTCCAACATCTTTAGTGATCAAATGTTGTAGGTCGACTAAATTTAATTGAATTTTATTTACTTTATCTTGATAGAGATCAACTTCATTTCTATGAATATTCTTTATTGCAACACTGCAATCTCGAATAATTTGCCGAGATTTTTTGAGTATTTCTTCTCTACCATTATCAAGCTTATCTAAATTTTCTATTAATTCAGAGAAAATTCCTTTAAGATTCATGTGAATAGATAAATATTTTAGTTATTATTAATTTGAAAGTTAATTGTAGGTAATTATCATAAGTATTTAGAATTTTTTATATATAAATGGTGAAAGAAGCAAAGAAGAGAGATAATTATGAAAATTTTATTAATTCATTCCGATGGAGTAGAAGTAGTTAAAAATAAAGAAGCAACGAGCAATCCACAAGATTTTCCCAAAAAAATCATAAAAATGGATGGATTGGTCCTCGTTGCATATGTTTCCGTAGAAGATCAAGATACTTATGATACGGATATGATTGCTAAACAAGGTGCTCAAGTAATTGTAGATGCTATATTGCAGATTTCAGAATTTCCAGAAAAAATAAGAATTGAAAATGAAGAAATAAGGGCATATAATAAGAAAATAGAATCAAAAACGATAAAAGGAAATTTGCGTAATTTAAAAGAATTAATAAAAAAACCTGAAATGTATACAGTTGATAAAGTCCTTGTGTATCCATGGGCTCATCTCAGTAAATTCCTAAGTAATGAAGCTAATGCAATGGAGGTTTGCCCTAAAATTGCTCAAATTCTAGAAGATAGAGGTATTGAGGCTGCATTTTCTCCCTTTGGATGGTATAAATCTTTTAAGATAAATTGCATTGGACATGAGGTTGCTGAAATGTATAGAGATGTAAAATTATATATTCAACCAGAAGAACACATTACCAATGCTGAATTTAAAATATTATTCCCTTCAGGTGAGGAAGAAAACATAGAATTTGACGAAGATAAAAATATAAACCCTTTAAAAAATGTCAAAGATGATGATTTCTTTCTATTTATCAAATCTGAACTCGGATCAAAGAGAGAGGACAAATCAATAGAACCTGTTCATATTAATGTCATGAAAGAATTTGAACTAGTCGATTTTGATCCTAACAGTGATAAAGGCATATTTCGTTGGTATACAAAAGGAATGATAATGAAAAATCTTATTAAAAATTTTATTGAAGATCGGTTAATTGATTATGGAGCTTTACTCATCGATACTCCGATCATGTATACGGTTAAGAATAAAAAATTAACTGCTCAAACCGCACGCTTTCCAGCACGCACTTATTGGGTAGAATCAGGGAGAGATAGATTTTTATTAAGATTTGCATCTGATTTTCTACTCTTTGATATGGTAAGCAAAATGATTCTCAAACCACACTATTTTCCTTTAAAATTATATGAATTTGAACAATATGATTTTAGGAGAGAAATGGAAGGGGAATTAAGCGGATTAAGAAGGTTAAGAGGATTTATGATGCCTGATTTACATACTCTATGTAAAGATCTCGATTTGGCAGTTGAAGAATTCATTAAACAATATAAATTAATCAGAGATCTAGAAAGTGATTTGGGAGTTATTTCAAATATAGTTTTTAGAACCACTAAAGAATTTTATAAGGAAAATAAGGAATGGATTGTAAAGCTTTTAAACTCTGAAAATAAACCAGCTCTCTTAGAATTATGGGAAGATAGATATTATTATTTTATCTTGAAATTTGAAAGAACGGTTTTATCAGCACAAAATAGAACGGCAACATTAGCTACTAATCAAATTGATGTAGAAAGTTCCTTAGAATATATGGTTGATAATGAGGGAATTAAACGTCAGAAATATGATATTAAGTTTACGGATGATGATGGAAAACAAAAATATCCCATTATACTCCATAATTCTCCAACTGGAGGAGTAGAACGTATTCTTTGGGGTTTAATTGAATCAGCAATACGAAATAAAGATAAAATCGTCCCAGGTTTTAGAACGTGGTTATCACCAATACAAGTACGCATCATATCAATCAGTGATGAGCAGATGCAATATGCTGAAAAAATATTAGATATCCTTAATAAGGAATCATATCGGACTGATTTTGATGATCGTAATGAAACCATGGGTAAAAAAATTAGACAAGCTGAAATCGAGTGGATTCCATATGTTATTATTATTGGCAAAGACGAGCAAGAAAAGCAAGAGATATCTGTGAGAAGGAGGCTAATAGGAAAACCATTTGGTCCTAAAAAATCCACTACTGAACAATTCAAAAACTGGAAATTAAGTAAATTACTTGAAATGTTAGAAAATGACACTGAAGGTTTTCCGAAATATAAACTACCGATACCACTTCGAAAATTTTCAACAAAAGTATATTTTAGGAAATGAAACAATAGTTTCTCTACAAATTACAAAGATATAGTCAAAAAATAAAATATAAAGATTATATTTTAATTTCATATTCGATTACTATTTTCATCAATTTAGGTATATTTCAGAAAATGACAATTAAATGCATTATTTTCGATTTAGGAGATGTGATATTTGATTTGGACTTCGATCAATTCTTTAATGAGGTAATTACACCGTCTCCCTTAAATAAACCTAAAACACCCATTATGATGGAATTTTTTCGGCAATCTGATACATATCATCAAGGTAAAATAAGTGATAAAGAATTTTACAATCAAGCGTGTGAATTATTACAAGTATGCAATCTTAATCAAAAAGCATTTTTTGACGCGTTTAATAGCATTATTTCAGAGATAAATGAGGAAATGGTTGAATTGGTTAAAAAAATAAGGAAAAATAATGAACTCAAAATGATGTGCATGTCAAATATCAATTCTAGTCATTGGAACTATATTAAGAAAAAAAAATGGAATATATGGGAATCGGATCCAACAAAAACCCCACTTTTTGATGAATTTATCTTATCTCACGAAGTGCATTTAACCAAACCGGATAGTAAGATGTTTGAGATCGCAATTCAAAAAGCAGGATGCAAACCCGAGGAAATTATCTTTATTGATGATGGTTTTAATAATATCAGAGCCGCTTCGGAATTGGGGATAAACGGAATTCGTTTTGTAGACATTGGTGAGCTGATTAAATCTCTACACGAATTTAATATTATTATAGATTAAATACTCTTCTTCTGTTATTACATCTAAAAAAGGTTTTTTAACATATATTAGAATAAGAATATATTCATTGTAAAACATTGTTTAAACAAGCCTTTGCTATTGTTTCAAATGCTAACTCTACATTTTCGCCTGTTTTGGCTGAAGTTTCAAGATATTCACAATTTAACCTTTTTGCTAGATCTTCTGCTTCTGATCTTTCTACTTGGCGAACAAGATCGGACTTATTACCCAATAATATCATTGGAATGGCTTTTTTTACCGATTTTTTAATACTACTTATCCATCCAGGTAATTTTAATAAGGATTGGGTATTGGTTAAATCAAACACTCCAAGAGCACCATTACTTCCTTTAAAATAGATTGTTCTTAGCTTCGCGAAGGTATCTTGTCCGCCGATATCCCAACAAAGTAAGCGTACATTAACGTTTTCTTCTAACTCAACGTCCTTAATCAAGAAATTTGAACCTATGGTTTGTTTTAGGTCAACACTAAAATAATCCTTTATGTACCTTATCAATAAAGATGTTTTACCTACATCTCCTGCTCCGAAAAGAGTGATCTTGAATTTGAATGTTTCAGAAATTTTAATTACCTAATTGATTTAATTAATAGAATAGAATCATCGCAAGTATATTTGATATATTATATTAACCATATTTATATGTTTATAATGAATGTAGTAAATTTGAAAAAATTAATACATATTTTCTAAACTTTACATAAATTTAATCATGCTTTTGTTTTATTTTTTGGACAGATTCTTTAATTTCTTCTTCAATGACATGAATCTCCTTTTTTACATTATGTCCTGTTTTTTGCCCTATGCGCCCAATTTGTATCATGATCCATTCTGGTGATCCTACTCCATTATAAAACTCGTTCCAGAGAAACATGAAGAATCCCATCAGACCAGCATAACAAATAACGATAACAACATATAATACAAAATCAAGAGATCTGAAAAATAATGTGACATAAATATAATGCACTAAGAAAAGACTCAATGAGACCCTTCCATAATACTTCAACATGCTAATAAAATAATTCCTTTTTTCTTTTATATCTATAATATAGAAACAGATTCCAATAAGGAGTAGTGCTGCACCCAGATTATAAATCATATTCGGACCTCTTCCACGAATAAGAAACTCCCACATTCCAGGATATCTTATTTCTGGAATAAACATTTGTGAATTCATATCAGCCAGTAAAGACATAAGAGGATATTCTTGCAGAGGTAGGGTTCCAATAATATTATAATCTGCGTTTTGCCATATATCTCCCGGCACGTATATTTGCCTACCTAACCACATCCCACCAATTACGAATAATGAGCCCCATAACACAAAGCTTCGAAATAACTGAATGTAATCTTTTTTCCGTCCACCCATCATAGCATCGTTTAATAATTCTCCAAAGATTGTAGAAATGAAACAGACTGCTAGCCAAGGTAGAAGAGGTGTCATGGGAGAAGGAGACACAACAATATAATGGATAAAAGTAATAATTGGATTACCCGCTTCTTTTCCGATAAATAAAAATTCACGAATCCCATCAGAAAAGTAAATGATAAGCACCCCAATCATTGCTCTTGTCATTTTACTTAATTTAAGGGCATATAATGAAAATATTTGAGAGAATCCGATAAACATCAAGATATTCCAGCCCCATAAATTTAAAGGAAATGGATATCCCGCTATAGTAAATTCAAATGAGAAAATATTGAATAGAATTCCAATAAAAATAATAGTTGCACCTCTACTCATAATTCGATTCCGAATTACTTTTTCTGACATATCTCCTTTCTTCTTTTTTATGCTAAAAACAACACTTAAAGCTGAAAGAAATATAAATAGTGAGGGACCAAAAATATCCATTGCAGTATAGAGTAGGCCATAAAGAAAGATCCATTCTGAATTCAGCCAAGCTCCAGCAGTGTGTGCAAACATAATCATAACAATAGCAAAGCCTTTTACAAAATCAATACTATAGATTCTTTGAAGAGATGCATAGTCCCGTATTTCTTCAATAGGGATTACCGTTTTCAAATAATCAGACAGAGGGATGGAATCTAAATTGTTATAATCGTGATCTTCTGACGACATGAGAATCAATTTCCATTAAAATTCGGTTTATATTAAGGTTTAGAAATTAAATTAATATGATCTTATTATTTTATACTATTTGAATGTTTATATATTTCAATTTTTATCTTATTGGAGAATAACATGGATATTAAAAAGTATATTGATTTAAGACTGATGGGGATCATTGGTTCTTTTCTCTTGATTGTATCTCAATTTTCATCCTGGTATTCTGGATTATCCTTATTTGATATTTATTTGATCACAACTTCGGTAGCTATAGAGGATTCATTTTTATATATATTTCCTCTGATTAGTGGAAGCATTTGTTTTATAGGGACATTTCTTGTCCTGTATAAATTAGAATATAAACTTAATTCAGTAATCATCAACTTTATTGGACTCGGATTTTTCTTAATTTTCATTTTTAAATTTATACCTAATGATTTCCCTTATATCGGTGGTGCAGAAATGGGATTTTATTTTGCGGTTATTGGAGCTCTCTTGATCTTATTAGATATATTGAACGTTTTAAAATTAAATAATAATCCTGAGGAAGGGAGTCAAAATTAATACGGAAAACGAATCAACGAAAGGAAATAATAAGAGCCAAGAATCTGAATCAAATTTCTACTATGCTTTAGGGCATAAAATAAGGAGAAGAATAATAGAGATTATAGGAGAAAATGGCTTTTCTTCATTTACCTCACTAAAAAAAGAATTAAATGTAAGTACAGGTACGATCTATCATCATTTAGATACGCTTTCAACTTTAATCCAACAAAAATCGGATAAAAAATATTATCTTACAGATTTGGGAATACGAGCATATGATTCGATTAGGAATAATTTAGGATCCCCATCATATGATATTTCGAAAAAAGATTATGATTCATTTCTTTTGAAGGGGCTGATGCATCTTACCCCAAAAAAAATTATCGCTAAAAATAGCAAACCAAGCATTCTTGTTATCACCTTTTCTATCATTATTTTGTTCTCAGGAGGTATTTTTTGTGCTTTAAATGGATTATATCCCTTCTTTTTATTATTTGGGACAATTCCAGCTATTGTTTATGCACCCCTTCTTAATTTCGTATTCTTCATAATAAATTTTTTTGTTTTCTTTTGCCTTATTGAAGCAATATATCGTGTATTTTACAAAAAGAAAGGTAATACTAAAGAGTTCTTGAGCACCTTTGCTATCATATTTTTTCCTTCAGTACTATATTTAATGATACATTATTTCTTTCTTGTCCTAATGATAATTGAAATTCCTTTTATTGGGATATTAGACAACATATTCATGATTATATTCCAAGTGTGGTCATTATGGTTGCTTACCTACAGTATCACCGCGTATAAACAATTAAGAATTGAAAATGCCCTTATACTCTCCTTAATGTTGCATTATGGAGGTTTTTCTATTATTTTAATGATATCTATTTAAAAACTCTAAAGTTTCTTTTCTCTAATCTAGTAATTAAATGAGTTTCTTGCTTTTTTGAATCAATCAGGTCTTTAGCTTTAGTTGCGATAAAGCAAGTAAATATAGAATCCTCATCTAACGCTAATGGTGGTGATACAATAGGAGCATTTTCTTTCATAATCTGAGGAATTAACTCCTTGTTTACTTCATTCAATGAGAGATCCCCTTCATATCTCAAATGTAAGCTATAAAAATGGGAGAAATATTTATGAGTAGTATCTATGATAGTATTTATGTCAATATCAGGTTGTGTAATTAATAAAAGGGGATTATTTTTAGTGATATTTCTAATCCCAACATATGAGGTTGTCAATCTTGGGTTAATTTCTATAAAGCTTAAAGTATTATCTGTTTTTCTAATAAAGTCAATCCCATAATATCCTATAAACCCTTTCAAATTTAGTTTCTGAAATGATATTATTAATATTTTATCAATATTTTCATAATTCGATATTGGAGTACATCCTCCTAAGTAAGAAGATTTACTATTTAATTTGTTAATTTCAACGAATTGAGCATTAATCGATAAAATATTTTGATCCTGGGAATTTCCTATAATAGATACACTCATATCATCCCCGGGAATATATTCTTGTACAATGTAGTTTCTACCTGATTCTAAGGAGTTTGGGGTAGAAGTAAAAAAAGAAGAAATCTGTTGTTTATTTTCAAAATAGAAAATGGATTCAGCTCCAACTCCATCCTCTGGTTTGATTATTACGGGTAATTTTAATTTTGAAATTATTTTCATGACATGATCTTCGTACAGTAAATGAGACGGTAGGTGATAAGTTAAGGGAGTGGATACTCCTTGAGCCTTAAAATAGTTATAAGTTTCAAATTTGGAGGACCCTAATCTAATTGCTTCTAAGTTCATGCTTAGAATTATTTTATTCTGATCTTTCATAATTTTAGTTAATTTGTTTAGGATATCAGAAAATTCAGGAGCAATAATGAAGACATACTTACAATCTTTAACTGCTTTCTTTACTTCAAGAAAAATATCCATGTCTTGATTTATTTCCCCAATAAAGTCAGCATTTAAGTATCGAATCACGTGTTGAATTCTATAGTCTAACAATGTTTTAACTTCAAAGTCAAGATTTTTGAAATCTTCAATGATTGTTTTCAGCATTCCAAATCCTTCAGTAAATAAAGGTATGGGAATGTTAATGTGATTGAATCCCCCACCAGATATAAATTCAAAAATAAAAATTCGATTAATTTCCGTACTACTCACTTTTAACTAGTCTTGAAAATGATAAAGCAAGTGAATATTATAAGTTTGGGGGATAGTTTTAAAGTGATGCACAAATTATTTTAAATAACTTAAATTTGACAACAAACAGTTAGAAAAGATGACTTATTTTCCAGAAGAGCTAATGCAAAGAATTCGTTACCTCCACTTTAAAATTAGACATTTAGGCGATGCATTAGATAAAGAAGAGAGTTTTACTTTGGATGATATAAATCTAGTGTTGGAATATACCAAGATTTTGAATATCAATTACATGAATGAAAATCATTCAAAGATATTAAAAGATTTAGACATCACATTAATTTTTAATGATCCCAGTGAAAACAATCGAGAAATAGAAATAAAGGATCTCATGATTGAATGTGCTAGATCACTATGGGTAATGGCAAGAGCTTATAGTTCACTTTCTGAGAAATTCGAAGAAGAAGAGGATTGGGAAAATGCTATTGTCGCGATGGTCGAAAGCAGCAAAATGTACAAGACTGCTGCTTATTTTAGCGCTTCGAGTACTTATCAAAATGACATCGGAACAACACTCTCATCTGAGAATTTAGAATTGAGCTCCGAAGAAGCGAGAGTTTTAGCTCAGAGTATCGCTGCCCTTCGGGAAGAAACAAATAACAACTTGTATTTTGCTTCAAAGCTATATGCTGGACTTTCACAACTTTCAAAAAGAATCTTTTATCTTAGAAAACATGAAGAGAAAAAAAAACAACAGTTAAGGGCCCAATTTCATTATGATATGGGGAAAGCTTGTCAGCTTAAAGCTCAAGCATCATTAGATTCATCAATCACATCAATAAATATGGAGAAAATCACTCGTCTAAAACAGAAGGCAAATTTTTATTACGATAAATCAAAAATTATTTGGAAAGAAATGCTTGAAAGTTTGACTAATCTCTCAGAAGCCGAAAAAAACAATCTAAGAGTGAATTTATCAGTTGTTGAAACATTGATGAATGAGAATAATGTAGACGTCTTGGACTATGAGGAAATAAAAAGAATCCAAGATCCTGAACCTATCATTGTTATACCAGAAAATTTGGCTCCATTTGTTCCCAAAAGCACCATTTTTCTTACAAAATTTGTTCCAAAAGATCTTAATGTGAAACGATTTAAGTCTTTCACCCAAAAAAAGCTAGAACAAAAAATACCCTACAGTAAAAAAGAAAAATTAATTGATCAAAAAGCGGGTATAGTCCGTACAATAAATGAATTAAAGACATTAAGAGAAGGAAATGAAATAACCGTAGAAAAGTATGCTGAATTAATGGAAAAATATTCTGTGAAACTCAAAATGGTAGAAACTGCAATTGAAAAGTTAGCCAAATAAAAACCTTATTTTATTTTGACAAACTCATTTTTAAAATACAATTTTTGGTTTTTTTGAAATTCCTCTTCCCTTTTATTAGCGTTTTTAAGAAATAAATCATAAGCCTGTTTATAGATTATTAATAATAAAATTCCTTCTATTAATGTAGTTAAAGCGATCATTATTTGGATAAGTTGTAAGCTTAGAACCATGAGGGAAATAAGGAAAAAGAGATGTGGTGTAAAAATAATATTAATAATCCCAATTTTCTTCATAAACTTGATCACATTCCTAATTTCTAATTTATAGATTTTTTTCGCTCTTAAAGCAATAAAGAAATATACTACTGAAATTAACATGCTAATTGCAGACAGTATTACAATCAAATCTCTATCATTAGGTTCCAATGCTAAATACGGTTTAAAAATGAGAGCTCCAACAATCAATGTGAACGAAAATAAAAATAGCATGAATGAGGATGATATTAATCCATCATAAAAATCCTTAAAATCCATATGATAATGATAGTTCTTTAATTATTAAAGATGTTCAATGAAGTCTAAAATTTTTAAAGATTAAAATTAAAGTAATCATATTGATAAATAAAGAATTGTGAAAAACCATGAGCTTGTTAAAAGAACAAGAAATAGAATCCTTAAAAGCAATACATCCAAAAAAGAAAATTCTGCGTATTTTTTTCTTAGCAATAGGACTTCTATTAATTTGTATTGGATTCTTATTTCTTATTTTAGGATTTGATTTTGATGTCATTATAATGGAAATAAATTTCTCCATTGTCATTGATATCATTATAATAGTAATTGGAATGATAATTACTTCAAAATATTTCATCACATCATATTATTTAAGAGAAAATTCAATTGTTTTTAAAAGAATGAGAGATATGAGAGAACCTATTGATACGTATATAAAATTCAATTCATTTGCATATACAAGATTGGCTGCGGGTATATTGTTAACAATAGTAGGATTAATATCTCTTTTAGTATTTGGAACAGGCATTGGTCATGAAGTACCTTACGGAAGTGCTGTTTTCTTAGGGGGACCATCGTGGTTTTATGTAACAGGATTGCCTGCATTAGGATTTGGATTAAGTCTTTTATTGTATTGTGTTTTAAGTTTATTTCGGGGCATATTTTCACAATCAAAAAATTTTTATTTTTTCTATGAAGTTCGATTAGCATTCCCGTGGTTAACAGAAGTTCCAAAGAAAGATATAGAGGCCGTTCGATATCAAAATAATTATTTGGGTCCAAAAATTCTGTGGATTCCTGCATTATTCCCTTTTATAGTTATGCAACTTATGACAGCAATACCATTATTTAGTGCTGAACGTGCTGCTCCCGAGCATGTGTTATCTTGGGTTTTTGTCGTGATCTCTATGATAGAGATAATAGCTTTATTAATTCTTGTCTGTTTCCAACAAAATTTTTTTGAGATCGTTACAGAATCCAAAGTATATGAGATGTGGTTTTCTCCCATCAAATTAAAGAAACTTTCTCTTTTTAAAGCTAATTTTAGCAGGTTTTTAGGATGTGATGTTGAGGCTCGAGAGGGTGAAAAAACAAATAACGGAATTTTTAAAGATTTAGATAACACACATCTTCAAACATTTAACCTGGAATTTGGTTTAATTTTAGTAATATTATCTCTAATTATGCTAATAAATATGGTTTTCTTTGGTCAATTAGTTTGGTGGTTAGCATTAATATATGGTTCTATTTTACTCCTTAAAGCTTTTAGTCACGATTTTAGTGATACAAATGGGGATATTTTCTTTTATAGCGATACGTTAAAAAAATTTTCCTTTAGAAGAAGATTCCAATATAAATTTCATTATATAACTGCTAAAAATGTTGAGACCATCTCCACCAAAAAATGGTTTAAAAAATTAGATGCGTTTGATATTATATTCAATACGGGATTGCTTATCTTCTTGATCTCCCAATTGGGTTTTGGATGGGGGCTCGCGGATTCATTTAATTTAATTTTAGATAATATTTTCAGCACCATAGTTTCAATAATCATTATTATTGGAATTTTTTATTACCTTTGTTTCCCAATCGATGTAATTGAATTTAAAACAGCAACCGTAAAATATAGGATACCTGTCACTTTAAAATTAAAGTATAACAATGTATTTGATAAGTACATAAAAGAGTTCGCTAAATTTTTAAAAAGCAATCAAGAGAAAGATATGAAAAAAACCTTTTTCATAAGATTAGGAGTGCTGGGCTTGATCATTCTTGGAGTTGTTTCATACGTTTTGATCTTTTTTCTATTTTTCTTTTAATTAATTTCTAGATTGGAAAAGATTTAATCTTAATTCCAACTAATCTTTTCATGTCAGATCAATTAAAACTAATTATGTATCTAAAGATAATGATCTCGGATTTGGTATACATAAATAGTGTCATGGCTACTGAATTAATTAAGATCAATGAAAATTTATCTGCACTTAGACACGGGGAAGAATTTTTAAAAAATAGCACTTGTATTGAGGAACACTCAGCAATTTCAGAACATATAATTAAGATTGTGGATAAATATAATAAGACTGACAGTGAACTCGTGAGGAAAGAAGTTTTAGAGAAACATGTCTTAAAACACGATTAGGAAAAATGATAGAAATGAAAATAATAGAAGAGACTGTCGACATTCCAATAGCAGGAACCAATTTAAATTTGAAGGGGTCAATTTATTTTTCAGAACAGACTCCTAATAAAGCACCATTCATTATCAATGTGGCGGGATTAAATCAGCATAGAGGAAAATACCTAGAAAAATTTTTTTCGGAGCAATTCGCTTTAAATGGATTTTATGTTTTAGGTTATGATCACAGAGCGCATGGTGAAACAAGCAAGCAGACTGGTTCTCTTTGGCTAAAACATATAAAGGAGATCTTCAATGATATCAATCGTGTTGTTTCTTGGATCTTAGAAACTCAGAAGGACCGCCTTTTGAATGATCAAATCGCCATGTTTGGTCGTAGTTTAGGAGGTGCGATAATTTTAACAAGAGGTTACCTTGATAAGAGGGTTAGTAAATTGATAGCATTATGTACTAGGTATGATTACCACACCACGAAAGTTAAATTTCCTGAAGATGTTATATCTTATATCAGTCCCATAAATGTATTAGAAATAGATATAGGAAATGATTCAAGAATTATTATTGCACATTGTAAAGATGATGAATTCATCCCATTCGAAAATTTAAAATTAATCAAAAATCATTTTGGATTAAGTGATGGCAATGCCATTAAATATGATACTGGAGGACACACATTTAAAGGACATAGAGAAGAAATTATTCATCACGCAATAGAATTTCTTAAACTTTGAATTAAAAAAATAAATTAGAATGTAACTTTTCTTATGTATTGAGGTTGAAAAAATGGAGAAGATTTTAGTGATTGGTCCAGCATCCCAAATGTTGGGCATGAGAATCAGCAGAGAGTTAGGAATAAAATCAGTCAATGTGGAAACAAAAACTTTCCCAGATGGAGAAAATTATCTAAGGATTAATATTGATGATGAAGCCCTTATCAAAAATAAGGAAGTATTCATAATCCAATCGATGGGACCAAGCGCCAGAGGTAATCAAAATGCTTGTTTTTTGGAATTACTAATGATGATTGAATCGGTAAAATTAATGGGTGCTGTTAAAACAATTATAATTGTTCCATATCTAGCATATGCTCGCCAAGATAAGTTATTTAGAATTGGAGAGTGCACTTTTGCTAAAACCATTCTGAAAGTTATAAATTCATTAGGGATTGATGGTTTTTTTACAGTAGATATCCACAATCCGGATGTACTAAAAGAACTATCGTGTAAAGCTACTAATATTGATTCAATGGCGGTACTTGCTAAGTACATCCAATCAGGTGGAGTAAAAGACGTTGTCGTTGTTTCTCCAGACAAAGGGGCTATTGAGAGATCTAAAGCCTTTGCACGTCACTTTGGAGAAAAGATTCCTGTTGATTACTTTGATAAAAAGAGAGATGTGAAGACTGGAGAAATCACCATGAAGGGGCAATTAAGTTTAAAGAATAGAGATGTAATAATTGCTGATGATATAATCGCAACTGGGGGTACAATGGCACAAGCAATAAAAATTGCTAAAGAAAGTGGAGCTAATAGAGTTTTTGCCGTCGCTACACATGCATTGATGTTACAACAAGCTACTTATAGAATATTAGAAGCAGGAGCCGATGAAATTATTGGAACTGATACTATTGATAATGAAATGGCAAAAGTGTCTCTTGCTGAAGTTATTGCAGAATATTTAAAAAGTAATTAACTTGACTTTCTTACTGAATTAATTTCATGATTAATGTTTTAGTCTTTATTTTTAAATCTATAATATTAGAATTATTTTCAATGATATAATCGGCATTCTTAATTACTTCTTCCAAACCAAAACCGATTTCTCTTAGATCTCTTTCTTTAATATCAGATTTCTTATCTGAATCATCCATCCGAGCCCTATTACTTATCCATTGATATCGTAATTGATCATCTGCAATTATAGCTATCATTAAAAAGTTCCAATATTTTCTAAATACTTTTATTTCAGCCATAGATCTAATTCCGTCAATGAATATTGGTGATTTCATATTATCTTTGATTAATTCAACGCATTTTTCGGCGACTATTTCATCCCCACCATTTTTACGGAGTTCTTTTGCGATTCTTCCTAAATTTTCATCTGTGGGCAATAAACCCATTTTCTTAGCTTCATTTCTGATAACATCACCCATCATGATGATTGTTCCTAATTCTGCAATTGCTTCGAGTGCAGTTGATTTTCCAGAGCCTGGAAGCCCACAAAAGCCTAAAACTTTCATGATTATTAAAACTAATTAATGATAAATATAAAAAATACTATAAAAGAATAAAAGGAATTCGCACTATAATTAATTTGTCAAATTAGTCAATTAACTGAATCTGGTATGACGAAAGAAAGTACTGAGCAAAAAATCAATAAACGAACTGCTGGTCTCGAAGATAAACCAAGCGATGAATTAGAAAATGGATTAGAGGATAATTCCTCAGAATTTGGTGAATTTTTGAATATCGACAAGTTGATTGAAAAACGAGATCCAGTAGTGTTTAAAACTCCGGCTAAACTCACGTTTAATGCATATAAGCGCATTATTAGTTATGCTCTAAGATATGCTAGTGATCTTATTTCAGAAAAAAACTGGAAAGAAGTCTATGGTATTCTTATTGGAACAGTTGAAAATAATAAAAAGGTTATTATTAAAGATGCAATCCCAATGCTAGTAGGGGAAAGAGCAGGCGTCAAATATGAAAATAAACAATACGTTGATATGGCTCAAATTGATGAATCTATTTATGAGCGCTCAGTTCGAGATAAAAAGAATGATTTTATAATTGGATGGTGGCATACTCATCCAGGCTTTGAGTTTAGATTTTCTGATATTGACACGCAAACCCAACTTGGCTACCAACTTCCAAACCCATTTGCTGTTGCTCTAATCTTTAATCATTGTAAATTAAAATCAAATAGTTTTTATCTTGGATTAGCTGCATTACGTTTAGCAAACCCGGAGAGAGGAATGTTTTCTAGCTATGATTACATTAATTTAGAAGTTGAATTAGACCAAGAGAAGATGTTAGATAAAGCCCAAAAAATTGTTAAAGATAATTTTAAAAATTTCCATAAAATATTAAATGAAATTAAATATATTGATGAAATTTTGCGTAAGAAAGCTCTTGCTCAGTTACAAAGGAATTTCGGACTCATATTAGTACCAAAAGAAGATATTGTTATTACGGATAAAGAAGAAAACACGGAAGAAGACGAGAGATTTTTATATGAGTGGGATCCAGAATTTTTTAAAAAAAGTTTTCGTATCCCTAAATTCAGAGAGAAAATTGAAGAAGAAATCAAAAAAAATGAGAAAATATTAGAAGAATTGCTTGAATCAAATGAAAATAAAAAATTCGAACAAAAAAAAGAGAAATTTAAGAAAAAGGTTAAAGGAATATTAGCAAAACCAAATGACTGGTTTAATAAACTTAGTTCGGAGTTTGCTAAAAGGATTGAAATCATTTATCCTTATTATGATTATTTGGATACTAGTGAGAGAAAGATATTAGAACATTTTGAAAGTAGAAGTATTGAGTACTATAAAATTTTAGATTCTCTGAACACTCGAGCACAATTTAATCTAAGTTTGGAGTGAAAATGTGATTTAGAAGAACGTTTATATTATTTGTATTATATTTATACATAGACTTCTTTTGTATCCCAATTAAATTAAATATTTTAACGGTTAACTACTCAATGCCTATAGAAACAACATATATAATTAAAAATCGCTCTGATAAAGAGAAGACTATTAAAGATGCCATTTTTGCATTTTCTGGTGGTACCCGTTCCATATTACTAAGAGGAGAAGGAGATGAAATATCAACAGCTGTAGAAATAGCTGAAATTATAAAAAATAGAATGTATCCTTCTTTAGAGATAGCTAATATATCACTGGGAAGCAGGCCATATTTTGATAATAGATCTCGCGGTTATAACCGGAACGATAGAAATAATAGGAATAGTAGGAGTAGCAAAAACTCTAAAGATTTAATATCTAAAATCGAAATAACATTATCAAAGTCTAATCAATAAAATGTCGTTTGAAAAACTAGGACCATTATTAGGAGAAGCTAGAACAAGCAGTGTATGTATGATATGCAATAATTTTATTTATAAACGAATTTATCGTGATGAGAATTCCTCAGGCAACCAAAAGGTAGTATTTGTCTGTAAAAACTGTCTAAGAAATAATCACCAAGCAGAACATTCAGAATAAGCAAAAGCTATTATAACTAATTGGATAATTTCTGTCTTTGACGTTTATCAAGGAATTTTCCCCAATTGAAAGTTAAGATAAAAAACATCACACTAAGAGTTACCAAAAGCATCACTGCTTCCGTAATTACACTAGATATGTCATTAATATCTATTCCACTAGCAGCATATCCTAATATGATAAAAAGTGGAAGAATAGCATAGAAAAAGGTAGTGATATTCTTACCGAGCCATCCCCAAATTATACATTTCGTAATATTTATTTTCTTATCTGACATCCCGAGAGCAATCCATAAAGGGTCATCGGGGATGGGTAGTGCTGCGGCTGCAAAAATGAATAAATACATGCTCTTGGGGTGCTCCAATACTAATCTTCCAAATCCCTTGACATTTTTAAGAGTTTGATTAGAAACTTTTTTAGCAACTTTTTTTGTTCCCAATCCTACTAAAAAACTAAGCATTTCTCCCAAGATACTCCCTAAACCTCCAATTACAGTAATTCCTAAGATTTCAAACCAGAAAAAGCCGTTTCCCAGAATTTCACTCACAACTAAATCCATTGAATATTTGTAATATATAGGTTGTGATAGCGAAAAAAGTACAAAAGGATAAGGTATGGGAAATCCAATACTTGCGTTTCCAATTAAACATATGAAAAAAGAGATTAGCAATGCAAGTAAATAATTCGATCCTTCAGTGAAAATTGCCATATTTTTTCTTGCGTTGATGATTACTGCTTGAAATTCAGGTATAGTTAAAAATAATAATAAGTATATGATAATTGCTATATAGAAAAACGTAAATACAATAATTAGTTTTTTAGGAATAGCCATACTATAAATCCCCTCTACATTTTCACCGTACTTTAGAAAATTTTGTATTTAGCCCATTTTTCGCCTCTAAAAATAAATTTAAATTTTTAGTCACTTTTCCAACCTTACTAACTTTATAAGGAAACTCAAAATCTTCCAATAATATTACTAATTCGTCACTTTTTGGGTTATAAAGGATATCTCCCTTTTGTCCTTTTTTTTCAGCTCTTGAATCTAGACCCTTATAAATTTCCATCCCTGGAATGGACCAATAATTCTTTCGAGTGAAATTAAATCTCCCTCTCAATGCAAAGGGCATTTTTCTCAGAACTGCATCAGCACATAGCGGATTATAATGTCGATTGATTACACCTTTAATGTCTCCAATACCAAATAGTTCAATTTTAATAGATACATCTCCACTATCAGACATGCTCTATAATTATATGTATTTAGATTATATATATTATTTCAAAATTTAGCAATTTATCAAGTGTTAAGAGATTCTCTATTAATAGCAACATTTAAATACGTAATTTGTTACAATTATATTTGGACAATAGTAATGGTCTTTGCATTGGTTAAAGATTCGTTAATTCGGATTATACGATGAATAAGTTATTTTAATTATTTTTATTCGTTCTTACACTGTCGTTTTTACCATCGAACAATTTTTTATAATGCACTCAAACAAGATTAATTATTTATATAGCATCATTAGAAGGTGCGAATTTACCGTAGTATGATCACATCATTTAATCTGTAGAGCGGGATGTAATTATAGAGATTTTACCTTAAAATTTACTACCTTGCTTATATTTATGGAGAATTAAATTACTTGAGGCATAGAAACTTGAGTTCGTGTTGATTTGAGTTTTTTTGATACTCGAGACAAATAATCTTTATGCAATTAAGCGGAATTGTAAAAAAGGAGTCTTTTAATAAACGCTTCTGGAATATAAAGTAGTTCCGTACAATCTGTAGTTCTTTTAAATTCGGGGCTACTATTGTCCACTTTTTTTTTTATTAAGATACTCTAAATCAAATGCAGTATCAATGTCATAAAAAGAACCTTTAGACGTTATTTCGCATGCGAGAATATCTTGAAGATTTTTTTTACAAATTTCATTCAAAACCTCGCTAATTTTATTAGAGTCAGAGGATTTTAATATTTGAGAGATTAATAATAGAAATTTGTAATTTAAAAAGAAGATAGGAATCATTTGATTTATGTATGTGTCTTTTTTAATAGTTGAGAGTTCGATTTCTTCAATTTGAGCCATTACTTCGATATCATCTCTTTTAATAGTTGTTACGTTAGAAATTAAATGAGATTTTTTTTTTATATCGCTAGCCTTGATTCGTGTATAAAAGATTAATGCTCTTCCTTGAATTTTCTGAATTTGTTTAATTATGATTGAAAGGAGATCATTTAAGAGAACTTGATCAAATATTGTATCACCGGGAAAAACTAATAAATTATTTTGTTCCTTCCTGATTTCGGGGTTATCAAGGAGTGTTAAGAATGTAAATAGGGGTCCTTTTTTATATTCAGGATGAGCGTTAATAGTAATTATTCGTTCACTAAGAATGGAATCTTGACATTTTAGATTAGAAATATAGGATTCGATCAGTTTTCCCCTATATCCTAAGATTACAATGATTTTATCTAATCCTTGGCTTAAAAGATTATCAATAATGATGCCTAATAGAGGTTTGTTACCCATTGATTGTATCTGAATTAAAGATTTAGGACCTTTTATTTTATTTTTTCGAAACCTCGTGCCCATTCCAGCACATAAAATAACCACTAGAAGATTTTCATTTAATTCTTTCATTTTGAGTTGGGCTTATATAAAAAATCATTTAGTTGTTACAATCGTATTTCCATCCATATCGATTATTATCGTATGTTCTTGTTGAGCTACTGGAGCTCTTGATTGTTCGATTAATATAGGATAATGATCAAGAACTTTCTTCCTAACAAGGGAGTCCATATATCTTTTAATCTTATCCACAGGAACCAGATCATTTTTCTCAATTAAACGAGGTGAAAATGGTAATTTTCTTGTTAAAGTCTCAATTTTTTGCATTAAAACTTGTTCTTCATAAGATATATTTTTTTTTAATTTCTTGATTAATCTGTAAATATAAGAAATATTTCCATTGATTACCTTCCCAATCCCCGATGTCGAAAAGGGCTCACAAGCATATGCTTGACCAGGTTCTATTACTTGATCATGCATCTTATCCTTATAATTTGGAATAAACGGTCCTGCGTGAAGGTTAAATTGCTTCAACTCATGACCGCCTAAATTAGTTATGGGTCGTAATCCGAAATTAATAATTTTATCAGCAATAACTTCACCCAATTCATATAATTTTACTCCAGGTTTGAATATTTCAATCGCTGCCTCTAAACCCTCTTCAGCCGCATCAATATATTTCTGTAATTTTGGATCTTCGTCTAAATTAATTGTAAAAGCTGAATCTGCAATATAACCATTATGATGGGATCCAAGATCCACTTTTAACAAACCTTTTTCAGGGATTTGAGTTAAATCTCCAATTGGTGGACTATAGTGAGCAGCTATCTCATTTAATGAGAGATTTATTGGAAAAGATAACTCACAACTATTATTAAGGATTTCCTCTTCACATTTATTTGCAACCTCTAAGTAGGAAATTCCCGGCTTAATTAATTTTCGGGCAAGATTCTTTGCAGCAACAACAGCTTTACCAGCTAAGACATATGATTCAATCCAATTTTCTGTCATAGTTATTGAATTTATATATGATTTTTGAATATTTATATAAATCTATGGAGTTAATCTATCAGGAGTTCGGGGATACATGACGGTTTCTCTAATATCATCCAATCCACATAAGAAGGTTATCCATCGAGCAATGCCTAATCCAAATCCCGCATGAGGAGGCATTCCAAAATCAAATGCATTGAGATGAGATTCGAATGATAGTGGATTTAAACCTTTAGAGTCTAATGCTTCTTCCAATTGTTTTCTCGAATGTACTCTTGTTCCACCAGAGGTTAATTCGAGCCATCCCATCTGTAGATCGAATGATTCGGAATATTTCGGATCTTTGGATGGCATTATGTAGAACGGCTTTATTTTCATCGGCCAATGAGTGATATAATAATAACCCTCAAATTCTTCTCCTAATTTACGATATGCCTCAGTCGAGATATCTTCACCCCATTCAAGGGGGATGTCAAATTTTTCGTTGATTAGTTCAATCAACTCATCGTATTTATATCTGGGAAATGGTAATTTTGGAACTAATGTTTTATCTTCCATTCCAAGGAAGGTTAATGCACTCATTTTGTTAATTCTGATGTTTTTTATGACATTATGAACCAATTCTTCTAAAATTTTTAATACATCATACATATCCGCAAACGCCATCTCTACATCTAACATAAATATTTCACAAATATGACGTTTTGTACGACTCTTTTCTGCTCTAAAACAAGGGCTCAATTCATAAACTCTTTCATAAACACCGCTTAATTGTTCCTTATACAACTGTGAAGATTGCGTTAAAAATGCTTCCTTATCAAAATACATAATTGGAAATAATTCAGTTCCTCCTTCTGTTGCTGAACCTATTATTTTTGGTGTTATGATCTCCGTAAAATCATTGTCAAGTAAAAATTTTCGGATTGAATTTAAAACGTCCCCATGAATTTCAAATATTGCTTGATTTCGTAATGATCTTAGATCCAATGATCTATTGTTTAATCGGATATCTAATTCTGAAATAGTCTCACCAGTCATATCTATGGGTAATTTTTCAGGTGTTTTATTAAGAATTCTAATTTCTGAGGGAATTATTTCAACTCCTCCCGGAGCTTTATCAAATGCTTTTACTTTACCCTTGACCATAATACAGTATTGATATCCTAATTTGGTATTTTCAAATAATTCATCTGATACATTCCCTTTCTTTAAAGTTATTTGCCTTTCACCATATTTATCTTGAAGATTAATAAATTTTAACCCACCAAGATCACGGAAATTTCTAACCCACCCCCCAAGAATTATTTCTTTTCCTGCTAATACTTGCGAAATATTTTTGGTATAGTGAGTTTTACGCCAAGTACCTATTTGTTCAATCGTCATTTTCTCACTCTTTAATAGAATATAAATATTAGAATAAATTTGAAAACGAAAGTAATAATAAATTCTTTGTCATATTTAAGATTGTAAGTCATGCCAACTTTAAGATGGAAGGATAAAGAAAAATACGAACAACTTATCTCGAATATAGACCATAAAGCAGTATCCTTTCAAGTTAATGAGGAATTTTGTGATATTTCTCTTAAAACTACTTCTAAAAATAAAGAAAATATCTGGGAAAACAGTTTGATTCTGGGAGATAATAAAATGGTAATGGAAAGCTTAATTGATAGTTCATTTCAAGAGATCGATCTAATTTATATTGATCCCCCTTTTGCTACAGGAGGAAATTTTAATTACAAAGTTCAGATTGGTGAAGAAGGAGCTACTGAAGTGGTAAAATCATATTCTGATAATTGGAGAGGAGGAATCGATTCTTATCTTAACTTTTTACACGAGCGATTACAATTAATGACACAACTCCTTTCCGAAAGAGGTAGCATTTATGTACATTTGGATTGGCATGTAAGCCATTATGTAAAGATTATTTTAGATGAAATTTTTGGAGAAACAAATTTTCGAAACGAAATAATTTGGGTTTATCCGGCGGCATCAGCCCAAACAAGGAACTTTTTTATCCGATCATATGATGTAATTTTATTTTATACAAAGTCTGAAAAGTACATATTTAATGATGATCCAAATATCTATATGAGTTATTCTGATCGCGTTAAAAACGCCTTGAAAGAAGATGAAAATGGAATATTTTATTATCGAGGAGGAAGTCATGATGGTAAAAAATTATCACGAAAAGTATACGTCAAACAAGACGGTATTTTTCCAAGGGATTTTTGGAATGACATACCATATATAAGAGCTAATATTGCTGAATATCAAGGTTTTTCGACCCAAAAACCCGAACGATTATTAAAAAGAATAATTTTGGCTTCTACAAATAAGAATGATTTAGTAGCTGATTTTTTTTGCGGTAGTGGCACTACTTTAGTTGTAGCTGAAAAATTAGGAAGAAGATGGATAGGTTGCGATGCTACAAGTCATGCAATACACTTAACACGCAAAAGATTACTCAACATAAATAAGAGTAATGATCTTTTGAATTGGAAAAAAAAATATGACCAACCCTTAAAGCCATTTAAAATCTTATCATTAGAAGGAATTCACCAAAAAGAATATCTTCACGAAAAATTCTTGGGAGGGGGAGAAAATTTTAATTTAGACAATATTATGAAGACCAGTAAACCAAAACTCTCAATTGAGATTCACCAAAAAGAGCATAAAATAGCAATAGAACTAAAAGATTATTCACTTCCATTTATAGATAAGATTTCCAGTAAATTAAAGGAAAAAATTAGAAAATTTTCGGATTGGATCGATTATTGGGCGATTGATTTCAATTATTCCTACAATGTATTTAAAGTTAGTTGGACATCATTTCGAACTCCAAAAATGCGAAAGATGGAAATGAAGTCTGTAGAGCATTCATATTTAAAACCAGGTAAGTATATCATCGCGATCATGACAATTGATATTTTAGGTATTGCAACAATCCACACGTTCGAACTTAAAATAAATTAATTATTTCATCAATTCTCGTAAAACCATTGTGGCGTAAGATCCCCTTGGAAGCGAAAATTCAATTTTTACTTGTTGTTTGTTTTGAAAAATATCATCTTTAAGAACCTGAAGTATTTTTGCATCTGACAGTTTAATTGTCATTGCTCTATGAGCACCTTTAAATTCATATTGCCGAAATAACTCACTTTTAAAGATTGAAGGATCTACATTTTGTTCTTTTAATATTTTTTTGAAATATTCATTCATGAGAGGATATTCATCCATCTTAGTATCATAACCTACCAAAGGAATTACAATACTAGCTCGATTCAAAAGAATCGCTTTTTTTAAGAATTTATCATATCTCCCACCATAAATGTATTTTACTGAAGTTAAATCTCCTTTATCATCATCTAAAATTACAAGAACATCTCCATTAACGGGTTCAAAGGGCGATAGTCCATCTTTAATCCTAAATGTTAACATCTTGTTGAACAAATACGATTGAAATGAACTAAAGAGCAATTTTTTCAAATAGTTAGGGATACTTTGCACGCTACCCTTGAAATCTTGTTCATGTTCTATAAGATGTTGAATCATCATCCTTTCATAATTCAAACTTTTTGGAAAATTATCATAGGCCCAAATCATATCCCCATCTCTTCTCAATTTATTTCTTAAAATTTGAGATTTTATTGACTCAGAAGAATATGTATTTAGAACAAGTTCGTCAAAGACATTTTCATATTCATTTAATAATATGTGCTTTGCAATAAGGTGAGAATTTGGCCTAAATGTCCCAAATCTTTGAAGTCCATAATAATTTAGAAATCCATCATTCGTCAACTTTTCGAAAACTTTCTGAATCCGCTTCTCTATATCAATATCATTATCTATATTTCTTATTATTACGGTAAAACGATTCCCTTTATTACTGCCTAGTTTGATCGATTTTGGTGAAAGAGAGATATTATGAATAAAAATATCTCGGAGCTTTAAATTTTCTAAATTTTCTATATGATTGCCCTTAACAGCAACTTTTTGCACGCTAATAGAACATCTATCTTTTAATCCAGAATAGCTAAGATGAGATAAAGGAATTTTCAACGCGTTAGTTATTAAGTTAAACGCTTTAAATGGTTCTTTATTTATCTTAATTAAATCAAACTCGGTATAATCATCATGTATTTCGCTTGAAAAATGAGGTTTCGTCGAATTATCCTTAATTCTGAGTATTTCTCCCTCTTTTGTTATTTCTTGGACAATAAAGTCTTTATAAGAGTGTTTGTAAATTCCACCAATTCCATCTATATTTAAAGTGGTAAAAGCTTCGATACCGGCAAACTTTTCTATTTCTCTCTCACTATTATCTTTAAAAATTATTACTCGATCCTGTATATGAGTCAACGGTTTTCTCTCAACCATAATGTTATAATAATTTTAAATTTCCGGTTATTTCATCCAATTCTCGGGAAAGTACCGGTCCGATGCCTAATGCAGTTGTAGTTCCGGGAGATAATTGAGTAAGTCCAGCGTCTTTAACTAAAAAATAGGGGATGTTTTTCTTTTCTAATTTAACAACTATTTCGTTTAAATCATCCATTCCCATTACTTTCAATACGACTTTTTTTTGACCCGTATTCTTCCAATTCTTCCATATTACCTTATTCTTAATTCTTACTAAATCAGAAGCTGACACTGAAGCATGACATGATTGAGCACATTTCTTTCCCGTCCCCATTTTTAAATCTGTTCTAATAAGGATTACTTGTTTATATTCTTCCACGATTTTTAAAACCTATATTTTATTAAGGAATTAGGATATATATTGATTTTAACTCATTCAAATTCGATTCGAGTGACATTACCAGTTAACTCAAGAACTAATTCTTCAAGTTCCTCCCGAGTGAAAAGAAGTTTTTCCTTATCAGATTGAAAAAGGATTGCCCTAAACTCTATTTCACCTGTTGCGAGGAAAATTTCATTCAATGAAAGGATCTTATAAGGAGCAATTAATGCTTCTATAACAGGTCTTGGCTTGCTAGTTTTTTCAATTAATATCAAATTGTCAATTTCATATGTTTCTTTAATAAAATCAATTAGATCAGGCTTGATCCGTAATTTATCTTTTTTTCCAACAACAAGAATTACTACATCTTCATAATCTATAGCCTTAAAAAAAGACACATCTCGTAAATAAGAAAATTTTTCATCTTGTTCTTCCGCTTCAAGCATAGTTTTGGCTATATCTAATTCAAACTCCGTAAGCTCCCCATCCTCAAGTTTTGCTTGACATGAAGTGCAGAGGAATCCTGAATGCACGCACGTTTTACACGCGGGTAATGTTTTGACCATTTCTACTCAATATTTTTAATATCTTATCATATTTTAGAGCTAATGTTACAATTCAATGATATCGCATTTAACATTCGCCAATAATCGATCCGCAGTCGTTGGGTCTGTCTTAAACGTAAATAGATGTTTTTGCGTCCTTAATTTCAATTTGACGACATCCTTTACTCGTTTCACCCTGCAATGTACAGCATATTCAGAATATCTAATAAAATCTTCTTCATTAAAAATTTCCTTCGGCAATTTTACTCAACTAACTATACGTTTACTAATAAATCAATTAATTTATAGAAATTTTAATAGAATTTTAATTTTTACTTTATATTTGTATGAGATACAAAAATTTTAATTCTTAAAACTATTTTACTCATTATTATTTAGGTTGCAAATTTTATACGCACCCTATAAGAATTCGAGGAAATGAACAATGAGCCCTATAGATGATTTAGAAAAACGGAAAATCGCCAGATATCACTTACTTGATAAAAGTGTGTGCCGAAGATGTGGTGCTCTTAATCCTTCAAAAGCAAGAAAGTGTCGCAAATGCCACGGTAAAGATCTGCGACCTAAAAGAAAAGAACTCTCGAAATAATTCTCCTTTATCAGTTACATTACTGGTTTTTCAGCTGATTTTGAGGGGTATTCATTTAAATTTATTGCATAAATTATTATTCCGCCTATAAATGAAATTAAACCCATAATAAATCGCGCGAAGCGATTATAATAATAAATAGAAGGAACTTGAAGAATTTGATTTGCTAAATTGAATTTTCCAACGGAGTATAATTCTAGCTCCATTGTCTAACTTCTTTTTTGACATCTTAACCAATAATTCACCTATTTTGATATTCCATTATTCACCTTCCGTAAATCCTTATCGATTTTATCAATCTTATAGAACAAAAGATTTATTGCGTATGCGATTGCTCCACCTGTAATAGAAATTAAGCCCAGAAGAATAAATCCTAAGCACCAGATATTTGAAATAAGAAAAAAATTAAATTCTACTTCATATGATAAAATTACTATCAAATCTAATACTCCTATTAAGATGAATAAGCCTCCTGCTAAGAATAACCAATTATATATAGTTTTAATATTTTCGTTCTGTTCATCAGTTGCCATGTAATATACCATTCTCCTTAATTTTAAGTTGCAAATTTGTCAATTTAATATTTTATAAGTGTTCGCTCTCTTATTTAAATACATGAGCAGATTTTATTCATTTCAAAAACACCTTTAATTTTGATATGATATGATAACTTAACCAAGTATATCATGAATTCTGGCAAGAAATACTGAATGTTCCAAATGATCACGAAATAACGATGGGATATAATTCCTCTCTTCATGTAAAAAAGCGTAATTTTTAAATTTTTCAGTATATTTTGATTGTTATATATAAAGATGTTCAAATCATAATAAAATTATAATTAAAGAATTTAACTAAAATGGTGAATAAATAAATGTGTGCACAACTTGGCGGACAACCCATCTTCATAATGAAAGAGGGAACCGAAAGAACTCGTGGAAAAGATGCAATGCAAAATAACATTGCTGCTGCGAAAGTAATCGCTGAAGCCGTTCGCACATCACTAGGTCCCATGGGCATGGATAAAATGCTCGTCGATCAATTTGGTGATGTAGTGATCACAAACGATGGCGCAACAATCTTAAAAGAAATTGACGTACAACATCCTGCTGCAAAGATGATGGTAGAAGTCGCCAAAACTCAGGATTCTGAAGTTGGAGACGGTACCACGACCAGCGTGATTATCGCAGGGGAATTACTAAAGCGTGCCGAAAAGCTTTTACAACAGAAAATCCATCCTACAGTGATTTCTGAAGGATTTAGAAAAGCCGCGGATAAAGCAGTTGAGATCTTGGAAGAAATTTCCATTAAAAGTGGAATTGATGACTATGAGGGTTTAAAAAATTGCGCAATGACATGCATGTCAAGCAAGATTGTCTCTGAATCAAAAATCATGCTCGCTGAAATTTGCATTGATGCAATTAAAGCAATAGCCGAAAAAGGAGAAAATGGCAAGTGGATCGCTGATATCGACAAGGTTCAGATTCAAAAGAAAGAAGGAGAAAGCATTGATGAAACCTCCCTAATCAAGGGAATCATCCTTGATAAGGAAGTTGTAAGTCCTGGAATGCCTAAATCCATAAAAGACGCGAAAATCTTGTTATTACAAAGCGCAATCGAGATTGAAAAGACCGAATTCGATAGCAAGCTGCAAATTACAAGACCAGAACAAATCCAAGAATTTTTAGATGAAGAAGAACGAATGCTTCGATCCATGGTTGAAAAAATCGTGAAGTCTGGAGCAAATGTTTTAGTTTGTCAAAAAGGAATTGATGATTTGGCTCAACACTTCTTATCCAAAGCTGGCGTGATGGCAATCAGGAGAGTCAAGAAATCCGATATCGAAAAACTTGCCAAAGCAACTGGTGGAATGATCTATACCAATCTTGAAGATGTCTCCACTGCGAAACTTGGATATGCGGGACTAGTCGAAGAACGAAAGATCATGAATGATAGCTGGATCTTCATCGAAGAATGCAAGGAACCAAAATCAGTCGTGATTTTAATTCGTGGTGGAACTGAATTAATCATTGATGAAGTCGAGAGAGCAATTCACGATACTCTTTGCGTCATTCGAGATGTAATTCAAGATGAAAAAGTCGTTGGAGGCGGTGGCGCTCCAGAAATCGAAACTGCCATCCGATTACGAAAATATGCTTCAACTCTCGGCGGTCGTGAACAATTAGCCGTTGAAGTTTTTGCTGACAGCCTTGATATCATCCCAAAAACACTCGCTGAAAATTCTGGGCTCGACCAAATTGACATCTTGATGCAACTACGTGCCGCTCATCAAGCTGGCAACAAGTTTGCTGGCTATGACATGAATGCAAGTAAAGTCATAAATAACATGATGGATATTGGCGTTGTAGAACCTACAATCGTCAAGATTCAAGCCATCAAGAGCTCATCAGAAGC
>CAZOYD010000036.1:0-35712 GCA_964583985.1 uncultured archaeon
ATCTCAAAAAAAATTAAAGGCTCTCAATGATCATCTCCTTCAAGAAGTCGAGGAAAGAACAAGGGAACTAAAGTTATCAGAAGAAAAATATAAAAAGATGTTAAATGATTTGGATGTTGCATTTTATAAGGGAGAATTCAAGGGAAAATTGCTCATGCATAACCAAACGTTTAATAAAATCTTAGGTATTGAGCCTACAAAATCTTTAATAGGTACTTCAACAATTCAATTTTTTTCGGATCCAAATACTCGTGATGAATATTATAAAAAATTACTAACCAATGGAAGCATTCATAATTTTATTGCAGAGATTCTCATACCTTCAGGTGAAAAAATTCGGATACAATTAAACTCTCATTTAATTAGAGATAAAGATGGCAATCCAAAAGAAATCGAAGGCACTGCTATAAAAATTGAAACATGAGTTTATTATGAATTAAATCTTTGTTTTTCTCTATATTCTTTTACTGAAATCTGTCTTTCGCTTAATCTATTGTTTTTAATAAGGGTTTCTTCAATTAATTTTACTTCAGCTCTTGTAGATACTTTGAAATTTATTAATTTTTCTAAAATTTCTTTCTCTCCTAAACCAGCATTATATAATTTAGTAAAAGCTTCGATTGTTTTGTCATTGAAATAAATATATTGTTTATTAAGAAAAATTATCAACCCTCCTTTCTTTTTTTGTTTAATACTCATTAAAAACATTTCTTCTTGAATCTTTTTCAGAGGCTTTTTTAAAAGTTTTGATATGGTTTTATCATCAATTGATTTATGCCCTTTAATGAATTTCTTAAACTTCATTGAAAAAATTAAAGAAGGTACATCTGTGATTAAATATATAATAATCACTATCACGGTTATCCAAATGGCAGTTATGAGGTTATAAAAAGAGATAATGAAAATTATGAATGCTACGATTAAAATCCAATACTTTCTTAAAGATAAAAAGGCTAATTTAAACTTTTCTAGCATGATTCATCTGGTAAAATAAAGAATGTTTCTGTATGTTGAATAGTTATTATTGATACCTTAAAAAAATTATTACTAAAATAGAGAAATTTAAAGTTAGAAAAATTATTAGCACTTTAACCACAAAAAAGTCCAGATCGTAGCGAGACCGGGTATTTTCCTTGGAGACCATGACCGTAAGCGAGCTTACAGTTTGAAAGTTCCCACAAATTGAAATTGAAGTACTATTTTCAACGTCAACAAGTTTAACTTCCGGGTTCGGATGGTTCCGGCGCCATGCGAAGCGCGTGGAAATTTTGTGGTTAAAATTACCACCTCTAACCATTTATTAAGCTTGGCTATTTTATGATTAAATGCTTTACTTATTTGGTTATGAGTATGGAGAAATAATAAGAGCTAGTAATTAAAGTTTATCATCATGAAAGGTTAAGTTTAAAAGGAATAATGAACCACGCATTAGACATATTCTCCATTGATAAAATTCATTCCCTAAAATCCTTTTTTTTTATACTGATGAAATTTGATAAACTTAAGAGTCCAGCAAGACCAATTATCATGATTAGAGTAAAAATTAAAACATATTCAGTCAGAGGTGCAGCTATGCTAAAATTAAATGCATTATCGTAATATAATCGTGTCTTGTTGTTAAAATCTCTAATAACAACGGCGTAATCATATTCTCCTGGGTCCAATTTATTTAAGGTAAGAGTAAAGTTTTGAGCATTTTCAAGAATTCCATTTGAAACTTGAAAAGATTCAAAGCTCTTGAAATTATTTTGACTAAGAAGAAGAGTGATGCTTTCTACTCCCGATTGGTTATCATATCCTTCAAAATTAAATTGAATTTGATCATTAATTGTGGGATCAGTAGGATAGCATTCAATATTTCTCAATTCAGGAAGATAGGAATCTTCGGTTGTGTTGAAGTTAAAATGAGAAGGAATTAAATTATGACCCGTAATTGTCACATTGTATTTTTCATTTGCTTGAGCAGGTAAACGGAATTTTACTAATCCCTCTTTATTAGCATAAGTAGTGAAATATTTACCATCCAATGAAGTAAGGTGTACTCTAGCATTTGGTACAATTTGTCCTTTATTATCGATGACAGAGAAAGAAACAAGTTGTCCCTCATAAATGGGTGAGCTAAAGTAATTGGGTACGGAAACAGGAATATCTGTATATATATCTACTTCTGGATCTCCCAATAAATCATACGTTAAGATATTTTTTCTTTGCCATTCTAAGTCAATTGATGTTTCTCCCCTTTGAAAGTAATCACTATTTAAATATGCAACTTTGGAGTTGTATAATGCTTTTCCTTGTTGAAAATCCATTTCCTCAAAAAATTGTTTCCAAAATAATTTTGCATTCCCTCGATTTAATTTTTCTAAATAAGTGTCGTTATCTAAATACCATGTAACTCGAAGTCCACCAATATAACCTATTGCACCCGCATCTAATCGTTTGATCGATCTTTCTCCAATACTAAAATCTCCCTGATCATAAGAAGAAGTAGTGCACGCGTCAGCATATATTAATGAAGGCATGTTAATATTAGAACTTGAAAGGGCATCAGTATTAGAGTAATACGTGACACCACTATCATCGGTTATTACAGTAGGATCAGCATGACCAGCAATAATAATTGTTGAATATCCGTTATCTACACCAGTAATAAAGGAAGTGCCATTTAAATCATCTAAAATATTTGGTTCTGGGGGAATGGAAGCTGTAAAACTTGTGGTGGTCTTGACCAGATGCGTGAAATTCATGTTATTTAGAACATAATTTTGCCAAATGTATTCTGTTAAGCGTGCTTCATCTTCATCAGGGTCTAGATAAGAGGCATAAGAAGAAACCCCTCCTGCTAATAACATCTGATTCATCCATGTCCCTATTTCAGGATTATTCTCGTATTTTATAGTTTTGTTAACCATTATTTGAAGTTCATGAGCGTTACTGGCTGGTAATCTTCCTACATAAACATCTGGGCTCCAAATAATTTCATCAATACCATTCCCATTGTTTTCTGAGTTTTCTCCCCACTTCCCATCACCATCATCATCCCAAGTACCAGCAAGTGCACTATAATAAAAATCGGTTGGCTTGTAATACTCATTCCAGTTTGAATATTCCGAGTCTCCAACCACTACAGTATCTGGATTATAGGTGTATCTGATTGGAATTAAGTCTTCTTCAGCATCACCAGCAAGTAAGACCCATTGGATATTTTCATTTTCGTAATAATCTTTTATCATGTTTCTGATCTTCTCTGCGTTATCAGATCCTGTATATTCAGTGAAATTGCTCAATATAATAGTTTTTACCCCTTTCTGATTTTTCCATTCCATCAATGGGATCAACTCATTGATAAAACTAGCGTTATTGGGAGCAATAATTATCATTTCTAATTTAGCGTTATACCACTCATTATAAAGCGCTTCAAAATTCGAGGATGGTATTGATGCTATATCAATACTAAGTGAATCATCATCCAGATCTATTCTACTAGATGAAATAGGTATTTCTGTTGTATGCATGATTGAAGTGAGAACTGGTAAAAAAATAAATATGAGAAAAAGAACTTGAATTACACGATTAATTTCAATTCTATCCATTTTCCATCTAATTCATTATAAATTTCCTTGATATAAAATAATTGGTAGAGAATAAAATATATGTATAAATATTATAACCAATTAAAAATAAGTTCTAAATTAATAATAAATAAAAATTCTATTAATCATGCCTCTTCGATTCAATACGTGTCCTCATTGCCAACAAAGAATTGTGTTTAAAATAGAAAATGAAGATATTGATCCTTCGCAATATCCTGCACCAGTCTACATCATTCATAAAGACAAATCTTGTGGTAAACTATCTACTTTTTATGTCGATAGTCTCTTGAGGGTTTCCTATAAAGAACTTGAAAAGAAACCCGGTGGAATAAAAACCTTAGAGACCACAGGCTAAGATAAAATCTTATATTTGACAATTAATTTATTAAAAAAAGGATTCTTTACATTACGTAGAGAAACTTAAAAAATCGTAGTTATTTTAAATTCATAAAACTCAAATTTTCATTGAATATGATGGCAAGAGAATTAGAAGATGTACCGGGAATAGGAAAGGCAACTGCAGATAGATTAAGAGCTGCTGGAATCGAAACAGTCGAAAAGTTGGCTACTATTGAAGTGAAAGATTTAATCGAACTGAGAATTAAAGGGATTGGGGATTCCGCAGCATTAAAATATATTAATAGCGCTAAAGGTATATTTAATGAGAACAAATCTGATAACTCAAGTAAACCAAAACAATCGGAATCAGTATCTAAAAAAGAAAAGCCAAAAATAAAACAAGATGCATTGGCGATTTCTGAACTAAAGAATCTAATAAAAAAGCAAGCAGAGTGTAATATTGGATTGGTAGGTCACGTAGATCATGGAAAAACAACCTTGGTAAAAGCACTTACGGGTGATTGGACTGATAGACATTCAGAAGAACAAGAAAGGGGTATCTCAATAAAGTTAGGATATTCAAATGCCACAATTCTTTATTGTCCAACTTGTGATCAATATCTCACTACTTATATGGCTGAATTGGCAAGAGAAAAGGGAAAACCAAAATATACTTGCGCAAAATGTGGAGGTCCTTTAGAATTTAAAAGAAATATCTCTTTCGTAGATGCTCCTGGGCATGAAATATTAATGGCAACAATGTTGAGTGGTGCGTCATTAATGAATGGCGCTTGTCTTTTAATCGCTGCTGATGAAAAATGTCCCCAGCCTCAAACTCGCGAACATTTAGCCGCTTTAAATATAGCTGGTATAACAAAGATAATAATCATTCAAAATAAGATCGATGCAGTATCCAAAGAGCAAACGCTTGAAAATTATCAAGAAATCAAAGAATTTATTAAAGGTACTGTAGCTGAAAATGCTCCAATAATCCCAATTTCGGCTGTTTTTGGAGCAAATATTGATTTAGTAGTCAGAGCATTTCAAGAAATTATACCATCTCCAATAATGAATGAAAATGACAAATTTCAATTCCTCATTGCACGTTCCTTCGATATTAATCGTCCTGGAACTTCAATTGAAAAACTAAATGGGGGCGTTATAGGGGGTTCTGTTTTGAAAGGAAGAATTGAAGTTGGCTCGAAAATAGAAATTCGTCCAGGGTTACATATAGAAAATAATTATGCTCCCATTATCTCCACTGTTGTTAGTATAAGTCAAGGGGATAATAGGTTAGATGCAGCAAGACCTGGTGGTTTAATAGGCCTAGGTACTAAATTAGATCCATCAATAACGAAAGGTGATTCCTTAATTGGACAATTAGTTGGAGAATTGGACTCTTTACCCGAAGTAATTTCTGAAGTCGAATTAGAAGTTAATTTATTGGAACGAGTAATAGGTACAGAAGATCAAATTAAAGTACATGATCTTAGACATAATGAGAAATTACTATTGGTTGTAGGAACTGAAAAAACTGCAGGAACGGTTGTGAAAATATTGAAGAACTCTTATGTCCTAACTCTTAATCCTCCAATTTGCATACCCGAAAATTTTATTTTTGCTGTTTCAAGAATAATAAATAGGCGATATCGACTTATAGGTTATGGTAAATCTATTAATCATAATTAATATTATGAGGAATAAGAGAGAAAAATTTCTCGAATTTTACCTTTTACTAAAACCAATGATTGATCTACTTGACTTATCAATTTCTGCAAAGCAATTACACGTTTTTCAGTATCCATACCAGAGTCTTTCGTTTTAACTATTATTTGCTTTGTTTCATATAGGATTAAGTTATTCTCAATCTTTGCAAGAAAATGAAGAATCATTTCAATATTATTCTTACTTAACAAGTCCGCTTGGGATTTAATTTCATTGAACTCATAGAAAATTTCATTCATGACTCGCTTTTCAATAAATTGAAGGAAATTTTCTATTTTATCTACGAAAATTACTATCAAGTTTAACGTTTTCTATTTTTTAAATGAAGGATGTATCCAATAAAGATGATGATTCCGAAAAGGGAACTAAATGTAAGGATAACTGAAGGGAAATGAATAATCTCTGTAACAATATAATTTACATCTTGAAAAGGAGTAACATCTGCTTCCATTAACAGTTGATTATCTAAATAAATCTTCGCTTTATAGTTTCCATTTGGCACATTTGAGAGTATTAATTCACCATTTTCATTTGTAAAAGCAGGAGCCATGGGTTGATCCAAATCATTTGAAATATAGGTGCCATAGGGCTTATCAAAATAATAAAGTTCCAATTTTACGCTACTTAATGGCATATTGATATTATCAGTGATGATAACTCTTAGATCTTTAGTCGCCTTATATGTTAAGATAAAGGGATCAGTTTCACCCTTAACTAAGTATGGTAGAAAGATTTTTAATCCCTTTTTCTTTACTGAGTTTTTGGTAAATATTAGGCTATGATCCAATTTATCTTGAATCGTAGTAACATTTGCATCAAAATATGATACAGATCTTCCAAATATTGATCTATTACTCATCATTTGATCTAAAGTAATTGTACTTTCAAATAATGCGATATGACTAAGGATTATTCGATCTGGACCAGAGATAAGAGAAGGAAAATAAATTCTTTCCCTAATATCCCTTTTTTCTACCAATCTATCTATTGCCCATGAAAAGTCAACTGGATTCTGAAATCTTAATGTAAAATTTGCTGAAAATTGAATGTCAATCGTAATATAATCAGCGTAAGTTGTCACATTTATGAGATTATTACTACCCAAATAATTTGAAATTTCTAATTTAGAAACTAACATGGTATAATTATATAAAACTTCTTTATCTGGTAGATTTACCTCGAGAAAAGCTTTGAGATTATAAGCGGGTATATTTATATGAGTCGATGTTTCATTCCATTTAAGACCCCAAAACGTGAAATTATAGACAAACCTTGGAGAGAATGACTCCTCTTGAGTTCTTATCACGAGATTTTTACTAGTTTGGGTGAGTTCCCAATTATTGATTGTGAGATCATATTCATATTTGATATATATGGTAAAATTATTTTCATAATTTTCGTCAATTTCATTAATTTGGAAATAATCATAATAGTTAAATATTAAAAAGTTTGAAGAATCAATCGAATATTGATTTTCATTCAGTTTATTTATAGGTTCTGTTGATTGATTATTGATAAATACTTCTTTTACTAAAATTGGAGTTAAACGAAAACCATATATTAAATAACCTTCCGCACCCGACTTTGAATAATTATATTCAACGCTAATAGATTCATTCAATACCACGGTAATTTTATTGTTATAGGATGATTGATCTAAATTATCGTAGCGAGCTGATAATGATGTATAGAGATAAGAAGTATTTTGATAAGCCATTTTTAGAGCTCCCGTACTAAAATCATCTTGTAAATCGGGATATTTCGCACTATTATTATAAAAACCCGCTTCATCAAATAAAATATTTGTTATAGTGATGTTACCAAGATTCTGGCTTTCATCTTCTAAAATTGGCTTATAATCTTCTAATGTAAAGGTAGTTGAATTCGGTAATTCTTTTATGGTATTATAATTCCCACAAGTTTTATTATCCTCGAAGATCTGACTTGTTAGAATTGGGATTAATAATAAAATGAATAAAATCAAGATCGTCTGATATTTCTTGTATCGTAAAAGCATCATAATTCTCTAAAGATACAGTATTGAAAAGTAAAAATTAAATCAAATTAAATAATTTTTCCAAAGATTTTAACTTTAACATCAATTTTTAATCAAAAATAGATATTATAGCAATGTTTATATTTATAGAATCTATCTTTATTTTATTTAAAACCTCTTTTCGAGATTGAATAAGATAAAATCAATTAAGATCATAATTATTATATGTCTACATGTATAGCTTAACAATTAAAACTACCAAATCTATATTTTAGGTTTTTGAATTTTTATTATGACAGATGTGAATGAGTATTAAACCAAATCAAAAGAAATTCTTGGCGGATCTTGACAATGCAGTAGATACTTTTATTGATAATTCAAATAGTTTTTATAATAATATCATCGCAATCACTCATAATGATGCTGACGGAATAAGTTCCTTGAAAATTATTCAAAACCTTCTTCATAGAATGAAATTAGAACAAGATTATTTTATATATAATAGATCATCATCTTGGGCTACATATCTTAAAGGAATTCTACCCAAAAGTCATGAACGTAAAAATGCCTTCATCTTTACCGATGTTGGATCTTCATTAACAGAATTAATACCCATAATATCTTCAAGAAAAGAAGATTTTTACATTCTTGATCATCATGAAGTTGATGATAAGGTTGATCTTGAAGATTTACCGGAGAATTTATTTTTTGTTAATCCTACGATATACGGATATGATGGACTTGATCATATCGCAGGAGCCACGCTAGCATATATGTTTGCAAAACGGATTAATCCAACCATAATTAAGCATGGATGGTTAACCGTTATTGGAATTGCTGGAGATTCGCTTAGATCTATGGATAAATTAAAATCCTTTAATAAGGATGTGTATGAAGCGATTGTTAATGAAGAAATTATCCAAGACAAGGAAGGATTGATTTTATTTGGCGCTATGAATGATAATATAAAAAATGGATTAAAGAATAGCATTCTACCCTTTGTAAAGGATTATGGAGGAGAGAATGATAATAAGATCAAATCATTACTCAGTGAATTGGAAATAGATCCAAATAAGAAGATAGTCGATTTAAACCCTACAGAAATTAACTCAATTCTAATGAAAACTCATATATCCAAGGGAAATTATGCAATAATTCCTCAAAAACAAGGCTTATTGCAACATGCTTTTGAACATGCTTTATTGCTCAATATCCTTTCATTTAAAAATATAAGTGCTGCTCTTTCAATTATTCAACAGAAGTCAATAACTCGATATGCACAAGAAATTTATTTAGAATATATTACCACTCTTTCTTCGAATTTGAAAATATTATCAAATGAGCTTCCTCATATTGAAACGAAAAAAGCGATATTTATTGATGCAGGAAATGGAAAGATTCCTCCAAGTAATTGGTCAGATACAGCAAGTTTCAGTACAGTTAATGAATTATTAAACCCTAATAAAATGTTATTTTTAGGAGGTCTCGAAAAGAAGACACAGATGATGAAGCTAAGTATTCGCTGTTCAAGGAATTTTTTAGAATCTAATGAAGGATATGGAGTTAATTCCGTCATTTCAAAAATAAAGGATAATTTTGGAGGAATGGGGGGAGGACATAAATTAGCGGGAGGTTTAAGATTATCAATTCCTTCCTATAATAAACTAAAAGAAAATGTAGATAATCTTCTGAATAATGAATTTCATTGAAATGAGATCGGAATTTGTATTTATCATAAACATACAAATAAAACCTAATAGTAATAAACAAATCATTACAGAACCTAGTAAGAATGATGATCAAATCCTAATTTCTATTCGTTCAGAAGCTAGACAAAATAAGGCCAATATCGAATTGCTAAATTTGATAAAAAAAAAATTAAAGGTGAGTATTCAACAACTCCAAATTATTTCAGGAAAGAAAAACCCGAATAAAAAAATAAAAGTTACTTTTGATAAAAGCCATCAAAAAGATGAAATTTTAAATATGCTATTATTTAACTAAGTGGGATGGTTAACTACCAATTTTTTTCATTTTCCCACATTTTAAGCATGTGATAAAATGCGTCATTCCTTCATCAGCACTTCTTGTTTGACGTGTCTCAAGATGTGCTTTATCGTAACCACATCTTGGACATTTAAAATTTTTGATAGAACTCCGTAAGTTTTCTTCCTTCCAATCCATTACTTCTGTAAGATTAGTCACCTCATCCCTAATGGGATGCTTGATTCTGGTAGTTATTTTATATGACTCTGATTTTTCTTCCAAAAAAGGTTTAGTAAAACCACATTTACATTTAAATATTTTTTGACCATTTATAGACGATGGAAACATTATTCCTCCACATTCATCACAAAATTCCAAGTTCATGCACCTTCATCTTTTTATATCAAATTTATGGGTATAACCCGAAAAAAATTTATCGTTTTTGAATTAAAATCTTAAACCAAATAGTAAAGCACAAAATATGATTCCTGCTATAATATCAGCAGTTGTCCCTGGATTCATTAGACCATTTTTAATACGCAACTTTTTATCCAATTTCAAAACAGATTTCATTCCATTCTTTGTTGCAATTCCTCCTAATTTTAAAACGCGGTCTGCAGCTTTGGATACCATTATTGCATTTATTAAACCCGACTTTCGCATAATTAATGTATCAGTGTGATTAGATAGAACTTTTAAAAATGTATGCACAGTAGCGATATTTATATCTTTATATGTCTCATATGTGTTTAAATAATACGGTAATCCTTCATTTAAAATAATAGAAAAGTTAGTTGAATATTCCCTACTAATCAAATCATAATTCTTTGAAAGTTCAAAAATTTTTTTTAAAGTAATTTCGTCCTTTTTTATTTCATTGATCGAATTATCGTCATGTAAATCATATTTATCTATTTTACCTAAACCACCTGGATTACAAATATCAATTGCTTTATAAAGCGAAATCGTGTCGTTTATAGTAGTATCGTCTATAATTTTTTTTAATATTTCTTTAAATTTTACAAGATTAAGTAATTTTTGCTTGAAGCAAATGATGCTTGTTGCTACTAATGGTGCTAAAATAAGGATATGTCCTAACAATACATTACCACCTTGTTGCCATTGCATCATTTGATAAGATGAAGATTCAAAAAATTGCCCTAATTTGATGCATCTATAATCGGGCTCATCCTTGTCTAGATCTTCATAAATTCTCTCACAGAATAATCTGAAATTAGGTTGAATTGCGGAAATCCCCGCTAAAAAATGCTCAAATCTTGTAGATTCGAAATCCTTTGATCTATGAACATTACCCGGTTTGGGCCATCCAGAAAGTTCTAGTAAACTAGCTATATTTATACATCTCAATATGTCATCTAATGATTTAACAGAAATTAATCTAGAATTCACATGTAAAATATAGAAATTATATTAATTAAAGTTTAAATAATTAGTAATAAGATAACTCAATTATTTTTTTCTCCAGCACCATGTATCCTATTTTATCATCAATACGGTATGAAATTGATCTAAATTTATCTTTTAATCCTTTTTGATGCAAGAATTTTTTTATTCTGAGTTTGATGGCCCGATTGGATAGATTTAAGGGTGTGGTCAGTTCTAGCTCGTTTCCTTTACGATTTACGTCTATTTGGGGAAGCATTTCAGATAGAGATCTCATTAAATCATTTGTATATTCATCCTTCCATTTGCTGGTTGTTCCGCTAGCTTTTATATTAATAGTAACAGTTTTTGTTTCACTCATAAAAGATCAATATAGAAAATTTATGATTCTATAAAATTTTTTTGATTTTCATTTTATTATAAGTAAGGGTAAAACATTTAAATGAAAATATTTTTAATTCATTAATATAGACGCGAAATTAAAGGTATTGAATAGTATGGTTGATTATATTAATTTACATTACGAACCAAATGAAAAGGACCTTGTGGTAATGTATTACGTTGAAAAATCTGATGAGTGCAAAAGTTTAGAAAGCGCATCAGAAGAAATTGCAAAAGAAAGTTCCATTGGAACGTGGACTGAAATAGCTGCTTTATCATCTGACATAGCTAATCGCTTGAAACCTTCAGTCTTTTATATAAATGAGGATAACGGAATAATCAAAATAGCATATCCAGAAGAATTATTTGAATTGAATAATATTCCTCAAATTATGAGCGCTATTGCAGGTAATATTTTCGGAATGAAAGTAATAGAAAATTTAAGGTTAATTGATGTAATATTTCCAAAAAGCATTTTGGATGTTCATTATGGTCCTAAATATGGTATTAAGGGAATAAGAAAAATCCTTGGTATAGAAAATCGCCCTTTATTAGGAACCATTGTAAAACCAAAAGTCGGTTTAAATGAGATCGAACACGCCAGAGTTTGTAGGGATGCGTGGATGGGGGGTTTAGACCTGGTAAAAGATGATGAAAATTTGACCAACATGAAATTTAACACATTTCAAAAAAGAATTGTTGAAACTTTAAAAGTCCGGGATAAAATTGAGAATGAGACTAACGAAAAGAAGATTTACATGCCAAATATCACAGCTAAGATGGACATTATGAAGCAACGTGCCGATCATGTTATAGAAAATGGGGGAGAATACATTATGCTAGATATATTAACTGTAGGATTTTCAGCTCTACAAGAAATAAGAAGCTACCTTGATGATAAAAATGTAGTAATTCATGCTCATAGAGCAATGCACGCAGCACTTACCAGGAATAAAAAACACGGGATGACAATGCTCTTTTTAGCAAAAATTATGCGCTTAATCGGGATGGATCAACTTCATACCGGGACTATTGTAGGTAAAATGGAAGGTGGTAAACGTGAAGTCCAAGAGATTAATGAGGCAATCACCAAAAAAGAGGTTAAAGGGAATGATATTACGTTGTTAACTCAAAATTGGGGATCAATTAAACCTGTACTACCCGTAGCGTCTGGAGGATTAAGTCCTTTAAACATTCCAGATCTAATTGAGTTTCTAGGGAAAGATATGGTATTTCAATTTGGTGGCGGTTGTCACGGTCACCCCGATGGAACATTATCTGGAGCGAAAGCCATAAGACAAGCTGTTGAAGCAACACTCGAAGGGATTAGTCTAATTGAGTATGCAAAAACACACAATGAGATAAAAAGAGCATTAAATAAATGGAAAATATGATCTTTTTAAACGACTAAATCAGGATACAGTTTTGCAAAATAATAATGTACATGACTACTTGCAAATATACCTGCTTCAGTTATTAAGCCATCAATATATCTCCTACTTATGGTTTCAAACGCAGGATTTAAAATTGTCAAATTTTTTTGTTCATAGTCCCAAATTTCTTTAGGTTCTCTCATTTCAATCTTTTCCAAGATTCCAAAATTAGTATCGGGATTATATTTCAATAATTGGGATGCGACATAAAATGGAACATGTTCTTCATGAGCTACTAGAGCTAAAAGGCGAGTTCCGATTTTATTGAGAACCGTACCTTCTGATGTTATAGAGTCTGCTCCCACAATTATCATATCAACTTTAAAATGATTTACAGCCCATCTCATTGCACTATCTGCTATATGAATTACTTTTATTCCTGCCGAAAGCAACTTTTTTGCCGTTTTTCTGCCTTGTAATCGAGGTTGTGTTTCTGTATTGATGACTTTTAAATTATCTTTGCCTTGTTTTTTAGCTTCTAATAATATTGCTGATACAGCTGAACTATGGCAATGAGTCATTACGATAAAATCATCTTCACTTTCCATATCTGGTATTCTTCTTGCCCCAATTTCTGCAATTTTTCTCTTAGAAGCTTGAAACATTGATTTATATTCATTTTTTAAAGCCTCAATTATTGTTGGAATCTTCTTTACATCTAATTTATTTTTAGATTTTTCTATTTTGTTCATGATATAATTAAGTCCATTTCTCATTGCTGGCTCGGTAACTCTTGTTGCTTCCAATAATCTTTTTGCTTCTTGCAATTTTGTAATAGTATCCCCCAAATCCACACAATCAATTCTTTTAGCATATTGACTTAAAAAATGAATCGCACTTATAGCAACATTTGAGGCTCCTTGAATTTCCAAGGAACTTATTTTTTCAGCATCTTTTAATAATTGGTCCATGATTTATTTTCACTTTAAATATCTCTTTCTTCATTCTCTGTTGTGAGATCATCAGAATCTATTTCTAAATATAAAGAACCCATATAGTCACAATTTTTACATTCAAAATAATCTGGGGACAACCACCCCGATACATTAAATGCCGTTATTAGGGTAGGTTGTTTACATTTGGGACAAATCTTTACTTTCTTCATATTCTTCTTAATTATAAGAAATATTATTTAGTAAATTTATTCCCTATAATAATTAAATACTAAACTAATTTAAAATAACTGTTATATGAGAATTTATTGTATTTTAGTGTGATATGAATAATCTAGAACTACAAAGAAAAAGCTTGCCAAATGAACCGGGGGTTTATACCTTCAAAAATAACAATGGTAAAATCATATATATTGGAAAAGCAAATGATCTTAGAAAAAGAGTTTCATCCTATTTTCTTAAAACATCATATAATGATCCATATTATGAAGAGAAAATTAAAGAATTGGTAAAAGAGATCCATTCAATTGAATACATCGTAACTGAAAATGAAAAAGAAGCCTATATTTTAGAAAACATTCGAATTAAGAATTACCTCCCACGTTATAATGTATTTATGAGAGATTCTAAGTCATACCCATGGGTTGCTATCTTTTACGGAGAAGATTTTCCAAGAATAAGAGTAATACGTAATCCTGAAAATTATTCTCAAAACACAGTATTTATTGGTCCATATACAGATAAAAAGGAGATAATAAGAATTCTTCGAGATTTACGTAAAACATTTCCCTATTGTTCATGTAAAAAGAAATTATCTAAAAGTAAAAGACCGTGTTTATATTATCAATTGAAATTATGTCCCGGTCCATGTATAAGTAAGATTACTTCTAAGGATTATCTAGAAAACATAATGGAAATAGAATTATTTCTTAAGGGAGAAAAGAACTTATTAAAAAAACAAATTCAGAAAAAAATGGAAAAAGCTGCAGAATCTAAGAATTTTGAAACAGCTGCATTTTGGAGAGATAAATTGCAAGCAATTGAAAACTCAACCACATCTCAAAATGTAATCTTTGAAAATGAAGAAAATAAAGATATCTTGGGATATTTTTCGGATGAAGAACAAACATATTTTGCAATGACCATAATGCACATTAGAGAAGGACGTATTATGAATAAAAGTTCATTTACTATAGATTTGAGAGAAAAAGTAATCCAAAAAAATATGATATTTTCTTCTATTATGGAACAATATTATCTATCCACAAATACCAATATTCCAATTACGATTGTTCTTCCACAATTATATGAGGGAATTGAAATATTTAGGGATGTTTTAATGAAATCAAAAAAGCAATTCCAAATTAGAGGAGCTCAAGATGAAGAATTTGGATTAATTAGAATTGCCCGGAAAAATGCCAAAGTCATTGTTGAACAAGAAATTAAAATGGAAGAAATTAAATTAGAGGATGGAAACCTCCGAATCGAATTATTGGAACAATTAAAAGAGATATTGGATCTTCCACGGACTCCTCGGATTATTGAAGGCTTTGATATATCAAATATTGAAGGTACTGATGCTACTGGTTCGATGGTTTATTTTCTTGAAGGAAAACCACATAAAAAAAATTATAGGTATTATAAGATTAGAACAAAATCGACACCCGATGATGTCGCGATGATGAAAGAAATAATAATGAGGAGATATTCTATGATTCTAGAAAATAATTTAGCATTACCAGATTTAATATTAGTAGATGGAGGAAAAGGTCAATTAAATGCAGGTTTAACTGTTTTAAATGAATTGGGAATAGAAAATGTTCCCATAATAGGATTAGCAAAAAAAAATGAAGAAATATTTTTGTCTAATAGAAAAGAGCCCATTCTATTACCTCGAGACTCCCAAGTGCTACAATTGTTCCAACAAATAAGAGATGAAGCTCATAGATTTGCAGTAAAACTCCATAAAAAACAAAGAGAAAAAAAATTAAAAGAATCCATATTAGATCACATTAAGGGAATTGGACCTTCTACTAAGAATAAGTTATTAATCCGTTTCGGAAGCGTAGAAGGGATTAAGAAAGCTTCTTTTGATGATGTTGCAAATCTTGTTGGACCTAACCTTGCCAATGAAATCAAGAAAGAATTCTCTTGAACTATGTACGCTTTAACTATTTACAAGAATAAGTATTGCATCTGTTTATGAGCACTCGGTAGGGTTAAAATTTTTAAAAATCAGAAATTACTAATTTTACAAGCTCCGCTGTGGTTTGGCAGTAAATTCTCGCCATTGGTGTGCTCCTTGATTCGGATATAACCCGAATAATCGGTTCAGTGTTAGAGGGATGTATTAGGACAAACCATTCTTTAGATTTTCCAAATTTGAGATCATTATTGATTTGAGACACTTGTTCTCCTTCATTGCGTAATTCCTCATATATTCGGGAAATCAAACGATTAACATTTAAGTTGTTTATTTTAATGTATTCTCTATGGGTATAATATTTAGGGAGTTTCGATACTAGTTTTGAGAGTTTTTCACCAGTGGTAGCTAATATTTCGATAATTTTCGCAGCAGCAAATATCCCATCTCGAGTATTATTAAATGAGGGAATTATAACTCCTCCACATGATCCTTCTCCTCCAAAAATAAAATTCTTCTTAGAGATGTCTTCTTCTATTAACTTTCTCATTTTATCAACTAAAAATATTTCTCCTATTGAAGTTCTTATCACTCTTGCTCCATATTTCTCTGCAATAGCCTCAAACATTAATGAAGATGCAAGATTTGTGACAAATATCACATCTTCAAATCTGTTCTCTAAATTTTGAAGATAGAACTCCATGATAAGTGCTAAACCAATATCTTCAGAATAATAAATCCCTTCCTCTCCTATTATTGCTAATCTATCGGCATCACAATCATGTGCAAATCCGATATCATACTTCCCCTGCCATACTTCCATTATTAAATCATGCAAGTTATCAGCAATTGGTTCAATTCCTCGTGGGAATACGTTATCTAAATAAATTTCATCGTTAATGAGTTTAACTTCACAACCTAAATCCTTCAACAATTTAGGAGTAACCACCTTGCCAGCTCCAGCTCCTGTATCTAATACTACTCGTAGTTTACTTTTTCTCCTTTTTTTCATATTAATCTGTTTTTCTAAATCTTCTAAATATTCTGGAATAGGATTTAATAATACCACTTTCCCGACCCTCATTTTCTTTGGATGCGGGTTCAATTCAGCATGGTTCATTAATTCGCGAATATTTTTTAAATCCTCAGTATTCAAGTAATTATTTGATGAAAGAAGCTTTATCCCGTTCCATTCGGGAGGATTATGCGAACCAGTTATGATCAATCCTGCGGGGATTTTTAATTTATTTTTCATATAGATTAACACAGGAGTGGGACAGATACCGGCATTAATGACATCAAACCCTAATGATACTAAACCTTCGATTAAACCTTTCTCTATTTGCAATCCGCTTGGTCTTGTATCTCTTGCTATTATAACTTTTTTAATGTCTTTCTTTAGCCATGATCCAAAAGCAATAGCAATTTTTTTTGCTATTTCCGTATTTAAATCTCGACCTACAATACCTCGTATTCCACTAAAGGTAAAAATCAAGTTCTTTTCTGACATAATATTAAAATATATTTAAACCACTGTTGTATTCCCTTCTAACTTGTATTTAACTAATGTTAAAGCTCCTCTTATGCCAATTTCAGCGATATATTTTGTGACTTTTAGTTTAGGTGGATGATTAATGGTAAAAGGAAGAGGATCATTTTCAAATTGTTGAATTAAGGGAGGTAATATTAAATCTTGATCATTCATCATCGCTCCACCAAAATATATTGAAGCACAGTCATAATAATTATTAACCATCCCTATTCCTATTTTTGAATAAAAGATACATTGTTCTATAATGCTTTTTGAAAATTTATCTCCTCCTCGAGCGGCCTGAAAAAGTTTCTTAGCCGTGATATTGGATTTATCATTATCAATCATAAACATCAATATCTTGGAAGACAAACTGCTATTCTCGATTAAGTCCAATGCTCTATTTCTTACACCTGTTCCCGAACTATAAACCTCCCAACATCCATGAGCTCCGCAGTTACATTGATACGTGCTTCGAGGATCAACAATGCCATGACCAATCTCAACAGCATTACCATCTTTGCCAAGTAATAAGTGACCATTACAGATCACGCCACCTCCTATTCCAGTAGATAATGTTATGTAAACTAAATTATCTTTTTCATCCTCAGACGCTTCGAAAAAATGAACTCCCAATACTGAAGCGTTGCAATCATTAATTAGAAATATTGGAATGCCTGGAAATCTCTCTGATAATGGTGTTTTTAGCGGTATTTCTTTAAATCCTAGATTTGCATTATTAAAAATATACCCTTTAACTTGATCAATTGGACCAGCAGTTGCCAATCCAATTCCTAAGATTTGTTTGGAATCAATGCTATTTTCTACCAAGAATTCAGTTATAAGTAATATAATAGAGTTGACTATGGAAAACTCATTTTGTTTTGGCGTTTGCATTGTCTTGATCTTGATGTCTTCTAAACTACTTGTTGCCATTGCTACACGAATTAAACTCCCTCCAACATCTACTCCAAAAATTACTTCCAATATTACATCACCATATAATAATTAATTCAATTATAATAAAATTCATTCAAAAAAAATTAATCTCAATATTTTTATTATCAATGATCTGATTAAAAACATTCCTAATCTGATTCTTTTGATCTTCATCAATTGCATATACGAAATATTCTGCTGGAATTCTTGCAAGCGAATAAATTTGCACTTCATTAGGTTTTATCATTTTAATAGCTAATGCTAATCTTTCAATATTATCTGCATTAAAATTTGGAATATAATCCTTACGATGCGAATTTAGCATTATGCATTGAAGAACTAACTTATTAGAAATCATTTTATTTCGTAATTGAATGAGAGATTCAATAATTTTATCATTAGTAGGACATAATGAATGCGGACGATTCGTTCTAATATAATCAGTTTGAGTTGCAACATCTAATTTTGCTAAAACAACTTCAAAATTCATAACTCTTTCCTGTATATTTTCAAAATATAACGTGCTAGAATTAGTAAAAAGTGTAAATTGAGGTGGTTTTCGTGTCCAATTTAAATCATTTCTTACTTTTAGAGCGATATCATAAAATTCCATTAAATTGTCATTTAATGTAGGTTCCCCATTGTAACCAAAAGTAATCGAATCTAAATGGGGGAAATATTTTAAAATATCTCTTAACTCTTTTTCAAATTTAGGGGAGAGGGGTGAATTTATACGATAATTGGGCGGTACCAAGTTTACGGTATTACCTATTTCACAATAAACGCAATCGAATGTACATGTTTTAGTTCTAGGTAGAACATCAACCCCCAATGACAACCCTAATCGTCTCGACGGAAAAGGGCCGTAAGTATATTCTCGTGGCATAATTTATTTAAAAATATTTTTGTATAAAATCTTGAATAACTTTATTAAATTCCTCAGATTTCTCAAGCATTACCATGTGTCCTGCTTGCTTAATGATTTTGTAATCATTAATTTTTATATTCTCGTGAAAATAATTAGAATACCTAACGGGTGTCAATTTATCTTCAGCACCGACAATAATTAAGCATGGAATTTTTATAGATGATGTTTTTTCAAGCATATCAAACTTATCGCAAATCGAGAAATCTTGATAAGTTACTTCAGAACCGATCGTAGAACTTTCTTTAATATATTCATTGATTATATTGGTTGGTGTTTTCCTTGAAAATGCACCAACGGGTAAATCATTTAGAAATTTATCATAATTCGTTTTTAACGATTCTAAAATGACTTGACTCACCTTTAATCTCGCTCCAGTCCCTACTAATATCAGCTTATTGACAAAATTAGGATAATTAAAATAAAATGACTGAATAACTGCTCCTCCCAATGAATGACCACATAGGATCATCTTTTCATAATTTAACGATTCAATAAATTTCTTCAATACATCAACATATAAATCTAAAGAGAGAGTTTCAAATTTATCTGATCTGCCATGGGAAGGTAAATCTAAGGCAATTATAGAATAATTAATATCAATATCAAATTGATGTTTCCATATGGAAGAATCTCCGCCAGAACCATGAATGAAAACTAAGAAATTATTAGATCCAGCTTTTCTAATTTTATAAAATAGTTTTTTACCATCATAATTGAAAAAAATCAAGATATTCTAACCTCGATACCATTCTATTATTTGAAAAGAAAAATAAAATAAAGATTTTATTTTAATAATCAGAAATAAAAAAGTACTAAAGATGTTTATCAAAATTATAGATTATTAAATTCTTAAAAGTCTGCTATTTTAACATCTTATAGTATATAAAACTAATTTTAATATGGTCCTTCAAGTTTTTTATCTAAGTTCAATGTAGACTATAAGGATTCAATGTTCTCAACTGAAACATCCTTATATTGCATTTCGAGAAGATGTTTATAAACGCTATTTTCTCTAACTATTAGTTGCTCATGAGTACCTTGCTCCACGATACCTTTTTGATCTTGATCAAGCACCACAATCCAATCTGCATTTTTAATTGTAGATAAACGATGAGCGATTATGAGTGTTGTTCGTCCTTCTCTTGCTCGATCAAGAGCATCTTGGATCAATGACTCTGTATAGGGATCCACAGATGAGGTTGCCTCATCAAGAATTAATATCTTTGGATTTTGGATCAGAGCTCGGGCAAATGCAATGAGTTGACGTTGTCCTATAGAAATATTCGATGCATTTTCCTTTAGTATAGTATCATATTTTTTAGGAAGTGTTTCAATAAAATTATGGAGACCCAAAAATTTCGATACACCAATCATCTTCTCTTCTATTTTTTCTTTCATCTTGGGGTTTGATACTTCTTCCTCATATCCATAGAGAAGGTTATCTCGGATGGTACCTGAGAATAGGAATGAGTCTTGAGGTACAAGACCGATCAAATTTCGAAGATTTTTTTTATCTAAAGTTTTTACATCTATACCGTCAATCAAAATCTTTCCATCAATTACATCATAAAATCGACAAATTAACTTGATGAAGGTAGTTTTTCCAGCACCAGTCCTCCCAACAATAGCAATAGTTTTACCCTCATCGATTTTTAAGTCTAATTGTTTTAGGACATACCCAGTTGACATTTCATGTTCCATAAGAATTCGTTGCTCTTCAATAGCTTTCTTCACAATCTCTGGAAAATCTTTAGTAATTTCTTCAGGTAAAGAAATTACAGTTAGCATCCGAAGAAGCTGCGTACTGTTCATCCTCCCACCCGTTCCACCACCTATCATTTCTCCAGATTCACCACCCATTCCCCCTCCGCTTCCACTGCCCCTTGCCATAGTTGATTGACCTTTGAGAGTCATTTCTAACCCTCGAACTATTCGATTAATTTTTTCGGGATTATTTAAAAAATCTTTAAAGAATGGAGGTATATCTTGTACTATTGATTCTTTCCTTATATCCGATATCTTTGCTAAATCTTCAAAATATTTTTTATTTTTAACGACTGGTCTCTCTTCTGTCATCGTTGATTTCTTAAAAGTTTGGGGGAAATTTGTATTTAATTCTGGATGATCTTTCGCCTGTTGAGTTTCTGGAATTGCAAATCCAAATTTTGACAAGATCTCATCAATCTTAGTAGGAAAATCCTCAGGAGATTTTCCCATTATATTTGTTATTATTTTTCGTCTAATTTCTTGAGGGATCTGAATAAAATTCTTTTGAATGAATAATTTATACGGTTCTGGAAGATTTGATAAAAAATGTTGAGCTTGTTGCATCATCTTCATAGGATTATGATCTTGAACTCTTTTTTGCATTTCTTGCGTCTTAATTTTATCAGATTTATTCGAAGTTATAGGAACTTTTAGAGATCCCTTAGAAAATGAATTGAATTCTTCGATTCCATTGAACTTATAGCCGAAGCTGACATCCTCAAATTCAATGAGCCCTTTAGGATTCTGAATGTATACAGGTTGTTCTGGATTGGGAAGATCAACCTCCTCATCTAAAACCGCATATATTCGATCAGCGGCAGCCATTGCACTTTCAATAACTTGCTGGATTTGAGTAAGATTCATAAAAGGCTGGAAAAAGTTTGACATATATTGAATGAATGCGGTAAGTATTCCTGCAGTAATCGCGATACCAAAAGGAGTAAAATTAATTAGAGTCACATACCCTCCAATCACAAGAACTGTTGCGGTTAAGACGGATGATAAGAATCTAATAAGTGGAAAGAAAGTAGCAAAAATTCTCCGTGCTCTAAATGAAGCTTCAGCATTCTCCAGATTTGCTCGATCAAATTCATCCCTAGCTTTTTCTTCTTGGCCAAATGCTTTAACGGTCTTTGCTCCTGTAATATTCTCTTGAATTGAAGAAGTAACTTTGCTAATCTTCTTCCGAGTTTCTTTAAAAGCACCTATCACTCGATTTCTAAACCATCTAGACATGAAATAGAAGACAGGAAAAACAATTAACCCGAATAATGCAAGGAAAGGACTCAATATAAACATAAATGTAATACTTAATCCGAGACTTATAATACTCGTAATAATCTGGACGAGTTGTCCACCCACTAATAAATTCATTTGATCAATATCATTCGTTGCTCTAGAGATTACATCACCCGAAGGATGTTTATCAAAATAAGCCATCGACATGTTCTGAAGTTGTTCGAAAATATCATTTCGCATTGAAAAAACAACATTTTGTCCAATTTTCCCCAAGCCATAAGATCCAATATAATTTCCTATTGCCATAATTACCAAAAGCGTCATATAAAGGATGGAGATACTAAAAATTACTTGAGAATTTCTTTGAATAATTCCAAGATCTATCAAATTTCTAGTTAATAATGGTGTAATAGAACTAATTACTGAACCTAATACAATAAGTATGGTATAAAAAATGAACAGTATCTTATGTTTAAAAAGATATGCATAAATCCAACGCCACAAAATACGTCGTGGATTTTCAAGTTTAACCTTTTCTCCAGTAAACGCCATCGGACCACGGCGATTGGTTACTTGGGGGCCAACGGGCCTTAATTCTCTTTCTTTCTCTATTTTTTCGAGTCGTTTCTTCTCTTCCAGATTTATTTTTTCTTCGGATAAATTTGAATTTTCTTGAATTTTTCTTTTCTTCATTCTGGAATACCCTTCGGTTTTTCTATTGATTTTATAACAAGTTCCTTCTGTTTTCGATAAAGTGTTTCAAAAATTTGTCGGTAAAGTACATTTTCATTAATTAAATTACTATGAGTTCCGAATCCTACAATCCTACCTTTATCTAACACTAGGATCTCATCAGCATTACGAATAGTGGAAATTCGCTGAGTAATTATAAATGTTGTTGTATTTTTCATAATGCGCTCAAGTGCTAGCTGGATCTTGTATTCCGTCTCAACATCAACAGAGCTTGTTGAATCATCAAAAATTAGTATCTTTGGTTTAAGGATAATCGCTCGAGCTATACTTAAGCGTTGTTTTTGGCCCCCAGAAAGGCGAGTACCACGTTCTCCGACCATTGTTTGATAACCGTCTGGTAGACTTGTGATAAAATCGTGAATATTTGCACTTTTTGCTGCTTCTATCACTTCTTTCATTGTTGCATTCTCCTTGCCATAAGTAATGTTTTCTTTAATTGTTTTATTAAATAGAAAAGTATCTTGAGATACTATTGCTATATTTCCACGTAATTCTGAGATGTTATAATCTCTGACATCAACATCATCAATTTTGATGGCACCTTCACTCACATCATAAAAACGAGGAATCAGATTAATAATAGTGGATTTTCCAGAACCAGTAGTTCCAATGATGGCAACTTTTTGTCCTGAAGGTACTTTAAACGTTAAATTTATAAGCACACGGTTACTTGGAGTGTACCCAAAGGAAACATCATTAAATTCGATATATCCTTTAAGACTCTTAGCACTGATAGGATTTGGTCTCTCTTTAATTTCTGGAGCTGATTCGATCACTTCTCGTACTCGACGTAATGCTGCATCTGCTTGAACATACATGATCATTATCTGTCCAATAACTACAAGAGGGAAAGTTGTTAACCCTATATAGGATTGAAAAGTAACAAGAGTAGTCAATGACATTAGCCCTTGAACGACTAAATTCCCTCCAATAAAGAGAGTAAGGATGATCATCAAGCCTAGTAATATGAGATTGATAGGCATATAAAGGGAGTTAATTTTTACGGAACGTACACTAGCATTATAAAATCTCTGGTTGTTTACCTTAAATTTTCTGAATTCTTTTTCTTGCATACTGAACATCCGGACTACTTGTGATCCTACAATATTTTCTCGGATGGTATTAGTTAGCTCTCCAAAAGCCTCCCGACTTTCATAATATATTGGACGAAGTTTCTTTGTAATAATTAAGGAAATCAAAAGTGAGGAAGGGATGAGAATTGCAAATATCCAAATCAATTGCGATCTAAGAACAAAAACCGCAATTAGAACTCCGAATAATTGGATGATACTTTGGACTCCTACCGCTAATCCAAAACCAAAAATCATATCTGTTTGTTCAACATCAGAAGTAGCTCGTGCAACTAAGTTGCCCGCCTCCATTTGGTCAAAATAAGCAAATGATTGGCGATTAATTGCATTATGTATGTCATTCCTGATATAATATAAAGCATTAGTCGATACTCTAGCACCCAATATCCGTGAATAACGAAAAATAATAAAAACCGCCAATCCAAGGAGAACAATGACAAAAAAGTCAAAAAACAATTCTGTCATACTAATTGGATTATTCGTATTGGGATCAAAGCGACCTACAATCTGTCCGATGTAAATGGGGATAATTAGTTGGAAAATTGTAGATACTATTTGCCAAATTAATGCTTTCGCAAAAATACCCTTACTTTTCAACCAATATTTTATAATCATATGTAACGAATTCATAATCTTCCATTTATTAAATTTGATTATCTTGATGGATTAAATTTGTTTTTAAAGGTACATCTCTATTCAATTTTTTTCAATACTTTCTACTTTTCTTTTTAAATCTTCAATTCTATCATCGATTCTTTGAACTTGTTCTTTATGTCTTTCAATATTCCTAGTCAATATTGATTTTTGAAGTTCAAGGAATTCTAATTGTTCTTGTTCAGATCTTTCATCCAATCTTTTTAATATAAGATTTAAAGGATGTAGTTTCCTCATATTTTCGGGTAAGGTGGTGGCTTTATCTTCTCCTAACATAGCAGTTCTTAATGCTTCAAATGAACTTTCGATCAGACTCTTCTTATCCAACATAATTCTCAAGGTTGATTGCCCTTTTATAGTAGTTTCATAGATTTTTCTGTTTCTTCCCTCAACTTGTTCTTCTTTGAATGTAATTAATTGCTTCTCAGTCATATCTTTTAAAACAGTGTACATAGTTGAGGAAGGTATATCCCATAAACCTAAAGTCCTCTTTTCTATTTCTTTAGCGATTTTATAGCCATAAGAAGGATTTTTCTCAAGAATGATTAAAATAAGTGATGCTATAAAGCCATTTTTCATAGCTGATTCGAACTTCTCAGCAAATCTTTCAGCCACGTTATACCCCTTATTTTTAATAATAACTCAAGATCTGACATATGTCAAAGAATAAAAATTTAATTATAATATAAAATAAGCTACTCTAAAAGTAATAAGCTATTATTTTCAATTTCAAAGTCAATCTTTTTCAATTTAAATAACTTATTAAAAATTGGTGATAAAAAATTTCTAATGTATATATTACTGATACCTCAAGTTCAATAAGAAGTGCGGTAAATCAAATGTTTTCTTATTTAGAAGAGAGTGAAATTCCCATCATCAAAAGTTCAAAAGAGGTCTATATTAAAGTAAATGGTATAGATTTTAAAAAACATTGCTATACATCTCCAGAAGTATTGGAAGCTGTAATTAATTACCTAAAAAATAAAGGCGCAAAAGTTAATGTTATGGAAAACTCTACTCAAGGTAATATGACAAGAATAGTCTTTTCTATAAATGGGTATAAACAGGTTTGCGAAAGAACAGGAGCAAATATAATATATTTAGATGAGGAAGATTTTCAAGAATTTGAATTTAAAGGAAAACGATCAATCGATGAAGATCCTAAAGGATATAACCTAAAAATTTTCAGATTACCTTCCACCATCGTCAAAATTATCGAAGAAAGGGAAACCATTACTTATATTAATTTGCCTAAATTAAAAACTCATTCTATGGCCCGAGTAACACTTGGAATCAAAAATCAATGGGGTTTTCCTCAACATGCCGACAGAGGTAAAGATCATAACTATAATTTACATTCGAAATTGGTAGATGTATATGGAATTATTAGACCCGACATTACAATTATTGATGGTTCAGGAGGAGGAACAATTCATGGGCACTATCCTCCTACAGCTTGGGAGGATGAATTAGTAATTCCATTTAACATATTAATTGGGGGTCAAGATACCTTGGCTGTTGATGTTGTTGGTGCACGGATCTTTGGTCTGACAATAGATGAAGTTCCTCACCTAAAAATAGCATATGAACGCGGATTAGGAGAAGGTGATATTGAAAAGATAAAGGTTATTGGTAAAGATTTAAGCGAGTACAAAGAGAAATATGAATGGAATTTAGTGCAAAAATTTCCGGATGATGTGAAAATAGTTAAAGGAAAAGAAATGGTATGTATTGAAGGTTGTTTAAACAATCCTTTAGCAACCGTACAAGGTTTTGCATATGATTATCCTGATAAATTTAAAGGAAACTGGTTTTTAGTAATAGGAAAAGGTCATGATGAAAATTTAGTAGAAATGTTAAAAGAAGAAGGCTACACAAAAGGACTTGTTGCTGGGTTTTGCGCTATTGACGAAGTTGGCGATAAGCTTGTTAAGGAATTTGGAAAAAGGAAGGTATTTTTCTCAGGAGATTGCAATAATTTAGCTGAAACTGTCAAAGCTGTTTTAAAATTAGCAAAAATGACCGTGTTAGATCTAGTTCCAATTTCTAATGATGAATTAATGGCACTTATCAACGAAGCTCAACAACATGGCAGTACTGCATTAACACCCCTCTAATATCGTCAGAAATGAAATCAAAAAATCAAATTCCTTTCAAAATTCGCTATTAATTCAAATTAAACAACAATAATATTCTTTTATTTCAAAATTAAACTGAAATTCTTAAAGATATATTGATTATGTAAATAATTAAATAGAAAATTTGACACTAATAATTTAAAAAAATCAAAATATAAATCTGCAAGTGAAACATATGGAAGAAAATGAAAATCAATCAACACCAGAGGAGATTGAGAAGCAAAAAAAGATTGTCGTTCAGTTATATAAGAAAGAAAAAGAAGAACGGGAAGAATACTTTAAAGAATTCGAAGTGGAACGCAAAAAGAATTTCGAAGAAAGTATGGAAATGATCTCTGGGCTTATTTCAGAGAAGGCTTTCCTCCGTGATAGACATCGACAAGAAGATATACAGAGAATGGGATTAAATCCGCAAATAGAAAGTAAAGGAGAAGCAATTGAAAAAGACATTGAACAGAAGGCATTCTTAAGAGAAAAACAAAGATGTGAAGACTTACAACGAATGGAACTTAAACCAGATATCAAGGGTGTTGGAGAAATTATCACTAAATCTATCGATGAAAAAGCATTTTTAATTGAGAAAAAAAGGGAATCTGATATCCAACGAGCAAAATTAAAACCTGATTTGGAAAAATCTATGGAAGCGATAAGTAAATCAGTTGATGAAAAAGCATTTATGATACAGAGAAAAAAAGAGGATGATGAAACGAGATTACAAATTAAGCCTGACATGGAGTCGACTGCTCAAGCAATCAGTAAAACGATTAATGAAAAAGCCTATATCAGAGATAAACAACGAGAAGAAGATTTAAAGAGAATGGAAATTCATCCTGACTTCAGAACAACTGGTGAGGCTATTAATAAAACCATCGCAGAAAAAGCATTTAGAATAGATAAGCAGAGAGAAACTGATCAAAATCGATTAAAGATTAAACCAAATATCGAGGAAGCTACTGATGCAATCAAACAAACCATTGATGGAAAAGCATTTCGTATTGAAAAGCAGAGAGAATTAGATCAAAAGAGATTGGGATTACATCCTGAATTTGAAAAATCTGCTGAAGCCATCAACAAGACTATCGCAGAGAAAGCATTTCTTAGAGAAAAACAAAGAGAAGATGATTTCAAACGGATGGAAATCCATCCAGAATTTAGAAAAACGGGAGAAGCCATCGATAAAACTATCGCAGAAAAAGCATTTAGGATTGATAAACAAAGAGAGATTGATCAGAAGAGATTAGGTGTAAACCCAGATAAGGAAAAAATAGGTCATGCCATTGAAAAAGTCATCGAAGAGAAAGCATTTCTTAGAGAAAAACAAAGAGAAGAGGATAGTAAAAGAGTTGCTATTAAACCAGATTTAGAATCTGCAAGCAAAGCCATAAAGTCATCCATTGATGAAAAAGCGTTTAGAATTGAAAAGAGAAGAGAAATTGATAGTAAAAAAATGGAATTACATCCCGATTTTGAGAAAACAAGTGAAACCATTGAAAAAGTATTTGAAGAAAAAGCTTTTTATCGGGAAAAGCAAAGAGAAGAGGATCGTAGACGATTTGAAATTAAACCCGATATCAAAGGACTTGGAGAAAAATTAGAGAATAAAATTGAAAAAATCGAAGAAAAAAAACGAGAAGAAAGTCTTGATTAAGCATTTTATTTTAAAATCCATAATCGTGTCTAAAATTAGTACTAAAGTTTGTAATTTCCAATCTTTTTTTATATTTAAGAATTGAAGGCTCAATACGACCATCAAAATGATTAATACTTCCTTCAAACCGTGTATAAAAATCCTGAACAATCTGTTTTAGAATTGATCTTTCAATATTTAAGCTTGTTTTTCGAGTAATTGCGATTACCAATAATCTTCCATATCGTTCATATAAAATTCTTGTTTCATCGAAATTGATTTCTTGAATCTCTTCAGACTTATTGCCAGGTTTTACCTCTTTAATGAATAGATTTAACGCATTTAAAAACCCCCCAATTAAATCCATATCAATCGAACTATCAGGATTTAATGAATACTCTTTACTTAATAATAATGAACCTGTTATTTTATCTAAGAAATATATTGCTAGAAATCGATTAGAATCTGCATCTTGTTGACTATCAGTAAAACCAAATGATCTGATATCTGAATTTCGATACATGGGCTACCATTTTGAGTTTGAATTTTTAGATTTAATTGCTATCACGCAATTAATTATTAAATATGATAAAGTACAAATGATCTGAACTTAACTCTGGTTTAAAAATTGAATGTTATCTTAATGACACCATTATATCTTATCTAAAAATAATAATATAAAAAACCAAAAATTAAAAACAAACGATTTTTATTATTAGACATATATTTTTTCAAATAACCTTGGTTTTTGATAAAAATGGAAATTAATTCAAACGTAGATGAATATAAAAAAAAAATCTCAACCGGTTTAATTATTTCTAGAAAAATATTAGATCAAACAATCTTTCCAGAAGAAATTAAACTAGAGATAGCTAAAACCCCTTACTACCTTCTTATATTTATTTCTCGGGAGGATGTTATAAAGATCAGCTGTTTTCCAACCAAAACTAACTCAATTAAAAAGATTTTGATTAAATTAGAAGAATTTTCCCCAGAAATTGTAAAAGGTATCTCAGAAGTACTAAATAAGTTAAATTTAATTAAAGATATCCTTCATACAACGGGAATATGTTATGAATTAGAAAATTGTTTTTATGAGACTTATTTAATTGGAGATCTCATCGATCAAAATTCCGATTATAATGAAAAAATTGAACAAGAATTTATAAAATTACCGAGAGTTAATAGCGTTGTAATAGAGGATATACTAACTCAAGAAGGATAATGGAATTTCTAATCTGGAAAAAATTTTCTGCTTTTATCCACTTTTTTCATGTTCCATATTGGTTTTTATAGCACTCAGAGTTCTCCAAGTTTTCCAAAAAATTAGCAACATTATTGTAAAAATAAAAAGAGCGGTGATGAATGTATATCCTCCAATGAATGGATCTATTATTATCATAAAAAAAATACCAGCTACCGAAAAGCCTATCATGTAAGCATATCCCCAATAACGATCTTTTAAAGATATTATAATCGCTGGAATAAATGTTGTTAAAATTATTGATAAGAAAGCAAGGACCTCAACACTTCGAGGAGAATTATAAATAAAGATCATATTAAACCACGAAATTACAGAACCAACAATACTCCATAATATCGTTTTAAAATTCACCGTAAATTCTGGTTCGGCGCCTCGAATTCCTTGTTTTTTATCGTGATCATTCATTGCATTTCTTACAAAAAAATCTAATTATGGTCAGTTCCGAAAATATCTATTTCTGTTCATGAATTATTTTAAATAGGTAGAAGGATATATATTACTTAAGATAAAAATTGAATTAAAATATTCGTAAATTTCTTATATAAAATTATACTATGAGAAAAAAAGAAGTAAATAACGTAAAACCATTAAATATGACTCCTGCCTCACCCTGGATTTTTGTCTTTTGGTAGCGCTTAATGCGCTCTTATTTCGCCCTCCAAGGTACGTGGCACACGCGAACCTGGGGAATCCCCCTTTAATTTTTCTGACCTTATCATTAGGTCTCGGGGCAGGAGTCTCTCTTTCTTCCATCATTAAGTTTTGATTAATTACTTAAATTTTTGAATGAAAAAGAATTAGATTTTCATCAATGGGTATATATGATTAAAAAAAGGAAAGTTCTATTTTTCATAAAAGATTTTACGTTTCAATTATATCTGAAAAGAGAACAATTTAATTACTATCTGACTCTTCTTTAATAATACTTTTACAAATATGTTTGACGCGATTAAATTTTTAAGTAAAAAAGTGTTATTTGATTAATTGAATATTTGTTCAAATAGAAATAAAATTGAAAAAAACTGATTCATATGACCGAAGAAATTATTAGACGTACGCGTAGCATTTGTCCAGAATGCATGAAAACCATTGATGCAGAAATTTACGTTGATCCAAAGACAGATTTCGTCATGATGCGAAAAACATGCGAAGAACACGGAGAATTCAAAGATAAGCTCGCAAGAGAATCTGAAGAATACAAGTGGGGAGAAACTTTCACTGATGAGTTAGGATCTACTATTAGCAATTCAACAAAACCAGAATATATAAATTCTGGAATAAAGGACATCGTAAATGGATGCCCTAATGATTGTGGTTTGTGCGATCATCATCAATCCGCTCCAAATATCGCCCTAATTGATGTTACAAATCGATGTAATTTGACTTGTCCCATCTGCTTTGCAAATGCTAGTGCCAAGGGATATGTGGTCGAGCCTACATTCGATCAACTTGTACAAATAATGCAACATTTTAGGTCAATGAAACCCGTTCCTCCAGTTTTGTTACAATTATCCGGAGGAGAACCTACAGTGAGGGACGATCTTCCCGATATCATTCGAAAAGGTGTAGAATTGGGTTTTGTTGAAGTAATGGTCACTACTAATGGAGTAAGATTTGCTAAATCACCAGAATTTATGAAAAAATGTATGGATGCTGGCATGAAAGCCGTTTACTTGCAATTCGACGCAACTGATGATCCAGAAGTATGGAAAAAAATAAGAGGAGTCAATTTATGGCCTCTAAAGAAAAAAGTATTTGAAAACGCTCGAAAAATCGGATACTATGGAATTGTATTAGTACCTGTTATAGCTAAGGGAGTAAACGATCATCAAATAGGTCCGATAATGGAGTTTGCAAAACAAAATACTGATCTGGTTACAGGGATAGTATTCCAACCAGTTTCACTCTGTGGTCGTATAAGTTTCGAAGAATTAATGGATTTACGATATACTACTTCTGATTTGAAAGTAGCTATCAATGAAGCCACAAATAATGCAATTACGAGATTTTATCCCATAGCAACTACAGCTAAAATGACGAGATTACTAGCGTGGTTTGATGATGTGCCAGAATTTTCTATGACAAGCCATAAAGATTGTGGATTTGCCACCATTTGTATCGTCAATGACAAAGATGAATGGGAACCTCTTGATAAATATTTTGATGTGGAAGGATTAGTTAGATGGTCAAATAAGACCTATGATATGGTACAGAAACAAGAAATACCAAAACCAACTGGATTTTTAAAGAATATAAATCTTGAAGATTTAGGTGCCGTTCCTAATACTATCGGTAAATTTATTGATGATATGACAAATTTAGGATATCGTCAAATGATGAAAGCATATTATCTTGCCGGTTCAATGCGTTATGTCAAGAATCCAGCGAAAGTATTGACCAGTAAGACATTTCAAGGATTTGCTCGTTTGGTCATGGCCCCAAATCTATCCTCAGCAACCAACTTTTTACACACTCGAAATCTCTTAGTTAGTGCCATGCACTTTCAAGACGCATACAATTTTGATCTTGACAGGGTCTGTAAATGTTTAGTCCATTATGGTGTAATAGATCCAAATGATCACACTAAAGTGTTAGAGATCCCCTTCTGTGCCATGAACACGATACACAGAGAGAGGATAGAGCTAGCTAACGCCATCCAAGGCGAAGAAGCCAAGAAAGCAGAAGTCATACAAGCTGAGATTGAAAACTTGATAAAAACCGTTGAAAAATAAGTTAATTTTATAATTTTTTACTCTTCTATTTTTATTCATTTTAGGAGTTTTCCTTTTTATGCGATGAATGCGATCTAGAGGGAAATTGTAAACCGTGGAAATCTATTTTCTTAAAGATATTTAAGTCAAGTTAAAAAATAAATCTTAAAAGCTTTAGCACGTCTTAAGATAGTAAGAATCGAAAATATTATTGATATTTGATTCCATCTCATATTATAAGTAAAAATTACAATTACTTTTTTCAATACATGACTGATAATTCTGACTTAATTGGGGAATACAAGGGGACAGTAAAAAATAGCGTTATAACCGCTTTATTGCAAGCGTATTTGGATTCCCTTGATTATGACGGCATGAAGTCAATCTTAAGAGAAGCAGAATTATTAGAGTTGAAAGATACGAGAGATGTCAATCCAGATGGTGAAATTGATTTTTTTTCATTTAAAAAGTTAATTGCAGCTCAAAATTGTCTTCTATATGAATCTAATCAGTTACTTTATGAGATCGGAAGAAAATTTTCATTTTATTTGTTTCCATATGGGAAAAGTTTTATAGAAATAATTTCCGAGATAACCAAATTAATAAAAACTAATTGGGATGTTCAAATTAAAGAGAGTAACGAAAATCGATACGTTATAGAAATTAAAAAATGCGTATTTTGTTCTGAGATTGGAGTTTCTTGTGATTTATTCAGAGGTTTCCTTATCCATTCATTAGAGAAATCTCTTTCTTCAGAATATTCCCTCTTTTCAGAGGTAACAAAAGAAAATATTTTTGATCCAACACATAATTCTTTTATATTGATTTTAAATCTTGAAAAAAGAAAATAAAACAGCTATGAAGAAACATTAATAAAAGCAAAAATCAAAGAAAAATTATAAAAAATTTTTTGCAAAATTTATAATTAATAAAGTTGTAAAATAAAACTCTTAAGATATGATTTCATGATGAATGAAGAACGTGAATATGTTTTTAAAATAACGCTTCTCGGCGATGCTGCAGTTGGCAAGACATCATTGATAAATCAGTTTGTCGAAAATACATTTCAAGAAGATTATAAACCAACTCTGGGTGCAAATATCATCCGTAAAGATGTAATCTTAGAGGAATTTAATGCAAAATGTAGATTAATTGTGTGGGATTTGGCAGGACAAGAGAAATATAATGTTGTAAGAAGTTTATATTATCAAGGATGTGTTGGCGCTTTATTGGTTTATGATATTACTCGAGTTGTCACTTTTGAAAATATCGAGTCGAAATGGTTGAATGATTTTAAAAAATATGTGAAAAAAGAAGGCGTATATTTGTTAATCGGTAATAAAAGTGATTTAAATGAACAAAGGGTGATTCAAACCAGCGATGGAAATCAATTAGCCGAAAAAATTAAAGCCAGTAAATTCATTGAAACAAGCGCTAAATTTGGAGAAAATGTAAATAACGCTTTTAAAACACTTGTTTATCAAATTCTTGAAAACCAATAAAACAATTAAGTTAATTCTGGTTTTTAGCAAATTATAATGAAAATGCACCTATTTATCAATTAAAACATGGCTATTTCATTATCTCTATATTTATAAAATATTATGACCTTTAATTATCATCAATAGGATGCCATTCACATGAGAGAATTATCAACTAAAGTATCAAAAGCACCACGTTCAAAAATTCGGGAATTAATGGATCTTGCAGCGGGAAAAAAAGATGTTATCAGTCTAGGTATTGGACAACCCGATTTTTCAACACCTGAGCCTGCAATAGAAGGCAACATTAACGCCTTACGTAAAAAAATCACTTATTATGCCCCAACTAGAGGAATTCCAGCACTTTTACAAGAATTAGAGAAGAAAATGAAACGTTCTAATAACATTCAATCCAATTGGAATGAAAATATTATCCTGAGTAATGGTGGTTCTCAGGCATTGACACTCGCTTATGCAACTTTATTTAATCCAGGTGATGAGCTCATATTATCATCACCTAATTTCATTTCTTATTATTATTGTGCTTTATTTTTTGGAGTAAAAGTGATTGAAATTGAGAGGAATGATGATTTTAGCACAAATATTGAAGAAATGGAAAGAGCTATAACTGAAAAAACCAAGGCGATTCTAATAAATTCTCCAAATAATCCAACTGGACATGCATTAAGCTCTGAGGAATTAAATAAAATAATAGAAATAGTAAAAAAACACGATTTATATCTGATATCAGATGAGGTCTATGAAAATTACTTGTATGATGGTTATACACATGCAAGTCCTGCTTCTTTTGATGGAATGTTTGAAAGGACTGTAACGATAAATGCTATGTCCAAATTATATTCTGCAACTGGATTTAGGTTGGGATACGTGGTTGCTAAAAAAGAAATAATAGATTTAATGGAAAAATACCATCAATATACCGCTGCGGGAACAAATCACGCCGCTCAATATGGATTTCTAGAAGCTTTGAAAATGAATCCTCACTTTTTTGATAAGATTTTGGAAAGTTTTGATAAGCGCAGGTTATTTGTTTATAAACGTTTAAAGGAATTGAATTTTGATGTTGTGAAACCTAAAGGAGCGTTCTACATAATGCCCTCGGTCTCGCATTTCAATATGAAGGGTTCTGAATTTGCAGAAAGAGTCATGAAAGAAAAAGGGGTTGCTATCGTGCCTGGTAATATTTTTGGGTCTTATTCTGAAGATAAAATAAGAATATCTTATGCAACAGAGTTTAATCTATTAGTTGAAGCTTTTGATAGGATTGAAAAATTCGTATTTGGGTTATGATATACTTCGCGCTTAATTGAAACTTATTTTAAATAAGTAGAAATGAGGGATTTGGTTAAGAATTTAGTAGCATTACACACATCTTTAACTTTTATTCGTTCATCACGAGCATGAATGAATTTTGGGTCTCCAGGACCAAAAATAATGAATGGAACAGAGCCTTTAGGATCTACTAGATTTGCTGCGTCAGTTGCATACGGTAATCCTATAAGTTCTGTATTTACGATATTAAACAAATTTTTAATTAAAGGATGATCTACGTCTGTTTGGAGCGCGGGTAAATTTTTAAGCCTTTCAAGTTCAAGAACACAAGATCCTATATTAATTTGCTGCAATTTTTGAATAACCATTTCGGGATCTTCTTCTGGCACTAATCTATAATCTA
>CAZOYD010000037.1:0-35212 GCA_964583985.1 uncultured archaeon
TTGAATTATATGATCTCTTTAAAGTACTCTTTGTGGAAACAAATCCCGGACCTATTAAATACGCTGCTGAAAAAATGGGAATCATGAATAAAAGAATGCGATTACCGTTAACTCCTCCTTTAAATGAAAATCAAGAAAAAATCAATCGCGTTTTACAGAAACAAAATTTAATCTAATGAAATTTCAAAAAAATGTGATAATTATGATAAAACTACTAATTTTAGGTCCATCTGGTTCGATGGGGAAATTAATCAGTCAACTTGCATTAGAGGATGAAAGTATTGAGGTAGTTGCTGCTTGCGATATGTCGAATAAAGGTGAATCTTTAGGTTTTGTTGCTAATGCATTTGATAAAAATAATATTATTATCACGGATGTAAATCAACTTGATGATGTTATTGATGAAGTAAAACCTGATGTTGTTGTTGATTTTACAATTGCAAGTGCAACGGAAAAGAATTGCATGATTTGCGTTAATAAGGGTCTAAGATGTGTCATAGGAACAACAGCCTTATCTCCCTCTTTTTTAATTGAATTTGAAGATTCAGTAAAGAAACATGAAGCTCCAGCAGTTATATCTCCAAATATGGCTACAGGCATGAATGTAATTTTCAAAATGGCATCAATTTTATCACAATACTTATCTGATTGGGACATTGAAATAATAGAAGCTCATCATCATCGGAAGGCTGATGTGCCTTCAGGAACAGCGTTAACAATCGCCAAAGAAATATGTGCTACTCTTGGGAGTGATCCAGAGGAAACTCTAAAATTCGGACGTTCATTTGGACCAAACAAACGAAAAATTGGAGCTAAGAACGAAATTGGTGTGCATGCTATTCGGGGGGGAGATATTATTGGAGATCACACCGTATTATACGCCGGTTCAGGAGAGCGAATTGAACTGAAGCACCAAGCGCATAGCAGAATGTGTTTTGCGGAAGGGGCAATTAAAGCAATAAAATTTATTGCCTTAGCTAAGGAAAATAAAATTTATGCCACAGATGAAGTTTTGGGAATTTAGCTCTCTCCTAGCTTACAAAGAAGAAAGATAAAATTACAAAAACCATCAGTGCAGATCAGTATTATCATCAATCTATAATGGATACAGATTTCATAATGCCAACACTTCATCGAGATTAATAAAGGGTATCCAAGCCTTAATAAACTCATGTTTTTATAATTCTATCTTAAAGAATAATAGTATTTCAAAAATAAATTACTTTTGCTAATGTTAAATTAAAAAAATGAGTTTATTTTAAATGATCTGGAATGATTTGACGTGCAATTAAATCATCAAAACTTTCTGCTTCCCTGATAGTATAAGTTTTTCCTTTATTTATCAGAATTTCAGCTGCACGCGTGCGTGAATTATAATTTGAGCTCATCATGAATCCATATGCTCCCGTGTCAAGAATAGCAAGATAATGGTTTTCCTTTAATTTAAAAAATTCACGATCTTTTCCAAGAACGTCCCCTGATTCACAAATTGGACCAACTATATCATAAGTCAATATTTCATTTTCATTTTGATTTTCACATTTTATTATATGATGATATGAACCATATAATATTGGTCTAATGAGCGTATTAAATCCCGCATTTAACCCTGCGAACCATTTGTAGCCGTTATATTTAATTGTATTAATCTGTGCTAAAATAATGCTTGCTTCTGCTATTAAATACCTACCCGGTTCTATTTTAAATTGAGGGATTCCTAAATTCTTTTTTTCTACTACATTTTTAAACTTTTTTACTACCAGATTGACATAAACTTTTAGATTTAGTGGATCGTCTTTAGGATCATATGGAATTCCCAAACCTCCTCCAAAATCAATGAATTCGAATTTTAAGTCAAGATTATCCTTTATTTCCATAATAATTGCGAGAAATTTATCGACCGCTTTTTCAAAATCAAGAGGATTGATTATTCCAGAACCAATGTGAATGTGAATTCCAAATTTCATAAAACCAAGATTTTTTGCCTTGCTGTAAGCTTCGATAACTTGATTATCTAAAATCCCAAATTTTATGTTTTTACCAGCCGTAATTGTATGAGAATGATGTCCTGCTCCAAATTCAGGATTTATTCGAAAGGAAATTAATTCTTTTTCTTTTCCTAATTCATCAGCGATTTTCACAAAGCGATCTAATTGGCTTAAACTATCCAAATTCACTGAAATATTATGTTCAAGGGCAAATTTAAAATCCTCGTCAGTGAACATGTTGCCAGTGAACAATATTTTATCAGGAGATATTCCCACTTTTAGACAAGTTCTTACTTCTCCTAAAGAGGTGCAATCAAAACTAGCGCCTTCGGATTTTAAAATCCTTATAATAGCTAGGTTTGAATTAGCTTTTACCGCATAATGAATTTCATTGTTCTCGTATTCAGAATTAATTGCATTCTTCAATTTATTATATCTATTTCTAATCATTTGTTCATTATAGACATAAAGTGGAGTTCCATACTGGTTTGCTAAGTTTATTGTATTAACATCAGCAAAATATAAAATTCCATCTCGATATTCTAAATCTTTATTTTTTAGCCACTCTTCGTAATTCATTTTTTACCAGCTTATAATAAAATATTAAAATTCAATTTGAGAAATCATACCTTCAAACACTTTCTCAGCAGGACCTTCCATGTAAGTATTTTGCCCATCATAAGTAATAATTAAATCACCTCCATCATTATGGACGGTGACGGCATTATTTTTTTTAAAAACGCCTAATATCGTTCCTGCTACAACAGCAGCACAAGTTCCAGTCCCACAAGATTTTGTTATCCCAGCTCCTCGTTCAAACACTCTTAAATTAGCTTCATTTTCAGAAATAACTTTCACAAATTCCACATTAGTTCTTTTAGGAAAGCGTTCATTGGATTCGATTAAGGCTCCATATGTATTTAATTGCTCATCATTTAATAAATCATTAGTGAAAATGATAGCATGTGGATTTCCCATCGAAATTGCAGTGAATTCGAATATTCTATCTAATACTACTAACGATTCATTCACACATCGATTATTCAAACCACTTGCGACTACTGGAATGCTATCGCAGTCTAAAATGGGAGGTCCCATATTAATCTTCACAGATCTTACCTTTTCTTCTATTATAGTCAGTCTTGCAGTAATTATACCTTTTAGCGTCTCGATTTCTATATACTCTTTTTTGATGATCTCATTTTCATAAATGTACTTAGCAAAACATCGAATACCATTGCCACACATTTCGGCTTCCGTACCATCAGGATTAAACATTTTCATGCGAATGTCTGTTTTATTTGAGTCGCATACAAATAATACACCATCAGCACCTATTGAAAAATGAGAAACGCATAAAATTTTAGCCAGATCCTTCTTTTTATCATCGTCAATTCCCCAACGTAGATTATTAATAATTATATAGTCATTGCCTAACCCATGATGTTTTTCAAAATCGAGATTTTCTAATTTCATGATGCACCTTTTTTAATTCTATCTTATTGAAACATTAAATAGTCTATAACCATTATAATAATATATATTTCATTAAAAATTGTGATTGTACCATAATGAAACAGAAATTACTACTCTTATCAGTGTTGGTATTATTTGTATTTATTCCAACTAAAACTTATGCATTTACTCACATAGATGATATTAATAATGGAATCTCTGTTTTTTTTCTCGTTGATCTAAATGCCTCTGATACCATTGAAATCAATGTAACTCATACCGGAAGCGGAAATTTCGAGTTATTTTTATTTGATGCCCGACCTGTGGATTCCTATGTAAAAATAGATAATACACTTAATCCAGAAATTTATAATCAAGCAATAAACTATAGCACTGGCGATAATCCATACATTAATTATACGGTAACCTCACTGCAAATCTATTACATACAACTCGTTTTATTAAACAATGGTCCAGACACGTTCTTCCTATATTGCAATTATGATTTAGTCCGATATTATCTGCCTACAATACCCGGCTATAACATGGAATTCATATTGCTTACTCTTGCCGCAACTTTAATGATTTTCTTAATTTTTCGAAAGAAACTCACGAAATCAATAATGTATAAATAGTTATTCAACTAATTTTAAACCAATTTAATGAATTAATTTAAGTGAAACATCCATGAAAATGTATGAAAGAATTCATCCTAGTTATTTTTCTTATGTCGGATTGATCATTTTTGTTGTTGGATTAATTCCTGCGATGATTGTGCAAACAGATTTTAGTTTCTTAGTCACTCATATCAGCGATCTTGGGACCCCCTCTAATGAAATGTATCTCTTCTTTAATTTTTGCTGGTTCTTAACTGGATTATTAATGATCTGCTTTTTATTGGGGTTTACTTATTATTTAAAAGATAAAGGAGCAAGTGGAAAGAGTGCGTGGCTCTCTTTTATTTTCAGTTGCCTTTCAGCAGTGGGAATTTTAGGCTTATCCATATTCAATAGTGAACAGGCACCAGACATGCATTTATTAGCGGAATACTTGTTTTTCTTTGCTGGCATTTTATATTTATTTGCTTATGCAATTATTGAAAGCAAGATTTCAAGTTTTTCCAAGTTTCAGGTGTTTTTTAATCTAATAGTGGCAGTCTTCTTCTTTCTCTATCTGGTGATGATCATATTAGATAAAATCAATCCGGGATTCGCACCCGAATTTCAATCCTTGGCTGAATGGTTATTCTTGTTTTCGAACCTATTCTGGTTTCTGGAAAATGGGATTTACATCCAAAAACACAAATAATTTATTTTATTTTTTTTTAAATTTTGTTTTCTGAACAAAAATATTGTCATCTTGATCGATTTTCAGCATAATTCAATTTAAATGATCAATTTGAATATCTACCTTTCAAAAAACCAATTTAAATGATTACTCAAATCGAAAAACCCAGTTGGGAATATTTATATTTTTTTCAATAATCCCCTTATTATTAAAAACAATTTAACATCAAAAGTGATTATATATTTCATTTGAAGAAATTAGCAAAAAACTTGCTCAATTGATGAAAGATACCGAAGAAATTGAGCTTAGAGATGTCGATTTATTTGCAGATTACCTTGAGTTTCAAATGTTACCCCAGATGGTAGTTTCTGCTGCTCAAGCTACGTTACCCGGCATCGGAAAGGCTGAATGGAAAGACGTGAAGTTTAAACTTGACTTGAATTATCCCGGTAAAATTGAAACCATTGAATTTGTTCGCTCTAAAGGTAAGAAGGTTACGATTGGTGGTGAAGTGGTGCCTCCTTTTTATAACTTCCTCGGACTTGATAAACGCAACCCCAATCCTCCACTGGTTACGTATGATGTGTTCGATATGGGTTCTAAAATGATGCTTCCAAAACCCATTAAGCAAGAGTATGGAGAAGTATTACAACATCCTGCTGAATGGGCTAAATTCGCAGTTGATAAATTCGGTGCTCAATGCATTACATTCCACTCTCTTGAAATTGATCCTGCCATGGGTGATGCACCAATAAGTCAATCCGTGAAATACTTAGAAGATATTTTGCAAGCAGTTGATGTACCCGTCATCATTGGATGTTCGGGTAATAAAAAGAAAGATATTGAATTATTCGAAGCCACAGCTCCGATAACAGAAAGCGAAGTATTGATGCTATCTGCCGCAGACAAAGCCACATGGGAGGAAGTAATCCCCTTAGCAGTTAAATATGACCATAATTGCTTGTTATGGACGAGTTTAGACCTCAACAATCAAATTAAAATGAATAAAGACGCTTTAGAGCTTGGACTCCCCCGTAATCGGATCGTAATGGATCCTACCTGCGCAACAGCATAATTTAAAAATCTTAAATTGCTGCGATTTTAGGCTACGGGATGGAGTACAGTTTTAGCATCTACCAAAGAATGCGAGTCGCGGGTCTTTTGGGTGAAGAAGATTTAGCGTACCCAATTAGTGGTGGAACTACTAACGCATGGGGCGCTCGTGAAGCGTGGATGAGCGAAAAACAAGTTCCTGAATGGGGTTTACGACAGTATAGAGGACCTATTTGGGAAATCATAAATGCTCTTTCATTAAGCTTGGTTGGTTTAGATTTAGCCATGATGTTCCATCCCGTTTCAGCTAGCTATGTCAAGGAGATTACGGGACAATTCTTTGCCGAAATACCTAAAGTAATGGACAACTTGGGTTATTACGACTGGGTTTCCGCTCGTATAAAGAAATAATCTATTTTTTCATGCTTTTATAATTCTTATTTTCTATTCCTTTTTTTAATATACTAATCTTCATTTGATTGCATTCACCGTTTTAAATTCCTTTTAAAAAGCTTCTTTTTTTAAGAGTCATTTTAAGAATTAGAGATTCTATTCGTCGTAATGTAAGAACATCTTTTTTTGGAATGAGCTCATATATTTCCTCAAGGTCATCCTGACTAAGGAGCTTGAAGAAATCCTTTTGCAATAAATATTGATAAGATTCAGAATCATCCTTTTTTAAGTATGAAATTATTTCTTTCTTGATAACATCTTTGGCTTTTGGAATATCTCTTTCAATTAATTCTTTAAGTAGCGGGTACCACACTCTTCTCTTCTCCATAAAGGCGAAATCCACTCTTTTTTCAAGCCAATCTTCAAATAACACTTCCAATTCTTCATTTGAAAAGAGATTTAGATATTTTTCATTAAGGTAAAATACAATCGTATTATGATTTTTGGACGCAATCCTAAATGCGATGCTTTCCTTCAATCGAAAAATCGCTTTTTGATCTCCTAAGAACGCAATTTTCTTAAGTAAGGGGATCGATAGGCTACTGTGTAGAATTCGGAGATCATAATCATGTTCATACCATGCTTGTAGATTAGAACAATGACCAAAGAATTCAGATTCTGGATCAATGATTTCATGCACATTTTCATGAATCTTGTCCATATTATTGTAAATCTCAAAAGCTTGGTCAATCGAATCAATATGATCAAAATTAACAAAATCCTTTTGGGTGAGGTTCAGGAGGAGATACTTGCATTGGTTGAACGGTTTTTCGCCAACAAAGATTATCGTTCGTCCCTTTATTAATTTTAACGCGAGATACTCATTGATCCTATATTCTTTCTCCTCAGGAAATATATCTTTTTCAACGATCTCTGCCCTCTCACTATTTCGAATATATCTCATATCCGCTAATCTTTCTTTGACTTCCATTGATTCAAGATTAAATGCATCAAGAAATTCTTGAGCTTCATCTCCTTGGTCAACAGAAATAATTTTACATTGATGATATTGAGCAGCATTCATTAATTCCATTTGAATATCTCGTGCTGCCTTGTAACTGACAAATCTTTTTTTTACTGGAGATTTTGCTCCCTTCCAAATAAAGATTCTCTTTAGATCTTCTCTAACAAGCACTAAAACCCGTTCAGGATTAAGATTTTGGCTTAAATCCTTCTCCGTGAATTCAAGTTCTTTTCGTTCTCCGTTATCTAACAGTTCAAAAGCAAAAAAAAATCTTAATTCATCCATTTTAATTAAAAAATCTTATATTTTTGTATCAACTCGTCGTTGAGTTCATCAAGCAAGATGTTCATGCTTTCTGCAATAATTAGATTTATTTCTGATTTATAGACTTATTTTCTATTTTTAATTTGTTTTTTGAAAGGGTTGGTTAATTTTGCATATCCGTATATTTTATATTTTTAACTTAGCAATACGAATTACTGTATAAGATCATCAAGATTACATAATTTCTTTCATAAGTTTTAAATATTCTATTTTACCTAGAAAATTAGTTAGGAAATTAATAACGAGGGGGAAAATATTATGAAAATTATGGATCTTTATACAGTTTTTCTTACAATTATAGGATTTTCCACTTTGTTTGCTTTAGGGTATTTAATAATTTTCTTTGCAAGTATCATTTTCTAATGAAATATTGTTAATTAACATCTCTTCATACTTCACATTATCTATCATTAATAGTCAAGAAGCTTCACTTTTCTAAGTATTTTTTCAATCGATCAGTACCAAAAAATCGAACCTCTAATAGGATTTTTCTGAAAAGATCTTGAGCTACATCATATTCATTAAATTTCTTTTCTAGTAATCGGAATTGTTTAGAGTGATTTGGGTATTTAATGTGTAAAATTTCATGATATAATAGAAATTTAATTAAAAATTTTGGAGTATTCTTAAAACTACTCGATATCAATACCTCATTTCGTATTTCACGTTTTCTATCGGTTCTAAAATACTTTCCCCCTAATTGATAGGTGACACGGGAATTCCACTTTACTTTAACAGAATTCAACAATGATTTTTGTTCTGTAGAAAAGGTATCATATACGTTAGAATATTCTTTCTTGAGTTCTTCAATGAGAAGATAAAAATCTTCGTCTGAATCATAGGATGAACGTTTAAAAGAAGGGAAAGGGGCATTAATTTTATTTTCCTTGAACAATATACCGTACGATACCCTGTATTTTTTATTATTTACCTGTAGTAAGGCCGTTTTAGGATTTTTTTTTAGGACAATGGCTTTGTTAAGCTTTCCATTAAAATGAAAAAAAACTTCATTTCCAATTTCCACATTTTTTTTTTCGATCATCAATACTCAGTATAATGTTTCTACTTTTTACTAAACTCTCTTTTTCATTCTAAAATAAGAAAATGCATATAAATTCTTTGAGTCAACAAGTTTTTTAGGGCAAGGATCTAAACAAGAGATCTTGAATTTTGTTGCTAAGTTCTTTTGCTAAATCATATACTATTTCATCAGGAGCATTTTCTAAGTATTCAGTCAGTTCAGTTTGAATTACTGGTTGAATATCTTTCATTACGTTTTCAATTACTCCATGTTTTCTTAGATAATCACTTTTATAGTATTGAATAAAGTTAGTATTTAACTTTTTTAACCATTTTTTTCCTTTTAATTCAAGACTCCTAAAAAGCTCTCTGCTACGAGTAGCATTAAAATTTTGAAACTCATAATCGTGAGTAGCTAAGTGTTCTTTTATGTAAGAAAGAATCTGGGTTTTTTCATTTGAATTTAAATTTGTATGAGAATTAAGTAAAACAATAATCATGTATTTTTCAAACAAAAAATATATCTGTACTTTAATATTTGAGCCATAAACTTCAAAATGAGATAAATTTTGGATGTTTATTTGACCTGCAATATTTGTGATTGAACTAAAGTACATGGAGATTAATTCTAAGAGGTTTTCATCGTCTTTAGACAGATAAGATTTAATTGGACCATAATTAGATCCTTCCTCGGAATTATATTCAATAACCATTAAGGTATATCCGTCAAAATTTGAGACAATTAAACCAATTATAGGAGGTGTATCATTAAAGTTACAACTACGATAGGCTATTTCACTTAATGTCTTATCTATTTGATTATTGTTTTTATAATAATCTTCCTTCAATTTTGTATTAGATAGTGGTTTATTCATTTGAAATATCTTGCTCATTTAATGTTGTTAAGGAATTGTAAAATACATTTAATTCCATTAATAAGAAAGGACGGTATTTGATTTGTGAGTCTAATATTATCTAAGTGATATGTTTTGATTTAATGAGATATTATAAAATGAATAAAAATTTTAGATTTCGTAGACTTGAGAACTTGCGACAAAAATAAATTAAAAAAAAAAAAGTAAATATCTATTTTACAATCATTCCAGCCTTATCAAAGTTCAGAAAATAACTGATCTTTTCTTTTAGAGGATAAAGACCTTCCTTGAATAGGGTATAAAGAAATAATCCAATGAATATTATGGAACCTAAGCCAGGTGCAAAATTAGTGACTACATCGACAGCCGTAGATGAAGGATCGATTGAAAAGAGGGTATAAATCAAGGAAGCTGCAGCAATGATAATTGATATGAAAGAAATTATCATCGCTGTCTTTTTACTTACATCTAAATGGAACGGACCTACATCAACGTGAAAAGTTTTAGGCTGTACGATGATCGAAAGAACTGAATGATTTATCGTTTTCTCTTCAAATTCGACGTAAACATGTAAATGTCTCCTTTCACTTTCTTTCTTTTCTTTTCTCGTTCTCTTTTCCTTCTTTTTTATAGGCAATACAGAAAATATCATGACTGGAGGATTAATTGCATCCTTTTTAACTTCCACTCTTCCCAATAATGGATGAACCTCAAAACCTACACCTTCTACCTTAATAGTTAACACGGGGGGTTCTTTTTTAATAGTCTTTATCGTAAAAGAGGTTTCAAAAATAGTTTTCCCTTCTTCATCCATTATTTTTAGTTCTTTATGCGATAAATAAATGTAAAATAAATAACTTGTCTTTTCCATCATGACTGAATAATACTGAAGCCCCATATTTATTTCATAGACTGTTGGTTTAACTTCTTCGCTTTTCACTTCCTTCTTGAAAAAATCGGCGTCTGATATGCTAGAAAAAGTTGGCTCAGCAGCCTTCTTTGGTAGAGGTGCACCAGCTCCAGGCGGTGCTTTAGGTGGAGGACCACCAGGTGCAGGTGGAGCTGATTGTGGTGGAGGGGTAGGCAAATATTCCATGGATTTAGCTCTATCCATTTTTCTATCAGCTTCTCCAATCTCATCATCATAATCAAGTGCATCTTCATGCCTAGTATCTAATTCACTGAGTAACTCTTCCTCCTCTTCTTTTTCTTCTTGATGTTTTATTGGTGCCTCGTCATGTGCCACTTTCTTCTCTTTCTTTTTAGCACTTGTTGTAGGTTTAACCATTTCTATAAAAAAAACATCAGAAGGTTTTTTCTCCTTTTTTCCACCAGATTTTCCTTTTTTTCCTTTTTTGGGTTTTTCAGCTTCTTTTTTGGATATTAAAGCTAATTTTTTTATTTTAGTCTTTTCAGCTATAGGAGTGAGGGTAACAAAATCTACGATTTTTAAATTCTCTCTTTTCAATGAGGTTTGACCAAAAGAATCGTAAATATCGTCGAGTATTTTTGAAAGATTAGTATTTTTTGTATAATTACCAATGAACACGCGATCCATCAAATACACTGACAGAACCTCAGATTTCTTGTTATAAAATACCTTATTGGTCGGAATGTTTAATTCTTGAATGGTTTGTAATGATTCCATGTGATTCTCCTAATTGTGATTCTTAAAATGATAATAGAATTAAAAATAATTATTTTTTGTATAACTTAAAGTTTTAGAGGAGGTTTAATAAAATTAATCAAAAATTAAAAAATGGAATGTGACACTTATTTGATTAAATCTCTGAAATAAGCTTTAATTTCGAACAGGTACCCTCTCAGATCCTTTAATTTCTTTATATTTTTATCAGAACCAATGATTCTTTCTATTACTTCATTTACGATTTGAAGGTCTTTGTATGATTTGAAATCATCGAATTCTTGAGTTTCAAGTTTACCGAGCCATGGTTTTAATTTGGGCGTCTCGTTGATTGGTTGCAAATCCCAATTCAAGGTGAGTTTATATTTGTCAGTTAATGGTTTTAAATTCTGATGATCCCATCGATGTAGAATCCAAGGAGCATAATCGTTAAGCTTATCATAGTCTAATTCCAGATCATTTCGCCACTCATACTGATGATCCCAATTAGCTGTTGCTAGATAATTGTCATTTTGAGATTTTTCAATAGGAAAAAATTTCCATGTATTTCTATTGATTTCTTCACTTTTATAAGGAATACCTTCGCCATATTGAAAAAAATAACCTATTGGAATGAATTCTTTTGGCTGGGAACTTGATACTTTAAAATACACTTCCACTTGGGTAACATCTAACTTATTTTTAAGCAACTCATTTTGATATAATTTATATATAATGTTTTTTGCTTTATTTGGGAGGCATTTACCACTAAAAATAGGATAGTACGAAAAACAAAAATAAGCGGTATTATCATCTAATAAGTCTTGATAAATTTCAAACCAGCATTCGATCAATTTAATGTATACATTGGTATGAATAAAATTATATAGCAAGATCCCTGAAATGCTTCCAGATACCAATAATATTGGATAGAAGATATAAGGATTAAAATAAATCGGTAATACCATGATGGAGATTGCAATATATATGAATGTGAAACCGACGATGAAAATGAGTGTGACTAATGATTTAAAAGCTTCATGTTCTTTATCCTTTTTAGAATGAAGAATAATGGGCGCATTTATGATAACCGCTTGATCTCCAAATTGATTTATAAATTCTTGAAAATCTACCTTTTTCCAATCAGAATTCGACATGCTAAATAAAGGTTGTATGTGGTTTATAATCTAAAAAATAATATGGTAGAATTATAATAAATCTTGTCTATAAATTTATTTGATTTCACAATTTTCCAAAACAAATGATTAAATCATATCTCCATGCTATTTTTAATTTTGATCCATCATTTTATTTAATGACATAATTTATGATTGATTTCGAAGCCTTTCTGAAATACATCAAGTCTCAAGATTATTATACGGGGCAAATCTCTCATATTGAGACCTTTCCTGAATTAAGAGCGCGATATGATGATTTGGAAAAACCTTTACGTAAGAGACTTCAAAGATGGTTAGATGACAATGACATTAAACTATGGCGTCACCAAGCAGAAGCCATAAATAATATTCGCAATGGTAAAAACACAGTAACAGTGACTTCTACATCTTCGGGTAAATCTCTCATTTACAATTTGTCAGTCATAGATTCTCTTTTTAAAGATCCAGAAACGACCGCATTATATTTATTTCCCACAAAAGCATTAGCAAGGGATCAACATGCAATTTTGTCGAAATTATTTGATGAAACACATATCAAACAGGATAGAATTGGAGTGTATGACGGGGATGTTGAAGCAAATGAAAAGCGACTGATCTTAGCAAATGCAAACATAATTGTTTCTAATCCATATGGTCTACATTTTTATTTACCTTGGTTCACGCAAAAGTGGAGGAGATTTTGCTCCCATCTAAAATATATTGTTTTAGATGAAATTCATATTTACCGAGGAATCTTTGGATCCAATTTTGCTCTCCTGATAAGACGGTTAAAGCGAATTCTTGATACGTATGGAGTTAAACCAATATGGATTTTATCTAGTGCTACAATACACAATCCAAAAACATTTTGCGAGAAATTGATTGGAGAAGAATTTGTGATTGTAGATAAAGACGATTCTCCCTCAGGAGCAAAGAAAGTAATTTTATGGGATTTACCTTATGATGAGACGAGTGGAAAATATCGATCTGCTCATCAAGAAACGAAAAATCTTTTTATCAGTCATTTAACATATAAAAACGGAATTCAAACTTTATTATTCACACTTTCTCGAAAAATGGCTGAATTACAAGCAATATGGACAAGAAAGTCATTACCAGTGATAAAAAATAAGATTCAGAGTTATCGAGCGGGGATCTCTAAATCAAAACGACGCGAAATTGAACAGAAGTTCAAGCAAAGAAAATTAATTGGGATATCTTCCACTAACGCTTTAGAATTAGGCATTGATATCGGTTCTTTAGATGCCACAATTAGTTCGGGATTTCCCGGTACTATTGCTAGCTTTAAACAACAAATTGGCAGATCCGGACGAGGAACTGATCTCTCAATATCAACTTACATTCCAATGCCTAATCCTCTTGATTTGTTTTATATTCATAATCCAGACAAGTTATTTGGACCAATAAAAGAAGAAGTATTAATCACCTTGCAAAATAAGTATATCCTTAAAAATCACCTTTGTTGTGCTTCTAAAGAAATACCACTAAAAATTGACGAAAATTTAAAATTTGGAATCGAGGATCAGAAACTATTTGAAGAAATAATAAACGAATTATTAGAGGATTCACTTCTCATGAAGAGAGGGTCCCAATATTATTGGAAAGGAGTTTTTTTCCCAAATGAACGTTATACATTGAATGATTTATCAAACGATAGCTATAAAGTCATTCTTCGAACGAAATTGGGAAATGAAATTCTCACTATCGAGGATCAAAGCTTTGTATTTCGAGATTTACATCCTGGAGCAGTCTATCTCTTTGAAACCGAGACATATACCGTTCAAGAACTTGATATTCAAGAAAAACTAGTCTTTATTAAGAAATCTGATGTGGATTATTATACCCAATCTTTAAAACATACTGAAATCACTCCCTTAGAAGTAGTATATAATAAAAATATTGGTAAAATGAACAATATCGAGAGCTTTTATGGAAAAGTCAAGGTTCAACATGATTATTATGGATATAAAGTCTTAGATACGTATACTCAAGAAATTCGCTCACGTCATCCTCTTGAAGATATACCGATTGTTAATTTTGAATCGTATGCATTATGGTTCAATGTTCCATTTGATTATCAAAAAGAATTAGAGCTCAACGGTTACGATTTGGGAGGAACAATTCATGCAATTGAACACGCCATGATTGCTATGGCACCCGCTTTAGCTCAGATATCTCGTTGGGATCTTGGAGGCGTTTCCATCGATTTTGATCCCGTAAAACAGCAACCAGTAATCTATATATATGATGCATATCGGGGAGGAATTGGCATATCAGAGTTATTATACTTCAATTTACACGAATTACTTAAAATGGCTTATACATTAATAAATACTTGCACGTGTAAACAACCAGATGGTTGTCCTGGTTGTATTATGTCAAGTCGTTGTGGAAATCTAAATGATCCCCTAGATAAAAAAGGAGCACAATTCCTTCTTGAAAAATTAATAGGTATATAGGTCTTAAAGCCACCTAAGTAATGTATTCTTTTCTTTTATTTTATTAAATTTATCTGTGCTATATAAATTAATTTTAAGAGTTTTTTCAAGAGAATTATACAAATCCTTTAATTCATCAATATCTTCATTTTTATTGTTTAAAATAATTTCATTTAGATACTCTTTGTATTTACCTTTAATTCCCAATAGAATTCCCAATAATTCTGGACTAATTAAAACTACATTAGTAGTATTATAGTACGTCTCCTTATATTTTACTGAGACAGGTAACCTTTTTATCAATCTCAAATGGCTCCAATTTGTTCCAATTAAAACTAAAAATGAGCTAGGATAGTCTAGATACTTCTTTATCTTACGAGCAATAACTTCTGAATTTGTTTTATTTCTCTTAAAAAAAGCATTTGAGAAATCAAATAATAAATGTTGTTTCCCTTCTAATTTTCTTAATAACAATAAAATTTCTTCGCTCTCCTGTTTATTTTTAATATTTGGATATAAATTCTTTACTTGCTCCTTGAAAAATGAAATAAGCGATATCGATACAAATAAGAACCCATCAATCCTGTGTTTAGAAGAAGAAAACAACTCTACTTCGGAATAATAAGTAGATGGAAAATTGCAATTATTTATACAATAAGATAATAATATATTCATCAAAGAATGAGTAATAACTCCTAAATTTGAAAATTTTCTTGGAATATATCCTGCATCGTTAATAACATCTGAAAGCTTCTTTCCGTGACGATTTAGTGCCTCAATAAAGCCACGATAATTGATTTCAACCTCCTCATAAGAAGGAGCTTCATTTTCAGAAAAATCATAAATATCAAGCAATGTAGGTTGTATTATATCTTTAAAAAAAATTAGAAGTTCTTTATAAGATTTCTTGTCGTATAGCTGCCAAAATTTTTGTTTAAAATTGAGTGTTATGTAAATATCAGATAATTTATAACCCAATCTCCTTATCGCGGTACGGAATCCGCTATAATCCTTAGCTACTTGCTCTTTTAGAGGAGCTTGTTTATCACTTAAATTGTATTTCTTCTTTAAATCAGGATATATAATTTTGACAAATATATCTATTAATTCCAAGAAACTTTTAGACTTGTAGTGAAATTCTTTTAGTGGTTCAAAACCATTTTTCTTTAAAAAATTTGCCCATATATTGTCGGTAGATCCTTCATTACTCGCTAATTTATATAGCCTGTCAATAAATCCCCGATAATCTCGACTTACTAAACCTTGTTTCAGGTAAGACCTCCGATCTACAGGATAATTTAATTCATAATGCGGTATAATTTCTTTATGATAAAACTCGATAAGCATATCATAACTCATACCTGCATATTTTTCTTCGAAATAGGGCTCTAAACCCGCTGCTTTAGTAAGATTATTAACGCCTATTCCCAACTTCTTAATCGAGCTTCTAAATCCTCTATATCCAATTTTATCAAGGTCATGTGCTTTTGGTGTATTGTCAAATTTGGGTATAACCACTTCCTTGTAAAAATCTATTGCTAACTGTTTATCATTTACCCATGCCCATCGAGTTTTTAATTTCGAAACGTCTATTCCTCTTTTTTCTAAAAACTCTACTTCTTCCTCAGTAAAAGAGATTGAAGAGATTTCATTTATATTAGTAGTATCAAGTAAAGCCATTATATCAGATTTCTTAAACTTTTCAGTAATTTTTTCTACCCAAAATTCAAAATATGCTGAGAACCTGTCAAATGCAGAAATATTCTCTTTTTTCTTACTGGGTTCAATTGGTTGGAGTCCAAGTAAGCACCTACAAGTACCTAGATTTAATATCTTATCATAATAATCCTTGACTTGAATTAATGATAGATTTTGTTTATCTTCTATTTTCATTAAATTCATTTTTTCTTGTGTAGAATTATCTAACCATGTTTTTAATTCATTTCTTAAACTTGTAGAGAAGGTCTTGATTTCTTCTGTATTAACAAACACTTCATAATGAATCCGAAGATGTTTTAATAATCTCTCAAACTGTAGTGTAATTTCATCCATACCTTCCTTTATTGTTTCAAACGTGCTATTTATATCGTTCTTAATAGCCTTTAATTGTTTCTTGGTAATTTGTTTTAAATAAGAGGTCGTAAGTGTATTCATATAACCTGAGATGATTTTAGCACCTCTTCCTATCGTAACACTATATATCCAACTATTAATAAAAGTGTTTAATTCATCAGGGAACTTATCTTTAATAATCGAAATTAAATTTTCAGGGGGTAGTCCACTTTTATCAAATAGACATGCTATTGAAGCATCAATTATTTCTCCAATTCTTTCATCAACATATACTAAAGGAAGATGATGTTGTTTGCATTTTGGATATTTACCAAATCCTAAAAATCCAAGTTTTAGGGGTTTTACTCTTTTTATTGTTTCACATCCAAATTGAGGACAAATAGCAATCCTGTCCTCATTTATAGATTTCCGACTCACTGTAGTATGTTCTACCATCCCTTTAACGCCTTCTCCAAGATTCGATCTTTTTTAACAATCTTCTTTTCCGGTTGTAGTTCTGGAATTAATTTAGTAAGTTCATCATTTAATTGCATATAATTAATTCTCAATTCATCATAGAACCTTGAAGACCAATGGTTAAGTATTTTACACACTGTGCAAGCTTCTCGAGTAAGATTTACGATGAACTTCATAAGTTTTGGGTGCAAATGAATTTCTTGCTCTGATAGTATATGAATAGAAGTAAACAGATTATTTGTCAAACACTTTATATCTCTAAGGAGCTCTTTGTGTTTATCATCTAGATTGAAGTTATTCATAATTCTTTCAAGTTCAACTTCATATGAAATACCATTTCCTCTAATTTGGGATAGTAATTTAATGAATTTCGAAGCTAAATGTTTAAAATTCACTTCAATCTCTTTATATTTTATATCTACTCTATCAAAACAAGGAGTTCTTTTAGGTCTAAATCTATATTGAATCGTAGCAGCTTTATAATTGAGAAAAGTTTGGAGTTGTCGTGAAAGCTCCTTAATCTTATTTAATCCATGTGTTTCATAAAAGTTATAAGGTATATCATCTGAGTCATATTCTATATAAGGACTCTCAAAATTAAAATCCATTTTCTGTTCCACACTTCTTTTTTAATTTCATTATAAATTCTTTATATTTAAATAAAAAAACTCTGGAGAAAATTACAATATCATTTCAAACATATAGATCCTTTGGATAAAGAAGGGGCATTGTTTCTTCTAAGAATACTACTTTCGGAAGAACCCATTAATGCAATCTAATTTAACAGTCGCTACAAGTTATCTAATCCCAACAATTTAAGCTTAGCTTTACTGGGTTTTCCAGTTTTTTTCTCCCAATCGCGATATTTATAAAAATATTCTTTTAATTTACCAAAATCAGGACTTCTTCCTGCAGAACCTCCAATAGAAAAAGATCTGGTTAAAATTTCAGGTAATCGATCATCTTTTGGGGTTAAACCCATTTTAATATTAAAAAGTCGTTTCATGGTTAAAATTCTTTCCCCAAATAACTTAACTTCCTCAATATCGAATTTGATTCCTATAGCATGTTTTAGCAGCTCAGCATTATGAGACGGTAAAGGGTTGCAAAAAGAACACATAATCATTGAACTATATAACGCTCGATAATCCATATCAAGGCTACAATATTTAGCCATATCCTCCCCATCATTATATTTATCAACAAGATCCATACCTATCTCTTCTAGAGCAACACCTAATAGGGTATAATATGGATCACATGCATTATGAGACGGTCCTCTATATGCACCTCCCATTCCATAAGCTATTGCCATGCCATAATTTGAGCGAAGATCATGATAGGTGACTTCTAGACCTACAACAGTTGCTATTTCTTCTCTTGAGATCTTAAACTTATCAGCAAGTGCATTTGAACCATCAGCAAGGATATTTCCAATTCCTTTCCTGTAAACAATTTTTTCTAAAATCTCTTCTACAAAAGAAATGTCTCCCCATTTTGGTGCCATCCCATCAATATCATCTGCATCAATATATCCCTTCTCATAATGGTGAATTAAACACGCAATTGACCCTCCACAACTTATAGTATCTATTCCATAGTCAAAACATTTGGTGTTTAAATGAGTAATTGCTTCAAGATTGTCATTTAAAATTAAACTACCAAAACTCACGATTGTTTCGTATTCAGGTCCTTCGACTTCTTCTGTTTGATACTTGCCGTCCTTTATTTTGACCCTTCGACCACAACCAATAACACATGAATGACAGAATCTTCTATTAACTAAGATAGTTTCTGCCATGGTAGCACCCGAAATTTTATAAGCTTGCTCCCATTGGGGTTTGGAAAAATACTTAATGCATAATTCTCCCGTTGCGTTATACATATCTAGTGCTCCAGAAGTTCCTAACTCGCCTAAAACTTGGGTTCCAAAAGAAGCTTTGACGTAATTTCTCGCGTTATCTATTGCCTTCCTTAATTTTTCTTTATCATGGACATCGAGATTGGTATTACTACCTTTTACAATTATAGCTTTTAATTTTTTTGAGCCTAAAATTGCACCCATTCCAGTCCTACCTGCCGCTCTCTCTTCCGATACGATGTTAGCATACTTTACTAAATTTTCTCCAGCTGGTCCTATGCAAGCTACCATCGATTTTTGATCATCAAATAGTTCTTTTAATATTTTAGTAGTAGCTATTGCGCCCTTTCCCCATAAAAAGCTAGCGTTTTTTAATTCAACTTGATCATCCTTTATTTCTAAATAAACAGGGGTTTTTGAAGCTCCTTTAATTACAATACCATCATACCCTGCTTTTTTCACTTCAGCTCCAAACCAGCTTCCACAATTTGACTCTCCCCATATACCCGTGTAGGGAGATTTTGAGCAAACAACCCACCTTCCCGTATTAGGTGCGAAAGTCCCATTTAATGGACCAGTCATTATCATTACTATATTATCAGGGGAAAGTGCATCTGTCTCCTTACTTATTCGTTCATACAAGTAGCGACATGCATATCCCGCCCCTCCCAAAAAGTCTTTAGCAATTGTTTCATCCAATTTTTCTGTGGAAATTACGTGATTCGACAGGTCCACGTGGAGCAATTTTCCTCGAAATGCCTTTAACATAGTTCAACCAAGTATTAATTTTATATGATTATTGGTTGTAAAAATTCACTTTTCATATAATATTCTTACCTTTTAATTCTATTAGTGAAACCTATTTTTTCTAATTTTTTTATTAATCAAAATAATTTTTATAATCAATTGATATTTTTTTATAATTATGACTTCACTTTCAGATTTAAAATGGGATGATGTTGTATCACCCACCATGAGTCCAGATGATTATTTAGAACAATTTGGAGAAAAAGGGGAATATTATTGCAAGACTTATGACCCAAAAACTGAGGTTTTGGAAAAAATCGAGAATTTCCTTAAGCTAAATAAAGAAAAGCTTAAGATTGTGGCTTTAGGAGCCGATTGGTGCCCAGATTGCATTAAAAATGTTCCAAGAATGATTAAAATAATAAAAATAATGAAAAATAAACATATCGAATTCCGAATTTTGTATGGAATAATGGTCAATGCGCTCCATAAGCCAGGAGAAATCATTTGGCATAAAAAACACTCTCCACCCGAAGCCATTGATCCACGATTTGAATTGAAAGCCATTCCAACATTCTATTTTTTCAATAAACATAAAGAATTGATCGGTATTATAAAGGAACATCCAAAAGAAACTATTGAAGAGGACATGCTCGAAATTTTAGAAAAAAGTCTCTGATTGTATTTTTTATCTCTTTTTCTTATTGTTCGCCCAAAAGCAAAGCGTCAAGATTTATATTAATAAATCTCCATAATAAATCTATGTCCAAATTAAAAGTTAAAAAAGTTATCAGTTATAAACATGGGATCTCATATTACATTCTCCAAGCATCAATTAAAGGATCTGGAAAATATGAATTAGCATTTAAAATTAGTGAAATGGATGATGTTTTAAAATCTCTTTTTGTGATTGATACTAGTGAAAAAGGATACATAAGCTCTATTTCGTATGACACGGCTCTGGAGACAAGTGAATTATTAAAATCAATCATGCTAAATATTCCCGACATGGATTCCTTTTCATCATTGATAACTCAAATTAAAGGAGCGCCTGTTAGCTTGCTAATAGGGGGAGGAAAAAGTGTTAAAGGCATAATAATGGGAATAGAAACGAGTGAGAAAGTTGTTAAAGAATTAATATCTACTGAGAAAATATTGATCTTGCTTCAAGATGACGATACAATCTCTAAAATCCCCTTTTCTGATATTAAATCATTCGAAATTCTGAATGATGATATAAAGAAAGATCTAAAATTCTTCTTAGATACCGTTATCGCTGGAAAAAAGAAGGATGCAAAAAATATACTAATTAACTGTGAATCGGGAGGAGATGATGCGATTGAACGTGAAATTTTCGTTAGCTACATCTTAGAAAGCCCTATTTGGAAGACCTCATACAGATTAATAATAAGCAAGGCGTTGGAACAAAAACAACAATGCTTACTTTCAGGATGGTGCATGGTGGAAAATACCACTAATCAGGATTGGGAAAATATAGAATTAACTTTAGTAGCTGGAATGCCCGTATCGTTCCGGTATGATTTTTATAAACCCATCTTCATACAACGTCCTATCATTAAGCCTCCAACAGTTTTAAGTGCTAAACCAACCAATATTGAGGAAGGTCTAGAACTTGAAAAATTCAAGGATTATGTTATGGCAGAAGAAGCAAGACCTGCAATGAAGAGGAGTAAAGTAATGAGAGGGGCATTACCTCCGGCACCTGCTATGGCTGCAGGAGCAGCATCAGAACGATATTTGGGAGTAATAGGTGCCTCCTTGGATGATGAAACCTTAATGGAAAAGGTTAAATCTCAAACCAAAACCCAAACAAAAGATTTAGGAGAGCTATTCGAGTATAATATATCCAATCCCGTGACCATTAAAAGAAAACATTCCGCTTTAGTACCCATTCTAAGTGAAGCCATAAAAGCAAGGCGGATACTCCTATATAACATTAATGAACACGATAAGAACCCTAATGCATGCCTTGAGATTACCAATAATACCGCGTTAACCCTTGAAAGGGGACCCGCAACCATAATTTATGATGATAATTTGGCTGGAGAGGCAATAGTCCCTTTCTTAAATAAAGATGACACGAGATTACTTAACTATGCAGTTGAACAAGCCGTTTTAATCGTCCACGAGCAAAAAACTGAAAATTTAAGCGTTCATAAGGTGAAATTCGGAAGCGGATATTCATACGAATATTACTTCACGGATTCACAAACATTCTATAAAATCAAAAACAAAACCAGTGAAGTGAAGGAATTATACCTTGATCATCCAAAAAGATCGGGGTTTAATTTTATCGAACCACCAATCAAACCCGAAGAGACACCGAATTATTGGCGATTCAAGATCACGCTTAAACCGAAGGATGCCATCGTGTTCACGCTCAAGGAACGTAGTGAAAATTATACATCCAACTATTTATGGAATTGGTCGAAGGAAAAAATCTTGGAACGGGTCGGATTCTATATTCAGCATAAATTCATTGATAATAAGCTTGAAATTCAATTAAAAGAAATCGCAGACCTCATCCAAAAATCAAATGACCTCAAAACTCGCAGGGATAAATTATATAATGAACGAGATACCATGAATGATGAACAAGCCAGATTAAGGGAAAATATAGCAGTGTTAGGACAGGATACTCAATCAGTCTCTTTAAAAGAACGGTACGTGAAAAAACTCAGCGATCAAGAAAATCGATTCGAATCAATATCTGGAGATCTCAATAAACTTGATAAGGAAATTACTACTTTAAATAAAGATATTGAGGAAAGAATAAACAATTTACAAATTTGATTTTTTTTTGGTTTTATTATTATATATTTATTATGAAGGTTAAGTAAAATTCTTAAAGCCCAATTTCATGTTATACATAAGCCCAATAAATATGAAAATTGTATTACGAATTACCAATTTACATGTTTTTGAATGGTGAAAATCATGAGCATTGATGAATTAGAAGAACAAGTTGAAAAACTATTAGATGAAAGAGATAAGTTAGAGGAAACTTGCGATACATTACCCCAATGTCAAGAAGACGATGGATGTGATACTTGCAAGATTTATAACAAAATTGCGGAAATCGATGACAAAATAGAGGCCTTGGAAGATAAAATCGAGAGCTTAATGGGAGACGAAGAAGAAGAATAAACTTGTAGAATTGTATTTTTTTTTATTTATATCTTTATTTCTTAATTTTTTACGAGAGTTCAAATATTAACTCTTAGATCTACTAGCGATAATTTCATTTAAGATAATTATCCCTTTCATTATAAATCTCAAAGTCACTTCCGGAAAATACTGCTTTTCTTAGCAATCCTTCTGGTCAAAATCTCTAAATAGATACAAGTACATTAAATTCTGCAAAAAAAATTCAAATATGACTTCACATTTTCCATTTTATACGATATTTAACTTTTTAAAATACTATTAAAAAGAAGTGCGAAAAAAGAATGCCTGGTAAAAAATTTGAAGTACAAGCTATAAATGATGAGATTCTTGAAAAATTCAGCCTCAAGAATCGATATGCCTTCTTGAATAATAATCTAACAGCAGTATTATCTCAGAAAGAATTTAATTTCTTGAGAGAGGTTCAAAGATTTTGTTTACGCTTTGAAAAGAAAAACGAAATCACTCATGGACCCAATGAAGATATCTACGATTGGGTTCCTGAATTTGGAGAGAAGGGATACATAACCCGTCAGCATTCATTTGATGCGTGTGACGTTCAATATGATGAATGGGGACTTGCCGCTGATTTCATGAGAAATATTGCGCTAGACATATTCGATCCCCAATTTGCAATGGGAGGTGGAGCAACTGTATTGGCTATAAATCCCATTTATGAACATCATGAAAACGTCCCAGTAAGATTAGAAGCCTTAAAGGACTTAGTTACTGGAAAAAGCCCCGGAGCGATCCTCATCACCGAACCAGAACGCGGTTCTGATGCCGTCCATCAACTAACAACCTGCAAGGAGCAACCAGATGGTAGTTTTCTCTTGACTGGTCAAAAAATCTTTAATACTAACGCTCCAAGAGCTAAATGGTTAGTGACTTATGCTACCGCAGAACAAAACAACGGTAACACGATGGCACAATTTTTAGTTAATTCAAGGTGGGATGGCCTTAAAGTGGAGCGCGTGAACATACCTTGGGTCCCAAAGTTATTTTTAGGTAAAGAGACGTTCACTGATGTACGTGTTCCGAAGGATTACATCCTCGGTCCCGTTGGAAAGGGGAGGGAACACTTATTTGAAGGATTAGTACCTGAACGAATTTCAATCGCTATAATGGGTGTTAGCGAATGCTGGGGAGCACTTGCTTACGCAGTCTTATATTCTAACCTCAGAAAGCAGTTTGATCAAGAAATCCTCAAGTTTCAGGGCGTTGGCTTCTTGCTATCGGATCTATGGGCAAGAACTACCAATTTAACGCTCGGACTCCTCAAATTCTGCGAATCTTATGATGAGAAATATGAAAAATTTGGTGGAGAGATTCCCAATAATATATCTCAAGCTATGGTTGCCTCTGCAAGTCAATTAAAATATCACGCCGCTAAAATGTCTAAGAAGGTATGTTATGAATGTGCGAACCTCATGGGAGGGGCAGGTCTGTGCGACAACACCTTGATGCATGATTATCTTAATATTTCTCGAATCCAAGAAATTGTTGGCGGATCAAGACAAATACAACAGTATATCATGTCCCTTTCTCTTAGAACACTTTTCAAGATGTCTGTAAACTAATTTATGATAAATTATTTCAAGATTTTTTTTTCTTTATCTTTATTTTTAACATGATTATTGCTAAAAACAACATCTTTTTTTTTAAGAATTTGCAAGTTGATGGGAAGATAAAAAATCCACTTATTTTTCAAAAAATCATTTACTAAGTGATTAAAAGAAATACATGAAATATCATATTACTTGCATGCAATTGATCCAAATTCATTAATAAACCATAACAAAATTAAAAAGTCTAACAATCTTTTTCCAAATATACCAATTAGTATAAAAACACACTAAATTAAATTAGGGATAAGATAATGGAAGAAAAAAAGACTAAATTTATGGACCAAGCAATTAACGATGAAATCCTCGAAAAATTGAGCTTGAAGAATCGATATGCCTTTCTCAATACCAACTTGATGACGGTACTTGAACCTAAACATTTTAATTTTTTAAAATCGGCTGAAAAATTTTGTACTCGATTTGAGAAGAAAAATAACGTGACTCACGCCTCAGATGAAGAATTTTATCATTGGATACCCGATTTTGGCAAAGAAGGTTTGATCTCTCGGGCACATGCCTATGAAGAAATCGACTTGAATTTCGAGGATCACGGACTCGCCATTGAGTTGATGAGATGTTTGGCTCTAAGCTTTTTTGACCCCCAATTTGGAATGGCCGGAGGAGCTACCATCCTCGCAATTAATCCTGTCTTTTATCATCACGAAAACGTTCCAATAAGATTGGAAATATTGAAAAAATTCGTCACGGGAGAAACACCCGGAGCGATTCTCATCACCGAACCGGAACGCGGGTCAGATGCAGTTCATCAATTAACTACGCTTGAACCACAAACCGATGGAAGTTATATCATCAACGGTGAAAAAATTTATAACACGAACGCTCCCAAAGCAGGATACGTGGTTGCGTATGCCACTGCTGAAAAAAATAACGGAAATATGATGGCACAAGTTTTAATCGATACTAAATGGGATGGCTGGCATTGCGATAGAGTCTTCATACCTTGGGTCCCGAAAGTGCACATAGGTCATGAACACCTTACGAATCTAAGGGTTCCTAAAGAATACATTTTAGGACCAATAGGCAAGGGTCGAGAACACATGTTTGAGGGATTGGTACCAGAACGAATTGGCATAGCTCTTGATGCTCTTTCTCAATCATGGAATGCACTTGCTCACTGTTCAATATATTCTAACTTGAGAAAGCAATTTGACCAAGAAATCTTGAAATTCCAAGGGGTTGGATTTACCTTAACCGATATGTGGGCTAGAGTTATGAATGTTACGCAAGGACTTTTAAGATTCTGTGAAAAATATGATCTAACAGAAGAGAAATACGGCGGAGAAATACCAAAAAATATCGGTCAGGCAATGGTTGCCGCAGCATCTCAATTTAAGTATCATACCACGGCACTTTCTAAAGAAGTGTGCTACGAGTGTGCGAACTTAATGGGTGGAGCTGGATTGTCAGATAATACATTAATGCATGACCTAGTAAATATCTCACGCATCCAAGAGATTGTAGGTGGAAGCAGACAAATTCAATTATATATATTATCAATGGCAATGCGTACGCTTTATAAAATGAGCGGAATATAGAAATTGGGCATCTAGAGCAGTTTTTTTATTTTTTTATTTACTTTTTAGCATAATATTGATATAAAGAAAAAATTCGAATTTTTTTTTGAATTTAGAAAAGGAATAAAGAAAGTTAAATTGATAATAGATTCAATCCCGATATTTACTTTATATTTAAATTCTTAAAAATGTATGCATTTTGACGAAAAATTAAGATATTAAGAAGTTTAAATCTTTCCTCAAAAAAAATAAAAAATAAAAAGATATTAAAGTTATATTTAAATTCCCGTCATCTTGTAAAGTTGTCTCATGGCCATAGAAAGGATATAGGTTTGAATCTGGCGACTGCCACCAACTATTTCAGCAATTCTGGACATGTTTAATAAGTCTTGCATCAAGGTGTTGTCGCACAGACCTGCCCCTCCCATGAGGTTCGCACATTCATACCCAATTTCAGAAGCGAGTTTAGCGCAATGATACTTGAATTGACTTGCAGAGGCTACCATTGCCTGAGAAATGTTTTGAGGAAGTGTACCTCCAAATTTTTCAACTTTCTCGTCATAGCTCTTGCAAAACATCAGTAATCCAAGCGAAACATTCGTTAATCTAGCCCAGAGATCGGTTAACAGGAAGCCAACGCCCTGAAACTTGAGGATCTCTTGGTTAAATTGTTTCCTGTTATTCACGTATATCGAGGCATGTGAAACCGCGTTCCAACTTGAGGATAGGCAATCGATTGCGATACCTATTCTCTCTGGAACCAATCCCTCAAACAAGTGCTCACGACCCTTGCCTACTCCTCCAAGAACGTACTCTTTTGGAACTTTAAGATTGACGAATTTCTCTTTGCCTAACCAAACCTTGGGGACGTAAGGTATGAAGACTCTATCGCAATGCCAACCTTCCCATGTCGTATCTATGAGAAATTGAGCCATCGTATTTCCATTATTTTGTTCCGCGGTGGCATACGCAACCACGTATCTTGCTTTAGGTGCGTTGGTATTAAAAATCTTGTCTCCATTTAGTATAAAGCTTCCATCAGGTTGTTCCTTACAAGTTGTTAGCATGTGAACCGCATCTGATCCTCGTTCCGGTTCGGTGATGAGAATCGCTCCGGGTGTTTCTCCCATGACGAATTTCTTCATGACTTCTAATCTGATGGGAACGTTTTCGTGGTGCTCATGAAGTGGATTGACCGCTAATACAGTTGCACCCCCTGCTAAACTAAATTGGGGGTCAAAGAAATTTACTGCCAAGTTTCTCATGAATTCAATGGTTGCGCCATATTCAGGATAATTGATGTCAATCATTTCAAAGGGATGAGCTCGGGTTAAATAGCCCTCTGCTCCAAAGGCTGGGATCCATTTATAGACATCTTCATCTGGACCGTGAGTAATGTTATTTTTCTTCTCAAATCGAGTACAAAATTTTTGAACCGATTTTAAAAAATTAAAATGTTTAGGTTCAAGTACCGTCATCAAGTTGGTATTGAGAAACGCATAGCGATTTTTGAGGCTTAATTTTTCAAGAATCTCATCGTTAATTGCCTGAGTTATATATCTTGTTTTTTTTTCTTCTTCCATATTTACCACTCAAATTTGTTTTAATTTCCATAAAAGATATGAGAAATAGTATTAATAATATTAAAGAGAGTATGAATTATCTTTTTAATTTTATCATAACTCGTGTTTTTGAAAAAAACTTTCTCTTAATTCAGCACCATTTTAAGTGATTAATTTTCTCAAACGCGCGGAAAATTTTTTTGAAATTATCATCACAGTTTCAAATGGGCTTTTTTTCTTGAATTGAATGACGGAAATGAAATTATCAATGCCAACAAGTGCAAGTATGCCATATTCTTCGAGAGAGATCAATTCATGGATTTGGGAATTCCCTATTATGAATCTGCTTTCTAAAAGTCGTATGATTTCCGAGAGCACGTTTGAACTCAAGTAAGATATGATTACTCTTCCTGTTTGAGTTAATAAAGCGGAAGATATGACAAAGGAAGAAAATGTATGTAATTCTTCGAATACATCTATGAGTTCTTTTTGAATTTCTTCGGATACCAGTTTTTTGTTTTTTTCCATTATTTCATCGATATCATGCTTGAATTCTTGATAAATAGAGATGTCTCCATTAAAATTTTCTGTGAGGAGATTGAGATCAAATTTATCTAGAAATTGGCTTTTAATTTCTCTTAATTGATTTCTCAATTCTACTAAGTTATCAGTTCTATCACTAAATAATGCAAACATCAACTCGCTGGAATTAGCTTTTTCAATTTCAAAAATGAACCGGAAAGGTCCCACTTCGATTTCAGAAAGTTCCTTTGTTTTCAAAGTTGCCTTTACAAAAGAGAATATGGCACTTAGAAAGCTACTAGTCAGCTTGATGTTAAATATATCTTCATAAGTCTTGTAGAAAATCAATTCTCCAGAAGATTTCATTATAAAGATATTTTTGATCATGATTAAACTATAAAGAAAATGCTTGGTTTTTACATTCTTAATAAAAATACACTTATAAAAATCCTCTTTTAACGTAAACGCTTCTCATTAAATCGATTTTTTGATACTGCGTGGTAGAAGTATTAAAAAGCAGGGATATGAAAGGCAAATTATATTAACCAGAAAGGTTAAAATCCATCAAACTTCGCCCATTCATCATCATCTTCAAACTCTTCGTCATCTTCATAAGTTGTGGGTGCTTTTTCGTCAACTTCCCGTTCAATGGACTCTTCCTCATAATATTCTTCATCCTCATCAAAAGAAATGGCTTTTTCCAAGTCAGTTATGATATCTTCAGCAGTAACTTGAATCTCAGGAATGGGTTCCTCTTTAGGCGTCTTCTTTTCAACTAGTTTTAAATAATCACCATGAATTTTGATAGTGATTGGAGTTTCTTCCTGCAATAATCTAACCACCACTTCCTCGCTGCTCGATGTGTCGTGAGGCATCCTCATTACTATTGCTCGAGAGCCTTCAAAAACACCACTGATTATTTCTACGGTATCTCCTTCCTCTAAATATTCAGTGACACTTCTTGGAAGAAGAACGTGTTTTAATTCTGTCAAATTTATGTTTTGAACAATTCTACCTTTGATGTGGGGGATTCCTTGCACGCCAATTTGCACATCACGCTTCTGGGGTGCCTCAAAGAAGATATAGCCCGGAAGTAGGGGGGAAATAAGTATGGCTCTAATATCGGGGACTACTTCGAGGATTTTGAAACGATAGAAAATCTGTTTCAAGATATTACTCTCTTGATTGATTGTCGTTCGAACGGCGAATAAGGTCGTTAACTCCTCTTTATCATCTATCTCGACTGGTGTTAAATAATCATCATTTTCCTCATCTACATGTTCTCCCATTCTTCCTCACTTACCTTATTTGAATTTACAAATTTTTAAAATTCTTAAAAAAAAGCTTAAGATTCAAAGTTATTTCTAAATTATAAAATTTTGCTTTTATATCCCATCTTGTTTGTTTTAAATAATTAAGTAGCAATGGGAACATCCCCTTTCTGTTTGATTGAAGTTCCAGAATAATTAGCACTCATATTTATCTTCTGGTTTATACGCTCCTTTGATAAATATTACTTTTAATTGATCCTTTGAATTATTATGAATATTGTGTGTTTCATTCGGTTCTATTAAAAACACACTTCCTTGAGGAGCTGCATGTCGTGTTCCATTAACAATCATGATACCGCTACCTTCAATGAAATAAAAAGTCTCATCCACTTCACGATGGCCATGATCCACGTCTGCCATTGATTCGCCGGGATTTAACAGGATAATGCCCCAATCAATACTAGGTCCTCTCATTAAATATTTAACTCCTGAATCTCCCTTTCTATATTCAAAATCATTCTCGTTAACTTGTTTTATTTCTGATCACCTTTTTATAATGCGCTGTTAAAAAGAAATTATCAATTTTCTATTTTAAATGTTATTATAATTAGTTTCCATCTTTTTTTGATTTTATGATGAATTTCATGATTAAATTATAATATGAATCATATGTTTAGATCATCTATAGAGTTATGCAATAATAGTGATAATAAACATGATCCCTTCATTTAATTTTGCTCGAATACCTCATATTATTTTTGGTCCCGGTAAATTAGTAAATCTTTATTCTCTTATCCCTCAATATGGAAAATCTGTTCTTTTAGTGGTAGGAGCTGGTTCTCTCGAGAAATCTGGTAAATTGGATGAGATTAAGATAGCTCTCGAAGAAAAGTTAATAGATTATCACGTGTATGAAATAAAGGGAGAACCATCACCTAACATGGTAGATAAGGCAACCAAAATGTATCGAAATAAAAGGATAGATTTAGTAATAGGGATTGGTGGAGGAAGTGTTACGGATGCAGGTAAAGCAATTTCAGCCATGATTCCTAAAGAAGATTCGGTTAAAAATTACCTAGAGGGAATAGGCATTAAGAGCCATAATGGCAAGAAAATCCCCTACATTGCAATTCCAACAACATCAGGGACAGGAAGTGAAGCAACAAAAAATGCGGTTATAAGTGAAATTGGACATGATGGGTTTAAGAAATCACTTCGACACGATAATCTAATTCCTGACGTTGCTATTATTGATCCAGAATTGATGAAATCTTGCCCTGCATCAATCACTGCGGCATGCGGGATGGATGCATTCACTCAATTAGTTGAATCTTATGTGTCTTCTAATGCAAATCCAATCACAGATGCTTTAGCATTTAGCGGAATGAAATACATGAAAGATGCATTAATTCCAGCGTGTTCTCATGGATCTTCAGATATCAATGTTAGGAGCTCTATGGCTTATGGCTCTCTAATTTCTGGAATAACTCTTGCAAATGCGGGGTTGGGTGTTATACATGGATTCGCGTCCCCAATTGGTGCGTATTTTAAAATTCCTCATGGTGTAGTTTGTGGAACCCTTCTTGCTGAAGCCACTAAAATGAATATAAAGGTATTAAAAGAAAGGGGTTCTGAAGGTGAGGTGAGCTTGGAAAAATACGCTCATATTGGAGCTATGCTTTCCAATGAACCATTAAATAAGGGGGAGGAGATATCTCAATATCTCTTAATTCTCATTGAAACTCTTGAAAATTGGACTGATCTTTTAAAGTTAGATAAATTAAGTAATTATGGGATTTCTAATGAAGATATTACTTATATTGTTGACAATACGGCTTTAAAGAATAATCCCGTGAGTCTTAATAAAAAGGATTTGATAGAAATTCTAAAAAATCGGCTATAATTAAAAATCTAAATGTTTTAGTAATGAAAAATGCGCTGTAATGTAGTAGTTATCGATGCAAACTTCATTTTTCTCCCAATCCAGTTTAAGATTGATTATTTTCGTGAAATAAACGATCTTTTAGTGGGAAAAACCTATTTCCTCATCTATAAACAAATTTTTGATGAGTTAGAATCAAAAAGAAAACGATTACATGAAATCTCAAAATTTAGTAGAGAGTTAAAATTCGCTAGAGTCTATCTTCAAGCAAATAAAAATAAATACAATCTTATATCGATTGACAAGATTAAACAAATGTCTGAGACTACAGATCAATTTTTACTGAGGGAGTGCTTGCGATTGAAAAAAAGCCTTCCTAATATCTTTTTAGCAACTAATGATTCGCAATTACGTAGTGAAGCAAGTAAAGCTAACATCGCTAGTGTTTGCTTACGACAAAAAAAATATTTAGTTATAAGTTAACGTCAAAACAAAGGTTTTTTTTAATAGAATTATTTCAATATAACTATATTCTTTTAAATTTGTGATGACCTATGAGAAGATCTCGCTTTGATTCAATAATGAAATTTTAATGTATGAAAAAAATGTCGACAGTCAAAGTTTTAAAAATTATTATAACTGGAAATGGTGGGGTGGGCAAGACCACCTTACTTCATAGGTATATAGAAGGTAGATTCCTGATAAACACGTACATGACAATAGGAGTTGAATTTTTTATAAAAGAGTTGGATTTTGATAATAATAAAATTCTATTGCAGATTTGGGATTTTGGAGGGCAAGAAAGATTCCGTTTTCTATTAAGAAATTATGCAAAAGGCACAAAAGGCGCTCTTTACTTATTTGATTTAACTAGACCTCTTTCATTGGTAGATATTGATGATTGGATAGATATTTGTAGATCGGAAGATCCCACGGTTCCAATATTACTGATTGGTTCCAAGGCAGATTTAGAAGAATCTATCTCTTTTGATGAGGATTTTGTTCAAAATATGCAACAAAAATATAATTTATTTGATTTCATAAAAATATCAAGCAAAACTGGGAAAAATGTGGATGAAGCGTTCAAACTCATAGCTGAAAAAGTTATTAAATCTATTAACGATAATGCTAATATAGATTAAAGATTTTATTGAAAAACCTTCGATAGGAATTTATTATTGCTTGTAGCGCTTATTTCTTTTTACATTTTAGATATTAGAAATTTTGTCTTTTTAAAATCATTCTTGTTAACAAGTCAAATGCTTTTTGTACGTTTTCACCCGTTTTGCTTGAAATTCGCAAATATTCAAATAAATTATAATGGTTCTTAAAAGATTCAGCATATTCATCATCAACCATAACCTCTTCAGCTAAATCATTTTTTGTACCTATAAAAATCACTGGGAGGTTAGGATCACTCTTGCGAACAATATTTATCCATTGTTCCAAATTATCCAAGGTCATCGGGCGCGTCAAATCAAACATTAAAAGAGCTCCCTTAGCTCCCAATACATAGCTCTCTAGTAAAAATCTGAATCTCTGTTGCCCTCCAAAATCCCATAATTGAAGCGTGCATTGCTGTTCATCAATTATCGTTTCTTTTAGATAAAATTCTACACCAATCGTCATCTTAGTTGAAGCTGAGAACTTGCCTTCTACAAGACGGTGAAGTAAAGTTGTTTTTCCAACTCCACCTTCGCCAGCTGTCAGAATTTTCAATATAAATTTTTTAGGAATCGTTGTTCACCCTGTTATAAGCATCAGTTTCATATCAATCATTATTCTTGGAATTCTTTTTTACGATACTCCTCTTTATTTTGATCGTAGAACATTATAGAAGTGTTGCATGAGTATTAAATAATTAAATTTCTAATATAATTTGATCTTTATATTTTATTGTATTTTTCAGATATTTTCATTGAATAATACGATTCAACTATTAAAAATTAAATCATCATATAATTACGATAAAATTCTATATTATTTACTCTTTACATTTGATAAAATTTAAATTAGAATCCTTTTTAATGCCAAATTTAAATAATTAACAAGTATATATTATGAGGATTCTTATAAATATAATGAAACATTGCGAATTAGAGTTAAAATAAGTGATATTTATGAAAAAAAAAATACCATCTGAAGGAGAATTAAAAAATCTAAAAGTGAAATCATGGGGAATATGGGAAAAGGAAAAAAGCATTTTCGATTGGTCTTATGATGAAACTGAAACCTGTTTCATTCTGGATGGCGAAGTTGAAGTAACTGATTCTGAAACTGGAGAAAAATTAGAGTTTAAAAAAGGAGATCTCGTTCAATTTCCAAAAGGATTGAAATGTGTTTGGAATGTAAAGAAACCAATAAGGAAGTATTATAATTTTGGCGATTTGGATATATAATTGACTAATTTCTCTTTTTTTTCTACTTTATAAAAGCTTATCTATATATATGAAGAGATCAAAATTATTTATGCTTAAGATAAAATTGTGTTTTTCATGAATAATTTTCAAATAGAATTCAATGATTTTTTTGAGGATGCTCCATTTTCCATAGTTATGTTTGATCTTAATGGTAAGATCATTCAAGTTAATGCTTCTACAGAAAAAATATATGGTTATACAAAAGAAGAATTAATCGGTACATCTTTCTTAGAGTATTCAGTTAATCATACCAAAGTGTTATCTCTTTTAGTGGAAAGATTAAAGAATGCAGGAGACGGAATTCCTTTAAAACTGGAAGAGTTTCAGATTTATAAAAAGGATCGAAGTATTGCTTGGGTAATGTCTTTCATATCCCTCATTAAAACTGGTAATTCTTCCATGTATTATGTAATAATATTGGACATCTCAGACCGAAAAAAAATTGAATCCTTGTTAAGAGAAAGAATTAGAACGGAAAAAACAATTTCGACCATCTCCTCTCGATTTGTAAGTGACACTGAGCTAGATTCAGCAATCTTTTCTTCTTTAAAAGATATGGGGTCATTATATAATGCAACTCGAGCTTATATTCTTATTTACAATGATGTATCTATTTTGGATTTCTTTGCTCAAGTTCAATGTGATGACTCAGAAAAAGTCGCGGAAATTGATTTAAAATACATAGATCCTTCAAAATTTCCATGGATTAGAAAACAGTTTGAAGAATTTGGATATATTTTTATAGAAAACACAAAAAATCTCCCCGAAATTGCTGATCAAACCAAAGGTCAACTAATTATGCTGAAAATTAAATCTCTTTTAGCCTATCCTTTAAACATAAAAGATGAAAATATTGGGTTCATCGTATTTGATAACGTTAAAGAGAATTTAAAATGGGATCCCAACGATTCAAGTTCACTACAAACTTGTGCCGAAATAATCGTAAATGCTCTGGATCGAAAATGGGCTAAGGAAACATTAAAGGGTAGTCATCAACTTTTAGGTGGTATCATATCTTCACTAACAGAAATGATATGCTTGGTCGATAGAGATTTAAATTTAATTTGGGTAAATAATGCCGCAAAAAATATTCTGGGTAAGGATTTCTCTGGGAAAAAATGTCATGAGGTTTTATTAAATCAAAATGACCCCTGTGAAAATTGTATAGGTCTAAAAACCTTTTCGGATGGCTTGATACATGAAAATGAGTTTCATGTAATTAATATTGATAACTCTAAACAGTATTGGTGGACTACATCGAATTCCGCTGCCTTAGATTTAGATGGTAGACCAGAAATAGTCGTACTTATTTTTAGAGATGTCACGAAAAGAAAGGAAATAGAACTTAATCTTGAAGCATCTCAAAAAAAATTAAAGGCTCTCAATGATCATCTCCTTCAAGAAGTCGAGGAA
>CAZOYD010000038.1:0-35137 GCA_964583985.1 uncultured archaeon
GGAAGCTCAAGAATGCGTTTTGCCTCCTCTTCTAAATCTACATTGAATATATCAGTGATCCCGGATTGTTGCATAGATACACCATAGATGCGATCTGCATTGACTATATTTTCTTCTCTATGACTGATGACCATGAATTGAGCTTGACGTGCAAACTCTTTTATGACTGTCGAAACCCTGTGAACATTAGGACCATCAAGAGCTGCATCAATCTCATCTAAAACGTAAAAAGGTGCGGGGTAAAACTCCTGGACCGCGAAAATGAACGCAAGAGCAACAAGTGTTTTTTCACCTCCACTGAGAATTTCAAGGCTACTGATTTTTTTACCTCGTGGTCGTGCTTCGATGGAGACTCCCCCCTCAAAAGGTTTATCCGGGCGATCTAATATCATTTTGGATGATCCACCAGGACTAAGTTGTTGGAATATGCGACTGAATTCCCTGTTGATCTCATGATATGCTTTCATAAAGGTCCGAGTCTTTTCAAGTTCAATTTTGTCGATCGCATCTAGAATTGCTTTGCGTTCGCGTTGAATTGTTTGTCTTCGCATATCTATTTCATCAAACCGTTCTTTAACTGCATCAAATTGTTCAATAGCTTTTAAATTAACGGGTTCGAGCGCAAGTTTTTTCTTTTCAGTTTCCATAATATCTGATTGGAGTCCTGCTTCTGAGAGCTCATCAGTAACCGAAGGTAAAGCACCATAATCTTTAGATCTATGATATAGGGTTTCAATCTGATCAGTAGTCATAATTTTTTTTGATTCAAAATTATTTAATTTGGATTTCTCCATTGATAGATCAGATTTGAGTTCATTCAATGCTTTTTGGTATCCTTTTTGTTTTTTCCAAGATTCATCTTTTTCTTTAATTTGTGTGTCTAAATCTTGTTGTTTAAGGATTTTCTTCTCATTTTCGCTTTCGAGATCTTTGTTGATTCCTTCAATCTCAATTAAAGTTTTTTGAATTTGTATTTCAGTATCCTCGATATCCTTGTTAATATTGAATATCTGTTGTTCGCGTTCTTTATTTTTATAGAGTTCATTTAATTTTTTTTGGATTTTTTGAAGATCTTTGTTAAATTTGTTAAGTGATAGCTGAGCTTCTTTTTGCACCTCAAGCTCTTTAGTTTTTTCTTCTCTAAAAGCATTTATTTCTTGTTGTATCTTATTAACGTTTTTTTGAATAACTTCGATTTCAGTATTGGCATTTTCTATTGCTCCCAAGCAAGTTTTAATATTAATCTCAGATTCTTCATTCTCTTTGGTCAATTCTTCAATAGAATTAATGATCATCATAATATTTTCTAGAGATCTTAACCTATCGATTGTTTCTTCGAGTTTTTTATTTTCTTCATCAATTTTGGCATTAAGTTCTTCAGTGTTTTCCCAAAACTTATCTTTAGATTTTGTTAATTGCTCCATGTTAGAATCGAAAGCGTGTTGTTCTTCTTGTTTACTAATAATTCCTTTTTCAGTATTTATTATTACCTCTTTCTTTTCTGCATTAATTGTATTTATTTCCAATATGTTTTTATCGATTTCTATAATCGAACCAATCAAATTTTCGATTCCCTTAAGTTCTTGCAATTTGTTCTGAAGATCATCCATTTCTTTTTGCTTTTCTTCGATCTGAGATTGTAAAATCGAATTTTTTTCCCAATAACTTTCACGAGATGCTTTTAAAGCATTAATTTCATCTATAAAGGTTTTTTCTTGTTTTTTATTAATCTGTTCAGTTCTTTGCCCAATTTCCTCGTTATATAGATTTAAATTATCATTTAATTCTTGTATACGTTTATTAACAACATCTAATCGTTGACAAGATACTGCATTTGATTCTGAATCATGCTTGTTTTGAATGGTTAACTCGGTTACTTTCATTTCAATCTCGTTTAAATCTTCTGTCTGAGTATTAATATTTTCAGAAATTTCTTCTAATTGTTTATATAATTCTTGACTCTTTGACATTGTGAGTTTTCGTAAAGATAAATGAACGTTTTCGAGAATTTCCATTAAATCTTGGATAAGAGTATCAATAGTTGAGGTTGATTGCTGAATTTCAATATCTGCGGATTCTTTTACCTTACTAATTAATTGCTCAATAGTTAGATCAACATTATTAGTGAATAAATTAAGTGTTTGAAGAATTGAATGAAGTGTTGTGGATGTAGGTTTAGGTTCTTTATCTCCCTCTTCTTCAAGATAATCCATAGTTTTTATGATATCAATGATATCCAAGACGAATTTTCTAAAGTCTTCTGCTGATGTATCAATAGCTTCTGCATTTGATTGTTGTATATTGCTTTTTATTGATTCCACTGATATATTAATATTTTGGGTTAACATACTTAAAATTTGAAGAATTCCTGAGATATCTTCAGTGTTGCTTTCATACTCTTTTTCTGTGATCTCTATCTTTTTTAGAAGAGAATCTTTTTCTTTGACTAATTCTCCAATCCGTCTTTGAATATTTTCTTTTTTTAAATTATAATTCTCAAGCTCTTTATCAATTTTTGTAAGACTACTTCCAAGGGAAGAAATTTTCAACTCAATATCACGTTTTTCACGCTCTAAGCTAGTAAGTTCTTTATTATTGATTTTTAATTTTGTATTTAAATTTTCAATCTTTGCCTTATTATCCAAAATTGTGGTTTCAATAGAGCTTTGTTTCATGACCATCAATTCTAAATCTTGCTCATTCTTTCTAAAATTAGATTCTTGCTCTTTTGCTTTCTCTTTTAATCCACTTAAATCTTTTAATATCGTATCTTTTTGTTTTAATAATTCTTTTAGAGCTTCTTCAGAATCCTTCCCCTTACTTAATTCTTTTATCTTATTTTCAATAGAACTTTTTTGTGAGTTTAATTTTTCAATTCTATTCGCATTCATTTTAATTTCAGTGTTCACGGAGGAGAGGAAAGATTGCATCTCTGCGAGTTTTGTATTTAATATGTTTTTCTCTTCTTGAATCTGAGCGATTTGATTCTCTAATTCTTTTTGCTTTTTCTTTTCCTCATTTATATTAGCTTTCATTCTATTAATATTATCTCTTATCTCTGTTTCCTGTTTTTTAATCAATTTCATCGCATCATCTATATTTTCAGCATCTCCTTTAATGCGATTTAATTCTGATATCAATTTTTCCTTTTTGTCTTTGTTTTTTTGTATGGTTTCCTTAAGAAGAGTTATTTGTGTGTTGTTTGAAGAGGTTTTTTGTTTAATTTTTGAAATTTCAGCTTCGTGAGTGGATTTTTCCTCATTTTTATCTTTAATTTTTACATCAAATTCTGCTTGGTTTTGTTGTTTTTCTTCGATCTCTTTTTTTAAATCTTCTATATTATTTTCTTTATCTAAAATTTCACTAGTCATTTCTTCGATTAATGAGTCAAAAGTTTGGTTTTCTTGCAACTCCATTTGGTTACTTTCTAATGTTTTAATTTCCTGGCTCAATTTCTCTATAGATTTTTGGGCGATATTTAAAGTTGTTTGATTTGAAGATAAATCCGTTTTTAATTTAGTTATCGCTTCATTTATTGTTTCTTTTTCTTTTTCCTTCTCAACAATGGTCTTCTGAATATTATCCATCACAAGTGATTCTTGTTTTAGAGCATCTTCTTGTAAATTAATTTTTTCATTGATTTCTTCAATCACTTTATTAGTGTCTTCAATTTTTATTTCCAATTGTGATTCTTCTTCACGTAATTTTGATATTTTTAAAGCAATCAACTGCGCATTAAATAACTTGATTTTTTCATCAAATTCCTTCCAGGTAAGGGCATCATTCTTTTCTTTTTCTACTTTTTTCAATTGTGCAGAGACTTCTTTAAATATTGCTTCAAATTGACCCAAATCTCTTTCAGCCTTTTCTAATTCTTTCATTGTAGAATCTTTCATTTCATCATATTTTTGTAATCCAATGAGTTCTTCTATAAATAACCGGCGATCTTCAGCATTCATATGGGTTAATTCTACTATCTTACCTTGGAGTACAAACTGGTTGCTTCCATCTGGATCAATATTAGCCGCTGCGAGAGCGTTTAGTATCTGTTGACGCGTTGCTTTCTTTTCATTCATTTTATAGCCTCCTCCGCCACCCTTTTTAATAACTCGTGTTATATCAAAAGTCTCTCCACCACCCGGAAAAATATTCTCGGAATTATCAAAATGTAAGGTAACAGAAGCTCTTTGTGAAGGATTTTTCCCTCTAGATCCCGCAAAAATTAAATCTTCTAAACTTTTTGCTCTCATTGTCTTCTTACTTAATCTTCCAAGAGCAAAACATAATGCATCGATAATATTAGATTTACCCGCACCATTTGGACCTACAATACAAGTGAATCCGCTCGAAAGTCTTATAGTTACTGTTCTTTCACCAAAAGATTTAAAACCCGTCATTGAAATTTTTTTAATATATGTCAAAGAAAAATCTCCTTATAAATCAATTCTTTCTTAAAATAATGAGTAATTCCATCTATATATATACACAGCAATCAAAAAATAAAATTGTGCTCTGTATAAATGTTAACAAGATGAAAAAAAATTTAAATTTTAGTAAATATAGCATCTACGATTGCTTTTAGCTGTTTTGGAGGAATTATTATAAAATAACGATTGTTTTCGAATACAATCTTCTTAGAAATACTTAAAATTCCGACATTTTGAAACATATTTATTAAACTTTCAAATTCTTCTATGGAAAGCTCATATTCAAGAGATTCACATGATAATTGATATAATTCTTTTAATTCTTGAAGATTTATATAATATCTCGTGTTTTTTAAAAAGAAATTTGATAAATTATCTAAAAAGATTATGCTGAGCAAATCTTCTTCAGAAATATAAGTGATTAAGCTATATTCATCAGAAATTTGTAATGGATCAAATTGGTTTTGAATTATCTCATACAATCCATAATCTTTATAATCCCTATTTGAATTTAATAAGAGATACAGTTCTCTTAAGATATCAATTCCTTTTCCAGGCACTGGTACATAATGTTCGAAAATTAAATCAGTTATGAATTCTACTAAATCTGTTTCTAAACTTACTATATATGCCAATGCAATCCTTTGATGAAGAATTTCACATAATTGAGTATAAGAAAAATAATTCAAGCGTATTTTCAAGTCAAAACAACTGAACAAATCATAATTTGTAGGTTTTAGAACTTTATTAATAGTAGAGAGAAAAATCATATTTTTTTCCTTCCCAAAATGAAGAAATTTCTGAAAAATTTCAGGATTTAAATGTTCAACGTTATTGAATGATATAATAAGATTGTAGTTTATTTTATGACAAGCAAGCTTGAAAAGATTCCATAACTCTTTTAAATTAGAATTTAAAACTTGTTGAAAATCCATTTTAAAATCATACACTCTATTGATTTCACTTAATAATGAAATAAGAAGCCCTTCGAGTTTAACGTCTTTACAATCGACCTTAATTTTATAAACTTGTGAATTTGAATAATCTTTATTATGTAAATCATTAAGAACTTTGTTGACAATTACTTTTTTTCCTATCCCTTCTACTCCTTGATATAATATATTAATGCCGAAATTATCAACCAACGCATCATTCATTACTGATAAAAGTGAATACTCTTCTTTTTGGCGGTGTAAAATTTTAGGAGGAATAAAGTTTTGATCGAAGATTGCCCTTGGACCAACATAATTTTCGCAAGAGTTTGCTTTAGTCATCATTTTTATTCAATTTTTTTTAATTTATATTTAATTTTGATCAAGGTATTTAAACCCCCATGCAGAGTGAGAGAGGTTATTGAAAGTAAAAATAAAAAATATAAAATTAGTTAATTAAGTGCTTGACTTTAATCTCGTTCTTCTTAATTACTTGATTAAATCTTAACTTTCGGAGCTTCTCTGTGAATGGTAGATTTATTTCATCATAGGCATATCCATGAGAGTTAAATGGGCCCTCAATCACTTTAAGCCGAGAAGGACTTATATAACCCTCCTTAAAAGAGATAATTTTACTCTTACCCACAAACTTATGATTAAATATTTTTCCAAGAGTATTACATGCTGCAATAGGAATTCGATTTTCTAAGGCCCTTGCTTTTAAGTAAATTTCCCAGTTATCCATTCCTCCTTCTCTAATTTGAGTCGGGGAAAAAAGAATTTGCGCTCCATTTTCAGCAGCTAATCGGGGTGTTTCAAAAAATGCAATGTCAAAACAAATACAAATGGCAAATGAAAAGTTTTTCTCTTGAAAAATAACTAGCTCATTACCTTTCTCAAACATTTCTTTCTCATAAGCATATAAATGAATTTTATCTTGCCTACCAACTTCTTCTCCTTGATTATTTAAGTAATAACTAGTTATGAAAGCTTTTTGTAAAGGAGTTCTTTTTTCCCAGATAGCTCCAGCAATTATATTTAAACCGTAATCTTTAGCCAAATTTTTTATAAAATGATAAGCTTCTCCTCTTTCAGGGTGTATCATTTTCGCAATATCTTGAGAAAATGGAAGCCATCTCTCAGGTAAACAAATTATATCGCAATCATTATAATTATTGAGTAATGATTTTAAGAGATTTTCAATTTCTTTATAACAACTAGTTTGGGTTTGAAGAACTTCAGGTTGGAGACAACAAATTTTCAACATTTTTTATTTGAAATATTACTATTTATTTTTTCAATTATTGGAAAAATTTCATTCAAATTTTTAATTTCATAATCTGGTTTCAAATCAGCAGAAATATTAGGTTCAATATTTTTTATATCATATTTTCCTCCGCGATGGATGAAAACACTATGAATATTATTTTGATTAGCAGGAAAGATATCCTTATAAATATTATCACCAACATAAATTGTTTCCACGCCTATTACACCAAATTTTTTTAAATAGTAAGAGAAAAGCTTTGGATTAGGTTTTCTAATTCCAATCTCATCAGAAATAACAATTGCGTCAACAAGTTTGTTAATTTTTAATCTTAAAATTTTTTCATATTGCTTTATTGGTATTCCATCGCTAATTATTACAGATTTAATTCCAATTTTTTTTAATTTTTTTAAACACGGTTCCACATCATTATAAAGAGCAATTGAATCAATTTTTTCTTTATGATATGCCATTACTGCTGCAGCAATATACATAAATTGTTTATTCAAAGATATTGGAAGAATTTTTAGCTCATTTAACCTTCTAATAAAATAATTATAATGTTGTGATGAATTTGAGCCATATTCATTAACGATTTCATGGATGAGAGTTATTGCCATATCCCGATCAATATTTAATCCCAAATTAATCATTGCATCTATCCCTTTAATTCTAGCCGCCTCTGACAATCCTGTTGAATCAAAAAGGCAATCATCAAGGTCGAATCCAATTAATTTTATCGAAGTCATAATTTTTTCAATAATTTAATTAGCCATTTACTTAAGATAGAAGATTTCTTAGGTTAAATTTATTTATCTTTAACTATATATAATTTTTAATGTAACATTACATCGTAACCGTCAAAAAATCACATACTCCCTTATTTTGAGTATTCCTAGGAGAGAGCATTCTTGAAGACTATTGTAGCTTTATCATACTTTCATCGAAAAATAGGACCATTAGTTTTCTATTCGTATCCAGAGCATGAACTAGATGAACAATTATCTACTCGAATCGCAAACATAATGGATCAAACAGTTAGTGAAGGATTTTTCACTCATTCGTTTGAAAATAAAATTTCAATGAATTATTACTTTGAAGTTCATTCTGATTGGGCAAGAGGTAATAAAGAAATGTTAATGGTCTCAAGTGTTTTTTACCGACAGTTAACTCCTGAAATAGAACAAAATGTTATAAATTTATGCACAGAATTCTCTGAAAAACTCCAATCAAATGAAGAAATATATACCGCGTTTTATATCAATGATATCAACAATATGGAAGACCAAGAACGAGAAATTATATATAAGAATAATTCACTTGTTAGATTGTGGGTAAAGGAGCTATATTGGGCAACTATTGAAGATACACGTGAGAAGAGTGAAGAAGAGAAAATTGCTACCTTGCTTAATAAGAAACATATTTTTTTAACGTTAAAGAAGTTATCTAAAGGGCCTATCTCTCTTGAAGAATTGAATGAATGGTTTAATGGACAATTCTCAAAAATAAGTTTTGCTCAATTACTAGATCTTCTAGGAGAAAGACAATTAATCTTTATTAACCAAATTGGATTTGTAGAAAAGTATGTTCTTTTATTAAAAGAAGTTAATGCTGAAAGAATACCCCCAGACAGCGTTATTGAGTATTTGGAAGAATCTCCTGAAGATGTTGAGAGCGATATTATTGATATTTTGCTTCCAAAAGTCCAAGATTATTTCAGTAAATATGAAAACAAGACAGAAGAAGAATTAGAGGAGGATTCGTTCATTTTATTTCAAATTGTATCCGATTCGAAAAAATATAACGTATTATCCGAATTGAGAAATGGGTTGATACCTAAAGACAAATTACCGAGATTAGTATCAAAACGTACATTAGAATATTTAACCACTTCCTTGGATTTTTTAAAAAAACACGATGTTATAGAAGAAATAAAATACAAAAATGAGAGATATACCGCATTAAAGACTAATATACAAATAACAACCGCATTTCCCGAATACCTAAGAAAATTATTGCCAAAAGAATCAAAGCCAGTTGTTGCAGAAAAGTATGAACCAAAACAAATAAATACTGTTGATGAAAATAATTCCTTTGATCACTTGAAATATCTTATTGGTAATATGGGGATAGATGTTTTACTGGCAGTTGAAAAGGGAGCAAGTAATTTTGAAACAATTGAAATAATATCTGGAGTTCCAATTGCTTGCATAAAAGGGAGGCTTCCAGTGCTAATTGATTTTAATCTCGTGAAAAAGGATACTTCCGGTTATATCATAACCCAATTTGGTATAAATTTCATTAAAAGTTTAGAAAAAAAATCATAAACTTAATTTAAATTTCAGATTGGGGCGACATAATCATCGCTATGAGCAATAGCTCTAATTGTCATAAGATCATCATTAATTTAAATTAAAGTCTAAACTTTATCAAACATTTTATAAAATTTGTCAATATAATAGCCTTTCTTTTTTGGGCCGCCGCATTCATCAATTAATTTAATTAATTCCCCCTTTTGAGAAACTCTTTCTTTTAAATAAACGAATAATTCTTCTGGTAGTTCATGTCTTGCATTTAAATATTCCAAAATTTCTAAAGCTTCTTCAATAGTAGAACATCTGCGTAGAAAATCTAAAACACCGGGATTTGATAGATTCTCTTCATATTGTATTACAACATCATAATCTTTACTTTTAGCTAATTCTGCGCCTTTTTCTTCTTTCTCAATAGATAAAATTTTCATCGTTTTTTTTTCTTCAATTATTTCAGACGTTAGATTGGGAAAAAATTCCTTCAATTCCGTCTTAGCATAGAAAATATTTAACTTATCATTCTCAGCGACTTGTAGTTCTATGAGTTTTTCCTTTTCTTCGGATTCTTTTTGGACCATAAATAAAAAATCTGCAAATTTTATTCTTAATTAAATTAATTTAAGTTTATTTATAAATTAAATCTTGAAGAACTAAAATCTGGAATCTTAAAGTGAAATAATTTATTCAAAAATGAAAAAATTAATTAATTTTACACAATTTCGATCTCTATAATATTATGGAAGTAACAATAAAATGAAGTCTGGATATAGTTATGTAAAAGAAACCTTTGAGACCCATGAAACAGGATATCAAACACCTCATTGGGAAAGAGGAATCGAATATAGAAAAGGAAAGTCAATACAACGCGTCGATAAACCTACAAAATTATATCGAGCACGAACTTTAGGATATAAGGCTAAACAAGGCTATATTATTGTAAGAGCACGCATCAGAAAAGGTGGTGCTCATAAAATACGTCCAAAACGCGGAAGAAAACCGCGAGCTATGGGAGTTACCAAATATACGCCTGGAAAGAACTTACAGTGGGTAGCCGAAGAACGAGTTCAAAGAAAATATCCTAATTTAGAAGTATTAAATAGTTATAAAATTTATGCTGATGGAAGGAGCTGGTACTATGAAGTAATCCTCGTAGACCCAAATCATCCAGTAATAAAAAATGATCAAAAAATTAATTGGGTCTGTGAAGCGCCACATCATAAGAGAGTCACTAGGGGTTTAACTTCAGCTGGCAAAAGAGCCCGCGGTTTACGTAAGAAAGGATGGGGTTCAGAAAAAACAAGACCGAGTTTAGGAGCAAATCAAGGTCGTGGAAAATAAATTTTAATTGACTTATTATCTCTTTATAAAATTTTGGATAAATTTATAATTTATTTACACTAATCGTCATTCCACCATCGAGGATTATATTTTGTCCTGTAATATAATTCGCCGCTGGAGAAGCTAAAAACAAAGCGACATCTGCAACCCATTTTGGTTCACCAATATTATCAATAGGGATTTTTACACCTCTAGTTTTTAAAAAATCTCTGATAAGCTTTGGATCATTATTATAAATGGGTGTTAGGAATACTCCTGGAGAAATAGCGTTAACTGTAATGTTGTTTGAGCCTAATTCAAGAGCCCATAATCTAGTAAATGCTAATAAACCAGCTTTACTTACACTATAAATCCCTATTAGGGGATTAGCACCATTTTCTGTTCCTGCGCAAGAAGCAATATTGATTATTTTTCCAGATACTGGTGTAAAATGCTTTTGTCTCCTCATTTGTTTATAAAATGCTTTTGTAACATTCCAAGCACCTTTTAAATTAATCGCCATAATTTTATCATAATTCGCTTCTTTTGCTTTTAAAGTGGGATATAATCCACCATCAATTCCAGCATTATTAACTAATAAAAAAAGGTTGTCGATTTTCTCAAGTACACTCTTCGCCATTTCTATAACTTGTCCAGAATCCGAAATATCGGCTTTTGCAATAAGGATCTCAACATCATAATCTTTAAGAACGATTTCACGCGTTTGTTCTAAACCTTCTTCATTAATATCATTTATAACTAGATCTGCTCCTTTACTAGCAAAAACTTTTGCCATCTCTCTTCCAAATCCACTTCCACCAGCTCCAGTAATGAGAGCTACTTTACCATCTAAAAATTTATTTTCATCCAAATTTTATTTCACTTCCATTTTATTTAGAAAATTACAAAAAAAATTATGGTTAATACCCAGCTCCAAATAAGCCTTTACTCGCTTTATATGTACCGAGGAACTTTCCTGCTGGTGGTGATTCAAAAGCTATTGAAATATCAAGAACACTTGGCTTTCCCGAATCGATTGCTCGTTGTAACGCGGGTTTTATGTCTTCAGGTTTTTCAATTTTTTCTCCATAACATCCAAATGCTTTTGCGATTTGGGAATAATCGATTGTAGGTAGGTCAACATCACAATATCTTCGTTTCATAGCATTTTTTTGATAAGTCTTTAACATTCCCCATGCACAATTATTTGCAATGCAGATTATGATTGGTAAGTTTAACCTGACTGCTGTTTCAAGTTCTTGAACGTTAAACATGAACGATCCATCACCATTAATGCATACAACAAGTTTATCTTTTTTAGCAAGCTTTGCAGCAATAGCAAAACTTGAACCGACACCTAAATGTCCCATTCCTATCGAAGAATAAGTGCTTCTTGGATTTCTGTGAAAGTTTGATATTAAACCATATGTAAATATCGCAATATCTCCTCCATCTACCGATATAAGTGCGTCAGGAGGAACAAAATCTAATATTTCAATAATCATTCGTTCGGGTTTCATTGGAATTTTATCAGATTCCAAAATTTTATCAATAATCGTTTTATCGATTTCACGTGCTTCTTGGAGATAATCATTCCACTGAGACCATATAGCGATCATATCTTTTGGCAGATTTATTTCCATATCATTTAACAATTGGCTGATTACTGCTTTAATATCCCCAATAATCGCAATTTCAGAAGGTCTATTTTTCCCAATTTCATTAGGATCGATGTCTACTTGAATGATTTTTTGATCTTGATTCCATAAAGGACCCATACCATATAATGTGGTATAATCCCAACGACAACCAAGTGAAAGAACTATATCTGCTTCAGAAGCAGCCCTTCGGAAGGTACTCGACAATGGATATGACCCTGCATATGTTTTCTCATCAATAGAAATAGCACCTAATCCATTAAGAGTTGTCAATGTAGGAATTTTGTATGTTCTTGACAGTTTTTTTAATTCATTTGAAGCTTCAGAAGCAATTGTACCTCCTCCTGAAATAATGATGGGTTTTTTAGCTGTTTTTAAAAGCATAACAGCTTCTTTTATTACTTCAAGATTCCCACTCGGTCGATAAATTGGTCGATATCTTTCAGGGGGGATAATCTTTTTAAAATCTTTATCAGTAGCCTCCCTAACTAATGCAGTCTCTCTTAATTCGAGGAAAACTGGACCCCGCCTCCCAGATAAAGCTGCTTTGACACATCTTTGAACCGCAAAAGGTATCTCATAAGGATCTTCTACTGAGATAGCTAATTTGGTGATAGGTCGCATTAATTCCATCTGGTTTAAACCACCCTGCAAAATTCCAGTATCATCAAACATTCTGGCGATTTGAGCCCCAATTGCTAATAACGGGATGGAATCTGCTTGTGCAACAGCAATAGCGGGAATAAGATGAGTTACACCCGGTCCAGCTGTACCGAGACATACTCCTATTTCTCCAGTGGCCCGCGCCCATGCGTCTGCCATATGACCCCCCGCTTGTTCGTGACGTACCATCACTGTATCAATACCTTCTTCGCGACCAAATCTTTCAACAGCATCATAAATTCTAGTTAATTCTCCTCCAATGATTCCAAACATTTTAGTTATTCCTTCATTTAGAAGACATTTAACTAGTAAATCTCCACCATTCGATACTTGTTTAGACATATATACAACTTATTTAAATTAAAAATTAAAGTTTCTTAAAATCATATCTAAATTGAAAATGATATATTTTAAAAAGAAATCAATTCGAGATAAAAACCTATTAATTTTTTGGTATCTAAATAAAAGAAATTGACTTTTCCAGCTTTTCCGGTTTGAATAATTTCTATATTATAATTAATTTTAAAATCATTTATGATCTCGTCAGCATTTTTACTGTATATTCCTAAATGATGCAAACCTTCATTTCCTTCTCTAATAAAATCTAAATATAAATGATCACCACTAGATTCTACCACTTCTACTATTTCAAATTGCTTTCCTGCGAAGTTTTGCATTATTTTTTTCATTTTAAATACGACTTCTTTTCCTTTATAAACTACAGTAGAATTTTGTTCAACTATTTTTAATTTTGATTGAAAGTTTAGGAGACATCCAAAATACGGCATGGCTTTTTCAATATCATTTACAACAATTCCGATTTGATCAAATTTTTCTATTTTTAATACACTCAATAAAAAGGCTCCTCTTCTATTTTACCTTATCTGCGAAATCTAAACTACCTGTAGGATTTCTTAACGGAAATTCTTTATTTAAAATCATTCTTTTTAAATCTTTTGCTAATAAAATTGCCCCATTCCTGTCAGATTGTCTAAGAACTACGGGTACATTTTCGCCCTCAAATTTAATAGTTTTAAGATCTAATTTGAAAGCATCGGGGCATAACATTGAACATGCCCCGCAGTTAAAACATCGAGATCTATCAATTCCTATAATTACTCCTTTTTTCATTATGAATGCGTTAGTTGGACAAGTTTCTGCGATATGACATTCCTTACAAGTTTTACATGCTGAAGAATCAAAGATCATAAGATAATTTTTATCCCATACATCCCCATAAGTAATTTCCGCTACTTTCTCACGACCAACTAGACTTAAGATATTCAATTTTACGTCTTTATCAGAGTGAACTATATTATTTAAAATTCTCTCATTTAGAATGGGAATTGGAACAGCAATGCTACATATTGGTTCAAGACCGTAAGATGTTCTGAATGCTCCCATATATTCTGGTTTCATAGAATTGAACGGAGCAATTGTCATCATATTTGGTTTTTCGATATAATTACGTGTTCCAGGACCTATGAGGTATCCCATACTTCCATTTACTAATAAAGGGGATCCAACACCAAAGGATTCAAACTCAGGATCATTTTGAAATGGATTTAGTGCCCCACATCCGGAAAAAGTGATTTGTGATTTGTTTGGTTTAAATGGTAAGCTCGAAAAAATTGTATTGACTTCATAAGACTCACAATTGATCATGGCGTTATAATTTTTGATCGACTGTCTCGTACCCATTAATTTAGCAAACTGCATATCGTCTAATCGCATCACTTTTTCTATTGTCTCACCTTCACTACTCTTAGCGATCACTGTAAAATTTTTTCCTTCGACCAATTCTCTAAATAAAGATCCTCCACAATAATTTGATATGGTCTGACTTTGACTAGTTCCATAAATTATTAAATCAACTATTCCTAAATATTCATTCGGACAAGGTCCTGGAAAAGCTGGAATTCCATTTATGGATATTTCAGTAAATTTCCTTAAAGTTTTAGGAGGCGTGATTCTAAAAGATAATATGCCTAATATTCCACTCATTAAACCTTTCGTGGCCGTTGTTATTACATCAACGTCATCAAACCTTATTTCTTCACCATCTTCTATACGTTCAATAAATTCTTGAACTGTAATTATATTGCTCTTGCCAAGTTCAATTTTTTGTATAATTTCTGATAAAGATCGATTTTTCACTCCATTAACCACTACTTTCATTAATACCTATACTTTCTAAAATATTAAGTCATAATAAAATTTTTTTATTAAAATATTAATTTCAAATCTTATAGAATTAAAAAGAATTTATTGAATTTTAAGAGGTCCTTCAAGATTGTCTTACTTTGAATCAAGATTAAGATTAAATGTGGAAAATTTTGAGGAAATTAAAAACAAATTCACAATTTGTGAAAAACTAGGAATTAAAAACGTAATTATAGAACCTATTGGAAAATTAAAAAATCTTGGAATTGATTTAAGAGAAAAATTAGAATCTTTGACGAAGATGCATCTCTTTTATCGGACGTGTTTTCGACCTAAAAATGTAGATGAATTAAAAAATAAGTTAAGTTCAAATAGGAAATTACCAACCATTTTTTCAATTGAAACTCCAAATAAAGAAGTTCAAATTCAAGCGGCTAAAGATTCCCGGGTTGATGTAATTTCATTTACAGATCCTATAACAATGAAAACATTGACTTCTGGAATAATTTCCTTATCAAAACAAAATAATTCCTTTATTGAAATCTCCCTAACATCAATGATGGTAACTAATAAAGCTCAACAATCAAAAAATTTTAGAGAATTATATCGAATAGCTCACTCAGTTAGTTCATTAACGAATAATTTCATTATTAGTGGAAATTTTGAAGATCCATATCATTTAAAACATCCAAGAGCTCTTATTAGTATTTGTCATACACTACTGGGACTCTCAATTATAGATGCAAAAAAAGCATTTAAGGAAAATGTTAAAAGATTAATTAAGAGAGTACAAGATCGATATGATACGAATTTTATAGAAAATGGAGTAAAATTCATTAAAGAAGGTGAGTGAATATAGTGAGAAACGAACGTAATAGGTATATTCTTTTTAAGATAATTCATAATGGAATTCTTTCATTAGATCATTCAGATATATTAAAATCAATTTGGAAATCAATATGGTATTTTTTTGGTATTAAGGAAGCGACTAAAATTGGATTATGGGTAATTGAAATAGATTTAGAAAAGGAGTTTGGAATAATTAGATGTGCTCACCAGACCAAAGAGGTTCTAATTACTGCCTTATCTCTTATTACTGAAATAAATGGATTTAAAGTAATTTTATCCCCTGTTAAAACTTCGGGGACGATAAAATCAATGAAGAGAGAATCTTATCTGAAAAAACCTTAAATAATGGTGTTATCAATAAATAAAATGGCTGAAAAAAGATTAACCATTGGATATATTGAGAAAAATGATAAACGTCTAAGATTAAATATTACAAACAATCAATTTCTTCAAAAAGGTCAATTTTTACTCGTAATTCAAGCAAATAATAAAGATTTTAGTAGGATTATGATTTATCCAATTAACGTAAACAAGATTATGAAAATTACCATATCAAGTTTAAAAGAAATTACAGAAGATCTTAAGTTATTCTCATCCATATTAAAAAAGTTTAACATAATTCATAACTCTGGTCTTACAATAAGAAGAGATCTCTTTATTATTGAGATATATCTTAACCTAAGATTTTCAGATTCAAAATATAAAGTTTTAAAAATTTCTTTAGATAAGATTAAAAATGAGTACATAGATATAGATATTGAAGAGATTAGCTTAAATAATTGAGTATTACAGATAGAAATGAATACATGGAAAATAACATTAGGATTAGAAAATGGGAAACATGAAGAGATTGAATTATATGATGCAAAAGTGTACTTTGATGGTTATTTAAAAATTAAAAGGAGTTACTTTAATCGTTTAATTAAAGCAATCAAAATCACCAAAAATTATGCAATGAAACACGCAATACAAGAAGTTTTAAGCCCTGATAAGGAAGATTGGGTTTTAAACCCTTGGCTATTGATGATTGTAAAAGATATTGAAAAAGAAATGCCATTTTGGTTTCTTATCAGAAGAGAAATAGATTTATCGGGATTATTAGTAGCGATTGGTCCTAAATCCTTTGCTGAGTTTAATAGTCAAAATTTTAGTGATGCTAAACGAGATATAAAAAGAATAATTAATTTCATAGTCTCGTACTTAAACAAGTTTAATTGTATAATATTCATTCCAAAATTCTTATCTTCATAAAAAGATCATTTACTCAACCAAATGATACTTTTTATAACGCTTATCCAATATATAAAGGAATTTTCAATATTTTTCAGTCTGTTGGACATCTAGGTTCCAGTAATCATCAGAATAAATTTCTAATGCTAATGCGTGGTCCATTTTCTAAATTGAATATTTTTTAAAATCAAGTAAGATAAGAATAATATTCAAAAATTTAAAATTGGACTATTTTTTATTTTATTTATCATTTCTTAAAATGTTTAACAGCATAATATTTATAAAAGTGGATTTAAAAACGTGAAACGTCCAGCCAATAAATTATTGATATTAACGATGATAATCCTGATTTCTTTAAGTTCAATCACATCAATTCAAAATGCTAAATGTTCAACAACATTAATACCAAAAATTGGAAATACACCTATCATCGATGGAGTTATTGATCTGCAAAATGATGAATGGGCTGATTCTAGCAAGTATAGTCTCTTTTTGTATCATAATCTTTCAGCACCTGAAAATGGGCTACCTATTGATTTATGGACCTTGCAGGATCAGACCTCTCTTTTTATAGCAATTCAGTTTGAATTCGATCACCATGATTCGAGTGTATATGATGATGAATTTTTAGGCATTCTAATTTCTGATGATGAATTAGGTGATTATAGTGATGCAAAATTGATTCAATTTTCAAATATGACTGCGCAAGAATTCCAATATTTAGATTATTACATCGACAATTCCGTGTTTATTCTAGATAATGAGTCTAATGGAGAAGGAGCAGCTGCTTTAGATGGCAACAAAATAACTTATGAATTTGGGATACCAGTTGAAATAAATGATAAGAGTGGTCAGGATGTATGGCTTCAACACCAATTTACATATAATATTAGTATTGTTTATGGAAAAACAGCATCATATCCTGAAGGGATCTTGTTGGAGAACAATTTTTTAATTGAAATTCAATTTTCAAGATATATCCCGCCCACGCATTCAATTGAAAAGATCCTTTTTAATACGATCATCTTTGGGATTGTTGGAGCAATTTTTATTTATTATATTAATTCATTTAGAAATGTTAAAGATAAAGTCAAACGATTAAGGAGCTAAAATGTCAAAAATTAAAAAAGAGAATCAATTAAAGCAAAATAATATCACCGATGATAGCTTTGCATTCAAATCTGTTACTCGTTCCATAATACTCAGTGGAATTTTTTTCATTGCTTCAATATTTTTTAATGGAGAAATTATAGAGCCCTTTGATACAAGTATACTTCTTTGGAATATTATTGACTCAATTATAAAAGTTGTTTTTATCTTATTATTCTTCATTTTTATGATAATAAATGTGGGAAATTACAAAGAATTAACGGGTAAGCCTTTAAACTTCAAGGATATAATATTAATATCATTTCTATCAATAATTCAGGCTTACAGAAATCCTGTTGTCTTTACTTTTACACTTTTAGGTCTGCTAATTTTATTAGTTTACTTGTATTTTTTACAAGATATTTAATCATCCAATTTTTATATAAAATTGTGTTCTATTATTTAAGAGATTATAATTGATTTTCCAGAAGGAAGAGAAAGGATAATATCATCTTCCTTTAGCAATTTGATCCATTTTTTAAATGCGTCATCACTTTGATTGATTAGAATTGATTTAATTTCTCTCGCTAGCTTTCCTTTAGATAAACCCTCTTTTGATGGTTTTATTTTAATAACCTCAATTGCTTGAGTTTTAATTGCACTCAAAGGACCACAGAGAATCTTGAGGAATATAACCCTTTCGTCTCCAGCAATATCAGTTTTTGATTCTTCTATTTCTAATCCGATTCCTAACTCTGTTTTTGCATTTTTTATAACATTCTTCTTACCAGTAATCATGAAAGATCCTTTAGGTAAGTATTCACCAGTAGGAGGTGTTTTTGATACTTGATTTGGATACACATAAAAGACGTCTACATAACCCCAATCCTCTTTCCAAGCATTAGAATAACTCCCCGTAAAAATGGCGGCCTCATTTATAGTAAGCTCAGGAAATTCTTTGTTATCTGGATTTTTAACGATTACTAAAGGGGACCCAGAAATATTTGTATGAAAAACAAGATCCTCCGGTTGTAAGTGTGTTTTAAATAACATTTCGTTTGAAGTAGCATCTCTCCCCCCAATTATTAAAAATCCATTTGAAGAATGAAACCATCTAAACTTCTCATACCACATTTGTTTTCTTCTTTTTACTAGCCCTTCTACCTCTACTTCAAGAGATTCTTTCTCTGTAATAAATTTTGCCACCTTTTTTTTTTGAAACTCAATAGCTTCTATCGTTCCCTTTATTTTCTGTTCTGCTTTTTTTCCTTTGGAATAAATTAAATTCGCATTTTCACCAATTGTTTTCCTTATATCTAAATTCACTTCTTGATTTGAAATTTTAATTACCAATTTTCGAATCTCAGGGATTATTTTCACAAATAATTCAGTACCTTCTACACCATTCATTTTTGCATCTAATAACCTTTTATTTATATCATACCAATTGTATCCTTTATCTTTTGCTTCAGAAATGACATTAAAAAGTTTTTCTAATTCACTAAAATGGGCATAAATGAAATCTCCATATTCATAGTATCTTTCTTTCTTTGTATATAATTCCTGAAGGTATTCTTCTTGGTTTTTTAGAATTCGATTATGAGCATCTATCATCTCATTAATCTTTTGATTTTGATGAGGTTTAATTGCTGAAAGATCTAATTTAGAATAATAAGCATCCACCGCGTGATTAAATGATTTGTAAAATTCCTTTTTATAATCACGAAAAATCTCTAGTTCAAATGGTAGAACTGCGAATTGGTTTTCATTTTCATCAAAGACAATATGAGCATTTATCTCCCCGAACAAAAGTTGATTTCTGAGATTTTTAAATTCATTAAAAAAATCTTTAAGCTGTATATCGTTTAGTGATCGTGTATTTATGGTTTTATCTACTTTCGCCCTGTAACATAATTCTTCACTAATTATACCCGAAATTCCAATATTTCTTGCTAGAATTCTTACAATCTCGTCATTCGAATCTTTAATTACATCAATAAACTCTGTCTCATTAACAGTCAAAAATCCAATGCTTCGTTGACTTGGAAATTCATATTCTCGGTTTGCTAAAACATCTCTGTCCTTGAACTTTTTATATGACTTTGCAATTTTGATAATATTGTTTTCATCTAAAAATAGATAATTTCCCTTGTTAAATAATTCAATTATGAATTTTGAATCTCCTTCTTCATAAGAATATATTTCGATAACTATTATTCTATCAAATTCATGTTGAAAAACAGATTTAATCTTTCTATTCTTCAATAATTTTCTTAATGAAGTAATATATTGGCTTGGATATTTGGGAATTGGGTAATCATAATCCGTTAAGTTTATTCTTGAATCATTTTTTACAATTAAATTGACTTTTTCTCTCGTTTTTGTTGAGATTTTCAAAATTAATAAATCTTCCAATTCATAAACATTTACAATTGTTCCTTCTGAAAGAATTAGATCTAATTCTTTTGAGATTATATGTACATCAAAATTTGAAAAATTAGTTTGAATTTTCATTTTTAATTATTTCATTAGAGTAATATAGTTATAATCCTATAATTTAAAATCATTTTTATAATAATCAATATTAATAGTAGTGAATATGCCAAAAAAAGATTCTCGTTCAAAGAAAGTCAATATTAAGAAGGAAAGACAGAAGCTAATTAAAGAAAAATTGAAACAAATCGATAAAAAAGAATATCAGAAAGAAAAAAAAGGCACATCCAAATTAGATAAGCGCTTGGAAAAAGAAACAAATCTTTATTGGTATCGAGCATTAACTGGAGCACTATCTGGTATAATAGGAAGATTAATCGGTCTCATAGGATGGTCATTATTAATTTGGATGCTCTGTTTTTGGTTTCTTATGCCTTTTGTTACCAATTTCGTGATTTTGAAATATGAATACGATAAAGAAACATGGAATTGGAAGAAAATTATCAAACCCGGTCTTGGAATCTTCTTCTTATTATTTATGATAACCTCTGTAATCATTCATACTTTGTTAGCTTTTTTCTAATGCTACAGGATTATTCGTTGCTTTACTCTTTTTTCCGTTTTACCCTTTGAACTGAAAGTTATTTCATCTAATTTATAAATTCGATTACAATATACGCATTGGATTTTTAAGGGTTTTTCCTCCAATACGGTGAATTCCGAATCAACTGGTTCATCTGAATTAGAAATACATGTTGTATTAGCACATAAAACTAATGTTTTGATAACTTTTGGAATTGTAACTTTTTTCTTTTCAATAACCTTATAATTCTCTATTAAAGATATAGAATTGTTTGGAGAAAGTATGGATATTTGCTGCATTTGCGTCTCATTTAGAAAAACCCCCTCAATTTTAATGATATCTTTCTTTTGGAATTTATTTGAAGAGACATTAATACCAATTGTCATGAGGTTCGGAGATTCATCTAATCCTGTAAGATTTAGTATTGTTAGAGCGTATCCCCCCGTGATATGATCAATTACAGTTCCTTTCTTTATTTTATCAATCCTTAGTTTATCTTCTGACATGGTCCTTTTTATTAAATTACCCTTACTCATAAAATTTTTGTTATTAATTCTGAAAATTACATAAAAATAGTTGAAAGAAAGAACAATATGGGTGTTAAAATTACATTATATGATAAATTATCATCAATTTCTAAATTAAGAAAATCTAACACGCCGATAATAACAGCTCCAACCGAAGAAAGAATAAGTAAACCAAAGTATGATAAATTGTATATTCCATTCAATAAAACTAGGCAGATAAATCCTGAAACAAAACCACTTATCATTCCAGCAATCAAACCTTCATATGTTTTATTTGTCTTCCTTATGGTTCTATGACCAAATACTCTACCAAATAAATTAGAAGCCATATCTCCAAATATTGATATTGTCATAGAAGTACATATCACTAATGGTCCAATTGGTTGGATTATTCCATATAAAATTATAATTGAAAAACAACCTACACCCATTGAAATATGAGGTCCAATTCTTGTTTGGATCTCTTTTTCTCGGAGTATTAAATTTACAGGCTTTAAAGGGTAGTAATCCGGTCTAATAATTCGTATTAAATCTACCGAAATTAAACCTATGAGAGAAATTCCAACTAAAAAAATGACCAAATATTGCGTGAAAATCATTTTGTTTCCTTCTAAATTGTAGAGAGAAAAAAACAAATCAGAGATTATCGGGGGTAATAGATTAAGAATATATATAAATACATTCTGAACTAAAAAACCTAATGTAAAATAAAAAAAAATAATAGCTAAAACAACTAAATGGGTTAATTTACGATAAATATCATATTTTAAAGGTAATTGTTGAGAATATACAATATAATATCGCTTCCATGAATCATCTTGACCCTTAATTCTTCTTTTTTCCCTGTGAATAAAGTAATATAATATGGGAAAATAACCTATTATAAAAAAAATGATAAAAGTATCAAATGGGAAAACAATAAAATCAGTTGTAGATAATTTTAAGATTACAGTAAGAATTAAACTTATTGTTATACTCAACATCAAAACTATTGAATTACTAAGATTGTTAATAAATGCATTAGTTTCTCGCTTTCTTCTTGATAATATTGCGATATAAAATAAAATGCCTGAATAAAAATAAAAAATACAAACAGTAACCAAAGATAATATATTCAAAGAAAAGCAAACTCACAAAATTATATAAATAGAATTTATAATTTCAGCTTTAAGATTTTTACTGATTAAGCTAAAAAAAAGAAAAAAAGATTAAAATTTTGATTCATCAACGATTGGCATATCTGAAGACTTCAAAGCCTCAGAAATTTCTTCAGAGGGTAATTCGAAGTCTATTAAATTCCCCTCCATAAATTCCTTATAAGCTAAAAGATCAAAATATCCATGTCCACTGAAATTAAATACAATTACTTTTTTTTCATTATTTTCATTCGCTAATACAGCTTGATTTATAGCTTCTTTAATAGCGTGACAGGTTTCAGGAGCAGGCAGAATCCCCTCAGTTCTTGCGAATTGAAGTCCTGCTGCAATAACTTCCGTTTGAAAGTGCATCGAAGATGTCATAAGTTTGTTATTTATTAGGTTTGAAATAATCGGAGCAATTCCATGATATCTTAGTCCTCCAGCATGTATTGGGTGTGGAATGAAACTATGCCCTAAAGTATGCATTTTAAGAATAGGAGCCTTTTTTGCGGTATCGCCATAATCCCATCTATATTCTCCTTTAGTCACACTCGGACAAGCTCTAGGTTCAACTCCTATAAATTGAGTATTTGGGAGTTTCCCTTCCAATTTATCTCTCATAAATGGTAACGCAAGTCCACTGAAATTTGAACCCCCACCCATACACCCGATTATTATATCGGGCTCTGAAATTCCAACTTTACTAAGTTGCATTTTTGTCTCTTGACCTATTATGGTTTGATGCAAACATACAAAATTAAGCACACTACCTAAGGAGTATCTTGCATCATCTCTAGTTAAACTATGTTCTACAGCCTCAGAGATTGCAATTCCTAAACTTCCTGGATGTTCTGGATTTTTATCATAAAATATTCTGCCAGACATCGTATGTTTTGAGGGACTTGCATGTACTTCGCCATTATAAGCTTTCATTAGTATTTTCCTCCCTGGTTTCTGAATGTAACTCGCTCTTACCATATAAACAACACATTTCAAACCAAATAAATTGCAACCATAAGAGAGTGCTGAACCCCATTGCCCTGCTCCTGTTTCAGTAACCAATTCCTTTAAGCCCTCTTTTTTTGCATAAAATGCTTGAGCTAAAGCAGTATTAGGTTTATGGGATCCTGTTGTTGAAACTGATTCATTTTTGTAAAAAATCTTGATATCATCGCCTTCTATTCCCAAATCCTTTTCTAATCCATAAGCACGATGGAGAGGTGTTGGTCGATATGTCTGTGCATATATTTCCCTTAATTCTTTCGGAATGGGAATCGTTCTTTCTTGTGATACTTCTTGCATCACACATTCCTTCGGAAATATAGCAAAAGCTAATTCTGGAGGTGCTGGCATTCCATCCATTGGATTTATTAATGGAGTTATGGGTAAAGGTAAATCAGGTAAAATATTCACCCATTCTTTTGGGACTTTATTTGGTTCTAATAAAATTCTTGCATTAAATTTACTCATTTTCACATATCCTTCAAATTTTAATTATAAGTTTATGTCTCCTTATATTAATGGAATTCAAAAATATAATGCATAATAGTCAAGGCAATTATTAAATAACTTGAAAGAAAAATAAGCGGGATTATTAATATGATTTAAACCAATGAAAGAGCGTTATCAAGAACGCCACTGCCACTGCCAACGCCAAAAAGCCATTTTTTCAGTGAACATAATTTAAACCCATATTAAAGATATTTAATTTAAAACTCAAATTAACTTATAAATTTAATGTTTTGATAATTATATTTTCAATAATATCTGAAAAGTGAATAATTATATATTATTAATAATGAGAATGAAATGAGAATATGAAGCTATATTTAGCGACCTTCGAAAATCTTATTCAAATTTTTTGCTGCTATTCGCATGACTTTGACGGTCTTCATCAGTGTTTCAATTACGGTTCCTGCACAAACAATTACTAAACGTCCTGCATTACTCACAATAATATACCCGTTTTCTGCTCTTACTATTATTTCACTTAAATCTTCTTGAAATAAAGTTTGAATCGTTGAGCTCCCTGTCATTAATAAGGCAGAAGCCAATCCGCAGAATTGGTCTCCATCAACTTTATATTGTGGTAAGGCAGAGAAAGCTATCTGATATCCCTCCTTTGAGACGAGTGCAATAGCCTCTATATCTGCATTTGAAGTAATAAATGTTATTTGAGGGCTAATTCTCTCAATATCATTACTAGTAATTCCTAGATCCGAGCCGAATTCCACTTATAACACCATTTGGCAATTAATTTTATTTTTAAAATATACGAAAATTAGTTATTATAATTTATTATAAAAATTATATCTTTTATGTTTTTATTTTTATACATTGAAAAATCTAATCTTGATTAGATACTAATAAAAAAAATATAATCTGTTATGTCTCTACTTAAATTTTAATACTTTATCAACTATAAGATATTTAAATTTTTAATTGGTTGAAGCTTAAAACCTTCAAACTAAATTCGCAAGAAGAAGGCTCTAATTATGATCACCACTCGAGAATCAATTAATTATCAATTTTCTCTAATTTTTGGTTATTCTTCTCCCAATGAAATTGTAGTTGGAGATGTTATTGGTCCAGGTAAATTAACTACAGGGAAAATGAATCAATTATCAAAAGATGTTATCACATATTTAAGGATGTATAATGCTATTTTAAGAGATTATACGGGTTCTGAACTATTTAGTATTGAATTTGAACTCTATAATTATGATGAAAAAGAAGCATCATTAAAAATCTTCCCAAAATCAATGTTATTAATCCCTGGAAAATTTAAAGATTGTGAAAGCTTACTTCTTGCATTAAAACCAGAAACTGGATACTTGGATACACATAAATCAAGAGAATCAGTTAATAATGTAAGCAAATTATTCTTCGAAGTAGAAGAATTCATGGACCATCCAGATTTAAATAAAGATCAAAAACAAATGGTGCTTCGAAACTTTGCATCTAGATTTAGCAAAAAATTATTTGGAGACTTACTCGAAGATAAATGGAATAAAAAGCTTATTGGAGTCAGTTCATCTTTACCTACAGAAAAAGAAATGTTAGACACGTTTGCATCAATTAAATCAGATGTTAAATATTATTGGAATAAAAGACCAATTGAAATTAGTTTTTCAAACCCTTCTTTTCAAAAATTTAGAGATCCCCTTGATGAAAATTCTTCCAAAGAACATTTAAAATATGCAATTTCCGAGCCTAGTGCAAATTATATTGTTGAAAAAACACTTCAGTTAGGTTCGAATTTATTAAATTTGGCTAATGCAGGAACGATTGATGAATCAAAAGAAAGTGTAATTTCATTTATAATCGATCGAATTAATGCTAAGATTGAACAAATTAACGATTTTCATATTGTACAGTGGGTGATTGATGAATTTGAAAAGGATATGAAGATTTTAGATGCAAATTTCAGCCACTTTTTAGAAAAATCTAAAAATTTTCTAGTTTCTGGAGAATCAGGTAACTTAAAAGAATTATTAAAAATATATGGGGATTATATCCATCAAGAACTTGGAAATAGTGATAAAATTTATGATGAAATCTTCACTTTAGCTGATCAATCAATATCACAATCAATTCGTAATTCAGATAAACTTCGAGCTAATGATTTAAATTCTTCTATAAATATTTTTTCTGAAATTGTAAAAGCAAGCTTTGATATAATTAGAGAGAGTTTACCTCAATATTTAGCTCGAAGAAGATTAAAGACTTTTATATTGAATCTAATTAATCAATTAAAGAGTAAATTTACTCATGAACAAGAACCTGCTAAAACAATTGGAATTGATCTTGTAATTAAATTTCAAGAGTTTTTGTTTAATCAAATTGAACTAAGTACCATCCATTCTACTAAGGGATCTTATTATGAGGAGGAAATTTTAACTAAAGAATTTAAAAAAATAGTAAAACAGAGTATTTCATTATTCTTTGAAAAATCTCAGTTGGAGATAAGTGATATTATCTCTTTCGCAGAAATTCAAACGCAGGCATCAAATACAATAAAGAAACATATTGACAATTTTAAAACATATTCAACAGAATTGGAATACTTGATAAGTTATATTTTGCGTTACAGTACCATTAACCGATTTTTAAAAGAAGAATCTAAAAATAATATCAATGATCCAGTTACATTTTCTAATAAATTCCATCGATTTTTAGAAAAACGTATTGGGGGAATTAATTTAGCATGGAAATATTATGTTTTAGAATGGATAACGGATTATGCGAAGCAATTTTTTAAAGTTGAGGAACCGCGAAATTGGACCTTAAATGAAGTTGTATCAAATTTTATTAACTATTTAGAAGAAAGAGAATTACAGGAACAAAAAATTGATTACTTTTATAAATTCTTAGATCAATATATTGCAAAGGTTTCCAATGAGTCAGAACAAAATTCATTACTAGAATTTTATAAGCAATTTGAGTACTGTAGAGGAATTGCTACTGAATTCCCATTATATATTCGAAAAAGAATAGAAACCGAAATTAGCATATTGGATATGAAACAAGAAGAATTATTACCAACTAAGTTTCTTAAGTTAAATGAACAAGATACTTTTTATAATTACATTGAAGAAGTGAATTTAAAATACTTCTCTAAATTGATTCCTCGTCCAGTTTCTATAATTTTAAATCATACATTTACGGATAATGAAAGAGAGTTGTTTAAAAGAGAATTGTTTTATGTTTTAAATTTCAAGTATTGGGCAAATAAGTCATTATTCGAAATTTCAGATAATTTTAAAGAGGTTTATAGAGCATGGTTGATAGAAGAATAAGTGGGATAAAGAGAAAAACCACTGCGATAGAGAGCACATACAGACATTTTCAGACGATAAATAAAATACTTACACATTTTAAACGTGAACAAGATATGAATTTAATTATGAAATTAGTACCAAAAGACGGCACTCTTAAATCTTTATTATTAGCTACTGCCTCTATTCATCTTTATCATAATATGGGTATTCGATTGCTTGAAACACAACAATATAATAAATTTGCTTTTGAAACTGCGGACCATTTTGAGGAACAACAGAAGAAATTATTATTTGAAGAATTCGATTTGCTATTGAAAAATTCTTTTGATCTTGAGATTGACCTGATTCATAAGATTACAAAATTGGAAAATTCTTTTTTGAATTTGTTATTAAATGAAAGAATCGTAGAATTATCAGATAATGAAAAAGAACAAGAAAGAAAAAGGCTTGATGAAGAGATTGAACAAGAGTTATTAGAAATTGTTACTAAATATCCCCCATTCTATTTTTATGACTTTATCGGAGATTTAATAGGATTAGTTGAAGAAATTAAAATCGAAATATTAGAAGAGAGTGCTGCATTTAAAGATATTTCAAATGATTTAGAAAAACAATTAGAAAAAGAAGAAAAAGAAGACAATTTCATCGAATTATCTACATTAGATAGATTAATCTTAAGAATCAAAAAGAATTTTGAATTTAGATCATACAAAGAACTGCAAGTTCAGGCAATGCCAGTAAGAATGATTAAACGCAAAATAGTAGAATATGAATCAGAAAAATTTCCCGTGTCTATCAATGCTTTAAGAATATTTATTGAAGGAAATGAGATTAAAGAAAATTTAGTGAATATAATTGATCAAAGTTTAACAGAAAAAATAGATTATGCAAGTTTTGAAAAAAAAGTCCTTTCATTCTTAAAATCAAAATTATATAAGCAATTAAAGAACAATCCTAATGATTTTATATATCTCCTTCAAAGTTTAAAAGAATCTGGCTTTGATGAGATTATTTTCTTACTGAATATGAGAGGCGTTGATGATATCCTAAAAGTAGTTAACATTGATGAAGAAATCATCGAAAAAGTAAAAATGAATATGGTTCGCTATAATATTCAAGAACAAGATTTACTTCTTTTAAATGATCCAGAAAAGAATTTGCTTTATCAGACAAATAAACTTCTTTGTGATTTAAAATATCCATTTCTTCAAAATCTTGTGGAATCAATAGGTAGTTCATCAGATATTGAAGTTATTAATCTAATTTATCGAGATGAGGAAATTCTTCAAAAGTTTTGGAAGCTCTTAGAGGATAGATATGGTTTTACGATTAATGATCTAAGAGAATTCGTAAGAAAAAAACAGATTATTGAAAAAGTGTTTTTTCATGATCTTCACCTTTCCAATTATTCACAAATCATCTTAATTCTTAACTTTGAAGAGTATTTTAATAATATCGTCAAGGATATTTATTTATACATCTTATCTAAAATTTTAAGACAATATAGCCGCATTATTGAATTATATAACAAGATTAGCAATGACAAGGGGTTATATCTTTTAGCAATAACAAAAATTAAAGGCACTTTGGACTCAGAGGAATGGGTTAATATTAAATTCGAAGAATTGATCATATCTCGAATGATGAAACGACAAGAAGAGTTGGTAGTTGTATTCAACGCACAAAATCAAGTTTTTCTCGTTAATGGATTTATCTTATCACGATTAGAAGACAAATCTTTAAAACAAAGCATATCAGAGCTAAAAACTCAGCCGAGTTATATTTTTAGTGATGTTACCCCGTTATCATTGAAAGCTGACATCATTTCTCCGGTTTCATATTGCATAGCTTATGATTTAGTCAAAAGATTCGAAAATTTTAACGAAAAAGGCAAATCGAAGGTTATAGAAGGCATTGAAAAGGTAGAAAAAGAAAAAGTAGAGAAGATGAGGATAGTTCGTGAAAAACAAGAAGAAAATACATTTAATTGGATTGAACGTCGCATTACATCGGCTCTAATGGGTATTGGTCGCCCTGGAATCAACCCGAATCAATTTTATTGGCAAGATAAAGATACAAAAATATTAGCAGAAAGTATTAAAATTCATAATGAGTCTGGCACAAATCCAATGATTACTTTTTTTGAATTTTACAAGGAGTCAATAGATTTAATCAAAAAACTAGAACCAAAATTTAAACTTCCCAACGAAGATAAAATGCATGACGATATATCTCAAATGATAGCAGATGTTTTAATTGAAAGAGTAAAACACGCTCCTTCTCTTGATGAAATAAAAACTATGGTTGACGGAGAAAGATTTGAGATCTCTAAAAGGATGTCAATTAAAATTGGAAAGGTTCTAGATAAAGTTCTCTATTTTAAATTCAAGAAAAAACCGTAATAATCGTCAAAATAAAAAAAATATTATAATTACCATCATTTATTAAAATAGAGTATAATAAATAAAATGATTTTATTATGTCTTGGTTAAAAAAAGAATTCGGTTATATCAAAGATTCAATGGGTCAAATTCTTAAAGCTTTCCTAGTAGTACTTTTATTATCATCCGGTTTAGCGCTAGCTATATTTTTAAGGTTTTTAGGAATGAATGGTACAATTATTACTTTTTTAAGTCTCGTTGTTGAATGTGTGGCTTTAATCCTATGTCATTTTTTACTTCGTAAATATATCAAATCAACTGAGAAAAAAGAACCAAATCAGATTACAAAAAAAAAGCTATAATCTAAAAAAAACGCTCCCATTCTCTTTCTTTTAAATTATTTGAATCCAAGAATGCTTTTATATCCGTTAATAATATCAGTGGATCATATTCCCAAGCTTTTTCTTTATTGAACGAGATGCATTTAATATTAGATATCTCTAATACATTCTTTACAAGTAAACCATACATTGCAACTTGAGGTAGGGAAATCATGAATTTACCTTCAGGTTTGTAATCTATCACTTTTAATGTATTTCCTTCGATTTGGATTAGATCTATGTGTCCGGTAAGACGCGTGTCATTATCTTCCTTCCAAATTGGAACTTCTATGGCAATTGAATCTGGATCTTTAATTAAAATATTTTTTAATATTGGATTATGACCTGGTTTCTTGTTTCGTCCAATAAACGTATCGAATACTTTCTGAGCCCTCATGGGTAGTTTTGATTGAGAATTTAATTCTATTATTTTTCCGGTTCTTATGAGCTTTTTTTTAAAAAATTCAAGGTATGTAGTTTTGATTCCTCTTAATTTGAACTGAGAAATTCTTGGAATGTTTCTTGAATTAAATAGATCATTTGGAATTTTTCCTTCGTAAACTTCTTCGAAATGTCCTTTTAATCTTTCAAAGTCCTCTTTATTTGAATTTATTTGATTGATTTTCTGAAAGTAATGTTCTTTATTCCAATTGAAAGAATAAGGAATATTTTGATGGACGAATGTCTTTTTTATTAAATCATACTTCATATTGACAGAAGAAATTTACGTTTTATCTTTAGAGATTATTATATAATAATAACAGTTTAAATTTTTAAAAAAAATGTATTAATGATTTATTAATTTATCACCGAGAAATAAACTATTTTAAAAAAGTTTATAGACAATCCAAGATTCTTTTCGTGTGAGGATCTGTAGCCAAGCATGGATATGGCGTCGGACTTCTAATCCGAAGATCGCAGGTTCGAATCCTGCCAGGTCCATTCTTCTTATAATAAATCGCGCTTGGTCTGAGTTAATTTTTCCACTTTTTTAATCTTAAATATAAATCCAATGATAAAAGATCAATTTTAGGCGAATATCCTTTAACCTTTCTTGAAGATAAGATTTTTACGATATGATAATTTTGCTCGTCAAAAATCTTTTCTAAAGTTTGAACTGGACGTTCGATGGGAGAGGATTTGTCATTAAAAAGATAGTAATGAAGAATACCTCCTGATTCTTTGAGAAGAAAACAAGCAACATCAAGATAATTAAAAGCCGTTTCGGGCAAATTCATTATTACGCGGTCCACGCGGTTTTTTAAACGTTTTCCTAATATATTTCTCTTATCTAATAAATTTTTAACGTCTAAATTATATGCAGTTATTTTGTCATTAACTTTATTGAGAGTAATATTACACTCTAAATACTTATAAGCTGATGGATTTATGTCAAAAGAATGGATATTTACTTGGTGATTTTTAGCGATTTGAATTGAGAAGGGTCCAACTCCGGCAAACATATCAATAATGTTCTCGTTTTCTTTAAATTGACTCGTAGCTATTCTATTTCTTTCATAAACCAAACGAGGAGAGAAGTAAGCCGTTTTTATGTCAAGTTTAAACATGCATTTATTTTCTTTATGGATTGTCTCAGGATTGTCTGGACCTTTTAAAATTGAGAAATCTCTTAACCGGTATAACCCTTTAATTTCACTTTTTTTTTCATAAACCGACTTTAATCCCTTATTAAGTTGTAAGATAGAACTTGCTACTTGATCCTTGTATTTAGCGCTCTCTTTTTGACTTAATTCTGAAAAACGATCAAACTCAACAATCGCAACTTCACCAATAACATCGTAAGATCTTGGAATTATATTTATCACATCATCTGGTAATTTTTCACGTAATAAATCTACCAGAGAGGTTCGTTTGTTTTTTCCTTTAGGCGTGCCTTTTTTGCATATGATCTCAATCAAAAGGTGATCTTCAAGAATGTTAATCAATTCACTGTACTGTTCATCATTAAGCGACTTTATTGGAAATAGAATATAATCTCCATCGTATTCAATCTTATAATCTTGATTAATAACTCTAACTCCCTTAAATTGCTTACTTAGCACCTTTTTTAGTGTTTCTCCACCCTCTTTTTTAACTTTAATAAATTGGATTTTATTTTTCATTTTATCATAGTTTTAAAGGTTAATTTCATTTCTTTGTTGGAAGAATTGAGGTTTTTAACTAAATCTCTATTCAACTCGTTAGCTGATTTAGAGCAATTAATTAACACGGTTCGATCACAGATAAAATCACTTTTACGGAATACCATATCAAACTCATGGGAAAGTGGTAACAAATTGCTTCCAAAACCATAAAAATTGTCTTGATATTCTCCTACTTGAATTTCCACTTCAATTTTTGCCCCATCCCAGATCTTGTGTTTTAATTTTAAGTCTAAATCAGAACATGCTTTTGATGAATTGATCCCTAAAACACATGTTCCTCTAGACGTTAACTCATTTTCCTTTGTAATTTCAATGGTCGATTTATGAATACAAGAGACATTTACGTGTCCAAAAGCGATTATGCTCTCTAAAATAGTCATTATTATAAACCATCATTAAAATATGCTAATATGGACTCAATATTAAGAAATATAGAGACTTTATCTTTAAATTTACTCATTAAATAATCCTCTATCATGAAAATTACATTATTTTTTGATATTTCTGCTTTTTTATTCAACTCATTTACATATTCGTTTGGAATTAATATCGCTATCTTATCATATTTAGCCTGATTTTTCTCAAAAAAGAATTTTGTATTCTTTAATGCATTATTGCATTGGTCATTTTGCATTATCTCCATTCTTCCCTCGTGTTGACCAAACGGAAAAGACTCCATTAGCTCATACGGTATTATTCCATAGAATGATGAAGCAAATATAACGTGAATTTCCTCTCGCATTACTTCTTTATTAATGAGTTCTAACCATTTTTGAACCTCAAGGGAATAAGTCCCTTTCACATCCAGTTCGGGTATAATTATTAAATATTTAATTTCTTTCGGGACTCGATAATTAGACTCCAATTTATTAAAATAACGGCGGAACAACGGTCTGTTTACGCTTTCAACCGATGAATAAAGCCTCCCATGATTCTTATAGACCTTCTCGTATTGTTCAAAAAAATCCTCGTGGATTTTAATCATCCTATAGGCATTAACCAAATTTGGATGGTTCCTTATTCTCATTTCTACAAGCTCCCATAAATCACCATCCCTTATTGCTTGTCTTATTGTCCTCAATTCTGAAAATGAAAGATAGAGATTGTGCTTTGCTAACAACTCAACTCTCAATTCAGGTTCAAAATTTCTAACTTCAGCAGGAGTATATTTCGTGCAAATCGGACAATGGCATGGAAATTCGATCAACTCATCCAACCTTTTTGTGCCCGTAGAAAGGGTAAAGTAACGATTTTCTCTGGCAAATAAGATATACGCTGCCGAATCCATCAAATCACATCCACAAGCAACTGCTAATGAGAAGAATTGCGGCAAACCTAAACCGAACATGTGGAGGGGTTTATTCGGAATGATATTTTTTTTCACTGTTATAAGCATGTTCAGAGTCAATTCAAACTGGTATTGTAGAAATGCTTTTACTAACCCTCCAATAGCATAAATACCAAAATCTAATTTACTCATTTCAATACTACTTTTTTTTAGTAAATCGGGAAACTTTCCTCCATGGATCGGACCAATCCAATAACAATTTGGATTTTTTCTTCTTGAGATATTTTCTTTCGCTCTCTCTAAAGTCTTTGAAACTTTCGCTTCGGCCACTTCAAAAGTATCTTCCAACTGAACTGGGATATCTAAAATCACGGGAAAATCTGATTCAATTTTTTCTTGGAAACTTTCAATCTCTTCTGGACTGATCTCAATCTTGTTGTCATTATACATGTATTGCTGAAAAGCTCCGCTGTCTGTTGCAATAACCCCATCAAAATCCAGAAAATCATGGATTCCTTTTTTTAACACTTCTTCTCTTTTATCTGTATTCTTATAGAGGATGTACGCATTCGTAAACACACACTGAGCACCCAAATCCTTTAACCCCGATGCCCCGATTACATTATCAAAAGGATGAATTACTGGAAATAGGTTTGGCGTGATCATTTTCTTATTATTTATTTCAATAGTTCCTATACGTCCCAGTGCATCTACATCCTGAATTTCAAATTTCATCTATTCTCACATCACGAGATCCTAACATATCACATTATCACATATCAAAATATTTTTCCAGGCGATTTTCGTTGGAAAGTTTTTCCAGCCAATCAATCTTGCCTAATGCATAATTTTTAATATTTTTTTCGCGCAAAATTAATTCGGCTATTTTAGTAACTAACCTATCGTCACCTGAAGATGTATCTATTTCTAAGAGCGGTTTTTTCATGTCTTTTTCAACAAAGAAGTTCGCACAATTACCTAAAATTTCTGATTGAACATTTTCCCTCACTTTCTGCTCGGAATACCCCCTCGATTTTAATCTCTTAAATAAAATATCCGGCTCACACCTAAGTACAATAACTAAATCAACATATTCCTCAGGTATGATATCCGTGAGGTGCCCTTCGATAATAAGAATTGACATTCCCTGACTTTTACTCTTTTCAATTAAATTTATGATTTCCGGAACGATTTTAACCTCATCAATCACGTACGTATCCCTTTCAGAATCAAATTCTAAAATGAGATCCTTTTTAACGGCAAATTCACTCAATGAAATCACTTTGGCACTCACTTTTTCCGTGAATTTTTCAACCACTTTTTTCGTGATTAAGGTCTTTCCCGTACCGGGTGTCCCCGTAAATAATACAACTTTCATTTTTTCTCATTTTATCTGCATAGCTATTGACATTTCAATAAGTGTTGATAGAAATTTAAAACTTTTAATTATGGATTAACGGGATTTATTTTTTTATCACCAAAAACCAGATAAAGAAAGTGGGAAAGGGGGGCTTCGAACCCCCGACCTCACGGTTATCAGCCGTGCGCTATAC
>CAZOYD010000039.1:0-33993 GCA_964583985.1 uncultured archaeon
CCTCGGCTGCTTTCCCTCGATCGCAGAATTGTAAATCCTGACAGTTTATGAGTTCGGTGATCGTGAAGCAGTCATGAACCTCCGCTGCATCTATTTCCTTCCGTGGATTGGTAATTCCCGCTTCTTTATACGCGTATTCCGCCGCTTTCACGGTTGATGGGAATGATGTGAAGTCAGCACCCGGTCCACCAGGAGGGACGTACCATGGAAAGTTGGTACGGGCTGAAATCGCATTAGCCTTCACCAGCACGTAATTATCTGCATGAGCGTAACTTTCTGCGAGTTCTGGGGTTGTGAGGATCAACGCGGCAGCTCCATCTGACATCGCGCAGCAATCGAATCTCCCGAGTGGATCAGCAATCATGGGGGCGCTCATCGCAGCTTCAATGGTGATGGGGCTCCTAAAATGAGCTTTTGGATGGTGAGATCCGTTGTCATGATTCTTGACGGCAACTCGGGCTAAATCCTCTTTCGTCCAGCCGAACTCGTGGAAACAGCGCGTTGCAGCCATTGAGAACATTGCTGGTGCGGAAGGTGTCGGATATAATGGATGTCCAAACTGGGTAAAGCCTGGAAGTCCACTGCCGCCCTCGTCCATGAGTCTAGAGCATATTAACAAAATGTTAATATTGTTTCTCCACTCCACAGGCGAGTACCATATCATATGCGCCAGAGGCAACAGCGAAACATGCATTACGAAACGCGTCCATACCTGAGGCACAGTAATTTTCCACGCGAGTTGCGGGCTTACCATCCAGCTTTAATATATCTTCTACCATTGCACCAGAAAGGCCAGTGAAGTAGTAGAATATGCCGATCCAGCTCGCATCGATCTCATCCTTAGTGATTCCGGCGTCCTTCGTTGCGCTTTGGAACGCTTCGAAGAGCAGGTCGTATTGTGACTTATCCCAGCGTTCGCCATATTTTGTCATGTCGCAACCGATAATCGCGACCTTATCTTTTATACCATGTCTTACCATTTTTAATTACCTCCTTTAAGGTCTCCCCCTCACGGGTCGACATTTCCAATAATAATTTTTAAATTCAGCGCCTTCATGTTCTTTTCTGAAGGTCATCTCGACTTTCATTCCAATCTTGACATTTTCTTCGGGCTTTTCAATCTCAGTCATGTTAACAAGCACTCTTCCGCCACCATCGAGGTCAATAACGCAGCGAGGGACGGGCGTATTGAGATATGCTCCACCAACCAAGTGATCAAGGGTGAATGTAAAGAGTTCTCCTTTCTTGGCAAGTTTAATTTTTTCGAATTGATCGTCAGCTCTACATACGGAACAAGCGCGTGAGAGATCTGGATATTGCACGGCACCACATGCTTTGCATTTAACACCATACCACTTGTAAACAGAAGGTGTATCTCGCCAGATCGTAACTGCCGAGCTCTTGCGCGTATACCTGTCCTTTTCAAGCAATTCTTTGAATTGTATGAACTTGTTGTAATTATTTAGGATAGTCATTGATTTTTGGTGACCAACAAATCCCATTCTCCCTTTACCGATATCTCTGACGCCGTCTTTATTGCGAACTTGCATCAGAATGGCATCAGCCCCATCTCCAAAGCCCGCCATGATGATCTTGTCATCTTGTTTAGGTCTTCGCAAGCTAGCAATGAGGAGCATGAATGGCATTGGCGTTCCCATATCACCTACTTGAAAAAATAAGCTGTTTTGGGCGACTCCTTGGCCGAATTTCATGATTTTAGAAATCGTGCTATGCATTCTGGGGTTATTATAGTAATACGCGGCAATTTGGATGTCTGTGGAAGGATTTAAATTATTACGTTTCATGATTTCAGACATTACTTTAGTGATGCTTTCCACGTAGAATTTCGCATCCATTTTTACTTCGAAAGTTCTTATAAAATGATCTTTTTCTCTTTTCCACGGTCCAGTTACATTTGCTGAGACTGAATAATAATCATCGATCGAAATTGGGATGTTTTCCTCATCTGCAACTAATAAAGCTGCGGCTCCATCTGCAAACCCATATTCCCACATGGTAGAGGGTTCGGGTTTTCTCGTATCAGCTGCAATAACCAAGATACATTTTATATCTTTATTTGATTTAATTGTATCAACAGCTCTAGTTAAAGCTGTTGTTCCAGCTTTGGTAGAGTCCGTAAAATCTGCGGTGAGGATGTCTCCTCTCATATCGAGAACGGTTGCTATTAAAGATGCCGAATCTTTTTCGGTATATACTTGTGTTGTTGAAGCAAAAAAAAGGCCATCGACAGTCTTTGGATCTATTCCCTCCAAGCAATCAAGGCCTGCTTCTACTGACATTGTTAAGCTGTCTTCGTCTTCCATTGCGACTGCTTTAGTCCCAGGAACGGATGGGAAGTCCCAAGCTTTCGCAATGAGTTCTCTGGGTAGCATGTATTTAGGCAAATAAGCACCATAGCTTTTAATACCAATTGGCAATTATAATTCTACCTCTAATTTTTAATTTTATTTTGTTTATTCTTATTAAAATTGTATTATGATGTTCAATTGTTTACCATAAAAATACTTTATTTTCAAAATTAAATTTGAACTTTAAAAATAAGGCCTAATTATATGATATTAATAACTTTGGCAATATTTGAATTATAATAATAGCTTTGGTAATCTTTCTTTTTGTAAAATTGACTAAAAGGTTAGGTATTGAAGTATATAAAAAAAGGGATTTTTAGTTAAATCTCATTCGCTTTCAAACTTATTTTCAAGCACGATTTGAATTGGTTTAAATCCCGTGTCTTCAAACACTTGTAGGATTTTTTCTGGGAATCCCCATGCAACTATTATTCGAACGGCTTCGCACCCCCAAGACCTTAAAATCTTAATAGCTCGCTTAGCAAGGATTTTTCCCACCTGTAGACCAATATATTCTTGTTTTGTCGCCCAATTATTAAGATATCCAATATATTGTCCTAGTGGATTTTTTACAGCTTCAATCATCCCCATTCCTACTACTTCACTTGTTGCTTTTAATTCAGCAATTAATGTGATGCGTTTTAAATTTGGTTTAAATTGCCGTAGACCTGAGGATTGTTTCCATTGATCTTCTTTTAAGCCAATATGAAAATTCTTATCGAGCTGGCGTAATATTTCTAATGTAGCTTCATAATCAGATGTTCGATAATTTCTAATAATAATTTCTTCCTTATCCATTACTTTTTCTGACAATTTTTATTGCCTCCTATAAATTTTCTTTTTGCTTACCTAAAGTTGATATATCTATTTTTTGGGATAAAACTCTTCTATTAGTCTCTTGATCTATGATGAAGAAGAGATATTCATTGACTTGAGGGGTGAGGGGAGATATAAATACCAATTCTTCTTTTGGAAACCATAAATCAACATATTGAGACATGACTTCTTTCTCAAAAAATTCTTTAACATGAGTGATTTTGACATAAAGATCCCTCTTCTCATCATCAGAATTGTTTATGACTATTATTTCTAATTCATTACTATTTGAAGTGATCTCAATACTAGAAATTAAGAAGGGAAGTTTTAATCTTAAAGATTCACTGCGGTTTTTTGAACCATCAAAAAGTTTTACGTTTGAAAAACTGCCGTTACCCTCGTTTGATATGAGATGAGATACGTCAATTCCTTTTAAAGCTAAATAGGATAGCGCTTTTTGTTGTTTAATCGATGAAACATCCGTTTGTTGTATAACTGAGCTAAAAAATTCGCGGCATGTTTTTGTAATTAGATCATTTAGTTCAATTTTAATTTTTTCGCCTTCTTTTATGATTTGTTTAATTTTTGGAGTTTTAATAATTTCCACTTTATTAATTTCATATTCAATTAACTTGTATAACTTGTCACCAAATTGTTCTTTTATTCTTGCAACAAGCAATCGAATAAAATCATCTCCAAAAATTTCGATATCATTAGGTAAGGAAACGATAATGATGATGGTTTCAGGAGTGTCTTCTTCCATACCAGCTCTTTTTTTTTCCCTCTTTGATTTAGCAAGGAATTTTTTACCGAAAAAGATGTATCCTTTAAATTCTAAATCCACGTGATCCAAGGCTTCTTGCTCATCAACAGTTAAAAACCAAATTGGATGATATTTGATAGGACGCATAAAAGTCTTATTTTCTCGTAATTTTGTGAATTTTTCTTCAGGGTAAATAAAAAGTGGAATATGACCCCTTGATTCATCAAAATACATCAAGTAAATATCAGAAAGCCCTTCACAAGGATGTTGTTTTGCTGTTTTTAGATCTTCCATGCTGGTAAGTAAGTTTATTTAAATGATTTAATATATCTAAAGAATTTAATATTCAATAATCTAAAAGTTTGATCATAGTATGTATTTAATTTAATAAAATATGGATGATGATATTAACACATGATTATTACTGATATAAAAACGTATTTACTCCAACTTGATTTTAAAATAAAGATTGGAAGCATGCCAAGACTTCAAGCAGGTGGTTTGTATACTCAATTAATAACGGATGAAGGGATAGATGGGTGGGCCCTCTCTCATTGGAACTTGAGCAATAAAGCACAGCAAGTTTTCGTTGAGGAAGCTCTAAAAAAGATTGTAATAAAGAAAGATCCTTTCATGGTAGAAGAGATTTATCATGAAATGTATCAAAATACGAATCGTATTATGTTTGGCATTCCTCAAGCTACTTCTGCTATAGAGATAGCATGTTGGGATATTATTGGTAAGGCTACAAAACAACCAATCTATAAGCTGCTGGGAGGACGCAAGAAGAGGGTAAAATGTTATGCTTCAATGCCAAGAGGATATAAGGCAAAAGCGGTTGTAGGCGCAGTAGAGCCGGCTCTTGATCCAGAACTTGGTGGTTTCCAAGCTGTTAAATTACGAATAGGAAATGGTCCGGACAATGATGAGGAAATTATCAAGGAAGTAAGGAACGCTTTCCCCGATATTGAAATCATGGTCGATGCGAATTCAGCATATCAAACTGTCAATGAGGCATTAAAAGTCGCAAGAGCGTGTGATAAATATGATGTCAGGTGGTTGGAAGAACCTCTTCCTACTGACAACCTTAATGGGCTAGCTAAATTACGACAATTATCACCCATTCAAATTGCTGGGGGTGAAAATGATATGGGTATCTTTCGATTTGAAGATATTCTTTCCCGTGAAGCATTTGACATAGTTCAACCTGATGTTACTCGAAGTGGTGGATTTTTACAATTGAAAAAAATTGATGCAATGGCAGAAGTTAAGGGAGTACAATGCATCCCACATATTTTTGCTTTTGGTCATATAACTGCTGCCAATCTTCATTTCATAATGTCAACTCGCTGTGAATGGTGTGAATTTCCCTTTATTCCTGATGAATATCAAATTCTCGAAGAACCAATCAAATGCGTAAATGGTTATGTCAGTGCATTAGAAAAACCAGGATTGGGCGTTGAAGTAAATAAGAAGATGCTAAAAGAAAATGTTATATAAGTATTTTTTTTATATTTATCATTCTTACATGCATGTAGGTCTAAATATTTTATATATTTATTATCAATCAAATATTTGAGAAAAGTATTCTTAACTTGGAGTAATGTAATAACTTGAATCAGAGAAAAAAATTAGAATTAATCTTTATCCCTTCATCCTACTGGAATGAACCACTTAGTAGATTTGAATTAATTTCTAAAGCACCAGATTTACCAGCAGATTCTAATTTCTTTATTCTATGGGTCCCTTCTAATACCTCGGAAGATCTTCTCAGTGAGAAGATAAAGGAGATTTTGCCAAGCATACCTGTTGAAAAACTACTGAGTTGTAATATTAACCTAGCGATTCCTTCCTTAATTAGTACAAATAATTCAAAACAAAATTTATCTCTTAATTATTATGAAATAACATTATGTATTGGGAAGATCATACCAATCAGCCCTGCCATAAATTTACTTTTACAAATGGAGATGTTTGATGAAAATAACCGCGGAATTCAACATTATAGTAATTCAATTATAACCTGGTCTTTTTTGACCAAGCTTATGTTTGAAATGTTGAATAAAGGACAATTTATTCCCATATTAGAACCCAAAAATAATATCGTCTATAAAGGAGCTTGGAATTTATTATTAAAGACGCAATTTGATAGAGATCGATTTCAAATGATAGTGAAAAAAGCGCCTTGGTCATCCTTTTGTATTCCTGCAAATTTCATCCAAGATAATGGGACTTATAAAACTGATGGATTATGGCATCCATCATATCTGTTTTCTTTCTTTATAAACTCTGTTGGTGACTATCTTATAAGATTTATGTTGAATAAAATGAAATTTCAAACTTTTAATGAATTTTATAGTAAAGAAATTAAGAATGAAAAAAATCTTGGTTACAAACCAAGTTGGGATTATAAATTCCTTAAGTCTCTTATCCTGAAGGACTCGAATTTTAAAATACAATCATTTCATGAGACCATTCTACCAATATTAATTAAAAATTGGACACACACTGCTTTAGGATTTATCTTAAAGCATGGTTTTATCTTCAATTTAGAATTAAAGTATCCAAAAACGTCAGATGGAGAATGGTCGTTAAATTTTTACCTATCCTTTCAAGATGGAAGGCAAAACATTCCATTACACGTCTTATGGGAAGAAGATAATCAAAATAAATTAGAGGGTTTAAATGTTGTAAAAAACAAAGGAGAATATTTAGAGATTATTTTAAGGGCCTTAAGTACAGCTTCTAAAATATTTGCTCCAATAAAAAAGGCGTTATTAGAAAATAACCAAGATAATATTGCCCTCACCTCATCCGAAGTCATAAATTTTCTAAAATATCCAAAAGATTTATTGATACAAAGTGGATTTAATGTGATTCTCCCAGAAGTTTTTAGAAAAGGTGGAAAACAAAGACTATCTGCTAGACTTATAATTCGTTCAAGAGAGAATATGAAAATTAGAGAAGGAGGGTTCCAAACCTTACCTTCATCTTTCGATATTCATTCAATGCTTGATTTCAAATGGGAAGCCAGTATTGAAGGAAAACAAATCTCTGATGAAGAATTCAATAGTTTAATCAATTCAAACGATCCTTTAATAAATTTAGATGGAAAATGGATCTTAGTAGATCAAGAATCATTAGATGATTTTAAACAAGCAAATCTCTCTGATTTTGAAAATTACATGGATGTTCTTAAAGTTGGAATTCTTGGGAAAATACAATTGCACGAAGATGGAATGGAATATGATGTAGTTATTGAAGGAGATCTCAATGATATAATCAATAAATTACAATCAATAAAATCATTCGAATATATTCCTTGTCCTCCATCATTTAATGGTACTTTAAGAAGTTATCAACAAGAAGCTCTGACGTGGATGGGTAACATGGCAAGATATAATTTTGGATTATGTTTAGCAGATGACATGGGTCTTGGAAAAACGATTCAAGTGATTGCATTTCTCTGTTATCTAAAAAAAGAATTTCCTGAAAAGCCAGGAAATGTAATTATTGTGTGTCCAACATCAATTTTATTTAACTGGTATCGAGAAATAGAGAAATTTGCTCCTGGCTTAGAAGTAATTCTTCATCATGGAGCGACTCGGAGTAAAGATGCATCAAGTATTCCAGAATTTCTTAAACCACATAAAATAATCCTTACATCCTATGGAACTTTAAGAAACGATATTGATTTTTTAGAATCAATTAATTTTAGTGGAATTATCGTTGATGAAAGTCAGAACATAAAAAATTACTCTTCTCAACAGGCGAAAGCTATAAATAAACTCAAGGGGCAGTTTAAAATCTGTTTGAGTGGCACTCCTATTGAAAACCGCTTACTTGAATTATGGTCATTATTTAATTTCTTAAATCCTGGTCTTTTAGGGAATGTTAGGGAATTTCAAAACAATTTTATCATCCCAATTGAACGCTTTCAAGATCAAGAGAGTATTGAGAAATTGAAATCAATAATCGCGCCCTTCATACTAAGGCGTTTAAAATCTGATAAAGGTGTTATTAAGGACTTACCCGATAAAAATGAAATGAAAATTATCATCGATTTGACTGAGACACAAGTAAAATTGTATAAAGAACTTGTAGAAAATACTTTAAAGGAAATTGATGATATATCTTCAGATAACCGGAAGAAAAGAGGATTAATTTTAGGTTTATTAGTAAAACTAAAGCAGATTTGTAATCATCCGGCACAATATCTAAAATATAATATTGAATCCACAGAATGGGATGAGAATTTACAGGAATTCATATCTCAATCACAAAAGCTAGAACGATTAATTGAAATGACTGATGAAATCCTTTCGAATGGAGAAAAGATCTTAATATTTACTCAATTCACGCAGATGGGAGATATAATACAAAAAATTCTTGAAAAATACTATAATTTTGAAATACTTTACTTCCACGGTGGTGTCCAAGAAAAAAAGAGGAGAGAAATTGTTGATCAATTTCAATCAACTGATTTAGAGAGCCCCCCAATATTGATTTTATCATTAAGAGCTGGAGGAACTGGTCTAAACCTCACTCAAGGAACCACGGTCATACATTTTGATAGATGGTGGAATCCTGCAGTTGAGGACCAAGCCACCGATAGAGCTTATCGAATTGGTCAAAAATCAGCAGTAAATGTTTATAAGTTTGTTGCAAAAGGCACAATCGAGGAAAAAATCAACGATCTATTGGAAGAAAAACGTGAATTAGCTGAAAAGATAATATCTTCTACAGGGGAATCTTGGATTTCTGATTTAGATGATGATAAGTTAAGGAATTTGCTAAATTTAAGTGATTAAAAGAGTGATTAAAATGGATAGAAAAAAATATTTTATGGATAATAGGAGACTGAAAAAAAAAGACGTGCCACCTCAAAGAAAAACAGATTATGAAAAACAAAAAACAAGGGAAGAAGTAGAGCAAATTAAAAAAGATCTTATCAATTATGCCCAAACTCCTTGGGGTAAGGAGTGGATAATATCAAACCTGAAAATTGGGCGCCCTTTCAGAATGCAAAGAGGGATTGAATATGCCAATGATGAAGATCGTATTGATAATATCACAATTAATTCTGGTCAGATATTTGCTACCGTGCAAGGGACAGCCCCTACTCCCTATCGAGTAAAAATAAATTTTGAGCCCATTCCTGATGAAGGATGGAAAAAAATTGTAAAAGATTTATCTGCAAGATTATATTTTCTCATTGAATTATTGGAGGGAACTTTACCTCAAAATATCATTGCGATCTTTGAAAAAAACGAATATCCCCTATTTCCAGATGCAGATAAAGGATTAGATTCTTCATGTTCTTGCCCCGATAAAGCAATTCCTTGCAAGCATATAGCTGCTATAATTTTATACTTAACTCGAGTTATAGATTATAATCCTTTTTTATTATTAGAACTTCGAGGAAAATCTAAAGAAAAAATTCTTGAAGATCTAAGTATATTTCATCCAATAGATAATGAAAATAATTCCGAAAACTCTACTAAGACAAAGGATATTGAATTTAAATTTAATGTACCTAAAATGTCAATGCAAGAACTAGCTAAACATTATATTGAAACTAATCAGGATCCCATGAGATTCAATATAAAAAAGCCAGGAAAAATTATTGAAACGCTGGAAAATTTAGGGATTCCTCAAACGATTGAAAATAAAGCTTTTGAGATTGTATTCAAATCGATCTATAAAGAAATTACAGCCAAAAGTTATGAAATTTCTTTGCATCATCATAAATAATGAGATTAGATTAGAAATCATGTTAAATCAAAGATACAAATTTTTCATCTAATGTTTTGATATTAATATTTAAAATTTTACTTAGGGTTTTACGAAAGTCTTCAAATTGAGTGGAGTTTTTGCCATTATATCTAGTTTTAAATTTTTTCATTATTTTTTTTAATAAAGGTAAAACTCGTTTTTTTATGTATTTATCCACATTCTTCTCGTTATCTATTACAACATATGCAATAAATGGTTTTAATGAATGATTATCTTTGATCCAATCCTTTCTAAAAACAACCGTGAACCTGTTGCTTTGGAAATACTCAATTGGAGAGATCGTGATCTCGGCAAAGCTTAGAATGCTAGATAACAATCCAGAATTTAAAATTAAATTCGCATTCTCTTTCCTAGTTTCTTTGTGAGATTCAAAAATAATTGGAATTCCACAAGAAATTATACCCACTTCTCTAATAATCATTATTGTTGATGTAATAATTTGTGAATTCTACAAGGATCGACTAATAGTATTCCTATTTATGTACTTGCAAAATTGAATTAACTTGTACTGACAATGTGAAAAAGATGCTTTTTAACTTTATTTAAGAATTTTGAAAAAAAGAAAAAATAATTAGATAATTTTAACCATATCTTTTATAGTTCTACTCGCGAGTTTCACCGCTTTTAACCTTAAAGAAAAAAATCAGAGCAATCACAATTAAGAATAATATGAATGGAAACATTATGATATATCGAAAGTCTCCAAATGCATTAAAGGCAGAGAGAATTGCTCCAAATAGAATTGGCGCAACACTATATGCCGTTTGATTGAATGTATAATAAATTCCCGTATAGATACCTACTTTTCCTTTAGGTGCCAAAGACCATAATATTGGAAAACTATTAACTATAAATCCCATCCACGGTATGGCTATCAGCACCAACATAGTACTTACTAAAAGGGGATTATAATTATGATATGTAGTTGGAACAACAAAACCAGCCATTATAATTATGGATATTATTAACCAAGCAAGAAATATTTTAATCGCTTTCTTTCGTCCGACCGATTTCTTTTGACCCAAAAGACCAACAAAATAAGCACTTGCAATCATTGGTGCTGAATAAGCAAGAAATAAAGTTCCAGCGGCGCTTTCTGTAATTTGAAAGTATGCAACAGCAAAACTTGAGAAAAATGATTCTATTGACGCGAATGCCAAGTACATGAATATGATAGTAGCCAAGAAAAACGAAAAATCTTTATGTTGCTTTACTATATGATAAGCATCTCTATAAGATCTTAATTTATGTTTTGAAATTTCTTTATCTACTTCGGATAGTTTCTTTTGTCTGGCTAAGAACGTAATTGGATCAATTTCAATCTTAGTTGGTGAAATTTTTAAAAATGTTTCGCCAGTAGGAGTCTCTTTCACTGTGAAGATTTGGATTAAAATTAATATTATCATTCCAATACCGACTATTATAAAACCTAGTGCGTCAAATAAGAGAGGATCTAAAGTTCCCTCTAATGCTCCTATTAATATAGGGATAGAAAAGGCGATTAGGCTTCCCATATTAGCAATGAATTGTTGAATTGCACTCCCCTTAGAATACATCTTCTCAGGTGTATAATCGGGTAATATAGCGATCGAAGCTGAACGGAAAATAGACATTGCTAGATCGAAAAGGAAAATTATCAAAAACAAACCGGCCAAAATACGAATCCAAGGAATAATTACAAAAAATACAGCAGAAGAAACCGTACCGATAATTATGTAAGGCATGCGACGTCCTATCTTACTTTTTGTTCTATCACTTAAATCCCCAAAGTAAGGTTGTAAAAAAATAGCAAGAATATTATCCATTGCCATTATAATTCCTTTTACCATATCTTTCAAAACATATGTTCCTAATACATCATCAAGAATTAATGGCACCTTGAAATTGAAATAGGACCAAGCAAATAAAACAATAAAGAATGACAATGAGATCAACATGGTCCTTTTCCCATTCAATTTGTTAGGTCCAGAGGGTATCATTCTTGGTTTAAAAGGTAACTCTTCAAACTCTTCGCTATTTTTTCCTTCATTCGAGGTCATTTCTAATCATCAAATTAATAGAATTGTTAATTTTAAATTTCATAATAATCCTACAAATTTAATGTTTTATTACAATCAGGATAAAAAATTTTAAATTAATATTCTAATTATTGCTCTTATGCTGGAAGCTGAAGAGTGGTTTGAAATCATAAAAAAAGAGGATCATCTCTACATTATTCGAGAAAGACTTGATGAGATTGATCCACGTTATCTCACAAAATATACCAATCTATATCTTCTGATTGGTAAAAACAAAGCATTATTGATAGATACGGGAAGTGGTTTATACCCATTAAAACCAAAAATTAAAGATTTGATTGACTCAAAAGAATTAATGGTAATTAATACCCATTCTCATTTCGATCATCGCGGGGGGAATGAAGAATTTGATGAAATTTTCATTCATGAGAGCGAGTTAGAGAATGCTTCGATGGTTTTTGATATTTCTTTTTTAAAAGATTCTCCAAAGAAGAGAGTTCAATTATTTGATAAAAGTAATTTTAAATATCACCCACCTACCAAATTGCATCCTTTAAAAGACGGGGATAGATTTGATCTGGGAGATCTTACAGTAAAAATAATTCACACACCAGGGCATTCAATTGGTTCAATCTCATTACTAACAAGTCACGATGAACTATTTACTGGGGACACAGCACATTTTGGGGCGATGTACTTACCGAAAAAGAAAGATCTTCCAATATTGCTTTCAAGTTTATCAAAATTACTTGATTTGTTTAAAGTACATCCAGATATTGAAATATATCCTTCCCATGAAGATTTTCAAGTCAATAAAGTGTTATTAGAATTATTAATACATGGTATACATAACATCGAGACAATATGGGATACTAAAGTAAAAAATACATTCTTACAGGCTTGGGTATTAAATGATAATTTTTTTACGTACGTGTTTGAAAATTCATAAAATTTTTATCATTTTTGTTTCTTCACATATTAATAGTGTTATTATTAATAGGAAAAAGGTTTTATAAAAAATATGACGAAAACACATAAAATTGTTATTGTGGGAGCAGGTTCCCTTCAATTTGGACTTGGAACCGTCGGTTCTATTATTAATAGTGCCGTTTTAGAAGGCTCAACCATAACTCTACATGATATTAATCAAACAAATTTAGATTTAGCTTTAGAAGCTTGTAATGAAGTAATACAACAAGATCATTTAAATTTTTCAGTAGAGGCTACAACAGAAAGAAAGAAGGCTCTACAAGGGGCAAATTTCATTGTTAATTCAATTGAAGTTGGTCCAAGGTTTGAATGGTTTGATTTAGATTATAGTATACCCCACAAATATGGTAATAAACAAATTATGGGCGAGAATGGGGGTCCAGGGGGTCTTTTTCATTCTTTAAGAGTCATACCTCCAATTTTAGAAATTTGTGAAGATGTGTCTAAAATTTGCCCCAATGCACTTTTTATAAATTATTCTAATCCCATGAGCCGAATTTGTTTAGCAATCAAACGAAAATATCCTTTACTTAAATTTGTTGGATTATGTCATGAATTTCATAATTTCAAGATGCATTATGGTCGAATTTTAAATACGCCATTAGAGGATCTTGAAATGAAGGCTGCTGGACTTAATCATTTTGGAGTGTTGCTTTCTATTAAATACAAGAATTCTGGAAAAGATGCATATCCGGAATTACGTAAAAAAGCTCCTGATTACTTAATGAATTTAAAAGGATTCATGATGGATGTTAAATTGAATCGATATATTTTAGAGAATTTTGGTTATATACCTTATACAACTGATTCGCATTATGGTGAATATATTGCGTGGGCTTGGGATAAAGGAGATGTGCAAGGAGCTCGTGATTTTTATAATGGGTATAAACAAGCTACACTATATACTGGGAAAAAAATTCAAAAATTAGTTGAAAAAGGTAAAGGATACCGTTTAATAAAACCAGATCCAGAAAGAGCCATTCCAATAATTGAGGGTATATTATCGGATTCGAATCATGAAGAAGCTTCTGTTAATTTACCAAATAATGATGTTATTACAAACCTTCCGAATGATTTAGTTGTAGAAGTCCCTGCAATAGTTAATAAGCAAGGACTAAAAGCTGTTAAAGTTGGTGAATACCCGAAAGGATTGGCCGCTCTTTTGCGCAACCAAGCATCAGTTCAAGATTTAATTGTTGAAGCAATTATTAAAAAATCTAAAGAAATAGCATTTCAAGCCTTGTTATTGGATCCAACAATAGAAAGCGCTTCAAAAGCTGAAGAAATGTTTGAAGAGATGTTAAAAGTAAATAAGGATCACATCTTTCTTGAGTAAACCTTTTAATCCCAGCTATTTTTTTTTTTGAGTTAAGAAATTTTAATCTTTATTCCTTTTTTTTTTAATAATAAACCGAGAGAAACTTAAATACATGTAACAATATCATATTATAAGTATCCTATCCAAAATGGTTTTTCAAAATCTTTACACAATGGAATTTTAGATTATTTAGAACGATCTAAATTAAAAAGTTGTAGTATCATTAAATATGACAAACTATAAACCAGAACCCAGTATTCTTGAAAGTTTTGACCTTTTTGTTATACCAAGTTGGGGTCATTTGCTGGGTTATCCCACTTTAGGCAATTATTCTCATCAAGATGTTTTAAAAATTTCTCAAGATTTTGTTATATTCTTCAGTGCTGCTGAATGCGCTGTTGAGACAGAAAAAGGGACTCTCTATTATCTTTTTGGATTAGGATATTATTACACTAAATTTGAACTTCAAAACGGAAAATATATTACTGATAATCGACAATTGACAGGTTTAATTTTATCAGATTTCGTTTATGATTATCTTTCATGCTCAAAAAATGTTAACTTAGAAGATGATCGAGATATAATAGTAAGTGAAAACCTGTTTAAATTACCCATAGATTTATCTTTTAAATCTGAAAACAAGAGAACCTTCATTCAAGGAACTCTCATGCGAAATTTATTCATTCCTTATAAGAATATTATTCTAGAGTTTATGGAGACATTAAGAAGTCCTCTATCCTTTCAAATTCAAAAAACGGGACCAATACTCTTGAGTACGTATTGGGATTCTTATAATGATATCCTAATCACTCCTGAAATGTATCATGAAATGAAAAATTCCACCGCAGGAATAAATGAGATTATTCCAGATTCTTTAAGACATCTAAAGAAATATTTTTCGATTCAGAATTTAAAGTATATTGAGGAGCTTCTATTAAAGCTTAAAAGGGTTTATTCAACAATAGATTTTGATCCAATGTATTTGATTTCAATTTTAATCAATGCAGCATTAAAATTAGGAAAAGAAATAAATCTCTCTAGTATTCAAAAGGTCGAAAAAGCACAAAAAAGAATGCCAAAGGAATCAATATTTCTTTCTGCTGAACCACGAATGAATTCTTTTGTTGAATGGCCAGAAAAATTTAGGAGAAGAACAAAAGATGAGATAGAAAGATCAGTTGTTCAAGTAAAAACCAGATTATATCATCCTGAAGAAGAAGATAAAGAAACGATAAAAGTTGATAGATTTGAAAGAGAACAAAAACAGTTCAAGATTAGAACCATGAAGCGACCCTCAGTAAAAATAAAAACTCTTCCAATTATTCCAACAAGTAATTCTCTTGATATTCTTCTTGTTCTTAAAGAAATTGCAAACCAAGATTATGATATTAGATCAATTGCAAGAGCTCTTGAAATTGCTCGAGATTATATTAAAAGCATGGTTTTGCATTCTAATGTTCTATGGGAAATGGGTAAACTTATCAATTTATATCAAAAAGCAGAATTAAATGAAGGATTAAGCTCTAAAGAAAAATTAGAGTTAATAGAACAAATTGAAAAGTGGATAAATTTAATGAGTAATATATTATCATCTTAAATTGGTGAATTATTATAGTCAATATTAAATCAATCATAAAAGATTTGCAAAAACATTATTCAGACGCAACTGAAGTAGTTGTTGTAAATAATAAAGCGAAAATCCTTTTCTCGACTTCCAATTGGAATGTTTCGAAAGATATTAAGGATCTTTTATCTAGTTGGGGCAGTGGAAACAGTCAATTTGTAAATATGGCAGGTATAAGATATTCAGTTCTTCAAATGGAACCCGAAAGATTTATAGCTACTAATAGGCAAAATAAGGGACATTTAGTTGGTTCATCCGTGCCAGAAACGGATATGTTTCTCATAGCTCATATAAAACAAAAAGCAAAAGGATGGATGCACATGGCATATCCTGCCATAGCTAGAGCTGCTGCTATGATGAGAAAAGGTTCAACATCGCAATTTATTGAAACTGAAATAGAATTATCTAATGATGATGAACTGATAGAAAAAAGTCGTGAAATAATACAACCTTCAATCGATCCTATTCTAAGGACTGAAATTGAAGGATTTTTGGAATGGATAAGAAATCCTCAAGGATTTACATCTTATCTCTTACATTCATTACAAGAAAACGATCGTTATAAAATAACAAAGCTTGCTGAGATTTATAATGAATTTTATAAAACTTTTTATAATTAAGTTTAGGAGATAATTTTATTCAAGCAAGTTTCAGAAATTTCTTTTAACGCTTCAGGTAAATCGAAATTATATCGCCATCCTCAATTACGTGATCTAAATTTTCAAATTTTTGACCGGGGTGTTTAGCAGATTTCCCCCATATCAACGAGTAACGATAATCATTTATGAAACGTTTGTGAATTTTACGACAGAGTTTTTCAAGGGTATCACCTCGGTGGAGAATTATTGGTTCCGTCATATCAGCATCTTCTCTTGGTGGTTTCAAAAAAACTCGTATTAAATTCAGCTCTTTGAAAATATCATGCTTAAGAGCATCGATATTTTCTTTATTTTTAGCTGAGATCATAACCCAGTGATCATGACCTATTGCCTCTGTAATGGTTTTGTCTGGAATTCTTTTTAGCATTAAATCTGATTTATTAATTACTACAAATTCTTTTGTGTATATACGATTTCCAAATATGAAATCGATTAATTGATCAGGGGTAATATCTGGTTCAGAGAAATATACTCCTGCATTTCGAACCTTTAATTCATTCATTAAAGATTTCACTTCATCGGCATCCATAACTTGATGTCCTTTATAAGTAAAATGAATTCCTCCTCGAGTACGCTCTTTAATAACTATTTTAGGTGGTTTTGTATTTAGCCGTATTCCTGCATTATTCAATTCCATTCTAATAGTTTCCAAATCAGAAAGGTTAATCGTCCCATCAGGACGAAAGCAGATTATAATTAGCACTAACTCTGCTGAACGTACTGCTGCTAATACTTCCTTTCCTCTCCCTTTACCTGCAGCAGCACCCAAAATTATTCCTGGTAAATCGATAAGCTGAATATTCGCATCTTCGATATTCATCATGCCTGGTATGGCTGTAACAGTAGTAAAATCATACGCTGCGACTTTAGAATGAGTGTTACCTTCTGTTAACAAATTTAATAGAGAAGATTTCCCAACTGAAGGAAACCCAATGAATGCTACTTGGGCATCTCCAGTTCTTTTAATGTGGAAACCACCACCACCACCCTTTTTAGAACTGGCAATGCGAATCAAATCTTCGCGGAGCTTGGCCAATTGTGATTTAATAGTATTTACACTTTTTTGCGTCGCCTTGTTTACCTTGGTGGAAGCCAATCGTTCTTCTAATTCTGCTATTCTCTCTTCGACTTTTTCGGACATTTCATACCATTAAAAAAGAAAAAGATGCAAATACAAAAAATTTTTCGAAAATATTTACTCAAAGAGTTGAATAATAAAAAGAGAGAATTATAAAATCCAATGAAAAGTAAATTTAGTTATTACGAGCTGATTCTAATCCTAATTTAAATTTTTATCGAATTTTAAGATTTATTAAAGTTTCTTCATTTAAGCTATTAGACCGTCATGATAGCATTATTTCTATGATTTAACCCAATGGAAAGAAGTTCAAATAATATATTTAGGAGTAGCTAAAGTATCTCTATCAGTAATTATTTTGTAATCAGGATGATTTCTAATGTGTGTTACAGGATAATCATCTCCAGGTTCACCAAATAAAGCAATTCTTAAAATTGTATTTGCCCAGTCATAAGGACTTCCGTTCCTGCAATAAAGGCGAATTCTTTTAGCTTCTAAAATCTGTTTCATACCAATTGTATAGGCTTCTTTGGGAAAGTTTTCTAAATTTCCGCCTACATTTGCCCTGATCGAATTAATAGTAATGGTATATTTGTTAAGATTAACTTTACGAGGATTTGAGGTAGCAATATTTATATTTGGCTCATTAAATGCAATATGACCGTGAACTCCAATCCCTCCATAACAAGAATCTATACCTCCAATCTCGACAATTTTATTTCTAATATTATTTATGTTTTCCTCATTAGGAAAGATGATGTGAGAATCCTCAATTCCATATTCTTTTAAAGGAAGGAGTAAAGTAGCTTTGGCAATTCTTTTAAAACTTAAAGGATGATTGATTTTAAGTGCAAATCCGCTTTCATCGCAATACTCATCCATAAAGAAGAACCGACAATTTGATAAACTCAAATTATTTTTCTTAACCATATCTACTAAAAAAGGATATTGGCCGATAGGTCCAATTGGAAGAATTAAATTTGTAGGTTTGTTATTTTCATTATTTTTATGAATTTTGTTGAAGATATCTTCTGCAAATTTTAAATGTAGTTCTTCTAAGTCTTCACAAACAATCAATCGATCTCCTGCCTTCTTAATAACTTCTTCAGGATTTAATTTAAGAAGTGATCTCACTTCCACCTTCCTATTGGTAATTTTAAATCCCTCCTAACATCTTTGATATATTTTTATAAAAAATAAGCTCTCGAGTTTTCTGATCTATTTGAAAATTATCCAAACGATTGATATCCTCCGTGAAAATTTGTTGAATTGTATTACATATTACATCTGAACCAAAAACAATTTTTTTAAATGCACCTGGCCACCAAAGCCAATGATCCATCCCTATTTTATCTGCTCTTAATCGCCAACCATTTGGAGCACCTGAAAGATCAGCATATACATTCTTCTTCATTCGAATTAGCTCTGCAGCGTCATCATTCCAATGGACACCCAAGTGTGCGATGATCATCTGTAAATTGGGAAAAGCATTAGCGATGGTCTCAATTCGCATGGGATGCATGTACCATGATGATATTTGTTGATTAGGTTTATGATTAAAGAGAGTTACTACTCCGGTATGAAATAAGATTGGCATTTTTAGTTCGCTAGCTGTTTGCCATAAAGGGAAATAATCATAATGATCGTATGGTTTTTTTGGCAAAGTAACTTTTAATAACTTAAATCCTTTCTCATTTGCTTCGATTATATCATTCTTAGAGTTAATACCTGGTCGAATGTAAAATGCGCCAATAATTCTATCCGGGTATTTTTCCATCGCTTCTTCGACCCCATCATTATTAACACATTTAAATAAATGACCTAATCCACTCAAACAGCATCGTTCAATACCTACTTCATCCATCGCGGTAATCAAATTTTCAAGATATCCTTGAATATCAAAAAGATGAACATGAGCATCAATAATCCTCATCTAAATTATTCTCCATTTGCTTGTTAGATTAAATTTATCAAAATTTCTTGTATATGGTTAATTGGAACGGAATAATGTCCCTCATTCGGGTAAAAATTGGAAGTACAGTTTGGAATTGTTTTAGATACTTCACGCCCCACGTTAATTGGAACAATTGAGTCTAATTCCCCATGAAATACAAAAACCTTGAGATCCGGACTGATCTCCTCTAACTTAAAATCCCATGGGTTTGCATATAATCTTCCCTCATATGCTACACCCTTACTTCCGTTTTTAAATGCCTCCGCTCCTTCTTTTAAAAACAATGATAATTTTTCAGGATTTGTTAAGATGCTTTTATCAGCCTCAGGCAGTTTATTAAAACTTTTTTTCCACTTTGATTCCATTTTACTAAGATTTCGTGCTGTACGCCCTTGAAAGTACATTGAAATCCTAAAAAGAAAGTAGAAATGTTTTATAATGAAGTACAAAATTCGATTTCCTATTACATCTTGAAAATTAGTGGGTCCAATTCCACCAATTACAGCACATGAAGTTATTCTCTCGGGTATTTTAAAAGCACATGCTAATGAATAAGGAGAACCTCCCGAAACACCTTCTACAGCGAACTTATCTAATCCTAAATGATTGGCTAATTCAATAATATCATCAGACCAATCCAATAGTGTTCTTCCTTTTTTAAAATCAGATAATCCCATACCAGGTCTATCTACGCCGATTAATCGAACATTCATATCTATCAATATTTTTTCATCAATTAATGTAATTTCTAATCTTGAACCAGGAAAACCATTAAAGTGAAATACTGGTTTCCCATTTGAAGCCCCTTTTTCAGCATACCCAAGTGTTCTTCCATCATTGAGTTTTAATGTCTGAGTAAGATTATTTATTTCAATCATTAGTATTAAGAATCTCGGATTCTTAGAAATAATTTGTGTGAAACCCTTAAATCCAATATTTTTTACAAAAATAAAAAAATATAAAAAAGCAAAATAGTATGAAAGAAGTGTGTGTGTGTTTTAATTTTAGGGCTAGCAAAAATGACTAATAATAACAATGGACTAGAATATGATAAACTAACAAAGATACACGTCATTTGTCCCCATTGTAATAAAAGTAAATTCATTAAGATACCAACAAACATAATTAACGAGAGTAAAAATTTAACAACTATTTCAATTCCATTAAATCATATATGTGATCATAGTTTTCAAATATTTGTTGATAATCATTTTGTAATTCGTGGATATCAAAGAGTAGATTTTGATATTTCTAATTTTGAGATATATTCTGATAGTTCAGATTCAAAAGGAGAAGATCTACTTCTTACTTACAATTTTTCTATCATTATCAAAAAAATTGTCCAACTCGTAAGGGAAAATATCAACATTAAAGGGATATTCGGGGGACTAGTATTAACAGAAACGGGTAACCTTATTTTTTCTTCTCTTCCCAGTGAAATTTCACTAACTATGATTAGAAAATTTGAACTTCAGAATTCTTTCCCTAAAACTATAAATCAAATATTTTTAGTTTTAAGTAATAACCAAAAGATTATATCTTCAACATTAATAATTGATAATATAAAAATAATTATTACATTATGTTTTTCTGCAGAAATTGATTATAAAACAGCAAATTATTATCTGGTGGAATTAAAAAAAAATGTTTTACTATACAGTACAACAGATTCCTCTCAAAATATTTATTGGCTGTATTCTGTTATTCCACAATCAAACGATTTAGATTCTGATGTACTATTCCTCGATTCCATTGGAATCAAGATTCAAAAATCTGCTATTACTAATATTAATGAGATTGATGAGATTTTGAAATCCAAGGATTATAATGGGAAAGTATTTGTAAGTGCAAGATATGTGAGATTAATGGAAGGTTTAATCTGGACATTAAACGAAGCTGCATTGATCATCTCGAACTTGAATATGTTCTAAAACATCAAAAGGGAAACATATGAGAAATACTGGAAAATGAAATTTTACAACTCTCACAAAAAATTAACCAAACAATTTTTATTGAAAAAATTCATATAATCTAATAGAATTCATTCTTGATGTTATCTTACAATTTTATTAAACAAGGTTTTAAAAATGATTCCAAAACAAATGGATGCTTACCTAAAAGAACATTTACCAGTAGGAACCTTAGAAAATCGGTTAATCAAAGAAGAGGAGCGAAGATATCTAGAATTTCGCAATATTGATGAACTCCTTTTATCAAGTTTAGGGATTGTAAGTGATAAGGTAGGGCCCAATCTTGTAATTTGCCTATGGGACGAAGAATCTCCCGAAGAAATCGGAGGTTATTTGGTTGTGGATAATTTATCAATGGGACAGCCTTCGATGGGAGGAATTCGTATGCTTCCAAATGTAAAGCCGTCTGACATTCATAATTTAGCAAGGGGCATGACCTTAAAAAATGCAGCCGCAAATTTACCTTATGGTGGAGGTAAAGCCGGAATAGTTGCAGAAAGAGGGTTACCATTAGAACAACATCAAAAAATTGTTCGCGGATTTGCTCGATTAATAAAAAAATATCGAGAAATCTACATCCCTGGTCCTGATGTTGGTACTAACGATTCAGACATGATGACGATTGCTATTGAAAATGGAATAGACAGTGCTCTTTCTAAACCATTAGCAATGGGAGGAAATAGAATTGATGAACTGGGAGGTGCTGCTGGCGGTGTAGTTACTGCCCTACAGACGCTTATAGAAATAATGCCAAGATTAAGGGTTTTACCTCAATTCTCGAAACTTGAAATTCCCAAGATAGAGGATTTAACAATTATGATACAAGGATTTGGAGCTGTTGGAGCTCATGCTGCCAGGATTTTTAAAGAAAGGATCCATTGGGTTAAAATAACGGGTATAAGTGATTTAGAAGGATATTTATACAACGAAGCTGGTCTACCGGTAGAGGAACTATATGGTTATTGGAAAGATAAAGGATTGGTAACCAAAAACTACTACATTGATAAATTACTATCAAAGGGATATGATAGTCCAATAAAATTCTCTAATAATTCAAATAACCTTCTTTTAGAGGATAGTTTCTGCTTTATTCCTGCAGCACCTATTTTTAACTATTTAGGTGTTAGGAAGAATGAAGGGTTGCATGAAAATCCATCTATGACCGTGGATCGAATGGGACGATGGAGCCTAATAATTGAGGGAGCAAATACTTATTCACCTGATCCGAATAGAAAAGCTGCAAGAATTAGGATGGAGCAAATTGTATTTAAAGATAAAGGAGTCATGATAGCGAATGATTATTTAGTAAATTCTGGTGGCGTTATTTTTGCGGCTCAAGAAAAAATAATCAGTACTCCAGAGCAATTACAAATTCCTGAGAACATGCTTGGTGATCGTGATGCTGTTCTTTCTTGGCTTGAAAAACATAGTCAAGAATTTGCGGAACTTTCCAAAAAACGATTAATTGCTGGAGAGGAATACCGTAAAAAAGTTATTCACCATAATATGATAGAATTAGTCGATATATTAGCAGCAAATTCAGATTTATTACCATGTATGGCTGCTGAAAAAATTAGCTTACAGAGATTAGTAGCTAAAGAAAAAGAATTGACAGCAAAAGATATAATGGAAACACTTCCAACAATTGATATGAATAGTACTGCTCAAGAAGCAGCTGCTTTAATAATTAGTGAAAATAGTGGAATTATTGCAGTTTTAGAAGAAAAAAAACTTGTAGGAGTCGTTACAGATTGGGATATAACAAAAGCAATGGCAGAAAATGCCTGTGATGTAAATCTTAGCGAAATAATGACAAAAAATGTGATTATAGCTCCCCCAGATTATACTATACTTGAACTCGTTAGAAAATTGGAACAGCATAGAATTTCTGCGATACCAATCGTTGAAGAAGGAAAAGTCATGGGCAAAGTTAGTTCAGATTTAATTACTCAAAGATACGTCCTGCAAAATTTAAGAGAAACATAAATAATGGAATTTAAGTTGGTGGACCTCTATCTATTCTTTGGTGAATGAGTTCCAATTTTGTTGATGCTCCTATATAAGTTAAACCCCACGTTACACCTACTTGCTCATACTTTTCTATCGTTTTTTTATCAGTAATTCCACTTAATTTCACCACATCAAACGGTGTTTTTAAATCCCGATGCTCAAATATGAAATCATGCATCGTTTTAAAGTCTTTATCCGTAAGTTTACCATAAGCACCAGTACTTAAAGGAAAAACACCATCAAGTTTTGCAGATCTGATAAATGGAAGCTTATTTGGCCAGAACCCTGAGCCCCATATTTTTATTCTTGGTTCTTGAAATGGTTTTGGAAGAAATTTAACTTGATCTATGTTAAAATGCTTTCCATGATAAGAAAAATCTTTTCCTTCCCATAAACCAAGTAATATGTCTAATCCTTCATCTAATTTTTCAGCTCTAATTTTTGCATTGGTTTCCTCTCCAAAAGATCCATATTCAACATCAGCTGGAGTCCCAAGACCAATGGAAAGTATTAATCTACCCTTAGAAAGATGGTCAAGGGTTACCGTCTCTCGAGCCAATTTCCAAGGTCTTCTTCTGGGTAGTGGAGTAACGGTTGTTCCAAACTTTATTTTCTCCGTTTTCATAGCAATTGCTGATAATGCAATCCAAGGATCTACCATTGGATTTTTAGTTGGCTTTTCTGCAAGAATATGATCAAATATAAAGAATCCATCCCAACCACATTCCTCTGCTCGATTAGCTAAATCTGCTAAGTTATTTGCATATCCTAAAATTTTACCGTAATTTGGCATGTAAAGACCGAATTTCATAATTATCACTGGAAAAATTATATTTAATCATGTATTTCTTTCTTTAAGAAAATTGTTATTTATTGATTGAGAGAATTGAAAGGAGAAATCAATATTGGCGTTATTTGCCTAGCTAGGAAAACTTTTGACTATAAAGCTGCGTTAGAAATATACAAGAATATTATAACTGATCTGGGTAATATTGAGAATGTAAATTGGGAAGTTATACCAGAATTACTAATCGAAATAACAGATGCTCAAACTGCAAGTCACCTATTAGCATCCAAAGAAATTGATGCTTTAATATGCATAAGTGGGACATTTGCTTTAGGACATTTGATTTTAGAGTTTAATAAAGTACTCAAAAAGCCAATATTATTATGGGGATTAAATGAGCTACCTTATGATGGAGGAAAAATTAGACTTAATTCCGTGTGTGGTATAAACCTTAATTCTAGTAACTTGTATAAAGCAGGAGTGAAAAATTACCACGTAATTATTGGAGATAAAGTTGATGAAGATTGGCTGGATGCAATACGTATTATGAAAGCATTTTCTTCTGTACGTATAGGAATTATTGGATATAGAGCTAATGGTTTTTTTAATTTAGATGTAGATGAACTTGACTTGTATCGAAAGACTGGGATCTTAATAGATCATTATGAGCTAAGTGAAATTTTCAATTTTAAAGTGGAGAATGAGCTCATCTTGAAGAGAAAAGAGCAAATTGATTCGATTTTTGATGTATCATCTATATCTGAACATCAATTAGAGAAAGTTTCAGAACTTACTGCTAAGCTTTCTGAGTTTATGAATTATCACCAATTAACTGCTTTAGCTATTAGATGTTGGCCCGAATTTGCTTCAGATTTTGGTATTTCCCCTTGTGCTGCAATGTCAGTATTGCAATCAGAAGGAAAAATATTAGCTTGTGAAGGAGATATCTTGGGAGCACTTTCAATGTTGGCACATAAAGTCATAGGAGGTGAAACTCCATTTCTATCGGATTTCTCTCAAGTAAATTTTCAAAAAGACTTTGGATTACTTTGGCACTGTGGAGTTGCTGCTTGCAATCTTTGGGATAAAAAATGCAATATTTCTTTAGATAGTTATTTTGCTGAAGGAAAGGGGGTTACTGCTGATTTTGTAATGAAATCGGGAGAATTATCCCTTTTAAGGTTAGATTATTCACCTGGAGAATATCATATCTTTTTACAAAAAGGAAAAGGAATTCCAATGGAGAAGGAGTTAAAAGGTACGTATGTCAAAGTGGAATTTGAAGATAATGTAAGAGTAATATTAGATAAGATTATTAATAATGGTATCGCACATCATATATCCGTCGTTTATGGAGATTTTGTTCGCCCTTTAGAAATATATGCTAAATTAATGGAATGGAAAGTGATAAAATGATCAAGTATATGGCAACAAATAGGGGATTTGACCTTTTTTTTAAAAACTATAAATTTTTTTCTCATTCAGTCAGTAATCCTTGCTTTGAAATAGGTATTGGTTTTGGCAAATATAAACAAAACCATTCCGCTTTTACAATAAAAGAAAAGAATTTGAAAAGAATTCCCCTTATTAATTTTAAAGTACTTTCAGAATTGGATAATCAAATCATTATTGAATTCAGTAGTGACGAAAATAGCATGGTCATAGAATTTTTCGTCAAAGAAAATAAATTAATTATAACTCCTAAATGTGAAACTTCTTTTATTAATCGTTTTTGGATGAATTTAAATGCGAATGAGGAAGAGGCTATTTTTGGATGTGGAGAACAATTCCTGAATATAAACTTAAGAGATGAAATTGTTCCAATATGGGTTGAAGATGCCTCGCCTCCATCAAGAGGAAAACACACATACTATCCTCAACCTAATTTTATATCCACTAATAATTATTTCTGCCATGTTGAGACGAACTTCTATTCAAGTTTTAATTTTAAGGAGAAAAATAGGCATAAATTGCAAATCTGGGAAATCCCTAAAGAAATTTATATTGGAAAATATGATAATCTTTTAGAAGCAGTTAAAAATCTAAGCTTTTTTCTTGGACTACAGCCAAAACCAGCAGATTGGATATATGATGGCATTTGGTTAGGAATTCAAGGAGGCCCTGATATAGTTGATATAAAAATAAAAAAAGCATTACAGCATGGCGTAAAAGTTTCAGCAGTATGGTGTCAAGATTGGCAAGGTATACGATATACCTCATTCGGAAAACAATTATTCTGGGATTGGAAATATGATGAAAAAATTTACCCAGATCTCCCAAAATATATAAAAAGTCTGAATAAAAAGGGGATTAAATTTCTTGGATACATTAATATAATGCTCGCTATTGAAGGTACTCTGTATAAAGAAGCATCTAAAAAGGGTTACTGTATAAAAAACAAAGATGGTGATGATTATCAGGTCCTGATGACTGATTTTCCAGCAGCTCAAATAGATTTAACAAATCCAGAAGCGATCGACTGGTTGAAATCTGTGATTAAAGAATACATGGTCGGTATTGGATTAAATGGATGGATGATTGATTATGGAGAATATTTACCAATCGATCCAAAGTTATTCTCAGGAATATCAGGAGAAGAATTTCACAATCAAGTTCCAACGATATGGACAAAACTCAATTATGATGTACTTAAAGAGGAAAATTTGTTTGGCGAAGTTATCTTTTTCACTCGTTCAGGTTTCACGGGCACATCTAAGTACTCCTTAATGGTTTTTTCGGGGGATCAGCGCGTGGATTGGGATGAAAAAGTAGGTCTCCCTTCAGTTATTCCTGGAGCAATCAATATTGGATTAGCAGGAATAGGCTTTTATCATTTTGATATTGGTTGTTATACTACATATGGTATATTTAAAAGAGAAAAAGAATTATTCATGAGATCAGCTGAAATGGCAACATTTACCATGATGATGCGCACTCACGAGGGAAATCGACCAGATAATAATTGGCAATTCGATTCTGATGACGAAACTTTGGATCACTTGGCTAATATGGTTAATATACATCTTGCGTTAAAACCTTATTTAAAACATTTATCAGATGAATATTATGAATCAGGATTACCACCTATCCGAGGGCTTTTCTTGCATTATCAAGATGATCCTGAATTATACAAGATTAAATTTCAATATCTGTTTGGAAAAGACTTGCTTGTTGCACCGGTTATTAAACCAAATTGTAAAATTTGGAAAGTTTATTTACCAGATGATAGTTGGATTCATATTTGGACAGGTAAAGAATACAGTGGTGGATGGATTGAAGTAGATTCACCAATAGGATTTCCTCCAGTTTTTTATCGTCGAGATTGTGAATATCGAACTTTATTTGACTCTATATCCAAGCATTAACTAAATTAATTAAAGCTATTTGATGCTTCAATAGAAAAGAGAAAGATAATCAATTCGATTTTTAAAAACCATTCCGAAATCATTAAAGTGCATCAAGTTCAAATTGAATCTAAAAAATCTCTTAACTCAATAATTGGGTCAATTATATCATTATCAAGATTAGTTTGAGCAGTAAAGTTACTTCCACCTCCTTTTCCACCATATTTCTTAATTAATCCTTGAACAATTCCATTGGCATTTGCCTTTTTAGAAAAAGATACGATTTGATAATGATTTTGTCCCAACTGTATAAAAAGTAAGGAATCAGAGGGAAATTCATCTACCACCTTCTTTAGTATTTTACTATCAATCTGATACTCAAACAGAAATATATTAAAACCTTTGTATACGCTACTCGGACATCTCGAAGTTAATTTCAAATTGTCAGTTTTTAAAGAATTAATAAGTACTTTATTCTCCTCATGTTCCTTCAAGATTGATTGAATTTTTGCAGTTACTTTATCCAATCCTGTGTTAAGCTCATTAGAAAGGTTTACTAAATCAATATTTAGATTTGAAATAAGATCTACCGCTTTTTTACCAACGATATATTTTAAATCTGTTCCTTTTTTAAAATCCGTAATAATTACCGGCCCTATTTCAATTAACTTTTTTACATGAGTACCTCCGCAACAAACAAGATCAAGATCGTTGATTTTAATAACCCGTAATTCTTCTTTTTCTGGAATTTCTGATCTTATTAACCGTTCAATCTTAAAAATTTCTTCTTTAGAAAATCTCTCAGCGGTAATTTCTTTACTACTTGATATACAAATTGCATTTATTTTTTTAAATGCTTCAATCATTTGCGTATCAGTTATCTGTTGATCGAGCTGAATTTGTGCATTTTCAAATTCTATATTTGCCCTCACCGTCTTAGCATTATATAGATCGAGAAAAATAGCTGAAATAATATGTTGGGAGGTATGAGCTTTCATAATACCATAGCGATATTTCCAATCAATCTTTCCAATTATTTCATCTCCAATTTTAACTTTTTTAAGGAATTCTGGAGAAGTATAATGTATTATATTATCATTAGTTATTTCAACATAATCTACAGTTGTTTGGATATCATCCCCATATAAAATTCCTCTATCACATGCCTGGTTTCCACTAGTTGGAAAAAATAAAGTTTTGTCCAGAATAACTCCTCCCTTTTGAATAGAACTTACTTTTGCAGTGAATTCTACAGCATATGGATTATCCCAATATAATTTTTGAGTCATTTTTCTCAGAAATTCAAATATTTCTTTTAAACTTTCAAATTTAAGATTTTAAATGATTGAAGTAATTTATATAAACTGAATGTTGATAAAATCGTCAAAATATGCTCAATATTAATGCATTTAGGAAGAAAAATTTAATAATTTGCTTTATCTATTCTGTTTCTTAATAAAAATCATTAATTCATATCATTTAATCAATTTAAATTTGATATCTAAAATATTTTTTTAGTAACTACATGTTATTTATTCAATTGAAAAATTAATTATTCTAAACGTAATCTGCAAACAAAATGAACATTCAAATTCAAGGAGCGCAAGAAAATAACCTCAAAAATTTTGATATTGAAATCGGTGAAGGATTGACTGCTGTGACTGGAGTATCCGGATCTGGTAAATCTTCGCTTGTTTTTAATATTATTTATCATGAAGCACGTAGACGATTCTTAGAACAGTTTTCTTCTAGTTCAAGAGGTATTAGATTGGAACCAGCAAGGGTAGACTCGATTAAGGGTTTAAAGCCTGTGGTTGCTGTTGGTCAAAATCTATTAAATAGAAATCCAAATTCTATTTTAGCCACGGCATCAGGAATTCACCCTCTCTTAAGGATGTTATATGCAAGATTTGGAAAAAGGAAATGTCCCAACTGTCTTTCTGATATTTCAATTACTTCGGAAGATGAAATAGTTAAAATATTGATGAAAGAAAAACTGATTGGAGATATTATAATACTTGCTCAGTTGGTTAAATCTTCTATTGGAACTCATAAGACGTTATTAGGTTTTCTTTATGAGGAATTTGGTGAAAATTTGATTGTTGATGGAGAACCTTGGAATAAAAATGAACTTGCATCTAATGAACCTCATGATATTGATATTAAAATCTCCGTTCTTGGAAAGAGGAATTCTATAAATGAAGTTCGTAACACAATTAAAATGATAAAGTCATTAGGAACACATGTTCTACAGATTAAAAATGATGATAATAAAAAAGTTAGTTATTCACTAACTAATACTTGTTCTGAGTGTGGAGCTTATTTATTTCAAGTGGAACCAAAACATTTCAATATGGAATGTCCTTATTGTAATAGTAAAGGATGTGATAAATGCTCGCAAACAGGAATGCTTCCCTTAGTTTCTAATATTACGATAGATAATAAGATCTTTCCACAGGTATTAGAATTATCTGTTGAAAAATTTAAAGAAATTATTAATACGATTGATCTCCCCCCAACTTCTCAAAGGATTCTTCAAGAAATAACAAAGCGCTTGACAGCATTGCATAAAGTTGGATTAGGATATTTATCTTTAAATCGATCTTCACCCTCACTTTCAAGGGGAGAAGCTCAACGGGTTAGAATAGCACTTACTTTGATTAATGATTTGGAGGACATTCTTTATGTATTAGATGAACCTACTATTGGTCAACATCCATATGATGTTAATCAATTCTTACCAAATTTTCGAGATTTAAAAGGTTCAGTTATTTATGTAGAACATGATAAACTTGCCGTGTCAATAGCAGATAACGTTATTGATCTAGGACCTAACGCGGGGCAAAATGGTGGTGAAATCACATTTATGGGCACTCCAACAGAATTGTGGCTATCTAATACACTCACGGGAAGATATTTTAGTTCAAGAGATAAAATAGATTTGCCCAAATTGAGATCAAGTCCAAAAGAATTTATATTTATTGAGGGGGCAACGCTACATAATCTAAAAAAAATTAACGTAAAAATCCCTCTTCATTGTGTTTCTGTCGTTACTGGTGTATCTGGGTCGGGTAAAAGTACTTTAATAGAGGATGTTTTATATCAATCTTTAGCTAAGAAAAAGCCGATTGGATGCGTCAGAATAGATGCTCCAGAGATAAAAGCAATAATGGTAGATCAGAGCCCTATAGGAAAAAATCCTAGGTCAAATCCTGCAACTTACACTAAAATCGCAGATATTTTGAGGAGATTCTTTGAAAAAGAAACAGGTCTGGATTCATCATATTTTTCGTTTAACAGACCAGAAGGTGCTTGTCCTACGTGCAAAGGAATGGGAGCAATCGAAGTTAACATGAAATATTTACCATCGACTTGGATATCTTGTTCTGATTGTGATCAACAAAGATTTAAAGAAGAGATCTTAGAGAAAAAAATAAAAATTGGGAGCAAAAGGCTATCAATCGCTGATGTTTTTAATCTTAATATTACTGAATTGAAAAATTTAATCAAATCAGATGATAGGATATCAACTGGAGACTTAGAAAACTTGGTAGCAATGTTAAAAACTCTTGAAGATATTGGGTTAGGTTATTTACCCTTAGGGCAACCTTCTCCATCACTTTCTGGAGGAGAAGCCCAACGTATTAAATTGGCAAAATATTTAGGCAAAAAAGAACTTAGTGATCATCTAATTATCCTTGATGAACCATCAACAGGACTTCATACAAAAGATATAGAAAATTTACTTACTATTTTTGATAAATTAACAAGAGAAGGAGCAACTATCCTAATTGTAGAACATAATATAGATATTATCAAAGCTGCAGATTGGATTATTGATTTAGGTCCAAAAGCTGGAGAGGATGGAGGAAACCTAATTTATTCGGGTAAATTAGATGGATTACTTAAATTGGAAGAAAATTCTCTTACTTCGAAAGCATTAATTATGGATGCCTTAATCAAACCTTCCTCCTTAGAAAAAAAGAGTATACATCATGAAAATATTATCATTAAAAAAGCACGTGCAAATAACTTAAAAAATATATCGCTTGAAATACCAAAAAGCAAAATCACCGTGATAACAGGGGTTTCAGGATCTGGGAAATCGAGTTTATTGAATAATGTGATTGAGACAGAAGCAAGAAAACGGTTCTTGGAAACTCTGAGCATGTATGAACGTCAAGGAACTAGAGAAAAAGTAACTGCAGATGTGGATAGTATCTTAGGATTGGGGATAACGTCATCCATAACTCCCACGGAAGAACTTTATTTTACTCGTTTTAAAATACGTAATACCATTGGGATAGTTACTGAAATTTCATATCTCCTTTCAATTTTGTTAGCTTTTGTGGGAGAAATGAATTGCCCTCAATGTGGATCCATAACAACAAGGAAAGATACTCTATTCCAATGTCAAAAATGTGGATTTGAAATGAGAATTCCGAAACCATCATACTTCCACACTTCATCTTATGTAGGTGCGTGTACAAAATGTCATGGTGTTGGAACAATACAACAACCTAAACCTGAAAAACTTATTATAAACCCAGATAAACCAATTTGCAAAGGGGCAATGTATTCACCTGGTTTTTTTCCTAAAGGATTTCTATGTAAACCATATAATGGAGGATATTATATGCTTCAAGCACTTGCAAAACATTATAATTTTGATCCTTTCCTAACTCCTTGGAATGAAATGGCTAAACCCGCACAACAGGCTTTTCTTCATGGAGATAATGTTAAGCTGAAAGTAACCTATGAGAATAAGAAAGGTCAAGTATACGAAAAAGAAGAAAAATATCCCGGATTTTACGAAGGTTATATCAGAGACTGGGATATTGGAGGCACTTATACTGAAACCATACCATGTTCAAGTTGTAATGGAGCGAAGCTTAAACCTGAATATTTATCTATCACCTTAGGAGATTTTAATATTCATCAATTAAGTGAAATTCCATTAACAGACCTATTTGAAAAATTAGAATCTTTAAATTTAAAAAATTTGAAAACCCGCTTGATAAAGAATAGTGCAGAGACAATTTTACGAAGATTAAGTTTTTTAATCAAGACAGGTTTAGGATATGTCAACCTAAATCGAATTGCGGGTTCACTTTCTGCCGGTGAAACACAAAGAATCAGGTTAGCGGGATTACTTGGAAGTGAGTTATCATCTCTAACCATACTATTAGATGAACCATCGAGAGGCTTACACCCTACAGAATTAGGCGCTTTACAAGAAGTTTTATATGACCTTCGAGATATGGGAAATACTCTCATCGTTGTGGAACATGACATACAATTGATTAAAAATTCTGATTATATAATCGATTTAGGACCAGAGGCCGGGATTAATGGAGGTTATATCACTGCTCAAGGTAATCCTAAAGAATTTATACATGAAAATTCAATCACCGCTAAATGGATGAGAGGAGATGTTCAATTTACTATTAACCCAAGAAAATTAAAACCAAAAAAGTGGTTAGAGATTATAGGAGCTAAAGAAAATAATCTCAAGGGAAACATTGTTCAAATCCCTCACAATTATTTGGTAGGAATATGTGGTGTATCTGGTTCAGGTAAAAGTTCCTTAATTGTTGATACATTAGGTAGAATTTTGTCTCCAAAAAAGCAAACCACCTCAGTAGCTTATGAACCAATTTTACCAGGAAAATATGAAGATCTTAAAGGAATATTATCTGAAAATATAATAATTGATCAATCAAAAGAAAAAGTAAATCGCCCATTGAAATTCTTGAAATTAGATAAAGATTTATTAAAAATTTATTCCGACTCAGAGGATGCACAACTTAAAGGTTATTCTGAGAGAGATTTAAGTAAAAAATGTTCCGCGTGTGATGGGAAAGGTGTGATAAAAACAGAGATGGGATTTTTACCAGATATTTTTGATAATTGTGAGATTTGTAAAGGTACTGGCTACTCTCAAGAATCATGGGATATTCGCGTTAATGGTTTTTCCCTTCCTGAACTAAATTATTTAACTTTTGTTGAAATAGGGAAATTATTTTATTATGTGGAACCAATCAAACGAAAAATAGATTTACTTAAAAAAGTAGGATTAGGATATCTAAAATTAAATCAACCACTCGTTACTCTCTCTGGTGGTGAAGTTCAACGCTTGAAAATCGTCAAGGAGCTAAATAGAAAGAGCAAGAAAAAAACTTTATATATTTTAGATGAACCAACTGTAGGATTACATTTAGAAGATGTATCGCGGTTGATCAATGTTCTTCAAGATTTGGTTGATGAAGGTAATACAGTAGTCACAATTGAACATCATCCTCATTTCTTAGCGTCTTGTGATTGGTTAATTGAACTTGGACCAGTAGGAGGTCCCAATGGCGGATATATAATTGCTGCCGGAACCCCTTCCGAAATAGCATGGATGAATACCCCTACCGCACCTTACATAAAAGAAATTTTGGAGGGATCGCAATGACCTGGATTCCCTTATTGCTCGCAGATCCATCACCTTCCCT
>CAZOYD010000040.1:0-33459 GCA_964583985.1 uncultured archaeon
CCCCCGACCTCACGGTTATCAGCCGTGCGCTATACCAGGCTAAGCCACTCTCCCGGCTTTACAAATATTTTTTTTGTTTAAAATAGAAAATTATGCTAATTAAATATTAAAGCGTTAAAAAATTTTTTGAGAATCTCAGATTTCATCAATATTAATCTTTTAAAATATCCTATATTTTCTCCTTTCTCAGCATAAATTTAATTAATTTAATAAAAAAAAAAATAAAAGGAAAAGTTCATAACTTAGCAATTTAGGGGCCACCTTGACCATCAGCAGGATACCATGATGCTAAACTTACTCGGACCACATTTAAAAAAGCAAGTATGCTAATAATAGAAGTGAGTATCATAAAACGCTTTTGTATATTCATTTTATTTATCCTCCAATCCATAGAATGGTATCATTATTAATCACTGGAATATTTAAAGTCCTAAAAATTGAAATAATTATAAATACCGTTGAATTAAATTATAAGAATAATGCCCAACTTTCCTAATCTTAACATCATCGAAGAAATTTCTAAAGCTTTTGACAGGATATAATTTAACAGCTGAGGTTTTTGAGAATCTTCTGAAAATCAAAAATTAGGAAAAAAATTGAGATTATTACTCATCACAAAAATTACAATCTTCTTTAAAATAAAAAGAAATAAAATAATTTATTAATCTCTATTCTACTAATTAAGGTCCACCGTGACCGCCTGGAAAATTCTCGGCAAGTCCTATTGATGCACCCTGCAAAGTAGAAAGAAAGACGATTAATGACGTAAAAATTGTTAAAATTTTATATCCAAATCTCATTTTCATCTCTCCTCCAAGATGGAGTAAAGTAAAAATGAGTTATACTCAAAGTATTTAAACCAATAATAATGATAAAAAAAAGTAAAAAAAACCTAAAAAGATATTCATTGAAAAACGGGATATTTTTGCTAGTTGATGATTAATGGGAGATTAGGGACCACCCTGGCCACCGGGCCACCATCCGTATGCTACAGAGAGCATGAAAAAGGAGAAAGTTATTATCAATACTAGCATCATCGTGAAGCAAAATTTTTTAATCACTCGCATCCACCTTTTTATTATTTTTAGGAGATTCTTTATGAATAGAGGATTATTTAAATTACTCTTTTTTGTAAAAAAAACTCTTAAACTTAATCCTTTTAATTGAGACCTACCGTGACCATCTGGAAAATTCGGCAAATTCTATCTACGTAACTTGCAAAATAGAATGAAATCCGATTAAAGACATAAAAATTGTTAAAATTTTAACGAGAGTACAATTCAGCCAAAGTTGTTGATGGAATGGGCATACAATCAATTTATAAAAATATAAAATAAAAGATAAAAAAAAATATTTTAAGCTAATTAATATAATTAACTTAAGGACCACCTTGACCAATTGCCGGAGCCCAATCTGCCATAACTGCAGAACTTGCTAGCAATATTGATAGTGTTGTAACTATCATAGTCAATAATATGAGAATTTTAACCTTCATTTTACCTATTCCCTGGTTTATAAGTGTTCAGTATAATTCTAAATAGAGATATTTAAATTCCTATAAATTTGGAATAAAAGATTTATATTCAATTAAACAAAAATAGTATTGATATGCCCAATTTTCCGGATATAAATAAGATTCACGGATTAATTGAAGATTTAGAAAAAATAAATTTGATTTCAAACGATTTGATTAGCCAATTTTATCTTTATTTAGGAGTTAAACCTCTGATTGATAAAATTGATTTTATAATTGTTGAGGAGGATAGTACTAATTTAAATTTCATCAATCTCGGCATATCAGTAGAGAATTATGATGATAATAATAATAGTGTATTGATTAAAATCTATAAAAATTTTACAAAATTTTTACCATTTATAGTTATAAGGGAAGTACTTAGATGTTTCATAAATGAGGATTTTAGAAATAATAATTCATTAAATCTCATTATAAATCAAATTACAATTACATTCTTATCAAATCATAATCTTGTAAAAGAATGGAGATCTGTTATATTAGAAAGTATCCCTCAAAAAAAATTGGAACTTATTAATGAATTTAATAGATTAGAGTACTTGTATAGCAATATAAACCTCATAAATGATCCTAATCCCACTCAATTCTTTTTTCAATATCTACATAAACATAAAAATTTGATTAACCAAGATGTTAAATCATTTAGTTTTATCTTTTTTAAAGATTTCAAAGAAAGTTTTTCAGAATCAACGTTTAATAATGAATTGGTAGAAACATTAAGAATTATAATAATTATTTTTTTAAGAGTTAAGAAACATCACGATTATCTTCAATATAAAAATTTTTTTTTAGAGTTTAAGACTAAAAAAATCATTGAAACTGATCTAAGTCTTAGAAAATTCACACAAAATATGGATTGGATAAAAAATCATAGTTATATAACCCTTTCTTATCAAATTAATTGGCCTGCTCTTAATATCGCTGTTATAATTTTATATATAGAATTTAATCCTTTATTAAATAAACTGAAACTACTTAAAATTCTTAAAGATGTTCCCTTTTTTATATCTCCTAAAATTTCAGTTATAAGTAATTCTGTTGATATAAGCGGTTATGTAGTAATTCCAAAGATTTATTTAGATGATTTTATTAATTTTCTAAATTCTTTAAAAGAAAACAATTACATTAGTAGCTTTAAAGTTTTATTAAGGCTTTCGCAAGACCATTGTGTTAATTTGAATTACTTTAAAGAAGAATTTGGGAATAGAGGACTTATCAACTATAAACACTATAAATACCAAAAAAAAAATGAAATTGTAATACATCTTGAATGGAATGAGAAATATAAAAACCAAGATTTATCCCTGCTTGAATTTTTAATTCTTAACCGAGTTAGGATGTTTCTATTTAGTGGCTTAGGTTTTGAAAGAAGGGTTGATAATCTTAAAATTATAAAATCTGATATATTTAACGAAATTATAAAACAAAAAACTTTTATTAACAAATTAAAAGAAAATTTAAAAAATATTTACAAATCAGATAGTTTAAAGATTTTTGTCCTCCAAAAATTATATCAGGATCAGGATCTTGGATTCTTTTATGCAAAAAAGAAAATTCATAATTATTTAGACTTAATAAACAAGCTAGAGCCTCTGATTGAAGAAAATAGAATTGAAAATATCAATGACCTACAAAAATTTTTATCTCGTAATATTATCTCCTCATTAATTGAGGATAATCTTGTTATAGCTAAAACTAATATCCAAGATTATGTAATTAAAGAATTCTTCAGCGTGTACTTTGATTCAAAAAGAGAATTCTATCAAAAAGTTGCAAACTACAAAATTTATAATGAATTATTGGAGTTATCTTCTTTTTTGAAGATTTTTAGTCTAAATAATATAATTAAAATTGTTAATGATGAGAAATTGATTAACATTTTATTTCAGAATAAAGACAAAAAACTAAATGAAATCTATGAACAATATCAAGTTCAAGATTTAAATTCAGAGATGCTTGATAAAATCTTAGCTGGTTTTATAGATTCAACGCCTCCTGTATTAACACCTCTTCTTATCAATACTATTATAACTAAAAAATTTGAAAAAGATTATTTTCAGTTAGTATTATCAGATTCAGTCGATATACCGAAAAAATTGCAAAATCTTAGAAATTCCTTTCCAAGAACTCTAATAAACTATAATCAAAATTTGATTTCTTCTGAAAATCTCTATAGTATAGAAATTTCAATGCCTTCATTAGACATAAAAGAGAAACACTTGTTTATTTCAATTATTTACAATATCTTTAAAAATAGTATAATTTATATAAAAAATTATTTATGGAGTGGATTTATACTTGAATTTTTACTTAGAGATTTTTATGATTTTGAAGAAAAAAAGTTTTTTTACACAAAAGACCTATATAAAGGATATTTAAAATTTGTATATAATCATTTTAAGAATAAATTAGGGGTGTCAAGAACTAAAAAGTTTAAGAATCAAAAGATTTTATGGACATGTGAAGATAATTTTTTCGAGCTTGTAAAAATAGTAGGTAATAGAATAGCAAGAGAAAATAACGTCTATGATTCTTTTATATTGGAACAATTAAAATTCTTATTTTTAAATATTGAAAGTTTAATATGTATAACAGAAGAGTTTAAAGAAAAAAAGATAGAAATTTTTTTTCAGAATCATATAAAGGCCATTAAATTCATTCCTGTATTCAAACGCTTTAATTTAAGTAGATTTATAACTTATTTCTATTCTAGTGATTTAAATCAGATCAATTTTAAATCCTTACTAGGAACTAACTTCTTAAAAATAGAATATCCTGCATGCATCGATGATTCCATTCCATTCTTAGTAGACCATATTATTTCCTCCAATCAATTTAATAATTCGATATTAGATAATGTTTTAGCACCAGAAAATAAAATTCGCGAGTATTGTGGATTTGTTGTAAAAAAGACTCATATTTTGTTTCATTTTGAAATGAATTTTACTCCGGAGGGTTGGGATTACGATAGCGTAATATTTAAAGAGCACCTTGAAAACGTGCTTTTCAATAAAGAGTATCAGTTTAAAATTCCAAATTTAAAATCTTTCCAGTTTTCTGACAATGATGAATTACCTCAATACGATCTTAATTCTCCAGAATTTCAAGATCTTTGCGAGATTTACAACTATCATTCCATCGATATCAAATCCTATATTGGAACTAAAAAGATTAAAACAGTAGAACGAATCCAAACCTTACTGAAGAAAGGATTAATATTCCCATACATAATCTTAAAGAATTTGGGATTCCAAGAAAGCCTTTATCTCATCATCCCTGATCTAAATCAAGATTCCGTGAATACTCTCATTAAAATATTTGGATGGTTTAACTATGGATTTATCCATGAAATTGAAGGGAAGTATTTCATTTACGGATTTGATGAACCCGTAGAGTTCACTCATGGGTTAATGATGAAAATCTATTTTCCAAAGTGCGAATTGAGTGAATTCAAGCAACTATTTGACATAGTGTTTGAATATTTGCAAGTTAAGCATTATCTCATTTTGAAGGATTTTGTAAATGGTGAAACGCTCGTTAAAAACATACATGAGGATCCTGATTTTTTTAAAACACATCATCCTTTACGAAATATTATAAATGATCATAAAGATGTTTAAATTAGGTTTTGGACAAAAATAATAAGTCAAGAATAAAAATCTCATCGGATATCATCATTGTAGTGAATTTTTGAAAGTTCTAATTCAAATATTAGTAGAGATCTAAATCTTTTATTTAATCTCTAGCAAATTTCCATCAGTTCCTGATTTCCTCATTTCTCCGGGAGAAAATTTTTTGAGGGTGTATCACGGTTTCAACTTTCATATTTAAAGGGTTATTTTTTCTGAAAAAATCAGGTCACGATCGGTGTTTTTGGGAGCTCAACTCTGTAATTTTAAAACTATCAAAAACTTTATAAATGACACTCTGTCACTTATTAGAATTATGACAATAGAGGTGTTTATTTTGGAAGATAAAAATTATCGATGTCCGAGATGTCGGAGTAGGGAGAAAATTATTGATCATGAGAATTCAATATGGTGCATGAGTTGTGATCTGATATTTGATAAGGTTGATTTAGAGATGTTTGATGAGGCGGATATTCTAGCGAGATCAGAAAAACAGGGCATAATAGGGGTTTTGCTTGGTGAGTTTCTAAAGGATTAACGTACTCAAGTGAGTACTGCTCTTTATTTTTTCCCTAATTTTATGATTTTTAGAAGATCCTTAGAACATTCTTAGAAAAACCTAAGAAAAAACAGTTGTATATATAGTTAGTTTTACTGATCATTTTGCTTTTTCTAGTCAAAAAGTTTAAAATTTGATAATTTAATTGAATGGTAAGAAGTAATTATTATCACAATATTTGTATTTTACAAAGGTGTTCATAAATCCCAGAATCAGAGGAATCTAAATCCAATTACGATTTTAACGATTGGAACGTTAAACAACTGAGAGAATTTGCCAGTAAGAATAACATAAAGGTACCCACGAAATCAAAGAAGGCAGAATTAATAAATATCTTAGAGCCTATAGTCAATCATCCTGAGTTTATTGACAGAACTCACGATGTGATTCCTGATGAAGAATTGGAAGAAGAACTGGTTGCTGGTGAGGAATATGACCCTGCATTGTCTCAAAAGGATAAATTAGAATTAAAATTTTGGCAAAAACCTCCTTATTCAAGTCTTTTAGATCCTGAACTGGCGAAAGACTCTAACGTTGCGTTCTATGATTTATCATCGTTAGTAGATAAGTTTTTCAGTAACATGTTGTCAGAAGATCTGATTAATTACAAGATTTCTGGGATTGCACTAAAAACTTCGGCTCTTTTGCATCATTATAAAATATCAAGCATAATTAGAGAGGAAGAGGATATCCAAAAGAAAGAAGAACTCGAATTATTCCGGGAAAGGCACGGAAGATCCATCCCTAAGACATTATCCCAGCCCATTCAACCTAAAATGTTGATTTCTACAAAAGAGGAACTATTTGATGCAATGAGATCAGCCATCATCGAGACCATGCAAAATAAAGAGAAATTAAAGAGACGTCGCATTCGCCGTGAAGAATTAAAACAGAACAAGATAATGGTACGATCAAAGGCTCAATTACCCAAGGAACTCTTGAGACATATAAGTGGGAGGGAACAATCCGTCGAAGAATTACATGAATCGTGGTTTAATAGAATAAAAGCAAGAGTAGAATTTGATAATAAGGAAACATCTTTTTATGAGATTGCGAAGATTATTGTTGATGAGGAAAAAAGTGAGATTGGACGGAAATTTGCATTTGTTAGACTTTTTTTGGCATTAATGTTTCTTTCAACAGGAAATAAATTATACTTATCCCAAGATGAAGATTTTAAAGATTTTGCCATAGATCTCAAGAAAAGATAAATAAAAAACCCAGGTAAATGCTCATGAATAATTCTGAAGAAGAAAACCTGAAAGATATGGAAGAACAGGATGAAGGTGATGAAGAGATTGACGAAAAAGAACTTCAAGAAAGCGATGAAGACAGCGACGATATGAAAGAAGATGAACCTTTAGAAAATAACGAAAGTTTACCCATTGTTGAAGAATCTCAACCAATTATTCTTGAAAACGAAAAAGAAACTACTATAGTTGAAAAAGAAAAAAAGTTGGAAATTAGGGACATACAAAAGAATTTAATTGAGGGGGCCCTCTATGCCGCTGGTCGACCATTGGATATTGAAGAATTAGCAACAAAATTAGAAACCCCTAAGAAATTGACGGAAGAGCTAGTCAATGAATTAGCCATGGAGTATTTAGAGCGTACTACCTCTTTAGTTATTGCACAAGTAGGAGAAAGATACCAAATGCAACTTAGACCTGAATATACCGAAAGCGTTGCGAAATTCGCAAAGGGAGGAGCGATAGCTGAACGATATCTACGAACTTTGACCGTTATCGCATTAAAACAGCCCATCTTGAAATCTACAATAGTAAAATTACGGGGAAGCGGAGCTTATGAACATATAAAGTATTTAATCGATAATGACTTGATTGAGGCTGTAAAAAAGGGTAGATCATTTGAGTTAACGACGTCGGATAAATACTCCGAAATGTTTGGTTTACCAAAAAACAAAACAGAATTAAAAAAGGCAATGATCCAACAATTAGGGATGGAACCATTAAATTTCGGTCCCGAAGAGCCTTATGATTAACATTATTGGGACGATTTCAGAAATTTTTGTTGAAAATAAATAAATAAACTAATTTTGACAATTTTAAAGACGTGGATTAAGGGATTTTTTATTAATCTAGACGATCCATTCATTCTTTTAAAGCATTTAACGGGTACTTGATTAATTTTGAAATCATTCATGTATGCAAGTATGAACATCTCTTGAGAATAATTGTATGAACCCCTTAAATTCTCTAGTAAAAATTCTCCAAAATCCCAATTAAATGCCCTAAAAGAGGATTGAACATCAAAAATATATCGGTTTTTTAGGAGGATCCGAGATATGAAAAATGATAGTAAATAATTCGTTATTTTCTTTAAAACGCTCCCTTGGTAATTGCTATTATCCAAAAACCGGTTTCCCATGCATAAATCTGTACTGTTTTTAATTAATGGGCTAATGAGACTTGAAATTTGGTTTGGAGAATATTGACCATCGCCATCCAAGATTATCATGATGTCTGCGTGATTATCAACGCAATATTGAAGACCCTTGCGAAAGGTTAGCGCTAATCCCATATTGAATCGATTTGATAACACGAGGGCTCCCATATCTTTCGCAATGTATGCGGTGTTATCCATGCTACCATCATCAATCACTATTATTTGAAGTTCAATATCAGGCAATGATGGAATGCTCTTTAATAATTTTATGAGGTTCTCTTCTTCATTATAAGCGGGGATGATGATAAATACTTTTTTCATTATAACCTGATTCATTTGGATAAATAGATATCAATACCTAATTCGTCATCTCTCTCTTTATAATCAAAGATATCTCCCATTTTGGATTGACAACCCGTTTCAATTACTTCAAGCTCTCGAATTCTCAGAATTTCTTTAATATCGATAGATTGATTTAATTGTAGAAGGATCGAATTATTCGTGAATATGGCGATTCGAGAGATTTCTTGATTCAATGGAATTTTAAGCTTAGATTTCAGAGTTCTCAAGCTTTTAACGGTTTTAATAGTTAGTTCTCCTATTTCTGATGATTTCATTGATATGTTTGTGTAAGGATGAGGCCATGATTCAAAATAGAGCGAAATCAAGGGATAAAGGTCTTTATAAAGGATGTCATGAATTTCTTCACAAATGAAGGGCATAATGAAAGATAATGCAGTTAATATTTTATAAAATAGGTTCATCGCGTTTTTTAACGCATTGGTTTTAATTTCTTCCTTATCGGAATAAAATCTATATTTAATTGCTTCAATGTAATTATCACAGAGATCTTCCCAGAAAAAAGAACGAAGTATCATGAAACCTTCGTGCCAATTATAGTTATCAAAAAAATCAGTGGCCGTTTCAATAATTTGATTAAATTTAGAGAAGAAATAAGATTCAATATCTGAAAGAGAATTCTCCTCAATTTCTAAATTTGATATTTCAATATCCCTAGTATTCAGGTATAGAAATCTATAGGCATTCCACATTTTCGTTAAGAATCGTGAGGCACCAATTAATTGTTCATAATTCTTCTGATATTTATTATTGAATTTGCTCTCAGGAAGACGTTCTTTTTCTTGTAATATGATTTCATTAGATATTGGTTGTTTTGATTGCTTGTTAATCCAAGTGAATTCAAATGGATAATCATCTCCAAGGGTACCCATTGCAGCCCATTGTCTTATGACATCTGTACCAAAATGAGGTAACACTTCATCTGGAGAAACAATATTGCCATAACTTTTCGACATGTGCCTTCCATCGGGTCCAGCAACCATCCCGTTTATTAAAGCTTCTGAAAAAGGAGCTTTTCCAGTTAAGATGCGACAACGAAATAATGTATAAAACATCCAAGTTCTAATTATTTCATAGCCTTGCGGGCGATTAATTTCAGCATTTAAATAAGTTTTTTTAAAGAATTCCTCGTCATCTAACCATTTTGAGATTATGAGTGGAGTTATGCTCGAATCAATCCAGCAATCGCAGACATCTTTTTCCCCAATTATCGATTTTCCATTACAATTTGGGCATTGTTTAATCGGGGGTTGCGTTTTTATGGGATCGAGAGGTAAATCTACCTTTTTTGGTGCGATGATATGACCACAATCCTTGCAATACCAGAAGGGTATTGGGGTACCAAACACTCTTTGTCGAGATATCACCCAATTCCAATCAAGTCCAGTAGCCCAATCTATAAGTCTCTGCTTATGTTTTTCGGGATACCATTTCATTTTTTCCGCAGAGTCAATTATTTCATCCGTGAAATCTTTTAAATTAATGAACCATTGATCGACGGGTAAATACTCAATAGGAAATTTGCATGACGATCGCTCCGAATGGATGATTATATTATGTTCATAGTCCTCTATCTTATCTATCAACCCAATCTTCTCAAGGTCTTTTACTATCGCATCCCGCGCTTCATTGATGGTTAAATTTTGATATTTAGAATTAGAATTCATTTTTCCATCTTCAGTAAAGATCTGGATCTCGTCAAGTTCGTGTTTTAATCTCCATTTGATATCCATTTCGTCACCATAGGTACATACATACACGATTCCCGTTCCAAAATGCATATCAACATCTTGATCCAAATATATGGGAACGATGCGGTCCGCTATTGGGAGTTTTACTTTCGCAGCGGATAGATCCAAATATCGATCATCATTGGGATTAATTAAGACCCCAACGCAAGCTTCGATGTATTCGGGTCTTGTAGTTGCGATCTTTATAAATTTATCTTCCCGATCTACTAAAGGTAATTTAATATACCATAATTTTCCTTTTTCAACTTGATATCCAACTTCTGCCTTGGCAACTGACGTCTCGCAATTTACACAAAAATGGGTCGGGAACTTGGCACGATAAAGAAGTCCTTTTTCATAGAATTCCAAGAGTGATATTTGTACTTTTTTCTTGTATTGATCATTCATGGTACGATATGTATACTTCCAATCAGTTGAATATCCCAAATCATTTAATTGGCTAGTCATGTTTGCAATGTTGATATCAACCCATTCAACGCATTTCTTCAAAAATTCATCACGATTATCTTTCGAAATCCTATAATTTTTCGTTACAGCTAATTCTACCGGGAGTCCGTGACAATCAAATCCTTGAGGGAAATAAACATTGTATCCTCTCATTTTTTTATATCTTGCTACAAAATCGATCCAAGAGTGACCAAGAACATGTCCCATGTGTAAAGTTCCACTTACGAAAGGTGGAGGCGTATCGATGGTTAATAATTTTTGATTAGGGTTAAATTCAAATCGAAAAATGTTTTCTCCTTTCCAAAATTCAATCCATCTTTTCTGAACTTCATTAAAATTAAATCTTTTAGGGAAAGTATTTATTTGAGTCATTTTGATAAAGATTTATAAGTATACATGGTGGACCTGGCGGGAGTATCAAGATTAATCGAATAGATTAACCTATTTGAACCCGCGGCCTCTTGATTGCGAACCAAGTTACCAATATGTTGAAATAACATTATTTGCGATCTGCTACTAATCTACAGGCCCATTTTTATGATATAAATATTAGGGAATAAAAAAGTCAGTACCTAATAATTTTTATGTTTTAATCTATCCTAATTATTTAATATTGCGTTCGTGCTATGATATCATCTTGAGCTGTTTTTGATATTTCATTAAATAAAACAGAATACCCCGCAATCCTCACGACTAAACCACGATAATGATTAGGATTTTTTTGGGCATCGCAGAGAATGTCTTTACCAACAACGTTAAATTGAACGTGATATCCCCCCTCTTTTTTAAAATAAGTTCTAATCAATGGCAAAAAAGTATTAGGACTTACAGAATTTGGATGAAAAGATAATATCACGGAATTTCCATTCGTCATTAGTCCATTGTCCAATTTCATCACGGAATTTAATATAGCTGTTGGTCCATTTTTGTCCCTACCATTTGTTGGACCAACTCCATTGGATAAAATATCCCTAGATTTTCTACCATCTGCTGACGCTGCAGTAAATACACCAAAAGCAATATGAAATGATGTAGTGTAAAAACCTGGATTGTAAATTCCTCCTCTGAAATTCTTATGTTTAACCAGTTCTTTACAAAAAACACGTGCCACGTCTCTTACAATCGAATCAACATAATCGTCATCATTACCAAATTTGGGTACTTTATTGATAAATATCTCTCGCCACATTTCACCTTTCTTTTCTCGATACGTTCCCCGATAATTCTTTACAAGTATTTTCACTAGATCTTCATACAAAAGAAGCTTATCCTCGAATACTAACTTTTTTATAACCGCAAGACTATCTCCCACTGTAGCCAATCCAATTAATTGAGTAGTTGTAAAATCGTACAAAGCACCCCCTCTTGTAATATCTAATCCACGCTCTATGCAGTCATCTATTGTTGCTGATAAAAAGGGTTGTGGATTTAATTCTGCAATGGCTCTATCAAGGTAATTCATTGTTTCAACTAAGGGTTTTATGAAATGTTTTAGCTGTAATACAAACTCGTTCCATAAGTCTTCATACGAAGATATTGGTTTGGAATTTTCGATACCATATTTTTTTCTTGTAAACATATCTATTCCATTGTTCAAGGTGAGTTCAAGACATTTAACAGCATTTAATTCTGTTGCATTTGTACATCCATATGTTTTAAAAGGATGTGAGGGTTCCACACAACCAATAGGGGCATACTCTCTGGCATCTTCAAGAGAATATCCAAGATCAATTAAACCTGGAATCATGACTTCATCATTAAAAAGAGCAATGCTAGCACCATCTTTTATGGCTTCCCCAGTTTTCAATATCAATTCATCGGGTGTATTTTGACTCACTCGTACAGAAAAAGTAGGTTGTACCGTTTTTAATTTATGGTATGCTTCTAAAAAGATGTAAGATAACTCATTGGTCACATCATGCCCATCCGCATTAATTCCTCCTATAGTCAAATTCGACGCAATAGGAGGTCCTTCGGCAGCTATAATACCTTTATGCAAAACATAATTCCATAAGGTAATTAACTTAAGATAAAAACATTCAATGATAAATTTAGCCTCTTCTTGTTTCATGATCCCCTTATTAATGTCATTGATATAATAGGGATACAAAACTTGATCCAATCGCCCTAAACTTATAGCAAATCCTCCATCTTCTAATCCTGTTATAATATGAGTAAATAACACCAGTTGAATTGCTTCTTTAAAGTTTTTTGGAGGCTCATTTGAAATATTATAACAAATTTCAGAGATCTCAAGGAGTTCTGCTTTTCTATTTATATCTGATTCCTCTAAAGCCATTTTTTTAGCTAAATCTGAAAATCTCAGAATATAATGCTTAACTCCGTCTAAAATAATTAAGATTGAATTTAGAAATGTCAATTTATCTTGATCATCCTTGAAATCTTCTATTTTTTGTTTTGTTTTTGAAAGTAAACCAACAAGACCTCCCTTCAATACATTTTGATGTCCTGGAAAGAAATGACCTACTCCATTCGTAATATGAGTATCAACGATATATAGCAGATTAAGCATTAGTTCATTTAACTCGGGACTTAAAAATGAATTAAATCGTGATTTTACGGTCTCTTCCTCATTTTTCCAATATGGGATAATCTGTTCTCTCATAAATTTTTTGTTTTCCTCTGAAAACACAAAACTCTGTACATCCCGAGTATCATAGAGTTCAAGATCTAATTCAATCGTGTCTATTCTTACTTCAGGATATAATGGAGTTCCAACCAACTTAGTTGTTCTAGTACCAACGAGAAATTCGTCATCCCATATTTTAATTGACATATTCTTCAAGAAATAAGTCATTGCTTTTGCAAATCTCAAGGGTGGTGATTCTCCTTTTGCTTTTTGATAGGATTCAGTCATTAATTTCGCTCTTTCCACGCAGATTTCATGTGGTTGATTGATAAGTTTAAGTCTCATTCGTTCAATTCGCTCTTCATAATCTGAAAAACGATTTAGCTCTAATTGCATTTTAAATCACGGAATTGGTTTTAATTTAGTTTGAATAATCAACTAACAAAATTATAGTAGTAATACTTATAAAAATATTGAGTATAAAATCAAAATTCAATCAGAACGTGCAGAAAATAACATTGATATGGTTTTCTTATCTTTAAACCTTTTAATCGCTAAATCAAGATACTCTTTATTATTATCAATTCCGATAAATCTTCTTCCGAGAACGTTGCAGACTATTCCTGTCGATCCAGATCCAACAAAAGGATCAAGTACTAAATCATTTTCATTAGATGATGCTGATATAATTCGATTTAAAAGTTCCAAGGGTTTCTGAGTAGGGTGTTTTCCATATTCTTTTTCGGATTTTGGCAACAAGGGAATTGACCAAACGCTTCTCATCTGCTTATCGATATTTTTTAATTTATCTTTAGGATTATTCCACCTTTTCATTAATTCATAATTGAACGCATGTTTTGAGTTACAGCTTTTTCTTGCCCATAAAACGATTTCGTGACTATGCGTGAAATATTTACATGATAAATTTGGAGGAGCATTAGGTTTATACCAAACAATGTCATTTATGATGTCATAACCATTTTTCTCCAGTAAATATCCAATTTTATATATAATGTGTAATGTTCCAGATATCCAAATACTTCCATTCTTTTTTAAAATTCTTTTACATGCTTTTAACCAGTCATCAGTAAATCGTACATCTTCCTCAAAGCCTTGAGATTTATCCCAATTTGCCTTATTCACTGAGACCATTTTTCCTGAAACACAAGTCACTCCATCATTAGATAAGAAATAAGGAGGATCAGCAAAAATAAGATCGAAATAATCATTATTAAATTGATTTAAGATATCAAGTACATCTCCATGGAACAGTGCAAAATCTTTTGATTTAAAATAAGGGCTTATCTGCAACATCCTTTCTTAATAAGATATAGTACCTTTATTTTATTAAGTTTAAAGTTTTAAATTATCAAATTTTTATTATTTCATAGATACATAAATTCTGCATGAAGTTTGAAAAATGTCAAGTAAAGAGAGATTTGAAGAATTATTCAATAAACATCTGATTAAAGATATAACTGAAGAAAATATTGACATTGTCCTTACAGGTCAATATGGGAAAGCTTTAGAGTTATTGCGAGATGCTGAATCAACAGGATTATTTCCTGCTTTGGTGGGGCCTCCTGGTGTGGGGAAAACGATCTTATGTAGATATTTCGCAAGTCTGAGAGCAAGAGAAAATAAGAATAAATCATTTTATTGGCTGACGATGGATGAATCCATTAAACCATCCCATTTTATAGGAAGCTTTGATCCCGCTATTACACTCAAGAAAGGGTTTACCTTGGAAGCATTTAATTCTGGACCATTATTAAGTGCCATGTTAGAAGGTGGTACCTTTTTGGCGAATGAAATTAATAGAGCAACGGAATATTCTCAAAATACGCTTTTGGAACCATTAGAAGAAGCATCTATTGGTATTCCTCATTTAGGAAGAATTAAAGCCGATGAAAATTTCTTCTTCATCTCTGCAATGAATCCCGAAGAACTTTCGGGAACACATAGGCTTTCAGAAGCGCTGAAAGATAGGATTAAAGTATGGATCAAATTGACCTATCCTGAAAAAGCCACTGAATTAGAGATAATTAGAATAAATCTACCGGAGCATTTTACCGTAGAAGAAACTGAGTTAGAATTAATCTATTCAATTATAAATGAAACTCGAAGAAATAAAATCGACATTGAAATTCCTGCTTCCATTAGAGCCGGTATTGCTATGGCAAAACTATTAGCTAGAAAACGAGTTTTAGAAAAAAGTGGGGAACTTAAAGATAAAAAAAGCGTTTATGAACATCTTTCTGATATTTCAAGAAATGTGCTTTTAGGGAGCATTAAACCGAAACCTGGTGTTAAAGCTGAGAGCATAATTGAAAATATCATACATAAAACCTTAGGAGCATAGGAGGTAATTTTTAATGGGGGTCTTCCCTGAAAATCCTTGTGAATATGCAGTTGATTTCATTAGAAAAATGAGAAAACATCCCGACATTGTACAAATACCATCTTCACGTCAAGTTCTCTCTATTCCAAAATTAATTTTATCGCGATACTATCGAAATGGAATTATTACACCTAATGATTATATTGAAATCAGTGTGGTTACCTCATTTCCAGATAATCAAGAATTAGCTAAGGACTTAGCTTTTGAAATTCTATTTCCTAACTATAAAAAGGACATGATGGATTCTTTTTTTGATAGTGATTCAGAATCCCTTGAAAAGAATAACCAAGATCAATTGGAACAAGAGATTCAGTCAGAGTTAGATCAAATTCAAGAGATGATTGAGGAGATTGAACTATCCAGTTCAATAGATTCAGATGCTATTCAAGAATTAGAAGACTTCATGAATGAATTAAATCAAAAAAGGGAAGAAGAACCATATAAATCAGCACTCCACTTTCTTAACGATGATTCTGAGATTTATAAAGAAGAAATATCTTCATTAAAAAAACTCATTGAAGAAGCACAGAAACGACTAAATCAAAAGATTAATTCATTAGATCCAGAAGATATAAAAGCAGCTGTAAATTTAGGGCTAGAAGATCTAATTCAACAAAAGTCTTTGCGAGAATGGGAAAAAATTACAAGTAAAGCCTTAAAAGGTGAAGATGTTAACGATGAATTGAATAAATTGCTTAGCTCAGGAAAATTGGATGACCTCTTACAAACAATGAAATTTATGGATAGCGCGTCAAAAGAAGATAACATAAAAAATCAGTTAGAAAACATGAAAAATCAACTCCAAACTCAAATTGAAAATTTGGATCAACTATTTAATGCTGCTAAAACATTAGGAAATCCTCCTCAAGTTAATTTGAATGATATACTTAATAATTCATTGCAAAATGCCTCTTTTGAACATAATTTTAATTTAGCAAATTCTTTAGATCAGTATTTTGGGACTGATATTAGATCAAAACTATTAAATAAATTTCAAGAACAACAAGGTAATTTACCCACTAGTCTTTCGCTGGAAACTTTAGCAAAAAATCCATTTACAAATAAAGCATGGAATTCACTTCTTAATCAAGCTTTAAAAAATGAGATAGACAATGCATTAAATCAAAATATTAAGTTTGAAGCGTTGAAATCATTAACACATCAAGTTCAACAACTGATGAATAGTTGTGCAAATCCACATTGTAGTCAAAAATTTAACCAAACTATTCCAGATCTCGTAAAAAAAACATTAGAATCGTGTGAAAATGCAGATCAATTAAGAAATTCTACTGAATTCTTAAGAAAGCTTGGATTAAATCCAAATCCAGATGATATTAGAAAAATTGGTCAAAAGCTAAACATGCTTGAAGAAGAAATCAATGAACTCATTGAACCAAATTATCAACTGTTAAAAAAAATGATCGAGAAAAATAAAGCAGATTTTCAAAGAATTTCAAACTTAATGGACCAAATTCAAGATCAATTAAATCCTGATAGACTTAAAGAATTAATGAGCAGTGCTATGGCAAGCGATAATCAAGATGCTCTTGGGGCTCTTGGTCATTTCAATTTAAACGAAGCAGTAAAAGCCGCTAATCAAGTGGGGGGAAAAGAAGGCCAAGATAAAATGATCTCCTGTTTATCGGCTGGGAGTGGAGAAAATCTACTTAAACAATGGTTTATTCATAGAGATAAGTTGCCTAGTGCTCCTAAAGCGAAAATTAAGGATTTAGCTAAAAAAATGTTAATTGATTTAGGTATTTATTATTCAAGAGCTCGTTTAGGGAGTGCTAATACTGGTCCAATACCAATTAATATCGTTAGACCATATACAATTGGCGATGATTTTGAAAATATTGATTTAGAAGAGACAATGTATAATTTATTAGAAAAAGGGAAAGAATTGGACCATATTCAATACGAAGATTTTTACGTTTCAGAAACGGCAAAAGGAATAAGATCTGCTTGCTTTGAATTAGATATTAGTGGTTCGATGTCAGGAGATAAATTAGCTTACATGACAATATGTGCAACAATGCTTATTTATGGATTAAGGAAGGATGAATTAGCTATATCTTTTTTTGAATCAGATACTCATGTCTTAAAAGAAATGAATAAAAAGGTGGATCTAGAGAAACTTGCAGATGATTTGTTAACAATATCTGCGAGAGGTGGAACTAGAATACAAAGTGCTCTTGAATGGGCTAGAAAGCAGTTTAAAGAAAACTCAAGTTCGCGCGAAAAGTTGAATGTATTATTTACAGACGCAGAAATTTATGATATTCAACAAGCAATGGAAGAGTTGAGGTTATTTCGCTCTCTTGGAATAGATTTCATTTTAATTTGCCCTGAAACTTCTTTTGATTTGAAAGAAGCAGAAAGAATGGTAAAGGTAGCAGGAGGGCAATTATTAACTGTAAAGGATTGGAATGATTTTCCTAAATTAATTTCTGATATTATAAAATCGAGATTTTGAGGGATTGATGAAAAATAAATTACCACAGATATTTTTAGAGCTTTTCGATGAAAAAAGGATCGCAAAGGCGTCAGAATTTCCAAAAAATAAAATTAGAATAATTTCTTGTAGCGATGATCCAATTCAAATTAGAAGTCTTGTTTTAGATAATGATCGTGAGTTTCATATTATAATCAATGAAAAAAATAAAGAAATTTTTCATGATTGCCCTACATTCCTTTTTGAACCTGAAAGAAATGACAAAATTTGTATCCATCTAATTAAATTACTTCTTTTGTTGAAAGAGGACATTTCCACAAAAATTCTTTTAAATTTGAGTGAATATGAACTTAGTTATGAGGATTTCGGTTCAAAAAAAAAGAGTCAAAATTTTTTAGAATTAGCAAATCATTGTCTCGATTCAAAAAATTGTATTGAGGGATTAAATTATCTTAATAAAGCTATATTAAACCAGAATGAATGCGAACCGATTATTGAAAAATATTTAGAGGCATCCATAAATAATAACTTTTTCATCGAATTTTTTGAATTTCTGAAAAATGGATATGAGAATGAATTAGATGAATTTTTAATGAAATTTAATTCTATTATTGAAAGGGGATTCTCTAAATTTATGAAATCTATCTCATTGTATTCTTTTTTTGATATATTGCGTATAATTGAATCGATAGATGACTTTTTAGGGAGGTATAAATTCCAAAGTAATACATTTCTCTCATCCTTAACAGAAGAATTGGTTAAGCAGATAAAATCTGAAAATTTTAATGAAGTGTATTTCTCTACCTTTTTTATTAAGAAAAATTTGATTAAATTGAGGGAAATTAACCCGAAAATTAATGATTTAATATTACCTGAGAATTTTGAAAATTTTAAAGAAAAAATACTCTCATACTTTTTTGATCAAATTAACAGTTTTTGTATTATTGATAAACTGGAATTAATGAAAAAGCAATTTGAAGTATTTGGAATTCCAAAGGAGGCATATGAAAAAAGTTATTATAAATACAAATATGAGATAGATGCTCTAAATCGAAAACTATATTTAAAAAAATTTGCTTTTCTAAAATTACTGTTAGATAAGTATAAAGTTAGAATTTCTAAAGTAGATTTAAGAAAACAAAGAAATACTTATATAATTAATCATGATAAAACAAATCTAAAAAATCCCGCTTATAATTATATAATAAACCATATAGGATTCACAGGAATTGACAATTCCAAAATAAAATCATCAGACATTGGAATTAATTATTTAATAATAAAAGAATTGTTTTCTGATGATCTACACTCTTTTGCTGATATTTTTTACTATCATAAACAATTTTGGGGAGAAAATGAGAATTATAAAATAAACTTAATAGATGGATATTCTCTTCTAAGTAAGCCCATTGAATATAATTATGATATAGATGTGGTCAAAAATAGTGAAGATGTAATGATAATTGAATGGGATTTGGCGAGTAAGCCGAGATTAGGAAGTATAGTAAATGCTTATGGCTCTCAAATAATGATCCCAGATCAAAATAATTCGCTTTTCCATGACCTAAAACCTTTTGATTTATGTTATTGTTTGAATAATCCCGTTAAAATTGAAGGAAATATTGTCAAAACTATTAATGTCTTGATGAAATGTTCCTTTGAAGATGCTATTAATAGTGTCACGAAAGGGATGACTTTTATAGAGGGCTATTACCCTCTTTCACTTGTTAAAAAGGTAGTAAAAAAACAAATTGATATTTTTGAAGCATATGACCTTGTAGTTAATGATCCAAACAAAGTATTTGTCCCAAATTATCAGAATTTTTTAGAAGCATTTCAAAAGTTCCTATTTTCCCATATAGATAAAAATAAGGATTCAATATTCAATCAATTAAGATTGAGTGAGGAAAATAACTACTCTAAATTCTTAGTTTTAGCAGATTTAACAACTGAATTAGCAGGAATGAATCTTCCTTATAAAGAGATAATTAATGAGACTCTTAAGACAGAAATCCAACTAAGTAATTTTAGATCAAAGCTTCTTGAAGAAATACACAAGTATATCCTTAAACTGATTAAAAATAACGATCTTGGGAGTACTAGAATTTTTAACTTGAAAAAGATGCGTAATACTCCATTTGTAAGATATATTGATGAAATTACTAAACTTAGAAAGCTAGAATTTGAGAATGCCCAAATTTATGTAAAAAAATATGATGATAAGATAGAGTATGATCTTTTAGAAATCTGTAGAACCTATTATGGAGAAAAATTTTTAAACATTTTAAAATTAGGGTCTAATTTTATATTAAATCGAGAGGATTTTAAAAAATTTGAAGATCTTTCCATAAAATTAAATCTTTCCTTAAAAATCAATAATAAATAATCTATTCTCCATTTTCAAAACGTAAACTTCCATAAAAATTATCATGTCCCGGGATATAATAATATTTACCATCTCGAATTTTATTGATTGCATCAATTATATTAGAAGGAATACCATCAAAATTACTAGAACCTTCCCAAACGCTATACTCTCCTTGATTATTTTCTACAATTTTTTTGTATATTTCTAAATTTTTCTTGTTATACTCAGAGTTTTTATTTACATTTGCAATTAGATGTAAGAGGGGAATAATATATTGAAATCTGTTAGTATTTTCAGCTTCTTGGTCTTGTAATTCATAAATTCGTGATAACACGCCTTTGGTAAGCCGTTTTCCACAATAAGGACAAACAACATTGTTTCGCCTGGGACTGCAAAAATAATCTATTCCATCTTTATGTCTTTCTCCTCGATGTCCATCATAATAATATTTACCTCCAGAAGGTTTAAATTCATATGTCTTAATTACTTTATTAGACCTAATGGAATTGATGACTTCTTGGTAATTTAATTTATTAGTTATATGTAATTTTGTTGCTTCTCTGCCAAGTCTATGGAAATTTACTGAATGACAATCTGAATTAGAAATTATAGTTAAATCATCTAATTCGGATAGATTTCTAATTAAAATTGGATCGGCACTTAATCCAGATTCAATGGCATTAATATATTGTCGTCCTTCCCCTAAGGCTTCTCTAAAAGAGCTAAAATTGCATTTTGCACCTAATATACCAAAGTAAGGTGTGAAGATATGAGCAGGAATAATTTCAATTAAAGGATCAATTTTCTTTATTTCTATTATAAAATTTTCAGCCGACAAGTAAATTTTGGGTCTCCCATCCTCAACTAATGCTCCTTGAGAAGAGAGAAATTGATATGCTTCATTTAAAACATGAAAATTCGGGAATAAAATTATGAAATGTACTTTTTTAAATTCTCCTTTTATTTTCCAGATTAGTTCTATTTCGGTTTGTAAGATAAAATTGGTTTCAGGAATTTTAGGATGATAATAAATACCACTTTCCAATTCCACCAATTCAGGCTGTAATTCTTTAAGCCAAGATGGATGTAAACAATCTCCTGTCCCCACAATATCTAATCCTTTTATCTTACTATTTAAAGCGATGTTGTAAATACTTATTCGTTCACTTGTTCCTCCAGAATATTTGCTATGGATATGTAAATCAATGATTTTCTTCATGATATATCTGAAAAACTAGTTTACATACATATTAAACTTAGAATTTTTAAAATCCACTAAGATCTTCATATCTAAAAATTTAAAAATTATAGGGAAACGTTTCCATTATTTTTATATTCCAAATGAAATTTATTAACATATAAATATATGATATAATGATAAATTATGGGCAGAGAAAACGAGCACCATCCCTCAAAAGATATTGTTGAGAGTAAGGGTACAATTCTTAGAGGAAAAACAATATGTATGTGTTTAACTGGTTCGGTAGCTGTAATAAATGCCCCAATTATCGCGAGAGAATTAATGCGATTAGGTGCTGAAGTATTTACAGTAATGACAAAGGCCGCTACAGAATTAATAAACCCTTCCTTAATGCATTGGGCTACAGGTAATCCCACTATAACTAATTTAACGGGTAAAGTAGAACACGTGTTTTTTGCGGGAAATAGACCTAAAGTTTTTGGAAAAGCAGATCTAATCTTAGTATGTCCAGCTACGGCAAATACGATATCAAAAATTGCTAATGGAATAGACGATACTCCTGTTACTACATTTGTTTCTACAGCGTTTGGATCAAATATTCCGATTGTAATCGTCCCTGCGATGCATGAGAGCATGTATCATCCTATTCTTGAACATAACATTTCATTATTAAAAAAATATGGCATGGATATTTTAGGACCAAGAATTTCTGAAGGAAAAGCTAAGATTGCAAAGGTGGATGATATTATTGACCGAGTTATAGATTTAATAATTGCCAAGAGAGATTTAGAAGGAATAAAAATATTGATAACAGCAGGACCCACAAGAGAATACATTGACGAGGTTCGTTTCGTTTCAAATAAATCTTCAGGAAGGATGGGTATTGAAATTGCTAAAGAAGCATCAGCAAGAGGTGCAGAGGTATTATTGATTGCTGGGAAGTGCATGGTAAAAATTCCAGATTATATAAATACGATTAATGTGATCTCCTCAGATGATTTTATAAATGCGGTAAAAAACGAATTATCATATAAAGATTTTGATATTTTTATATGTGCTGCGGCTATTTCTGATTATAAACCAATAGATTGTGTTGAAGGCAAGATCTCTTCTGATAATGTAAAGGAACTTCAAATTAATATGAGATTAACACCTAAAGTTATAAATGTTGCTCGACAGAAAAACTACAAGGTATTTATCGTTGCGTTTAAAGCGGAAACCAATGTTTCAAGAACTCAACTTATCGATCGAGCCCACGAAAGATTGTTAGATTCCCAAGCAGATTTAATTGTAGCTAATGATGTAGGAAGAGACGATGTAGGGTTTGGAAGCAAAGAGAATGAGGTTTATATTATCAATAAAGAAAAACAAATTACACATATTGAAAAAAATTCTAAAAGATATATAGCTTCTAGGATATTAGATATAACATTGGAAAACTTCCGAATACGGGACATCAAATAAAATTAATGCGACTTCACTTTTTATAGGAAAAGATTTAAATAATAAATCGATTTCTTTTCAAAATGAATTAAAATTTGGAAGCACAGCCTTCAAGATTTTTACTAATGTTATTAAAATTATGTTGTTAGTAATCATTTAGTTGAAAGTTACGTGTTTATAAATTAAATTTGTAATATAATTAAAGTTGATAACATAGGTTTGGAGTGAGATAATTATTCCATCTGATGAAGAAGATATAATAAAGCAAGGTACAATAGCACAATTTATGCGAAAAAGAACCCAATTAGTGGGGTTTGAATTTGGATATTGGAAACATTCTCAATATATCACAGAGTTCTTAGATAATGCTTTGGACGCCATTGAGTCTTTTCACTGGAAAGAAATTGAAAAATCAGATTCAAGAAATAAATTTTCATTAGATCAAGAAACTGCATTAGAAAATTTATCTTTGATTCAAGATTTCATCGAAGAAGAAAAAAATGAAAACGAGAAAATAGAGGAAATAGCAATAGAAAAAGAAGAAGAAGCAGGAGAAATCATTGATAAAGCAGAAATTGAAGTAGAGGAAGAAGTTCAACGAATTATTGATGATATAGACGAATTAATAAAACCCGTTGTGGATTTAGTTGATATTGAACCACTTGTGGTAGTTAGACTAAGAGAATCTGAACCCGCTTCTTTTTTGACCTCGGAATTATCTCAAAAAAATGTAATGAATTATACAATCGAGATTTTTGATAATGGAATTGGGATGAGTAAAGGGGATCTTCGTAAATTTGGAAAATACTTAGCAAGTTCAAAAAGCGTTGAATTAAAACAAACACGAGGTAGTCAAGGTTTTGGTGCCCCAAGTGCTTTTTCTGATGCTCAAAATACAACGGGAAAACCTATTATTGTAGCTTCTAAGACGAGTGATATGGTATATGCTAATGCATCTGAATTTTTTACAACTTCAAAAAATGAAAAACGTTATTTAATACACCCCGTTGATATAGATAGCCCTTTTGGTCATGGGACATATATAAAATTAAATTATTTAAACGTGAAATACGTAAGAGGTTATGTTGATACCTATATCAAGGAAACTGCTTTGATGAATCCTCATGTTACAATACTTTTCATTGATCCTTATGGAGAAAACATAACATATCCAAGATTAGTATCATCTTTTCCTAGACAACCAAAATATGCCAAACCACATCCTTCATCAACCAATATCGGTGATCTGCAGGATCTAATCGCAAAATCAGAAAATTTGACAGTTTCAGCATTTTTACAAGATAATTTTGTGCGGATTAGCCCTAAAACCGCGAAAGAGATAATAACTCTTGCTGAAAAAGATTTGCAAGATAAAAACAATCTCATCATTCTTGAAGAGGGTTTCATTACAAAATCAAAAAAAAAAGAAGATCCAATATACTATCTAAGAAATGAAAAAAGAGTCTATGGACGTTCAGAAAAACTAAGAGATAAGCTCGTTATTTATTTATTAGATTCCGATAATTTAAAGAACGATTACTGGAATTTAATTAGTGAAATTATTAAGTTGGATAAAAATCTTATTAACATTGATAAAATAATTAGAAAACATAATCATCGAAAAGAAACCATTGATACTAAAAAAGAACTGAAAAATATTGACAAAGAAGTTGATAATTTACTAAAACAAATTGAAGAGATCAATATACAAAAAGAGGAAATTAAAAATCAATTATATAAACTAATAAAAAAAAATGAAGCTGGACTAATTGAACAAAAAAAATTTGCTGCTAAGACTGAATATGAAGATTTAATTCGAGAAGTACAAATTTCTAAAGCTAAACCTGTTGAATTAAGCAATGAACAATTTAACTCTCTTTTTCATGCATTTAAATCAATAAAATACATGGCTCCTCCAACTGATACAGCTATACCTGTTGGAGATACTGTATTAGAAAATACATTAGTAAAGGAAATAGGATTAAAAATTTCGGAAAATATTGAAGATTTTGAGGAATCTGTTGCCAACCTTGTATCTGTCAAGGAAACTTTATTGAAAGAGAAAAAAAAACAAGGAATCTTATCTGGTGAAGATGCTTCTTCAGATATTAGCGTCAATAATAGTGAAATTGAACTTTCCATCTCAAGAATTCTCGCAAGTTATGATATTTTAGATAATAATGAAGATCCAACGGAAATCAATAACATTCTTACCAAGGTATTTAAAAAATCAGATGATGAGTCAAAAAGTAGTTATCGAGACGTATTAAATTATTTTACTGATGTTCATTCAAAAGATGATGATTTTGTATCTGCTGAAACAAGACCCCCAACAAGTGGAAAAGGTTTAGCATATGTAGTTGAAGCAGCTTTGGTATATTGTAATGATCCCAAGAAACTAGATACGCCAAAACGTTCCAGGGATGTATTGTCTAGGTTTGTAAATCGAACACCCAAATTAAGAGATAGTGCTGAATGTGCTATAACAAAAGCAGTTCAATCTGTTAATTGGAAGAACTATAAATTAGATACTTTTGATAACAACTTACCTAAAGGGCCTATTAAGCTTTTAGTAAATGTATCAGGTCCTTATGTACATTTAATGTTTAAATCTCAATCAAAAAATAGTCTAGCTGATGATGAAGAATTAATTAAGGAGATTAAATATTGTTTGGAAGCAATTGGAAGACGTTTAAGATCATACTTGAATAAAAAAGATACTTTTAGAAAGACGGAAAAACGAGCAAGCGTCATTGAAAGATACATTCCCGCATTTGTAGAGAGTCTATTTAATATTATTAAAACTACAAAAAGTGACTACAAAGAAACGACCTCTCCCGAGGAATTAGAAAATTTAATGAAAGATGCAATTGGTAAAAAACCCGCTCCTAAATTAGTTGCGGAACCATTAGAAGAGAAAAAAGGTGGATTGGAGGAAAAAGAGATAAAACAAGTACCTCAAAAGGTAGAAATTGAATGGGAAAAAGAAGTTGAAAAACCCATTGAGGAGGAAAAAGAAATTGAAGATGAAAAACTTGAGATAGATACTTTTTCAGAAAAAACTCTTTTAAAATGGACCATCAAAGAATTAATAGAATATAGTAAAGAATTCGGCTTTTCAATATCACCAAATTCAAAAAAAATAGATATAATAAATAAAATATTGTCTTACCAGAAGACTGAAACTATGATTGAAAAACCTACAATAGATGTAGAGGAGGAGCTTGTCAAATTTGTTTCAAAGAAACCCGAACCTATTGAAGATTATATCACATCAAAGGAAAGTGAACCTACGAAAATACAACCTCTCAAACCAAAATCTAAGCGCAGTATTCCACAAACCATCCAAACTACTTTACCCGTTATTACAACAGATAAGATATTAGCGACACTCAACAATGAATGGCAAAATATAACCCATCTTATATTCAAATTAAAAATCAAAGACATGATGGATGCAAGGTATCTTCAGAATCGATTAAAAGAATTGGTAAGAAGAGAAAAAGTCGAAATGTCAAATATTAAGAATAAAAAGCATTGGAGACTAAAATGAGGTAAGCTTATATGGCAAGTAAAAACGAAAGTTGGGATTTAAAAGCTACAAAACAACTGTATCAAGAATACCTAAATAGAAGTTTAAAAGGACAGAAAAGAAAAATTTTACCCGTAGAAACGGTTGAAATTGATGATTTAAACAAAACAGAAGCGCTTACAAGAATACGTGAATTTACAGAGTCTATTATCGAGAAAATTTATCAAAATGGAAGACCTTCAATATTTCTTCCTTCAAGAACCACAGGAAATATAATATGGGATGAAGAAAATGATCTGCTTCTCTTAGGTAAGCAAATAATGGAAAAACAATTCCACTCTCTTGCTAGTGTAGCTGATATGACGCGTTTGATGAAAGTATTAGAAAAGGTTAATGAGTTATTGCTGAAAGATCTTCATGCTACTAAAAGAGAAATTTTCTATTCAGCAGTTACACTTTTTGGAGATCAAAAAAATAGCGATAAATGCATTGAAGATGTGGCGAGCATGCTATATACAACAAGAAATTCAACACATATTGTTGCTTCCGCTAAAGGATCTTGTGTAGGAAGACTTCGTATAAGAGATAGAAATGACATTATTGATCTTGAAGGGTTAGGCGGTGGTGGATGGACAATATCTCCAATGCTTGATAATATTGAAATTATTGAATCTGATGCGGAATTCATATTGGTTATTGAAAAGGATGCCGCAATGATGCGTCTGGCAGAGGCAAGGTTTTGGAGGAAATATCCCTGTATTTTATTAACTGCACAAGGAGTAGGAAATGTTGCCGTAAGGATGTTTTTAAAGAGATTAAGTAAAGAATTAAATCTCCCCGTCTTCAGCTTAGTAGATAGTGATCCTTACGGTCATTATATTCATTCAGTCTATCTCAGAGGATCGAAGAGATTAAGCTATGAAAGCCCATTTTTAGCGACCCCTAAGATAAAACTTTTAGGTGTTTTAACTCGAGATCTGGATAAATACAAGATCCCAAACTCCGTTCGCATTCCCATGAACAAGCAAGACATTAAAAGAACTACAGATCTCCTCAACGAGGACTTCGTAAAAAAAAATAAGAATTGGGAAGAGGATCTCAAATTAGCACTGAAATTAAAAATTAAAGCTGAAATTCAAGCTTTTTCGTCGCATGGTTTCGAATTTCTAACAGATAGATATTTACCTGAAAAATTAACAACAGGAGATTGGATTTAATTAGGAGATGAGAGAATATGAGAATATTTCATAAAAAAGACGGAGGAATCGTACAACTAATTGATAAGGATGAAATTAAAGAATGGCCAGTTGAATTGCCTCTAATTTTCATTGAATATATAAGGAAAAATAAGTTACCTAACTATAATGATAAGAATGTTGAAAAAGAAATAGAACAATATCTTGACGATATTTTAACAGAAATTGCCATTCCAAGAATGATCTCTGTTTTAGATGGAGATGACGAAACAGAGATTAAAACAGTTCTTGAAAGAATAGATGATCTTGCAAAAAAAAAATTAGAATTAGTACAACCAATAAAATCTTATATTGAAAAATTAGATAAAAAATCAAGTAAAAAAGATATCAATAAGGTTTGTGGGTCAATTTTATCCACTTTTATTAAAGAAGAAAATAAAAAAAAACTCGCTGAAAAAAGGAAATTAATGAGACAAATAGAGCAAGAATTTCTTGAAGGTAAAATTAGTGATAAAGATTACTCAAAAGCGCGAAAAGAATATTTAATTATGAAAGAATAGGTATGTTAATTTGGAATGGGAAGATAAATCAAAATTTTTAGATTATATTATTGAAAATGGAGTAGTTGGTTTATTTAATGAACCAATTAAATTAAAGTCAGGGCGGCTATCGAATTGGTATGTAAATTGGAGAACGATTGCTCAAGATGTTTTTCTAATGGATCAACTAACTGATTTCGTAATATCTTTTGTGAAATTCCTGAATTTGACACCAGATTGTTTTTATGGGGTACCTGAAGGTGCTACTAAATTAGGGATAATCACTCAGTTGAAGTGGGCAAAAAGTCAACCGAATTATAATAAAGGAAACTATATCTTACCAATGGGGAGAGGAAAATTAAAAGAACATGGAGAACCTAAAGATCGATTTTTTCTAGGAGAACCTAAAGGCAAAGTTATCATACTTGAAGATACTACAACAACAGCAGGATCATTAATAACCACAATAAAATCTTTGGAAAAATTAGATATAGAAATAATTGCATCAATCGTTATGACAGAAAGGAATGAGATACGGGATGATGGTAAAAATGTAATAGAAATACTTTCAGAAGAGAATGTGAAGTTTTTTGCCATGAGTAATGCATTGGAAATCATACCTTTATTAAAACCAAATAAACTCCAATCCAATCAAATAAAGAATTATTTTAAGAAATATGGTACAAAACAAATTGTCCTTTAAATTCATTCAAAAGTTAAAAAGAATTTTCTCCATTTTCTAATAATATTATATATCTTATTATATAATAACAGCTCTGATTTCGTTAATTTTTTTTCATCATCTAAAGATAATTCGGTTTTTGCTAATTTTAACAATTTCAATAGCCTACTATCAATGATATTAATAGTATATGAATTATATCTATCAAGATCTATTTTTGGTTTTTTCTTATCTTCAACTTCTTTTTCCATTAATGAACGAAACTCTTTTGATTTAATCAAAAAATTATCTTTATCTTGTTGGATAAGTCTCTGACTATCACGTTCCCTAATAGCGAACCTTTGGATATCAACATTATCATATTTTTCATTTTCACTAACAACTAAAATCCCACTTTCAATAAATGGAATTGCTAAAAAATTTTTCATTCTATATTTTTTTCCTTTTTCAAAGGATCCAAAGGATTCTCCTAATAATGAAAAACCTTCATGATCTTTTATACATTCAGTAGAAATAGGCTCATTTTTAAATATAAAATCCAAACGTTTTAAAGCGTCATCTAAAGGTATTTCAATTGTTATCATTTTTTTCACGCCATATTTAATAATGTAAAATTCTTTTATCTATTAAATTGTTTAGCAACCAGAAACAACAATATGTTAACTTTTTAACATTTTTAAAGTGATCCACATTTTGTTGGGAGAAATAGCGATAATTGTAATATTTTTGGTATTCTTCTTTATAGGTTTTTTTATTATTTACAAGCAAGTAGCTTTAGTCAAAAAAGGAGAGTTTAAATTTATTGATCGACTTCAATGTTTAATTTATGGCTTGCTATTTAGTATTGCAGTGATGGTTGTTGTTGGAATGGCATTTATCTTCGCTGATAATACACTTCATCCACTTATATTAATCATTCCGTTTTCTATATGTCTTGTCTATATCTCCGTTTATCCTCTCATAGATTTTATCTTTATTGCTGTCAGTGAAGAAAAAGATGAAGGATTAACACCTTTTCATCGATTTATCAGTAAAAATATTATAAATAAATCAGATAATAAAAAAATTTCAGCTTTAATGGCATTAATCTTATATTTATTCTTAATTATTCCACCAATTTTACTATCTTTAATGGGATTCCCTTTTCAGACGATGTGGATTTCTTGGATGTTGTTTTATCCTCTCTTGATACTAACATATTATGGATCGAAAGGATATATTTCTGGAATTTCGAATCAGTATTATCATATTCCTGATATTAAAAGATCAATTTTCTTAAATTTTGAAGATAATAAAAGAGGGATGCGTCAATTTATGAAAGATCCCTTTCCATATATCATGGTAGGGTTAATGTTGTTTGTTTTTGTATGGGCATGGATTTCACTTTTCCAAACGATAGGATTCTATTTTACTGGTTCTTTAGCAATTTCTACAATGTCTTCTTATTTTGTATATGTTACGTTTTTTTTTGGAATTGTCGGATATTTTACGCGATTTTGGGGTAGAAAAATTAAGTATCGCGGAATTGATATCTATTTTGCAGCATATTTAATGGCTGCAATAGGTGTAAATGTTCTAGTTAATTTTTTAATCGTTAATATCGATATTTTAACATTTACTTTCAATTATTGGTCTTTTACAGCGGGAATAGTCCCCGTTTCTACTAGTTTTGCTTGGCCAGCTGTTATTGAAGAATCAATATTGATAGTAATAACATCCTATTTCTTTCTTATAAAAAAAAATGAATTCAAATTCAATATTAAATACTCAAAAATAACTGAATGTGGTCAAATTTTTGATCCAATACCATTATTTAATTTTATTAAAAATCCAGACCAAAAACTTAGAAAACTTGCAGAAAATACCTTGCTATTAATGTTTGAGCGAATACCATTGAAGTCAAAAAATAAATTGAATGAGTTGAAATTTAAAAATTCATTGATAGATGGAATTTGTGATCCAAATCCCTATTCTAGACAAATTTCAATTAAAATCTTAACACAATTAGAAAATGATGTTCCTGATATTGTATTACCCTGGATTATCGAAGCACTGGAATCTCCAAACTATGATAAAAGTATTTCTATTGCTCGTTCCTTGGTCAAAAATGAGAATTCCCTAATTGAAAAATTGCCTGAAAAACTTCTTATCAATCTTATCAACGATCCTGAATGGAGATTAAGATTGATTGGAATGAAATTGTTGAGAAAAATAAAATTAAATGCCGATCAATTAATCTCAAAATTTAATTTAATGGAATTTATTGATGATCCCAACGTAAATATACAAGTAGAAGTCCTAAAGTTATTATCTGAATCATCTTATCAAATTCCTCAGAATATCGTATTCGACAAATTATCTTATCACCAACAAGAAATTAGAGCTGCAGCCATTCAATGTTTAAACAATATAGATATAAATAAAATTGATTTGAAATTAATAAAAACGATTATTCCATTTTTAAAGGATCCTAGGAAATCAGTAAGAGCTTCAATGTTCAATATTATCTCCAAAATCGGTAACTTTAAGAAGCTATCAATTCCGATATCACATATTTCAGAAGGATTGACAGATTCAGCAGAGAACGTGAGATCCTCTGCTGTAAACGCTTTAATTAAATACTATAATGAATACCCTAAAACTTTAGATTTAGACGCTATTATTGGCAAAATCAATGTTTCAGATATGGGGGTTGTATCAAGTATTATAACACTATTGGGAAGATTATGGAGTTTTAATCCTGAAAAAATATTAACAACCTTATTAATATACATAAAACTTGGAGATATGGAAGTAAAGCAAAAAATCTCTTCTATATTGACTCAAAAATCAGAGGTAAATCCTATTTTTATCGTAAGAGGTCTTATAGTCTTAGAAGATGATTCTGGATTCTTATCAAAAGGAATTATATCTACCACTATTTCAAAAATTGCATCTAAATCTCCTGGTGAAGTACTACCCATTTTACACGAATATTTGAAATCAGAAGATCCAAATATAGTCTTGAATGCGGCTGTTTCCTTAGAAACTTTAATAGAAAACAATAGTGAAAAATTGAATATGGTAGAAATTATTCAAATCTTAAAATCAAATTTGGATCCTAAAATTAAAAAGGTAATAGCTCAAATTATCTCAGGGATTGCTAATAAAAATCCAATTATGCTTAAACCCATAATGAATGATTTGTTAATATCGATTGAAAGCTTAGATCCTACTTCAAAGATAATGCTTATGAAATCTTTTCTTGAGATTGTTAAAAACTTTCCTGAACTTATTCCAGTACGTTTTGCAATTTCATTTTTGAAAGATAATGAATCATTTGTAAGAGAAGCAAGCACTAAAATTTTAGGATATATAGGTGATAAAGCACCGTTAGAATCTACGGATGCTCTTCTTAATTTTTCATTAAAAGATGATGAGTGGATCGTTCGAGATGCTGCTGTATTAAGTTTAGGAAGACTTATCGATGAATTTAAGGATAATGAGAAAATAATTGGAAAATTGATTATTTTACTTGAGGACAAAAATAGTTGGGTCAAGAGATCAGTAATGAATTTGTTATCTTCAATTTCAAGTTTAGATCCAAATCTAATTCCCTTAAATTTTGTTGAAAAAAACCTAAAAAATGAGGATCCAAAGATTAGAGAGGGCTTAGCTAATTTATTGAAAATTCTCGGCCTTACCAAAATTGATACAGTATTTGATTCTATTTTATTATTATTAGGAGATGAATCTAAAGATGTGCGGAATAGTATGATTAATTCTATGGTGTATATTATCCAAGAAAAAGGATTAGCTGTTTTACTTTCAAAACTACTAAAAAATCTGAGTGATGAGGGAGCAATTACTTCACAACAATCTATTGCTATAATTTTAGGGCGAACCGCGAAATATGAAGAAGATAAAATTAAAAAACGCATCATTGCCTTATTAAAAATTAGGTGTGAAGCATCACAAGATCCTATTATATGTGAAACCTTGAATAAATTAAAAGAAGCCTGATTTTTTGAAATATTACTAAATTTCATCTCTCTCACTACTTTTTTCTGTAAAATATTATTTTTACCTTAATAAGCTTAAATCATTAATATGTCGGATTAAAATATCATGAAATATAATTTTGGCATATTAATTAATTCTCGAAGGTGAATTAAGATTACAACCCCCTCTTCAAAAACTACAATACCTATCCCTATTATCCAACGTATTGAAGATTTTTATAGATACTTCGAAGAAAAACCCGGAGTATACAAGTATCAAGATATAATTAATGATCTTTTTTCTAAAGGTGGGAATACTCTCATCGTTGAGTATGAGGATTTATTAGCATTTGATTCTGAAATAGCAGAAATGTTAAGAAAAGATC
>CAZOYD010000041.1:0-14352 GCA_964583985.1 uncultured archaeon
AAAGAAATTAAATCGTTACGAACTCCGCAAAATGGTCAAGAAATACCGGTCGAAAAAATCGATTCATTACTTAAAGAATTAGCCAAAATTTATCTTGAATCAAAGGAGTTTTATCCAGCACTGGAAAAAGCTTTGGAGCTCTCAGTTGAGAAGGAAAAAAACCAATTTTACTATAATTTAATCCGAGCATATGCAGTTGTTGATTTTGATCAATGTATTCAAGTCATCGCAAAATTGAATGATAAACTTGAGAAATACCAGCTCATCCAAAACGTGGGTTTAGATTTTGTTTTAGTTTCAATTGACCAAATTGATAAACTTCTCGCTTTAGTTGATGATCCAGAAGAAAAGCAAAAAATTCTCATGAAAATAATGAGCAAGGTCTCTCAGAAAAACGTCGAGATGACATTAAAATTATTGAAATATGTATCTGAAGAAATTATAAAAGTGAAAATTCTTTTTAATCTCGCCAAAATGCTCCACGATAATAAAAAAGATGATATTATTTCAACGTTAATAAATGACATCGTCACCATTCTCAAATCATCCAATCTTAATGAAAATAATTGTGAAAATCCCAGGTATCATCTCTTAAAAGATGCTATTGAATTGCTCGCAGAACTGGATCACCCTGAAACGGCTGATTCCATCATTAATGGAATAAGTGAAAAAGAGGTGAAAGACAAACTTACACGCGATCTCTTTGATGATATATACCTGATGGTTGATGAAATTAAGACTAAAATTGAACCTTCTATCATCTTTTCTCAATATTACACGCTAAATGTATTAATTTCCCAATTATCGAAAGAAATCAAGGATTTCTCTTTTATTGGAGGAAATGTCAGCAATAATGTTCTCATGAATGATTATGACTTCAATATCACCTTCATTTCATTATTTAGCTTAGATTTTAGCATATTTCCTTTTATGGATCGTGTGTACACTGACTTGAAAACCAATTCTCGTAAATCCTTTGCATTCTATGTTTATCCTTCAATCAGTAATCATGATGAAGAAGAACTCCAAATTATGCAATCCACGCTAACCCGATTCTTTCCAGTTACTAAAATGAATAATCCAAGCATCGTGTTTAACTTAGATTTCATTCCTTATCTGGGAATACCAACGATTATTTTATCATCACAGAATTCTCAATTAATAAGTTCTAAAATTCAAAACAAACTTGCAGATCGAGTTAAATTGATCGTTGATGATGATCTGTTTGAAGGAGGACAAGCTAAAGAATTTTTAAAGCGCGTGTTTAATTCTAATAACGTTGCGGTCATCAACCTAATTTTATCATATGAATTTATCAATGATTATAATATCCTTAAAGCATTTATAGAGGCTTTAATTTAGCCACCTTAATCTAACCAAAAGTGAAATAATAATGGGTAAAGACAAGAAAAAGAAAAAGAAAGATGTAGAACAACAAGATTATGGCACCTTCTCCCAGCTAATGGGAGGACCCTCTGAAACAAAACCTCAGAAAGGAAAAGATAAAAAATCAGTTAAAGCAGGGGGCATTCCTTTAGGAATACAAATTGGAAACCAAGTCGATAGATCCAATGATAATCTATTCCTTGGAACGGATTACCGAGAAATCTTAATGCCTGATAGATCCTGGGCAGAAATTCTTGCGGATATCGAACATTGGACCCCATTACCGTTTACTCACGGCATCGAAATGGAATTAATCATTGCGGATGATAATGGAGACTATCCACCAGGAGACGAAATGGTCTTTCGAATGAAAGAAATTGTAAAGGATGCCATAAAAATAATGGACCAAATATTATATCAAGGAAGAACTGATTTCTTACCTGTTCCGGATTTCATTCGACAAAAAGTTATGGCGCGTCCGTGGGGTAGGGACGATCTAGAAAAAGGATATGCCATGGATATCCGATATAGGTTACCCAATAATGCTGAAGTTGATATAGATACATTTGCTCGTGATGGTAATGTTACGGCCGTAACTTATATTTTAGAATTAGTGACTCCCCCTTGCGAATATGCTGAGGAACTCGCATTTTGGGCAAGCACTCTTTTCCTCCTTGCAAAAAATACTTTGCCTAATGATCTTCATATAATTGCCTCTGCTATTAATCCTGCTGCACGCGAATACATGCGTGGGCTGACCCAAGCCGATCATAGTCATTTGGGCTCATTTGGTTCAGACTTAGAGAAAATTCAAGCGTATTGTATGATAAGAAATTTTCTTCCCCACATAATTGCTTTAACGTGTAATTCTCCCATATTGAACAACCAGCCAACAGATGTAGTAAAAATCGTTGATAGAAGGATTACTGCCCCCAATTGTGTACGATCTTTAAGATTGAAAAACAACACTACAATGCTAAGCAACAATGATCCGAAACACTTTATTCCGTATTTAACCTCTGGAGATGAAGAGTCGATTAATTATTTCCTCCAAGTAGTTCAAAAGGCAAGCCTGGAAGATGGCCGCTTCCAAGATGTGTTTCCCTTTACAGATTGGGGAACTATTGAAATTCGAATTAGTGATGCCCAAATCTCGATATGTCGTAGGATTGGCATTGCTTTATTAATCCAAACGCTCTGTTATAAAGCGGTAAAGCTTTTGCAGAAAGGCGTATGGGTACCTGATGCTGGTTCTGAAACCATAGCCTATAACAGGAAAACATCAATTGAGCGAGGGCTTATTTCATTATTCCGCCCGCAAAACCTTACTCGCGAGCATTTGGCACAATATGATCCTGCATTTGCGGAACAATATCTTGGTCCTGAAAAGCAGCCTGTAAGATACATGACCCAAGCCGTCCAACGCATGTTCTTTTACTTAAAAGATGAGCTGAAAGAGCTCGGTTTTCTCTACTCGCCATTCTTGAAACCCGTGCTTCAATCTGTTTTTGGGAGCATAAGTTATGCGAAACCTCCGATAACAGAAGCTGAGTATCAATTAAGCTTATATCAATACAAATTAGAAAGAGGAGAAGATCCAAGCATTCTTTACGATTTAATCTACTTTACCATTCAATACTGCCAAGATCCCTTGAATAATCCGTTAACCGGAACGTTGACGCTTCCGAAGGAAATGAGAGAATAGTATTTAACCAGTTAATAAGCTAATAATCCTTGATTATTCAATGATTATTGACTGGGATAATAATATTAAATTTCACAAAATATTATTTAAATAGAATAATGAACATGATTAGTTTAGATAATCATCATAATTTATAATTTCTCGGTTCGAATGCAAGAATTTCGGATCAATGAATATTTTTCATTACGGTTGGAAGAAGAAGGGACTTTTTACCTTGTTGATGAACAAGAAGGAGTTACCGTGCTTTATGTAGGAGGAGAGCGTTTTCTTCAGTGCAAATACTTGTTGTTAAATATTAAAGTTGACGAGATGCATTCTTTGGAGGAAATCGAGTCGATTGATGAGGCATCGGAAAGATTGGATAATTCTCAAGAATATCCCGACTTAAAAAGGGCAGATATACCTCCCGAAGTAGAGTTCTGGGGGCATTGTTCGAACTTGCAGGCATAGTACGAGAATAATTACGATACGCGATTACTGCATAGCAATCTCGCGTTTCCGTTATTAAAGAGGCTAACGGAAGTGGGCGATCCTCTGGCACGAAAAGTGTTTAAAGAGGAAATTGCGAAACGATTTGCTGCGTGCATTCCAAATGTCATGATTTTTCTACTAGAGCAGAAATTTTTGGATTTTTTTGATGATGAAGAAATTGAGCTCCTTATAAGAAGCGTAAAAGAAAAAGATCTACTAATTTATCGATATCTTCTTCCCATTCTAATGAAGCATAAATACGTGTATCAAGACTTCTCTGAAGTTAAAATTGAACGAAAGTTAATGGAATTATACGAGGATCTTAATAAGGGGCTTTTTGATGAAATGGACTTGGATGATTATTTCTGGAGGTTAAGAGAAAAAATCATTCTTCAGATGAAATTGGAGTATAAAAAGGAAAAAAAATAAGTTCAGATATAATCATTCATGTTAGGGATGGGAGTGGTATCAAAACTGTAGGGATTTAAGTATTCAAACACGAAGATCCATTTGATGATCTTATAAAATATATAAAAATTTAAGAAAAGAACGATATTTCACTAGTAGAGTAATCGAAATTATACATTCTGGAATATGAAAACTAATTTTTCTCAAGGAAAAAGTTGGATCGTATCTGCTATTAGCGATCTGAAAATTGTCGTCAGTAGCATTCAGAATGAATTTTATTCTCTCGTCGCGTTTAGAAGTCAACTTGCTGTAGAAAAATTCAATAAAGCTATTTTAAATTTTATGGGATTGAAAGTAGAGAAAACCTATTCTCCAACAGTTATATTGGAAGATTTTCTGAAAAACAAATCTTCTTTAACAATAGCATTAGATATAAAAGAAGTAATTAATGATATTATAAAATATTCTAAATTTTTTGAGAATGAAGGGGTTCAAACTCGATACGGAACCTTTAAGAATGATAAATTAATCACCGCTGAAGAAATTTATAAATCTTTCGAAGACGTCAAAGATTTTCTGATAAATCTAGAAAGGATATTAAATCTTTATTTAGAACTTTTAAAGAAGAGCTTAAACCTGACTACTGAAGGATTTAAAGATTTAGGTCAATTAGAATTATTACTCGGAGAATTAAAAAAATGGACTTAAATTTAAAGTTTTTAAAGAATGAATATTTTTCGATAAAATTGGAGGACTACTTAACTCAAATATTTCAAACAGATAAAAAAATTGCGGGAATTGTTTTATTTGGCTCATTAGCAAGAGGAGATGCAATTTATTCAGAAGAAAAGAGAAGTGATATTGATTTAATTATTATTTTTAAAGATAATGAGCTTCCAGAAGATCCTAGAAAAAAGAATGAATTGAAATTAAAATTAATGCAACTCACATCCGCAGGAATAGATTCGCTCTGGATGACCGAAAGTGAATTTAAACGTCTTGTTCAAATCAAAACCGATATAATCCTATATGCTCTCGATGAATGTAAAATTTTGTATGACCCGACGGGATTGATAAAAGAAGAAAAGGAGCATTTATTCAAAGAGTTAAAAGAAAAGGGCGTTAAAAAGAAAAAACACTATTGGATTTGGCCGATAAAGAACTTTGGGGAAGAAATCGAATGGTAAAAAGATGACTGGATCAAAGATGAGATAGCATGGTAGAAAAGAAGAAAATTGTTTTTATTGGGCCTTCTGGTGTGGGAAAGACGACAATAAAGAATGTTTTTTTTGAAATGGCTAATCCCTTTTATCTTTTACAAAATTCTCTTCCTCCTACAAGAGGCTTTAATACGGTCTCATACCAGTTTCAAGATGATGAAGTCGGTTTATTTGACTTAGCAGGACAAGAGAATGAAAATTGGTTTAATCAAGATCGAGAAATCTTTGCATATACTGATCTGATAATCTGTGTTTTCGATGTGAATAGTTATTTAAATGATCTCTTCGATTTTATAAAAAAGTTAATGATTTTAATCAAGGAAATTGGGTTAGGTACTCTTTCTTTAGCGATCTTGTTACACAAGATAGATTTGACAGAGACGTTATATCTCCAACACAAGGTAAAAGCGATTGAAGAATTTGTTGAAAAGGAAGTAACTGGAATTAAGAAAATTTCAATCCATACCACATCAATCTCAAAAGAATACTTCTTAGACACGTATGACAAAATGGCAGAAATATTTCTTGATGTATTTCAAGACAAGTTAAATTACAAACAAAAATCCTTTATTCAAGATTTTCGAACGGATATGAGAATCATCCTCAAATATGATGATTTAAAAAAACATTCACAAACTGAACTTTTTCATGATTTTAATTTACCATCAAAAGAATCAAGTTTACACCTCTCTAGATTAGAAAAATTAGGATTTCTTGAATTCTTAGGGACTAATCAATTTTTTAAGATGACAGAACGCGCGATTTTCATTAAATCAACTATTGATACCTTGAAATTAGATGAAAGAGAAAGTAAAATTAATAAGGTTCTTGAATTTCTTTATTTATTTTCTAATTTCAAGCTAAAAAGTAATGATTAAAAGAGATGAGAGAAATGTTCTATCTCTTCGATAATTATCTTTCTCAATCTTTTTTGCGTTCTACAATTGCATATGTAATCAATCTCAGTACTATAAGACACAATGTAACAACTTGGTAAGTAATGGCTAGGGGTAATACCAGTTGATCTTGGGCAATTATTATGGCTAAAATATCTAACAACATCAGTATTCCTAATAACAAGAATGAATAGAGTACCATGCTAATATTTTCTTTTTTTATTCCCATACATGTCCATAATAAAAGCATGCTAAAAACAAAGGGTAAATATAGCAAGTTCATTGGAGAAAACCAATTCCATGGTGCAGCGAATACCATTAAGCCATAACCGAAAGTTGCAAAGAGGAAAGCAATGATTGAAATGCGTCTTAATATTCTACGCCATAACGGTGTTTTATCTTCCCATTCAATTTTATTAATGAGAGATGTAATGATCCTACTCCTTCCAATCTTTGCTTTAAACGCCATTCCTTTCTTTTTTAAAAGAACACCTGAGATTAAAAAAAGCAGTAAAATTTTAGCCAAACCATACTCCAGATATACCATGAATGGAAAATGATATATGGGAGGATCATCTGGAATCGGTACAACAAGTGTGACTATTATAATACAAGCTGTAATGATATTTATCGTGAGTATTAAACGAACAATGAAAGTTGTTCTTTTTCGAATGAATTCAGATAACGCCATGATTATTTAATAAATCCATAATAGGATTTAAAAAGATTTTACTATGATTGAAATTATTAATGTTTTGACTTGTCTTAGCACAATTCAATTTACAAATTACAAAATATTAAATCTAATAATTTAGATATTTATAGCATATTAGCAATTTTTAGATTGTAAGATAACATCCCTACAAGGATAGAAAATGTTAACGGCAACAATTGAACAAAATGGACTGAAAAAAATCGAACACGTGTTTGTCATTGACGCTCATTCTCATCTTGGAGAAGACGTTGATGGTGCTAAAATGATGAATCCACTAGCACCCGGTACGGGAACTTTTGATTTTTGGGGTAATGTTCAAGGAAGAATCCAAGCAGATTGGGAACATACGGGGGAACAGTCCTTTATGACCAGTATTGCAGGCATTCCAACCAGAATAACCTGGTCTTTTAATCAATTTCCCTTCACGGATAAATTATACGTAGCCTTGGAGGAATTGGGTAAGAGATATTCTGATTTAAAGCAAAAATCAAAATTTTATTCTTTTATCGATCAAGGAGTGGTATTTCCCTTCCAAGATATTTTTCGAGACAAGCATCCTGAAGCATTATATCGGGCGAGCAACATAAATATCTCCCGTTTTACGACACGCTTCCCTTTTTCGATGAAATTAATTGGATATGCACGTGTTGATCCCATGGAGGGAGATAAAGCAGTTAAAGAAGTAAAATATGCTCGCGAAGTATTGGGTCTTAGAGGATTGAAACTACATCCTCGATCTGAAGGATGGATTGATAATGTAAATGAAAATAGAGTAATTAATGTTTTAGTGGAAGCAGCAAAGCATTCTATGCCAGTCATTTTTGATACGAGAGGAAGAGGGACTATTTTGAGCATTGCTGAACTGATACGATCGACGCGAGCTTTTTTGATCCAGAATCATCCCAATTTAGTTCCTTACTTCAAGGTCATCATCGCTCATTTTGCTCAGGGCAATATTGGAGATACAGAAGTATATAATGCCGTCGTTCAACCTAATGTATACGGAGATCTATCAATGCTCCATGGTGAAGGCGCTGGAAACTTTTTTGAAGATTTTCGCCGCTGGTTTAAAGGAAATAATAAAATTACTGTAGATAATAGAGATTGGTCCGAATATTTACTTTACGCTTCTGATTATCCTTATTTTGGAGATGTTCATGCTGAAAAACTTATGATTTACATAATCAATAAACGCTTTTTTGATTCAGGAGGAACAATAGTTGATACTAGAAACATTTTGGGATTAAATCTATTAAAAATACTGCCTGAATATAGTCTTTATCCTGAGCAAAAATACAATAAAAGCCTTCCGACTACTATAATTTCTCAATCGAAAAATTTGATATCTCCTTATGAAATAGGAATAAAAGTGCTAGCAAAACTAATCATCACGAACAAAATGGACATTAGGAAGTTTTGTATTCAATTTAATTCTGACTGGGATTATTTTAACAATGTTTTAATTGATACGGTAAAATCTAACACGAAGGAAGAAATTCTCTTAACTTTTATGGAATTAATAAAAGATCAAATTTCGATTTTAGCTCCTCTTGCTCAAAATTCAAAATGGAATTCATCAAAAATGAAATATTTCAATCCAAAAGATAGATCTTTTTTTGCTTCTCTCTTTAAACAAGCGTATATAGCAACTGATGAGACGCAAGCTACTAATTGTATGAATCAAATCTTCCATTAACGAGGTATATACTATAATTCTTCTTTTTCTATTTAAAACTTAAATTGTTTTAAAAAAACTAAAAAAGGCTAAAAAAAACTTATCTTAATCCTGCTTTTGGGGATTCTATATTATTTAAAGAAATTTTAGCAAGTAATTCTATAATCATTAATTCGAATACATGGTCTATGTTTAATCCTGTTTTAGAAGATGTTTTTATATTAGCTATTAATTTATTCTTAAGCATCAAATCAATTGCAACATCGTCATTAATAGTTTCAGGTTCTACCAAGTCATATTTCGTACCAACTAATATAATTGGCAGATTATTATCTTGAGATCTTACTAAATTTATCCATTCTTCAGCGCTATTAATAGATTTGGGTTCAGTTAAATCAAATAATAAAAGAGCTCCAGAAGCACCTGTTACATATTTACTGTGTAAAAATCTAAATTGTTTTTGTCCACCAAAATCCCAAAGTTGAAACGATACTTCATAAGTCTCATAAATTAATCGCTTCAAATAAAAATCAACTCCAATAGTAATTTTTGGAACATTATAAAATAATCCCTCAACGTATCTTCTCAGAAGAGTAGTTTTTCCTACAAATCCATCTCCTACAGTAATTATTTTGAATAACACCTGTTTTAACATAGATATCTTAACTCCTTGATAGACATAACTTACATGTAATATTTTTTAAGTTTCATAATTTTATTAACTATTATTATCGTTTTAAGGACTATTTTGCTAATTTCACATTTTAATTCAATAAATTTAACAACGAACAATTATATGGTGCTCAATTTTATAGATTTTTCAAAAAATTCTTTACTTAATGTATCATCTCCAATTTCTAAACAAATATCTGCAATTCTTTCAAATTTTTGAGCTGCTGAATGAAAATCACCATTTTCTAACGCAATTTGAGCTTCCTTCACTAAACCATCCCTTTCAATAATTGGTTTCAGTAATGGAGAAACTTCAGGGCTCATATCTAAAATATCAGCAATAATTTTAATCATCTTTTCGCGATTATTAGGCTCAATCGCAATCATTGAATATGTTTTAACTCCCATTATTCTTTCTATTTCATCAACAGGTACAGAATCGGGTAAATCTTGTTTATTGCCTATTATCGCTGAATATGCATGAGGAGCTTCCTCACTAATTAATTCTAGGAAGAACTTGCTTTTTTCTAAATTCTCTAAAGTCGAATTGGAAATCAATAAAACCGCATCACTTCCTTGAATAAATTTGTTCCAAAGAAAACTAAACTGTTCTTGACCTGCAAAATCCCATAATAGGAAAATTAATTTGCCAATTTTAACTGTTGCTACTTCACCCGTTATAGTTGGAACGTGCTGTAATGGAATTTCTCTTGCTAATATAAGTTGTGTAATTGTTGTTTTTCCAACTCCTGAAAATCCTACAAGCGATATTTTTGGTTTTAAATTCCTATGAATTCCATCCATTAATGGATCTAGCAATGTTAGAATCGTATTGTCCAATCCGGAACCAATTGATTCTTGAAACAAGTTTAAAAATTCTTTCGCTAATTTCAACAGCTCGGTTCTAATACGAGTAAAATCATCACTCAACCCTGTTACTAAAATGAAAAGCAATTTTTTTTCGTTATTTGCCAAAAAATTTAATTTAAATTTAAAATAATCCCACGATCCTTGTTCTTCCCCAAGTCGAGAAAATACTGTTTCAATGAGATTAGGAAGAATGCTATTTAAATCTTCAATACTTAAAGCTTTACCATATGATCGTTCATAAATAATCTTTCCATCATGAATAATATAAATCTGGCGTAACATTTTATTGATTTCCCTCCGTATCAATAATTTGACTTATATTTTTTAAAAATTCTGACATTACCTCGTTAATTTCCTCCTTTTGAAGATTCTCCGAAAAGATATAAAGCGAACCAAAATCAGGATTATAATCATTTAAATATTCCATTTTCATGCTTAAGATCATTGGACCAGCATCAATAAAACGAAAATCTGTATCTGATTTTTTCCCTTTACAGATTCGATTGTAGTGTGCAATCAACACATATATTTGGTAAATAATATCATGATTAAAGTCGGATGACATTGATTGAACAAATATTTGACCTTGTTTATTTGTGATTAAACAGATCATTTTTGAACTTTCACCAATAATTATATCAATATTGGATTTTAGTTTTTGAGATTCTAAAGAATAGCTACTTAAGATTTCAGAGAGAGCGTTATAAGATCGATATAATAAATTTGGATAAATACTAGTGAAAAAAATGGATATTTCCTTTGGTAGATCCAACCGATTTTTGATTCTCCTTTCTATTCTATTAAAATTAGCGCAGATTTTTTGATTTATTAAATCTATTTTATGAAAGAATATAAAAAAAGTTCCATTTGCATTGAAGTCCTCGTAAATTCGGATTATTTCTCTGATTTCTTCAATAATTACTTCAGAATTTAAAACCCACCCTTTATAATCTATTATGTATATGATAGCATCAGCATTTCCAAAAATCTTTTCTTGTTCTTGAGAATCTATTAATAAATTTGATAATTCCTGTCCCGAAGTGTCAAATAATCCTATTTCTAAATCCATCCAAATACATGCTTTAGGATTTATTCCCCGCGTCGGTTCTAGTGGATGTATCATAAGTTCTTGTGGACTTATTCCTTCAAAAATGAGATTAATTATACTGGATTTTCCAACTCCTGCTTTTCCTAATAAGGAAATTTTATTTGCCACGATAAGATAACCTATTTTTCAGATTTTTAAACTTTTCATGTATTAGGTTTACATATCAAAATTGTACTAAAAGTTTAAACAAATTATCTAAAAAATATAAGAAAGTGTGAATATAAATATTTATACATAACATCATTAAATAATTACGTAAAATTTCTATTTTGGATAAAAATCCAACATTAAATTATTGGTTTATGTATCCATTAATATACAAGAATCTGAAGTCAAAGAATTTTGAGATAATGACTCTCAAATCTGAAGAATATTTATATTATGAAATAATGATCGATAACTTCTTCAAAACTGTAATATCTTGAAATGTCGCCATTTAATTTTTCAACATATTTATTGTAGCGTCTTTGAAATTCTAAAGTAATTAATTGCATGTATCTCTTATTGATAATCGATTTTTTATCTTCATCTACTAAATAAGCAAAGATCAAATTATTGATTGAATTAATGTAAAAATGTCTATTACCAAAATCTATTTCCCTTAACTGTGTATCAGGACCCTTGCCAATTAATTCTCTCGCAAAAGTTAATATTGCTGAAATGAAACCACTAATTTGAATTTCATATTGAGCGAAACTAGATTTTTCCTTATTGATTTTAGTAAAAAATGTGTGTCCCGAAGATGCGATTATCAATATTGCTAAAACTCCCTCAGATTTAGGGACTACTACCAGCTTATTCGCACATTCCTTAATTTCCGATGGATCTTTTAATTTACTAATGCAATTAAATAATTCTTGAGATATTTTTTGCAATTTTGAGTAAGCTATTATTTTTTCAGGTTTATCTAAATAAACAAACACGAAAAAATTATTTGATTTTTTAAAAAAGTGAATATAAACAGAAAAATCGCAGACTAAATCAATTAAAACTCCTGTTTTTTTATTGATTATTTTCTCTTTATGCATGTCAACTATTTTTTCTAATAAAGAATATCCGATGCCAATCTCATGATGAATTTTCGTCTTGAAACTGGATTTTTCTTTATAGATTTGTATGATTCCCATTCCAGTAAGAATTAATGGTGATACCATATCTAAACAATTTTCACTTGACATGTGATTTATACACTTAAAAATAGGATATAGTGTAAATTTTTATTCTTTTTAATAGATAATTACATAAATAGTATTTAAATTTAAGTAAAACATAAAAACTAACTTTAGGTTCAGATTTTTTTTGGAATTGCAAAATAGAAAGTACTACCTTTACCAATTTCGCTTTCAAACCAGATCTTCCCCCTATGCAGATTAATAATCCGACGTGTTAACGTTAATCCCAATCCAACACCAGGTATTTCATTTTTCGAATAATTCCCTACTCTTACAAATTCTTTAAACACGTGTTCAAAATCTTTTTCCAAAATCCCCATCCCTGTATCTTCTATTTGAAATTCCCAATTGTCCTTATTTTCAAGGAATCTAAGACAAATCATTCCTTTTTTTGTAAATTTTATGGCATTTTCAAGCAAATTTATGAGGACCTGCTTTATTCTTAAGGAATCAGCATATATCATGGTATTTTTCATAATTCCTTCAACTTCAAAGCTAAGATTTTTATTTAAATACAAGTGTTTAATGATATTATGAATTTCGTTGAATAAATCATATAAATTGAAATAACTGTAATTTAATTCAAATTTTCCAACTTCAATTTGAGAAAAATCCAGAATCGCATCAATTAATTTCTTTAAATCATTTCCAGTTACTAATATATCTTCAAGAAATTCCTTTTGGGTGTCATTTAATTTCCCATATGATTCCTCAATCAATAAAGACGTAAATCCTAAAATAGCATTTAGAGGAGTTCTGAGTTCATGAGACATTGTAGCCATGAAGTTTGCTTTAAAGTTTATCGTTTGGATAAGATTATCTAGTAAGATCTCCAATTGCTTTTTATCTGCTTTCTTATCCGTTAAATCTAAGATATAAGATTGTATAATTTTAACTTGGTTTAGTTCTAACCCTAAAGAGGTCAACTCTATATCAAAATGATTTTCCTCCCGATTTAAAAATGATACTTCGATCACTGAAGTTGCATCATCATCATAGGATACTTTTATATAATGTTCTTCTATTAGTTTTTGAGCATTAGGATCAAATAGAGTATAAACTTTCGTTTTCATTAAATCATTTTGATTGATTTTCAATATATCAATAGCTTTTTGATTTGCTTTTAAAATTTCTCCGGTTCGCTTGAGTATAATAATCCCTAAAGGAGCCCCTTCGATTAATGCTTCTAGACTACTCAAAGTACGTTCCAAATTTTCCATTTCTAACTTGGATTTTTTAATTTCAGTGATATCTTGAAGTAAGATATATATCCAAGTCTTATTTTGCATATTAATCAAGGAAAAATACATTCTTACCCAAATTTCTAACCCATCCTTTATGGGTAAAGAAAATTCGAGTGATACCATATTAAATCCATTTAAAGTGTCATTTATACATTCAGCGACATGTTCCTGATTTGCTTTTTTAAATAAAGGGACTTTTGAATAATGTAGATTAATAAATTCATTCTTATGATAAGCTCCTAACTTCATTAATTTGGAGTTATAATCTAAAACGTTTCCGTTTTTATCTAAAATGATAATAGGATAGGGAGAATTTTCAAATAAATCCCTGTATTTTTGTTCAGAGTAACATAAATTATTCTCATAATTTCTGCGTTCGGTAATATCTCGAAATATTAAGAGGAAAGCATTATCGCCTTCCCATTCGATTGTAGTAGTATTTTCCTCCACTATTGAAGGTTCATTGCCTTCTCGCATTATTCTGATTTCCTTTTTTCCAATTTCTAAAAGGTTTTCATCAATATGTCCAATACATTGATTTGTTTTCCATCCCAAATACATTTCAGATCGAAGATTTAGAAACAAGATTTTTCCATTTTGGTTCACAATTGTGATACAGTCTAAAAATTTATCAATTACCTCTTTTAATCGATTTTCTTTATTCTGATATGTTTTTGCTGAAGTTTCAATTATTTTCTTTATATTATGTCTGTCTATAGCATATATTATAGATCTAATTAACGGATGGGCGTCAATTTGCCCTTTCACTATATAATCTTGAGCTCCAATATGAACTGCTTTACGTGCTAA
>CAZOYD010000041.1:14452-32980 GCA_964583985.1 uncultured archaeon
TGATCCATTCCTACTGGCTTAGTTATATAGCAATTAGCATGCAATTGATAAGATTTGATAATATCTTCATCTGCTGAAGAGGTAGTTAGTATAACAACGGGAATTTTTTTCAAATTTTTATCAACTTTAATTTTCGCAAGTACTTGCCTACCATCCATTTTTGGTAGATTTAGATCTAATATTATTAAATCTGGGTGTGTAGAATCTTTATAATTTCCTTCATGTCTTAAAAAATCCATGGCTTCTATTCCATCATTGACAACAAAAAGATCATTTACAATTTTGCTCTCTTTTAGTGCTTCTATTGTCAAACGGACATCTCCTGGATTATCTTCAACCAATAATATTTGAACTGGATTTCTTTTTTTTTTTTGAGATATCTTTCTCTCCTCCGTTATTTTTTTATTTTTTTTCTTAATATCTTATAATTTGAGATTTGTTCCAAGATCTAAATGGATGAAGCATTTTAACAATATTCTGATAAATATCATATAAGTATTTCACCATTTTTGAATCATTCTGTGCTTTCTTCTCCTATTAGGAAGTTTTACTATGCTGAACCAAAAATCTTCAATACATTGCACCACTTTTATAAATTGCTCCATATCAACTGGTTTAGTTATGTAACAATTAGCATGCAATTGATAAGTTTTCATGATATCTTCCTCTGCTGAAGAAGTTGTTAAAATTACTATTGGAATTCTTTTTAGAACATTATCAACTTTAAGTTCTGCAAGTACCTCCCTACCATCTTTTCTTGGTAAATTAAGGTCTAGGATGATCAAGTCGGGATTGAGCGGTTCTTTATATTTTCCGGCTCCTCTTAAAATATCCATGGCTTCTATACCATCTCTGGCTACGTGAAGAATATTACTTAAATTACTTTCTATGAATGCTTCTTTTGTTAAACGAATATCCCCTGGATTATCTTCAACCAATAATATTTCGATAGCTCGTACATCTTTCTTTGGAGACAACTTAATTTTCACCCATTTTTTCGTCTATTATGGCGTTTTTAATAGAGGTTTTTAATGTAAAATAAAAAGTGGTGCCTTTATCAGGTTCAGATTCTATCCAAATTTTACCTCCATGTCTTTGCGCTATCTTTCTACAAACCGATAATCCAATCCCGGTACCTCCATATTCATCTTTTTTATGCAATCGTTGAAAAATGATAAATATGCGATCGAAAAATTGGGGGTCGATACCAATTCCATTATCTTTCACGGAAAATATCCATTGATTTTCTTCCGTTTTTCCTGAAATATGAATGATGGGGGTTGCATTTTTTTTCTGGAATTTGATTGCATTTGAAATTAAATTTTGTATTAATTGAATCATTTGTGATTCATCAGCTATTACAACCGGTAAAGGGTCATTAGTAATTATTGCTCCTGTATCTTTTATAGAGTAACTCAAATTGGATTTTACTTGTTCTAAAATGAGATTCATGTCCGTCTCGTTAAAAGCGGCCTTTTGTGTTCCTACTCGGGAAAAAGCTAATAAATCATTGATTAAGCTTTGCATCCGTATTGCTCCATCTACCGCATAGTTAATGAAATCATTCGCATCTTGATCTAATTTATCGATATATCTTTTTTGGAGTAATTGAGTAAAACTAGCAACCATGCGCAATGGTTCTTGTAAGTCATGAGATGCTACATAAGCGAACTGTTCTAATTCAGCATTTGAGCGTTTTAAATCTTCTAATGCGTTCTTTAATTTTTTCCGAGATTTAATCCGTTCTGTAATATCAATATTTGCTGATTGAAATCCGATATGCTCACCATTTTCGGTATATAATGGTGTAGCAAGTGCCTGTGAAATAAAATGCGATCCGTCGCTTTTTTTCGCTAGAAAATTGCCTTTCCATTCTCCTGGTTTGACCAATGCTTCAAGAACAGATGTAGCATCATCGGGATTAACAAAAAAGTCACCCAAGGAAATCCCAATGGCATCTACTTCTGATTCATAGCCCCATAACTTTAGGAAAGCCGGATTTACACTAATGATAATTCCATTTAAATCTGCTACACATTGAGCTGATAAGGAAGAATTGAACACGAGATTTTTTATATAGATTTCTTGATTTATTCGTTTTACTTCTTTTAAAGTATCCTTTAATCCTTCTTCTGCTTTTTTTCTCTCTGTGATATCTAAAATTGATATTAAAACTTTACTCCATGTTTGTTCATAGCCGGATACAACTGTTAATCTAAGGATACCGTTTCTTTTTTCACCAGTTAAAGTATAAATAATTGTTTCAGATTCAAAGTTAAGGTTTTCTTCAACGAGTGAAATAATCTCTTCTTTAAATACTTCACTTCTTATTTTAGTAAAGATTTTATCCGTATTTTCTATAATCTCATCAATATTTTTTGCTTTAATTAGATTTAAAGTAGATTTATTTACATTCTTAATTATTATTAATGAAACAAATTCATCAACTAATTCTGGGTGTTCATCTAGATAAGATCTAAAATCTTTCACCCCAGAATTCTTTAATTCATCAATAATTTCCTTTATTTTTGAAAGGTCTTCATGCCATAACGCTATAGGAGAATTCTCATAAATGCATTGGAAATTTCCTTCAGAAAACTTTAAATCTTCACTTGTTTTTCTTAAGCTCTCTTCAATTAGTTTCCTTTTTCTCCCAATCATCTTGGCATTATTTACTTTCATCATAATGAAATTAATTTCTGAGTTTTAATTTATTTAGCTAAAGTTGATGTTTAATCTAGATTTCGAGTTATCTTCTTGTACTTCTACTTTTTTCCTACTACTTTTACTATTCATTTCTATTATCCTGCTTAAAATTTCACAAACTTATTATTCTTCAGTTCCTTGGGAAAGATTTGATCAATTTACTGATAATTTTATGTAAAACGTATTAATTTGATTTTTACATTACATAAATGAAAAAAGTTAAATATAAATTTTTACATATTTTTAGAAGGAATAGTTAAAAAAAGTTAAATTAGTGTAAAAATCTTTTATAAAGATTAATTATAATCAACCAAATTAACAAAAATAATAAATCATTGTGTTATTATTTTAAATGAATTTCAAGTCGGATTTAATTATTTCCATCAAAATAAGCAGAATTGTTCGAAATTATAATAATAAAATCTGATCTTGATCAAAAAAAAAGGTATAGTTGGAATGGTAGAAAAAAAGAAGATTGATATATTATTAATTGAGGATAATCCTGGTGATATTCGCCTTGTAAAAGAAATTCTAAAACAATCAAATCATTTCGAATATTCTTTTAATACATCTACCACTCTTAGTGAAGGATTAGAAATTTTTTTATGGAAAAAAATTGATATCATTTTATTAGATTTGAGCCTACCCGATTGTGATGGATTAAACACGGTCTCGATTTTAAAAAAAAAAATAGGTAATGTACCTATAATTATATTGACTGGCAATACCGATGATGAGTTAGCAATTAAAGCAGTCAAAGAGGGTATACAAGATTATATTGTGAAAGGGGAATTGACTTTATCACTTTTGGAACGGTCAATAATATATGCTAGAGAGAGAAGTCAAAATGAAGAGATTTTAAAGATCTCAGAAGAAAATTATAGGCAAGCTTATCAACGAGCTAATTTTTATAAAGATATATTTACACATAATATGAATAATCTTCTCCAAGGAGTATTATCAGCATCTCAATTGTTTGAAATTCATTTACAGGGAATTTCGATTCAATCTGGATTGAGAGATGTTATAGAAATTATTGATGACCAAATATCTAAAGGATCTAATTTAATATTAAATATAAAAAGACTCACTCAAGTTGAAGAAAATCTCCTTCCTATTGAAACAATTGATTTTTTGAATATATTACGAGAAGAAATTCAAAGTATAAAGTTTATATACAAAAATAAAAAAGTGGACATAACAGTTATTTCGCCATATCAAAAAGTTCTTGTTTTAGCAAATGATTTTCTCCGTTCTATATTGCAAAATTTAGCATCTAATGCGATTAGATTCAATTACAATCCTATTATTGAAATAACAATAAAAATTACTGAAGAAAATATAGATAGTGCTAAATATTTCAAAATCGAGTTTTCAGATAATGGTATTGGAATAGAAGACGAATGGAAAAATGAAATCCTAAATAAAGGTTCTAAGGATGAACCATTAAACCGAGGGATCGGACTAGGTTTATTATTAGTTCGAAAGATTGTAGAAAGTTATCATGGCGAGATTTGCGTTGAAAATCGCATCAAGGACGATCATACACAAGGAAGTAATTTCGTTATTTTAATTCCTAGAGGTGAGCAATAATATCAAACATATTTATTGTTGAAGATGATCTATTACTGTTAAAAACTTTTGAGATGTTATTTGCATCAAAGGGGTTTTCGATAACGAAAGCTATTAATGGAGAAAGAGCTGTTAAAGAATTTAAAGAAGCAAATCCTAAACCAGATATCATCTTGATGGACCATCGCATGCCCATAAAAAATGGACTTGAAGCTTCTAAAGAAATCTTACAGTTCGACCCCACAGCGAAGATTATTTTCATTAGTGCTGATAGAAGTATTAAAAATGAAGCTGTTGCTTTAGGAGCATTAGATTTTGTTGAAAAACCATTTGACTTTAGTTTTCTTCTAAATCGTATTAATGAGATTTTAACTATAGTTTAGATTTTTAAAAATATGAGAAACCGATATTAAAGGGGAATTTTTTGGCATAATTGCTCAAATTCTAGAATATTTCATCGAAAGATAATACCAAAATGTTGAGAGTAGTATGCAAACTCAATTGAACATAATACAAATGATATTCCCGAAATCGCAATTCAAATTTCTCAACATTCTAAATTTTTCGAGATTTCTTTTATAGATAACGGAATTCAAATTCCCGATATTTCTAAGAAAAACATTTTTATGAATGAAGTTAACTCTAAAGATAAGTTCAATAGAGTTGGATTAGGATTAACATGTGTTAAAAAAATATTAGATACCCTTAATGGTTCAACATTGGTAGAGAATAAAACAACAGATGATTTTACACGAGGAAGCATATTCAAAGTATAATTACCAGCAATTACATAAGATGCATGATTACTATTTTTAGACTCTTAATATGTCTACATATGATTTATTTTGTTTTACGCTCTGATATTTTACGGAATTTATGAATTGTTACACATAATATTAAATACTCTTTCTCTAGATCCGTTCTTAGCAAAAATTATTCATCACTTAACAATAATTTTCTAACAGTAATTTTAAGTATAGGGATGGGTGTCAATGGTAGTGCAAAATCAGATAAAGATTTTAATAGTTGATGATAGCCCCCGAGATGTAAATCTAATAAAAATACATTTAAAAGATCTTATACATAATTCTTATCATACTTATGTATCTCATTCCCTAGCAGATTCGGAAAATTTACTAAATCAGAATCAAATTGATATTGTCTTATTAGATATAGATCTATTAGATAGTAAGGGAATGGAAACTATAGATAAAATGTTAGATTTAGCAGATAATACTCCGATTGTTATATTTACTATAAATGGAGAAGATGATCTTGGATTAAAGGCTATTAAAAAAGGCATCCAAGATTACTTATTTAAGGATAGATTCGATAGTCAACTATTAACGCACTCAATTGAATACTCCATTGCGCGAAAAAAGTTGGAACATGAATTAAATCCCTCTAAAAAAGTATTGGAAATTATACAACAGGAACATGAATCTAAGGTGGAACAAGCACCTAATGAATTACAGTCTGATCCGGAAATTTTTAAACTATTTGCTCAAACTAGTCCAATAGGAATAGTGATTTTAAATAAACAGGGGGATATTACATTTGCAAATAGGCATGCAGAAATTGCTTTGGAACTTTCTAAAGATGATATTATTAAACGCAAGTACAATGCTCCAGAATGGAAAATGACTGATTATGAAGGGAATGATTTTCCACCTGAGGAGCTACCCTTTAATATAGTGAAAGTTACTCTTTCACCTTTACTTGACGTTAAACATGCAATTGAACACTCAAATGGCAAAAGGATATTCCTTTCGATTAATGCGACCCCTCTTCTAAATGAAAGTGGGGGATTTAATGGAATGATCGCAACTATCAACAATGTAACTGAGAGTGTTAAAGCTGAAAAAAAATTAAAAGCCTCTTTAAAAAGATACCAAGAATTGTTTAATAGCATTGATAGTGGAGTTATTGTTTATAAGGCAACAGATGATGGCTTGAATTTTATAATTAAAGAATTTAACTCGGCAGCAGAGAGAATTGATAATTTAAATAGAGAAAATATCATTGGAAAGGAAGTCACTGAAATTTTTCCGGGAATTAAAGATTTTGGGCTTTTTAGTGTCTTTCAAAAAGTGTGGAAAACAGGAGTACCAGAACATCAATCTTCATCCTATTATCAAGATAATAGAATTGCAGGTTGGAGGCAGAATTATGTGTATAAATTAACTTCAGGCGATATTGTTGCGATATATAATGATCTGACGCAGAATAAAGAAACAGAACAGAAATTATTGGAATTTGATTTTCTTTTAAATGAACGATTAAAGGAGTTAAATTGCTTATATGAAATTTCGCAAGTAGCTGAAAAACCAGGAATCACGATTGAACAAATTCTTTATGAATTTGTTAATTTAATCCCGCTTGCGTGGCAGTTTCCAAAAAAAACATATTCAAGAATTGAATATAATGGAAAAAGCTATCAGAGTGCCAATTATAATAAGACAAAGTTGATTGTAACCATCAAGGAGATAATAATTGACAAACCATTAATTATCACGATCTATTCCTCCTCTCAAAAGACGCCCTTTCTTGAAGAAGAAAAACAATTAACAAAGGAGATTGGCATTCGTTTGAAATCAATAATCCAACGAAAACTTGCTGAAGAAGAGCTAAGAAATTCAAAAGAAAAATACAAAATTCTGTATGAAGAGGCTCCAATTGCTTACTTTTCGATTGATCTAGACGGGACAATTCAAAAATGCAATAATGCAGCAGAAAAATTATTAGGTTATTCCAAGGAAGAATTGTTAAAAATGACTGCTTTTGACCTGTATTTCAATTCTGAAGATGGATTGGTGAAAGCTAAAAAAATATTCAAGGAATTCACTAAAGGTTATTCCATAATAGATGAAGAATTGCAGATGAAACATAAAAATCAAAATCCGATTTGGATCAGTCTAACTGTAAAACCAGTCCTCGATAAAACAAATAAAGTCATTGCATCCCGTTCAATGGTCATGGATATTAGCGAACGAGTAAAGGCTAAAGAAGAGATCGAAGACTTAGCTAAATTTCCTTCTGAAGATCCCAACCCCGTATTAAGAACTACTAGTGAATTTATAATTTATGCGAATCAAGCAGGGTGTGATATGTTTGATTGCAGAATCGGATATAGAATCCCATATAATTTACGAGAATCAATCAAAAACGCATATTTAGAAAAAAAACCACAAAAAAAAGAACTGAAAATTAAGGATCGATTTTACTCAATGTCTTTTTTTCCAATTCAAAATACAAATTACGTAAATGTTTATGGACATGATATTACTGATCTTAAATTAACTCAGAGAAAACTCAAAGATGAACGAGCGAAAGTAGAGCAATATCTTGAGTTAGCAGGAGTAATAATGAGAGCTTTAGATAATAATGGAGATATTGTATTACTCAATAAGAAGGGATGTGAAATTTTGGGATATGAGAGTGGAGAGTTATTGGGAAAAAATTGGTTTGAGACTTGCCTTCCGGATTATGAGAAAGAAAGGATACTAAAAGTGTTTGAAGATTCAATGATTACGAAAAATGAAGGTTATTATTACGTTGAAAATTATGTTACTACGAAAACTGGCGAAGAATTACTCATTAAATGGCGGAACATTGTAGTATTTGATGAAAATAAAAAAATAATTGGTACATTAAGTTCAGGTGAAAATATTACAGAAAATAAAAAAGCATTAGTTAAACTTGAACTTTCAGAAGAAAAATATAAAAATTTGATTGAATCCTCAGCAATGGGTTTAATAAAGATTGATCTTCAAAGTAATGAAATCGTTTATATCAATCCAAAATTAATAGAGATTCTCGGATACAATGTATACGAATTAAAAAATGCAAATTCTTTTTACGAGATAATTCATCCTGACGATCGATATTTGTTTTCAAAATCCTTCGAAACCAAAGAGATGGAATTTAGAATTTTTTCAAAAGTTGGAAAATTGAAATATTTATCCGGTTCACTACTACCTCAATATAATATCAATGGTGATGTATTGAGTTATAAGATTTGGGTCCAAGATATTACTCAACAAAAAGAAATTCTCATGATTAAAAATAATCTATTAACGAGATTTTCTCATGAATTTAAAACACCCCTGATATCGTTAATTGGGTTTACTGATTTTTTTTTAATGGAATATAAAGATCTTTTAGATACTAGAGCAATTTCATTCTTAAATAATATTAAGAATGGTAGTGAAAAACTAAAAAGACTTGTTAACTCGTTCATAGAAAGCTCACAATTAGAAACTGACTTGGTAAATTTAAATTTGAGTCATGGAAATATAATTGAGGTGGTTAAAAAAAGCTTAAATGATTTGCAAGGACTTATTCAACTCAGGAAACACACTGTCCATCTTGATCTAAATGAAAATGTCCTGTTTTATTTTGATAAAGAGAAAATTTACGTGGTAATAATGAATTTATTGGTTAATGCGATTAATTACACGCCTAATGGAGGATTAATCTCGATTAAATCTATTGTTATGGATAAATCTATTGAAATATGCATAAAAGATAATGGAATTGGGTTTACTGAAGAAGAGAAAGAAAATTTATTTAAACCTTTTGGAAAAGTAGAAAGATATGGAAAAGGATGGGATGTAGTTTCTGAAGGCATGGGAATGGGATTATTCATTTCAAAAGAAATAATTAAACTACACGGAGGAACGATTAAGATTGAATCTGAGGGAAGAAATAAGGGTAGTAAGTTCATATTTTCGGTTCCTATTAAAATTTAGCTATTTCAATTAAACTGTAATATTAATTAAGAATTAATTTCTTAAATTTTGTCATTAACCTAAAAAAGTTGTATTTAGGAATAATAAATTATGTTTATGTCAAAAATTTGCTTGAATGGGTGATTAAAATAACAGAAGTAATCATTAAAATACTTATTATCGAAAAGGACCTTAGGAATGTGCAATTGTTAGAGGATATTTTAAAAAACGCTAATGATGCTTGTTATAAAATAGAAAAGTGTAAATCAATCTCAGAAACAATTATTTATCTACAAAAGAGTAAATGTGATGTCATACTTTGCAGTTTAAATCTACCAGACTTAAAAGGAGCTGATGTAATTAAAAAAGTTTTAGAAATCGCTCCTAAGGTTCCAGTCATTCTTATGGTAGAAAAAAATGAAGAAGATATTGCTCTACAAGCTTTGAAAATGGGGATTCAAGACTTTTTTTTCAAAGAAGATTTAACCAGTTCATTATTGAATCGATCGATTCGATACGTTATTGAAAAAAAAGAACTTAAAAGTCCATTATTAAAATCAGAAAGCAAATTAAAAAAAATTCATTCTGATTTCAATAAAATCGTTTCTGAAAAGAATAATAATTTAAGCTCCTCTGAAGAGCACTATAAGTATTTATTCGAGACCCCCTTCTCTGCGATAATCATTCTTGATCACAATCTAAGGATTATTAATTGTAATACAACTTGTGAAATTTATTTTGGATACACTAAATTAGAGCTTGAGAATACCCATCTAATGCACTTATCGATTTTTTCAAAAACAAATCAAAATATCATTTTACAGAAACTTAAGAGCTTAAAAACTGATGCTCAGTTTATACCATCTGAATACAATGTATTCAGAAAAGATGGGAGCAATATTTGGGTAACTGTTGCGATGTCTATAGTTAAATTGAAAGAAAGTGAAGAATTTCTGATGATGTTCCAAGATATTACTGATAGATATAGGACCGAAAAAAAATTAAAAACAGTTGAAGAACAGTTTAAAATTTTCGGAGATCACTCATATATAGGAATATTTCTTCTTCAAGATGGAGAAATAAAATATGTAAATGAAAAAGTATCTTTAATAAACGGATATTCAATTCAAGAAATGTTAAGATGGAGTATAGATCATATTTCTACTATTATTCATCCAGAAGATCAGACTTTTATTATTGAACAAGCAAAAAAAAAGGAAAGAGGAGATGCGGATGTTCTAAATGAAATTCAATACAGAATCATTTCAAAATCTGGGAATATTAAATGGGTTAATCAATACTCAAAGACAATTCTCTACAATGAAAAAACTGCGGATTTATGTTTGTGGATCGACATTACGAATAATAAAATGGTTATAGAAGAAGCTATAAGATCAGGGATAATGTCTCAAAATTTGTTTGAGAATAATCCCTTTTGTATTTTTCTTACAGATTTTAATGGTCAAATTTTAAATGCTAATAAAGCATTTTTAGAGAGATTAGGAATTTCCTTAATTGAAATTAAAAAAAAAAAAATTCAGGATATAGTAAAAAAAGATGGCAAGAAATTACTGTTAGAAATGTTAAAAACTAAATTTAAGGAAACAGAATTTAAAAATATTAAGATTAGCATCATAGATAATGATGGATTTGAAAACAACTTTCAAATTTATGCAATGCAAATTGAAGAATATGACCAATCAAATAGCATTCTATTTTTTGCACGAGACATAACTGAGAGGAGACTATTTGAAGAACGATTTAAAGATTCTGAAAATAAACTCGCTAAATTAATAGAAACAATTCCTCTTGCAATTTTAATTAGTAATCCTGAGGGAGAAGTTTCAGAATGTAATTTTTATGCGGTGAAAGTTTTTGGGTATGATTCTAAAGATGAGCTTTTAAAGATACCCGCACTCGACCATTACGATGATCAAAAAGATAGAAAAAAATTCCTGGAAATGCTTGAAAAGAGGGAAAGCGTACAGAATTTTGAGGTGAGTTTTAAACGTAAGGATCAGACTAAATTTTTTGCTTCCATGACTTCATCATCACACGAGATTAATGGTCAAACTTATTTTATTAATGCTATAGACGATATCTCTGAGAGAAAAAAAATAGAAGAATTAATTAAGGATTTAGCGAAAATTCCAGATGAAGCACCTTACCCTATTATGAGAGTAAGTGCGGATTTTATTCTCTATTTAAATGAACCTGGAAAAATACTCTTTGATCTTAAACCAGGAAATAGGATACCATTATTCTTAAGGGAAAAAGTTAAAGAATGTCTGCAAAATCATGAGATTATAATAAAAGAGCTAAATCTTAATGAAAGATTTTATTCACTTTACGTCACACCTGTAGAAGGTAGCGATTATATCAACATTTACGCCATAGAAATTACTGAACTAATGGAAAAAGATGAAAAGTTAAAATTATCATTAGAAAAATATAAGAATCTCGTTGATAACCTAAATGATGGAGTATTAATCATGGACTTAGAGGGAAAAATTCTATATGCGAGCCCTCAGATTTATGATCTAACTGGATATACACCAAACGATATTATTGGAAAAACTGGAAACTCCTTTATACATCCCAAAGACCTGAACATAGCTATTGAAGCGTATAAAAAGGTGATAAAACAGAAAAAAAAAGTTTTTCTTGATTATCAGATTATCGATAAAGCTGGTAAATATATAGATGTTTCTGCTAGCGGATTACTGATTAAAATTGACGGGGATGATAGGATGCTCGCAGTTATGAAAGATGTTACTGAAAAATTAATCTCAGAACAGAAGTTAAAAGAATCGGAGGAAAAGTACAGACATTTGTTTGAATTTTCACCCTATTATATATTACTTTTAAATCAGAGCTGGGATGTTCTTGATTGTAATTATAATATCAAGGAAATTTTAGGATATTCGAAAGAAGAAATAATCGGTAGAAATGCAATTGATATCCCTTTAATGGATAAGAATAAGCTTGATGAATTAAAAAAGAGAACGGATTATTTATTTGAGGGAAAGAAGCTATCATCTTTTGAAATGGAAGTTCCTAAGAAAGATGGAACGATAATCTGGGTAAAATCACAACCATCTTTAGTAAGGATTGGAGATGTGCAATATATATACATAATTTCTATGGATATTTCAAATGAGAAATTATTTGAGAAAAAATTAAAAGAATCCGAGCAGAAATTTGGTACCATTGCTAACGAATCATTACTAGGTATTGCGATTATTCAAGATGATCTTATAAAATACATGAACGAGAGGTTTGCAGATTTTTTACAATATTCTGTACAGGAAATTGAGAACTGGGCTCCTGGAGAATTTAAAAAGTTCATTCATCCCGATGATAGGAGTTTAGTCACAGCTCAAGTTGAAAAGAAACAAAAAGGATTAAAAGGAATAATTAAACACTATCAATATAGAATTTTTAAAAAAGATGACACGATTAAGTGGTTGGATAATTACTCAAATACGATAATATATGAGGGAAGGTCAGCTGACTTAGTCACTGTAATTGACATTACAGATCAGAAAAATACTGAACAGAAACTAAAAGATTCGGAGGAAAAATATAAGCATCTTTTTGAAACTTCACCAAATGGTCTAATCTTGTTAAATATCGAAGGGAAAATACTCGAATGTAATTCAACATTAAAGAAGATAATAGGTTATTCTGAAAGTGAGCTTATAGGAAATAATTTCATAGATTTACCTATTTATATCGATAATGGGTTGGAACTACTTCAAACAGGACTAAATGATTTGATCAATAAAAATGAGTTAACTCATATTGAATTGCAAATTAAAACAAAAGAACAAACACTTAATTGGATCCAAATTAGATCCAGTCTAATAGAGTTAAAGCAAGAAAATATTATTCTTACTGTTATAATTGATATCACCTCGGATAAAAAAATAGAACAAATGAAGTCTGATCTATTAATGAAATTATCTCATGAATTTAAGACCCCTCTAATCTCAATAAAAGGTTTTTCAGAATTTTTGATCAAACAATATCATTCACAACTAGATGAAAAAGCTATCTCATATCTCAATAATGTTGTAAATGGAAGTGATAGATTAAGACTTCTTATTAACTCCTTTATTGACAGTTTTCAATTAGACGATTATTTCAAAAAGTATGCTCGATTGGACATCAAAGAGATTTACTTATTTGAATTAATAAAAAATGCAGTAAAGGATATGGAGGGGCTCAGTAAAATGAGAAATCATAAAATTCACGTGAATATCAATAATAATATAAAAGTGAATGTTGATAAAGAAAAGATGTATTCCGTTATTGTAAACTTATTGCTCAATGCTATTAAATATACCCAAAAAGGAGGAGAAATAACAATTCGCTCAGAAATTACAGGAAATTTCATTCAAATCTCAATTAAAGACACTGGTATAGGTTTAAGAAGAGAGGATCAAGATAACTTATTTAAAGCATTTGGAAAAATAAATCTTGATAAGAATAGATGGGATATAATTACTGATGGAATGGGGATGGGATTGTACCTCTCAAAAGAGATAATACTCCTGCATGGTGGTAAGATGTGGGTCGAATCTGAAGGAATTGATAAAGGTTCAACTTTCTATTTTACAATCCCTCTTGTTATTGCGAGATAGGATGATCCTTCATAGCTGCTCAAATAAAAAGTCGAAATCTGCCAAATCAAAAGGTTTCATAATGTATCCATTTGCTCTTGTTTCTTCCATTTTTTCTTGTACTTTAAATCGTGGAATCGCAGTGATAAAATATACGGGTAAATCTTTTAAATTGTCAGAAAACTTTATCTTCTTGCAAACTTCAAAGCCACTGATGTCAGGAAGTATGACATCAAGTAATATCAATTTTGGTTTATAAGTCTTGAGTTTTTCTAAGCCAGCAGATCCCGTAAATTCACCTTTACAAGAATAACCCTTACTTTCAAAATAATTTGTGATGAGTTCGACCGTTGCTATGTCATCTTCAATTAATAACACATCATATTCAGGTTCTAAATACATTTTTTCTTCATTTTTTGTTATAAATTTGCTTTCTAATTGTTTAGCTTGTTCAAAAACATTGTTAATTATTCCTTTAATTTGTTCGTTGATTTCTCCATTGTAAGATTCGAGTATTAATTGAAGAAAACCTTTGATTGTTGTTAATTTTTGTTTTAGTTCATATGAAGCCGCAGAACTCAATTCTTTTTCAAACGTTGAACCGAAACGACTCATTTGTTCTGAATTTTGGTGAATAAAATTATTAACACTTTCCCTGATTAATTTTGATAGGGTACTGAATTCACTTTTTTCCACATAATCTTGCCATTTCTTTTCAGTCTCACGTGAAATATATACTGAAATTCGTTTCTTGTCTTCATAATAGTTTTTTTCACCTTCTTTCCATTTTTCAAATCCTTTGGTTATTCTTCCTTGCCATAAAGCTTGTTTTCCCGTCTCATGTTCATAGGATTCCATTTCTTCGGTTTTTTTAATAAGTAAGTTCACCTTGACATTGTGTGGTTATTTTTTCTTTTGACATAAAAATCAACTCGGTTACATAATAATAATACCTTGCAACAAATAAATGTGTATATCTTAGGTAGATTCTGTATTTTTATCACTTGATAAATCATTGATATTAATAGTTGATAATTATAAATATTATTATTACTAAAAAGCACCGTAGATTATATAAATAGTAGAATCTTGAAAAGATTTTCTTTTTTTTTTAAAATCTTCATACATTCTATAGTTTATTCATAAATACTTAAACAGAAATTCAAAATCTGTTAAATCAAATGGTTTTAATATGTATCCATCTGCTTGAGTTTCTTCTAATTTCTCTTGTACTTTAAATCCAGGCATGGCAGTCACAAATATGACTGGTAAATCTTTATACTTACTATTATGCTTAATTTTTTTACAAATATCAAATCCGCTTATATCTGGTAGAATGATATCTAGAAGAATAAGCTTAGGCATATTCAGAATCAATTCCTCTAAACCATTTGCACCGGTATATACTCCTTTCGCCGAATAGCCTTGACTTGAAAAATAATTAGTTAATATTTCAACAGTTGCCAAATCATCCTCTATTATAAGCACATCTAATTGCATCGTGCTTGTATTTTTATCGTCCACTTTATTAATAAATTTACTCTCTAATTGTTGAGCCTGGATTAATAGGTTTTCGACTATTGATATTATCTCTTCATTTAAATTTAGTTTATACTTTTCTAAAATAAGCTGTAAAAAACCTTTAATGATTGTTAATTTTTGCTTTAAATAGTATAAGGTGTTAGGATTTAATTGGTAATCAAGATCTAGGTTAAAATTTCCGATTTGTTTTGATTTTTCTTTTATGTATTCATCAACACTCACTCGGATTAATTTTGAGATAGTTTTAGATTCCACAGAATTAATGAAATCTTGCCACTTTTGTTCTGTTTCGTGAGAAATATACACCGAAATTCTTTTTTTATTGCCATAAATATTTTTTTCTCCTTCCTTCCACCTTTTAAAACCTTTTGTTAATTCCCCATGCCAAATTGCTTGTCTTCCAGTTTCTTCCTCATAACGTTTCATTTCACTAGTTATATTAAGCTTATTTGAGATTGATATCACGACCTGTTTTTAATTTTGCATACTGGTAATACCATGAAATTCTAGAACCTCGTAAAATAATATTTATCGTAATTTTTCTTGAATAAAATAAAAATTTATCGAGTCACCAATCCCCTTTTCATGAACATTTCTTTAAGTTCGGAGATGACGAGACTTCTTTGATTCTGTTTTGAACCATCTTCTGATCTTACGATTTTTGGAGGTGGTGGCGGTGGCTTAAGGGAATTAAGGGAGATTAACGTATCATTTAATTCTTTTTTCGGTGCTATGGGAGGAGTAAATGACGGTGTGGTTTGCAATAACGAATTTTTTGCATCTTTTATTTTCGTTTCATCGATTTTTTCAACTTTATTATTTATTTCAACTGTGGTATCTGGAGGCATAAAGACTTTCAACCTTTGAGGAGGACCTTTAGCTCTTTTGACTTTTTTAGAACTTGATGTTGCTTCTATCTTTTTCTTTTTTTTCTTTGATTTTTCTTTGATCATGTCATTATCAGCGATATATTCCATTGGAACTTTTTCAAAAGGCACAGAGAAGAAAGACTGAGAGAGATCAGCTGGGATTAATCTAAATAAGATTCGTTTTACTTCCGATAATTCACCTACAACATTATCCATCAATTTCAAATTAATGTCTAAGATTTTCTGAAGTTTTTCTTCAATATTTGGTAAAATCTTTTCTGCTGTTGACTTCGATTTATCTTTGGAGAAAATATTTTTTATGCTTCTAGCTATTTCAGGCTCGTTGGAATAAAAGTTGTAAATACTAGTAGGAATTATTTCGAAATTCCACGATTTCTCCCCGTTCATAAAAACATCAGATATTTTATGAGTTAAATATTCAAGTTTAATTTGAAAATCAGGATCTTCGACAACATCTGAATCTGCTTTATTTAATAGCAGTACAAAATACGGATTTTCATTAAGAAATCCCAAAATTTCAAGAATCCCATTTAAATATTTAATACCATCCTCATAACGCAAATCATCTTGCGAATCAAACACGAAAATTAAAACATCAACATTAATAAAAAATCGTTCAGGAGATTCAAGATATTCTTCAATATGATCTTTTTGACCCCCCAAATCCCATAAAACCAAATCTAATTTATCAGATTGAAATTCTTCAACGTTGGCACCTATAGTGGGTTCTAAATTAATCATGTCATTATAATTGTACTCATTCATCATTCTATTTAGTAATGAAGTCTTCCCAGCATAATCTAAACCAGCAATAACCACCTTCATTTTCACTTTTTTAAGATAAAGGTTTCTCTTATTCCACGCATTTGTGATTAAATAAGAAGCAACTAATGATGTATTAAATGTAGATTTTTCTATGAATACTTTTTTGGCACGATTCTCATAATCGGTTGACTTTAATAAAGATAAATCTCTTATTGTGTGAACATTAATTTTTTTAAATTTTTCAACATCCTCTATTTTAATATTTTTTAATACTTCAATATCTAAATCAAGAATTAAACTTAGACTGGATGGATAATAATCAATATTTAAAAATCGGTCACAAAAATATTTCACAATTGTTTTTGCAGATTCAGACATATTTATGTAATAAACTACACTTTTTTAAATTTTTACATATTCTTGAAAATTTATATCCATAAATTTTTATTAAGATAGATTTTTGTACTAATATAAAGAATGATCAGTTAAAATATAAAGAGTTATAAAGGGGCTTTTTAACATATTTAGTATAGGATAAGATCTTTTGTTATAAAAAAAAGTACTTTTTTTTTATTTTTTTGTAACAATCATAATAGATTTAGAGATTAGAAAATGGAATTGAAAGATTTAGAAAATGAGGAATTCAACAAGTATTATCAATTATTTAAAAACGATTTGGACGAAAACCCATTTATTATAGTTATAGGGAAATATGATCATATTTTGGGACCAAGAGCTTTATATTCGTCAGTGAATTTAAAGGATGAAGGATTTGTTAAAAATCTCTTGAGAGATGCGTTAAATACCAAAAATGAATTCCTAATTTTAGATTTTAATCGATTTTATTCTCAAATTTATAAAATTGAAGTTGATGATGAAAATGCAAGAGGAAAAAAACAACTTTATGCTATAATATTAATTCGAGATGTTGAATATCCAATGATCCCTATTCTGCATTTTAAACGAATTGGCATGATTTTTCGCAAAATAGCACCTGAAGATATTTTAAAAAATAACATTACCGCTTTTGAAAAGTTTTTTAATGAAATATGTGATATATATATGAGAAAAGGGGAAGTTCTACCATTAGAATCCACCAATTTGCAGATAAGAAGCGGTATAAACACAATTCAAGGGTTCTGTGAATTAATATTAGAGCAAGCAAAAAAAGAGGATAAAATCTTTAAGGAAGACATTAAAAATTATATCGAGCTAATGCTCGATTCATGTGATGATGTTATAGAAGCATTAGAACAACCCTTCTCCTCAGCTAGCAAATAAGAATAGGTATAATAAAATGAGTCAGAATAAAAAATTAATATTAATTGGACCTTCGGGAGTCGGAAAGACTACCATTAAAAATATTTTTTTTGATAAAGTTAATCCCACTCAATTATTAGAATTTCCTTTAGAACCATCAAGAGGGATTAATTCAGAAGTATATTCTTTTCAAAATACACACTTAGGAATTTTCGATTTAGCGGGTCAAGAAAACAATAATTGGTTTTCAAAGAAAGGGAATGAAATTTTTCAGCAAAGCAATGCAATAATTTGTATTTTTGATATCAAAAATTCCCTTGAATCTATTATCGAATTCATGATAAAATTACATAAACTTAGAGAGGAATTAAATTTATCTCAATGTTATTTTGCTTCATTTTTACATAAAACTGATAGAGTAAACCCGACTTATGTAGA
>CAZOYD010000042.1:0-9102 GCA_964583985.1 uncultured archaeon
CGATTATTGTATTCGAGAAAAAAAAGGCTGTATTAATAAAGATGACATGGAAGATCTCTATATTAAGTTAGAAAAGGCTAAATTTATTTTCATTGGTACTCCAACATTTCAGGGCAATTTATCAGGTCAAATAAAAACAGTATTAGATCGCTGTCGTGCCATTGTTGCCAAAAACCCAAACGTGTTTAAAAATAAAATCGGAGCCGCTTTGGCTGTAGGAGGAGATCGTAGCGGAGGACAAGAGATTGCTATACGAAGTATCTTAGATTTCTACCAACAAAACCATATCATTCCCGCATCAGGAGGAGCTTTTGGGGCTAATTTAGGGGCTTCTTTATGGAGTAGAGATAAAGGTAAGGAAGGAGTTCAAAACGATGAAGAAGGCTTGCGTTTAATTCGAAAAATAATAAAAAGAATCGCTGAATTTAAAGATGGGAATTAATTACATATTTAATAGTGCTTTTTTAATCTCATATTTATCAATCTACCTTATATTCCATTTACCTTTAGATATTATGATGTTAATAAAACGGGGTGGTGCTAAATATCCCTCTCCACCATTTAAAAATTTTATTCAAGGTATCACTTTTGTGTTACCCTCACTTTTCTTTTGGTTTTACGTTGCAATTATTCCATTCTTCTGCCTCTTTTATGGAATAGATTTATTCTCGTTAGGACTATTAGAAGTGATACCATCAGTTTTTAGCTCCACATTTCAAGTTATCGGTATTTCTATTTTATCAATAGGTTTAATTATTGATTGTTTAGGTCGCATTGGGAGAGGAACTTATCTTAAAAATCAAAAACCTGTCCTATCAACAACTTGGGGTCATGCTGTAGTTAGGCATCCTTCATACTTCCATTACATTACGGGTTTTATTGGATTGCCTTTAATAACATTTAATCCATTTCTACTTTTTCTTCTTATTGGAATTTATGGTTACTTATGCGTTATAGATATTGAAGAAGAAGCTTTAATTCAACATTTTGGAGAAGAATACATTAAATATATGAATATAGTAGGAAAATTATTTCCAAAATTAAGAAAAATATAATTTAAAAGAACAAATTAAAAATTAAATTGACTTATTTTACTCCAAATAATTTTTTGGCTTCTTTTACTCTTAAACCAGAAATACCCCAGAGTTCCTTAAACCAATATTTTCCCTTATGCATAACGACGGGAGTGTTTACTACACACCCATCAGCATCACAGAAGTTTTTTAAGAAATTTTCATCGTGTGTTAATTGATGTACAAATTCTTCATCGCCAATGTCTTTTTCAACAAATTTAACATCGTTTTTATTCAGCCAATCTTTTAGTTCGTGACAACGATGACAGTCGGCTTTTGTTATCACCAAAGGTAATTTAATCTCTGACATTATACTAATATCATACGAAATAATGATAAAAAAGTTTTATATTTTAAACCATAAATAATCCAACTAATATCTTTAACTTCAAGCTTATTTATAAATTAAATAAAACTTCTATAATCCTAATAAAAAGATAAGGTGAATATATTTGTTAAGGTTAAAAAAATCGAAGGTTATAAAAAGAGTCAAAAGCGCACATTTCATTGGAAGGCAATTGTCACGGCTAAAATTGGGGCAATCTTATTACTCCATTGCGGTATCAACCGTTAGCGCAATATCCTTGATATCTTTAGCGTTTAATATAACATTTTGGATGCTACTAATTGTTTTTCCTATCCTTTTGATCGGTACATTCATAATTGGGTATTTCATGGATATTTACAATATCAATACGATGGATAAACTGAAATCTGATGAAGTAGGCAATAGATATCTCACTACTGGTGATTTAAAAGCTCAAGAATTTCAATTATTACAAACCGAAATTGTACTTGAAGCATTGAAAGCGATTCAAGACGAGGTTCAATTGGATCCAAAGGATTTACTTAAAAAGTATGATGATTATTTCAGAAAGTGGAAATCTCCGTATGAGTAGGTTAATTCGTAAAATTTATTATTTTTATATATGTTCAGAATTTGAAAATAATAAATGGATAAAAATACTATTTTAGAATATAAACTATTTTACAATATGATATTTATTATGATTAGCGATAAACTAAAACTCGATGATATTGATAAGCAAATAATCACGCTTGTGCAGGAAGATCCAAATCAAACTCACACTCAAATTGCCGAGAAAATCAATAGATCACAACCAACTGTAGGAATGCGTATTAAAAAACTTGAAAAATTAGGGATCCTTCAATTCCAACCAGGAATAAATTTTAAACTTGTGGATATTCATTTGGCAACTGTAGAAATCAACACTAAAAATCCCGATGAAATATTTAAGATGGCTAAATGCTGTCCATTCATGTTAAACGCATTTAAGTTAAGTGGGGACCATAATATATGCATTCTTTTAGTAAGTTCAGATCTCGGTAAACTGGATAATATCATAAATTACCATTTCAGATCTAACCCCGAAGTCCTTTCTGTTTCGATGGAACTCGTAGCTGAAATAGCAAAAGATTTTGTGTTACCTATAGATTTTAGCTCCGATGATCATGACCCAACAATAGAAAATGGCTGTGGAAGCAAGTGCAGTTATCGAAAAACGAAAAAAGATGAAGTATTACAATAAACCGATAACATTTCACAATAAATCTATGGTGTACATTCTTATCTTCCATTATTTACAAAATGGGCAATTCAATCGAATATTCCAAACATCCAAGTAAGTGTATATGCTATCAGTATAACAACAATGATACTTGCCATGATGGCACTTAGATTGACTATGCTTGCTCGAGACAATTCTTTTGTATCACTCCTTTTCTCCCTGTTTTAACCAATGATTTCCATTCTATATTTATGATACGTATTAATGGCTTTATAAAACATTTCACTTTAAAACTGTAATCTTATTGTGGGTTTTTGTATTCATCAATAAAAATAGGGTTGTTAAAAGACCATACACTCATAACATTAGAAATAGATCCAAAAAGAATAAATCTAAACCGAGATCTTTTAATAATTTCATATTATTGTAAATATAGGCAAAGATTTTTTCTTTACTAAAATACTTTAGACAGGTATACTTACCTTTTTCGCTTTTTAGAACCTCTATTATCATTCTTAGTATTTTTTTTAGATAATCAATTATGATTTCCTTTCTGTTCTTAATGAGGTTTATGTCAATGATGTTAAACCAAGATTCCTTGGTCAAGGAAATATTTTTTAGTTCTGGATTATCTTTGTACTTATCCAGTTTAGTTATCTTATCAAACTCTTCTTGAATGGTATTTAGAATGATGCCTTGAGATTTACTATACATGCGATGGTCGATTATATTTCTGATGTTAATCAAGATCTGTTGGAAAACGCCTAAAACATCGAAAAAATCAGCCATTTGAGAAATGTTTTCAATTTGACTCCATTGGTTATAATAATCTTCTATCTCTTCAACAAATGGGACAAAAATATTTAAATCACCATCCCATGATTTTCCTCGTTTTTCCCAAACCTTTTCATATTTTTCGAGGAATTTGTTTCTAATCACGTTTAATCTTCCCATTAAAATTTCGGTCTTCATGTTCTTTACGTCAGCGGCTACAAAAAGCAGGTTATAATCTGGTTCTAATATATAAATCCATCGTAAACCGCCCATTTCTATAGATTCCAATGATTGTTTAAACTCTACCAATGAAAAATGATAAAATGCTGATAAAAATCCAGATACGATATCTGCATCAGCATCTGTTTTTAAAAATGATTTATATAACAATTTAATTCCAGAATCACTATCTAAAATCCAAATTATCATAATATTATTCGCTTCTTTTTCTACTCAACTCTTATACAAGTAATGTGTGTTTGAAATCTTTTAAATTTAGATACTATCAAAACGGTATACAAATTGAATTATAATTTGTTTAATTTCTAAATATATAGAAATGTTCTAATTCATGCTCTTACTTTTAAAAAGAGATCATGTTAAATTTATTTGTCATCCATTGGAATGAAGAAGAATTATATGAATATATTAATCCCTTCTTATCACAGGGCTGGAATGTGGGATACGAGTATAAAAATGAATTGCATGCCAAAGAAACAATAGAAAAACTAGAGCCCGACATCATTCTCATCTATCTAAGCGTAACTCCATCGAGAGGAATAATATCTGCAAAGATTATCAAAAAAACCGATTCGATTAGACATATCCCAATTATTTTCATAGATGGGAAACCTAAAAATTTGAAAAAATTCATAGACGAGCATCCAAATGTGATTCACACAACTTCAGAGAACCTTATACCAACCCTATTAGAATTAGAAGAATAATCCCCGTTGTTTAGTTATTTGAATTTTTTCTTTGGAATTTCCACGTGCTCCAGAATTGAGAGATGACTTAAAGAATAATCATGGAACCCATCACGTCCGGGGGATCTAATTCCCTCAGCATGAATGTACTGTCCTGCACGTGGTAAGAATCCGTATGTATTGATCTTGGAAGAAGAAACTAAAATTGAATATAAATCCGCACCTACTTGAACTGATAAAACCATGTAACCATAAGTATAACTACGTGAGATTCTTGCTTCACCTTCATTATTGACTGCCATAATGCGTCCTTCTACGCTGATTCTTCCTTGGTTCATTTTTCAAACACGCTCTTAATATGCAGAACCCATTAACGTAAATATATTGACAAAAAAAATGATAAATGCAAAACCAAATATTAGCCAACAAAAGATACCAATTATGCCTAAAATTAACCCAACTTGAGCAAATGAAGAATTATCATCTCGATCCTTTCCTTTCAAGCCAAAAATAATGCCAAGAATCGAACCAAGAACGGGGATCATGATAAACCCTAATATCGCAAAGATCAATGCTTCTATTCCATACGTATTATTTTCAGATTGATGAGATGTATTATAAATGATTGGAGGGGGGCTGGTATTTGATTTAATATTCCTTTGTAATTTACTTCCGCATTTTGGGCATATTAACCAGTTTGATTCTGTTTGAGTTCCACATTCTGGACAATAAGGCATGTATTAATAGTAATCACAAAATAATTTATATTTTATTCCATAAATTAGATAGAACTTGAGAAGATCTGCGATCCATCTTCTTGCAAAGGCTCCAAATAAGGCAGTTCCTTGATTTCTAAAATGTTCCCCGTGGATCTTATTAATTTTTGAAAGTCATGCCCGGGAATCTGCAATGTTTCATAATTTACATTTGGATGACAACAAATTTCATCCGCATTCCAAATTTCTTTATCTATAATAAATATTGTTTTGTTTTCAATATCATTAACCAATCCTATCGGTGAAACTGCTCCAGGAGTAATTCCTAATACTTCTTTTAGTTCTTTATCTTCTGCAAAACGTATTTTTGGAGCATTTATCATGCGGCGAAATTTATTTAAATCTAATCGCTTATCGTGAGGAATGGTCACTAAATATAATTGTCCTGTTTTTTTATTCTTGATGAATAAATTCTTGCAATGCGTTCCTTTGATATGTCCGCAATGAATTTTTGCCTCTGGTACGGTAAACACGGCAGGATGATGGAACAATTTATAGCTAATATTATGGATGTACAACCACTTTTTCAGTGATTCTTTCATGATAGCTCATTTTAGAAAAAATGAGATCGGTTAAATAATTATGAGATTTACCAAATAAAGGAGATTGATTTGAAATAGGGAAATTAATCTAATATTAGTCCAATAGTATATTCAAGGTTTTATTTTTTGAACTAATAATAGCATGAGATCTTACTAAACTCAAATAACACCGAGTAATGAGTGAAAAAGATGGAATTACTAGATCAATCTTATGTTGAAACCATGGAGGAAAATTTTAGCGTGAGCATCCTTTTTAATGAGGGAGACGCTGAAGAAGGATTTATATCATCCTATGGATTTGCAGCTTTGATTTACAACATCAAATCAAAAAATTATGTTTTATTTGATACAGGAAATGATCCAAATATCCTCATTCATAATTTAAAAGAAACGGGTGTGAATGCTTCTGATGTCAAGAAAATTATCATCTCACATGATCATCAAGAACATTCTGGGGGTTTAATTGGGATTTATAACAAAAATCCGAATTTAGAAATTTATGTTCCAATTGAAAACCAAGTCAAATTCACACGAAAATGCCCTTTAGCACAGGTTTATGGAGTTGCCGGAGTTCAAGAAATTGATGATAACATATTTATTTCTGGTCAGTTAGGAAATTACCTAAAAGAACAATCAATGCTCTTAAAAACTGAATATGAAAGGAGGATCCTTCTCGTTGGATGCTGTCACCCCGGATTATATGACATTTTTAATGCTTTTAATTGTACTGGTAAAATTAAAGCTATTATTGGCGGTTTACATGATACAAGAAGTTTTAATTGTTTAGAATCCATTGATTTTATTGGAGCTTGTCATTGCACTAGGAATAAGGATATATTGAAAATTCGTTTTCCAGAAAAGTTCCATGAGATTAAAGTTGGAGAAAATTTTCTTTTTTAATTTTTTTACACATCCATACACAATTATGGAAAAATAATCAAACAATATAAATCTTTAAGATTTATGTCTTAAATCATAAAAATAATTGAAATTTACGAGATATTTTGTGATTTATTCTTATTATATACTTTTGATTAATTATTAAAGAATTTTAGTTGATGATCGATATAAAAATATATACACATAAAAAAATAAAATACACAAACATTTAAATATCATATTAAATATTTCTTTCTCAAAGTACACAAAGAAAAATAAAACCTAAAAAAAAAGAGTGATGAAAAAAATGAATAGATATGATATAAATAATGGTTTGATCCGCGTCCCTGATATTAGAGGCAAGTTAGAGATGAATCCTCTATTATATAGGAATTTGAATCATTAATTTTTTCTTGGAATTTTTAATACACATTAAGATCAATTATTTAGAAAATGGGAGGAGATAAAATGTCAGGTAAAGATAGAGAAGATTTTTTTGAAGATGATGATGAATACGAGGAATATATGGAAGAATTACAAGAGAGAGAAGAAGAAGTCAAAGAACAAGAGGAAATTCTTCGTGAGAGAATCAGGGAAATTGCTGAGGAATTACGAGTAAACGTCGAAGAGCGTGTTGAAAATTTCAAAGATAAAGTTGAAGAGAGAAAAGAAAGGGAATTAGAACGTTTAGAAAGAGAAAGGGAGAGAATGGAAGCAGAACGAGAAAAAATGGAAGACGAAATGGAACAATTAAATGAAAAGATCGAATCAAAAATAGAAAAGGCCCGAAAGAAAGAGGAGAAAGCCCGAATGAAAGCAGAAAAAGCTCGAGAAAAAGCAGCACGTATTAACATCTCAGTTCCTTCTGAAATGAGTGAAGAATGGAGGGAGTGGTCAGATACTTTAGGGTCATCAGTATCAGAATTGGTGAGAAAATCGATGAAATTTGTAAAACAGAATATTGGTGATCTTGAAAAATTGGAAGAATTCGGTAAAAAAATGGAATCTTGGGGAGATAATATTGAGAAAGCAGTAGAGGGGTTTAAAATTGATGATTTAGGAGATGATATAAAACAAAGCATTAGAGATATTGACCTTGGAGATACAGAAATCAAGATTAAAAACGTGAAGGAAGGAGCAAGAATTAAAGTCAATCACAATATTTCAAGTAATCCTGAAAGAATTAAAAAACGGGTTGAAGGTTTAATTAAACTCCATAAGAGCATTCCTATTAAAAAATTAGCACAAACGCTTAATAAATCCGAAGAATTTGCGGAAAACCTCATATATGAGGTTGTTGCACTTGGTGTAGAAGGAGTTCTTGAAGAAGATATTTTCAAGTTTGATGGCGATGTTGATGATGTAATTACAGTATTATTTGATTTAATAGACAAGAAATAAGAGGTAAAAGAAATGGAAATAATACCAACAAAGAAGTCGTTTCATCAGTACCTGTATTTTTGGATCGGGCAAATTTTTTCGCTTTTTGGATCGCAAGTGGTTGTATTTGTGATAATCTGGTGGCTTGAAGTTGAGACCCAAAATCCTGTCGTGTTATCTTTTGCTAGTTTTTCTTTCATATTACCGTACGTTTTGGCGGCTCCAATAGCTGGAGTATTTTCTGATAGGTTGAATCGCAAGAAGCTTATCATGATAGTGGATTTTCTACAAGCGCTTGCAACCTTGATTTTGATAATTTTTATGTCGATGGGTTATAGAGAACTTTGGTTGATCTTTACGATATTAGCAATCCGGAGTATCTTTCAAGCATTTCATCAACCGACAGTAAATGCTATTATCCCCACAATGGTTCCAAAAGATAAACTAAGTAGAATCAATGGGATTAATTTTTTATTCTCGGGTTTCGTGCAACTCGTGGCACCAATGTTTGCTGCCATGCTTTTAATATACTTGAGCGTGACGCAAGCTTTATGGGTAGATGTGATCACATTTGTACTTGCATTTATTCCATTGGTTCTCATCAACATCCCATCTGTCCGTGTTGAAAAAGATAATGCCGAAGAAATCGAGAAGGATTCATTTTCCAAGGAATTCATGGATGGATTATATACTTTGAAAAATACGCCTGGAATGATAGTGTTAATAATTCTTTCGATGGTTGGTAATTTTCTACTCCAACCATTGAACGTTTTGTCTCCTTATTACGCGGAGAAGATTCATTCTGCTAGTGTTCTTGAATATGCCGTGATATCTATGGGAATACAAGGTGGAATAATTGTTGGAGCGGTAACTACTTCTATTAAAAAACATTGGGGTCATAAGATGGAATGGTTTTTTGGTACGGTAGTTATATTGCAAATTGGATATGGCATGCTAGCTTTTGCGCCTTACCGATTTTTTGGTTTTATTTTTTCTGCACTATTTTTAATGGGTATCAGCTTGCCAATAATAAACACAATTTATCAAACGATTTTACAAACCAATGTCCCTCACGAGAAATTAGGCAGAGTAAGTTCGATCGATGCTACATTTTCAATGCTCATTAATCCAGTTGGTTCGATCATCGTGGGACCACTAGCAATTTTTCTATCAGTAAATGGATTATTTTTAATTAGTGCAATTTTGGGAGTAGTATTGTGTGT